>NZ_JALPTB010000002.1 GCF_023218075.1 Rhodococcus sp. HM1 | reverse complement strand
TCGCCGCATACGTGCGGTGGCGCAATGCTCGTGCCGAGCCGAAGACCCGGTTCGCCCCGGACTCACCGATCCGATCGTGGACCGAGTACCCGCATTACACGGCCAAGGTTGCTTGACGAGGCACTAGCCGCGCGACCGCCGCATCGAGCCGAGCGGATCGGAGTACAGCGAGCTCAACGACACCACGCCGGCCGCATGCGCCTGCACCCGGTTGCCGAACCCGGTGATGCGAATGTCCTTGCGCGGCAGGTTCGATGCCCGCGCGAACGCCTCGGCCACGTGCGGCACACCGGCGGGGTACTCGGTGAACGCCTGGCCGCCGAGGGTGACGCGGTCGGGGTTGAACAGGTCGCGGAGCATCGCGACGGTGCGGCCGAGGACGGTGGCACGGTCGACGAGGATCTCGTGTGCGGGCGCCGAACCCTCGCGGGCGAGCTTGTAGAGCGCGCCGATCGTCGGATCCTCGACGTCGCCGAGCAGGCCGGCCTCGCGGGCCTTCAGCAGCACCGCCCGGTCGCTGACGGTGGCCTCGAGGCAGCCGGTCGCACCGCACGAGCACACGGCCGTCGAGCCGGTCGGCAGGTGCGCGATCGACCCGGGACCGCCGTTCGGGGTGTGCACGCGGCCGTCGAAAGTGATTGCGATACCGGTGGTTTCGCGAGCGTAGAAGTAGAGGCCGGTGCCCTTGACGTCGGCCTCACGATCCGGGGTGAGCAGCAGTTCCGACGCGGCCATCGCCTCGACGTGCGCGGCGACCGAGACCGGGAGACCCATACCGCGGCCGATGATCGCGCCGACACGCGCGCCGCTCCAGCCGAGCCGCGGGTGGTCGACGAGGCCGGTCTCCGAGTCGACGCGGCCGCCGAGCGCGACCCCCACCCACAGCGGGGTGCGGCGGTGCCAGCGGGACGCGAACGACCGCGCGCTCGCGGTGATCGCCCCCAGGACGACATCCTGATCGCCTCGGGGCGTGGGGATTTCGACGGCACCGATGATACGCCCGCGCAGATCCGCCGCGACGATCCCGGTGACGACGGCACCGATGTGGATGCCGATGGTCAGGTACGGCTCGTGGTCGACCTCGAACGGGACGCGCGGACGGCCGATGGCGCCCGAGGCCGCGAGATCGGCACGCTCACGGAGCAATCCGGCCGAGAGCAGTGCCGAGACCTGCCGGTTGACGGTGGCGATGCTCAGGCCGGTGACCTTGGCGGCGACGTCGCGGGACACCGGCCCGCGGGCCGCGGCGACCCGGAACACCGATGCCGCGGTGCCGTCGGCGATCCGCAGGTCCGGCGCGACGATCTGCACCCGAGCGGTGGAACGGGCCCGGGCGGTCGCGGTCTGCGCGATGCGACGGGAACCGGTGGTGGAGGTGCGAGCGGACTGGACGGGAAGCGTGGAAGTCGACACAGGTGTGGAATCCTCGTGATTCGGCCCGGACGGGCTGGCGTGACACGGTCATGAACGCGCCGAACCGCTGCGACGTGCGTGGACGTCGTCGAACAGTCGATCAGAGGGAAAGCCAGAACAGGCTCGGACCCGGCGCGAAACTACTGGATGGCACCGTGACAACGACAACAGAGTTCCCGTGCCAGAGGCAAGCGCGAGCCCAGCGCGGCGGTCACGTACGTGACCCGCGGGGCGGAGTGGCGGCCTGCTGACATGCCGTCGAACATAACGCGTGCGGACGCGGCTGTCCAATTCAGGCCGAAAAGGTAGGGAATTCTCGCGGCGCCGACCACCCCGAATCAGGCTGAGTCGAATGGTTCTGCCATGAGGGACCTGATGTTTGCATGGGCGCATCCACCCATTTCCTCGCGAAAGGCCAGTCATGTCCGTCGATTTCGCATCCCCCACCACCGTCCCGACCACCCCGACCGTCGTGAAACTGGGCGCACATCTCGGTGCCCGCATCGACGGCGTCCGGCTCGGGGGCGACCTCGACCCGGCGACGGTCGCACTGATCCGCCGTGCGCTCGGCGAACACAAGGTGATCTTCTTCCGTGGGCAGGACCACCTGGACGACGACGCGCAGTACGCGTTCGCGGAACTGCTCGGCACACCGACGACCGCGCACCCGACCGTCAAGTCCCGCGGAGTCCGGATCCTGCCGATCGACTCCGACTACGGCAAGGCCAACAGCTGGCACACCGACGTCTCGTTCGTCGATCGCATTCCGAAGGCGTCGATCCTGCGGGCGGTGACCCTGCCCGAGTACGGCGGGTCGACGGTGTGGGCGTCCGGTGTCGCCGCGTACGAGGGACTCCCGGCTCCACTGAAGGCGCTCGTGGAGAACCTGTGGGCCGTCCACACCAATGTCTACGACTACGCGGCCGAGAGCGCCGAGCGTGCCACCGAACGGACCGCCGAGTACCGCGACGAGTTCCGCTCCGAACTGTTCGAGACCGAGCATCCTGTGGTGCGGGTGCACCCGGAGACCGGGGAGCGGTCGCTGCTGCTCGGCCACTTCGTCAAGAACTTCGTCGGTCTCAGCGGCAACCAGTCCCACGCCCTGTTCCGGCTGCTGCAGGACCACCACCAGAAGCTCGAGTACACCACTCGCTGGAACTGGCAGCCCGGCGACGTCGCGATCTGGGACAACCGCGCCACCCAGCACTACGCGGTCGCCGACTACGACGAGCAGTACCGTCGCCTGCACCGCATCACCCTGGCCGGGGACGTCCCGGTGAACATCCACGGCGAGCGCAGCCGTCCGCTCGCCGGGGACGCCGGCGAGTACTCGATCGTCGAGACCGACACCGCACCCGCCCGATAGGGGCGGACGGGTCGCACTCCGGCCGACGCCGGCAAGAGTGATCGATCCGATACGGCCGTCCCCGACCGCACCCGCCACTATGGAATGCGGTGACACGGTGAGCGGGACGGAGTTGACGGATGTGGTGGCCGAGCAGGTGCGCGTGCGGCCGGTGGGCGCGACCCGGGGAGAAGGTCGTGGACGGCCTCTGCCCCCGGTGCCGGGCCACCCGGGACCGGTACCGGCCGCGGCCTGTCCGGGCCGGGTCCGAGCAGTACCGGTCCCGAACTGCCGGGTCCGCGGCACCCGGGTCTGCGCCGCGGCCGGGACCGCCCCCGAATCCGCAGTACCGGACGCCACCGCAGTCATCGCCCCGCCGCGGGCTGCAGTGGCGTCCTGCACCGTCCCGGCCGAGCGCCCCGACGTGGCCGCGCCCCGCGCAACCGGACACACCTCCGGTTGCGGCCGGCCGACGTCGTCGACGACTGCGAGTCGCAGCGGTCGCGGCCGCCGGGGTCGTGGTGCTGCCGCTGTCCGGAATGGCCGTCGTCGCGGCGTCGCTGCGCTGGTGGACACCGTCACAGTCCAACTTCATGCGGATCGACGACGGACCCATCGCCTACCAGTACGTCTCGATCGACCACATCAGCCGCTACGTCATCGCGTCCGCCGTCGCGCACGAGGACGACCTGCTCGGACTACGGAAGCAGGCGTTCCACTGGGGTGACTTCCTCGACCGCGCCACCGCCGTCCTGTCCGGCGAGCGTCAGCAGACGTATTCGACGATCCCCCAGCAACTCGCGAAGAACATGTTCTTCACCCCGGACCAGAGCATGCTGCGCAAGGCCGTCGAGGTGGTGCCGTCCGTCGCATTGCGGGCCACCATGTCCGACGCGCGGATCATGGAGTTGTACCTGAACTACGCGCAGTTCGGACCCGACCTCTACGGGGTGTGCGCAGCGAGCTGGTACTACTTCGACACGCCACCGTCGGAGATGTACCCCTATCACGCGATGCAGCTGGCCGGGATGCTGCCGAACCCCGAGGACGTCGTGCGGCTGCCCGGCGGTGGCGTCGACACCTCGCCGGACGCCCCGTATCCGAGCGCGGCATTCCACATCAACGGCGCCGCCAACGTCGACCTTCCGGCCCGCTTCGACGCGTGGGGCGGCTGGCAGAACATCACGGCGTCGCTCGGGATCGAGGACTCCGCAGCCGATCACGCCGACGCCCGCCCGAGCGCGGATTCGTGCTCGACGATGCCCGACTCGGTCCGTGAGCGGCTCGCCGTCGAAGATCCGGGCTTCGTCTCCGCCGGGGGCATGTGAGTCCGGGGGCATGTGAGGCGCGGCGCCGCCGCCCGGTGACGGGCACGGGCGCGTCCTAGGATCGACGCATGAGTATCTCCCCAGATTCGCGCGTCGCCGTCGTCACCGGGGCATCGTCCGGGATCGGCGAAGCCACCGCCCGCACTCTCGCCGCGCAGGGCTACCACGTCGTCGTGGGTGCCCGCCGACTCGACCGCCTCGAGAAACTCGCCGAGGAGATCGGCGGCACCGCACTCGAACTCGACGTCACCGACGAGGATTCGGTCACCGCGTTCACCACCGTCCTGCCGCGCGTGGACGTGCTGGTCAACAACGCCGGTGGCGCGAAGGGACTGGCGACGGTCGCCGAGGCCGACGAGGACGACTGGCGCTGGATGTGGGAGACGAACGTCATCGGCACCATGCGCGTGACGAAGGCGCTGCTGCCCAAGCTGATCGAGTCGGGGGACGGACTGATCGTGACGATCACGTCGGTCGCAGCGTTCGAGGCGTACGACAACGGCTCCGGATACACCTCCGCCAAGCATGCACAGGCGGTGGTGCACCGGACGCTGCGCGGAGAGCTGCTCGGCAAGCCGGTGCGGCTGACCGAGATCGCCCCCGGCGCCGTCGAAACCGAGTTCTCGCTCGTGCGATTCGAGGGCGATCAGGAACGTGCCGACAAGGTGTACGAGGGCATCACGCCGCTCGTCGCACAGGACATCGCCGAGATCATCGGGTTCGTCGCATCGCGCCCCTCGCACGTGAACCTGGACCAGATCATCGTCAAGCCGCGTGATCAGGCGAGTGCGGGCCGGTTCCATCGCGTGAGCAAATAACACCGCGTGAGCAACTAACCTCTGGAGGTATGCAGCAGCAGCGTCTTTCGCCCGGGCCACTGCTCGACGACCGCGGCCACCTCGAGCAGGCGGGCTGGGCCACCGCCGAGATCCGCACCTACGACCGGGCGCGGATCTCGGCGTCGCGGCTGCGCATCAAGGAGTGGGACTACTACTGCATCGTCTCCGACCCGACCTCCGACCCCGCTTCCGGTCCGGTCGGACTCGCGCTGACGGTCGCCGACAACGGGTACATGGGCCTGGTCGGGTTGAGCTGGCTGGATCTGGCCGCCGGCACGGAAACCACCGAGAACAAGCTGATCCCGTTCCCGCTCGGCCGGATGCGGATGCCGTCCAGCGCCGACACCGGCGACGTGGTCGTGCGCCGGGGCGCGCTGCGCGTCGAGTTCCGCCACGAGACGCAGGGGCGCCGCCTCATCGTCGACCATCCGGGCTTCGACGGCGGCCGCGGCCTGTCCGGGGACCTGCTGCTGCAGCAGCCCGACGACGACCGCATGGTGATCGCTACACCGTTCCCGCGGGCCCCGAAGGCGTTCTACTACAACCAGAAGATCAACTGCCTGCCCGCGGCGGGCACGATCGAAGTCCGCGGTGTCCGGCACGAGTTCGACCCGGCGTCCACCTTCGGCGTCCTCGACTGGGGCCGCGGTGTGTGGACCTACGACAACACCTGGTATTGGGGTTCGGCGTCCGGGCTGCACGAGGGAAAGCGGTTCGGTTTCAACGTCGGCTACGGCTTCGGCGACACCACCGCCGCCTCGGAGAACATGCTCTTCCACGACGGGGTCGCACACAAACTCGACCGCGTGCACTTCCACCGTCCGCACGGCAGCTACGACGGCGCGCCGTGGCGTTTCACGAGCAACGACAGCCGTTTCGAGATGGACTTCGAGCCGATCGTCGATCGCGCCGCCGACGTCAACGCGCTCGTCGTGCGGTCCACCCAGCATCAGGTGTTCGGACGGTTCAGCGGACACGTGCTGCTCGACGACGGCACCCGCCTCGAGATCGAGAACCTGCTCGGTTTCGCCGAGGAGGTCCGCAACCGCTGGTAGACCCGCCCGGAAGACCTACAACGCGGACATCGACTGCCAGGTCTGCCAGTCCACGGCCCAGTCCCACAGGTCCCCGTCCGCCTCGGACAGGTCGATCGAGGTGCCGCTGACCTCCACCGGATCCCCGTACATCGCGATCGCGAAGTACTCCTGCGCGTCGGACATCGACAGGTTGATGCACCCGTTGGTGACGTTGGAGGCGCCCTGCTGGCCGGTGGTGAGCGGGTTGGCGTGGATGAACTCGCCGTTGTTGGAGATCCGCACGGCCCAGCGCTCGCGCACGTTCTCGTAGTACGGCGGGTTCGACATGAGGAAATCCTCGTGCTTCTCGGTGACCACGTGGATGCCGCTGCGCGTGACGTTGCGGGCCTCGGAGCCCTCGCCGTAGCTCACCGGGATGTCCATGACCGTCTGCCCGTCGCGCACCACCTGCATGCGGTGGCTCTGCGCGTTCGCGACGACGACCTGGCTGCGGCCGATACCGAAGTCGAGGGTCAGGTCCGCGGCGCCGTACGCGCCGTCGCCGTAGGCGAGTCCGTAGAGCCGCGCGTCCAGGCTCACCGTCGTACCGGGCGCCCAGTACTGCCGGGGCCTCCAGTGCGCCCGCGCGCCGCCGTTGTCGTCGGGCAGCCACGCCCAGGCACCCTCGGTCGGCGGGTTCGTGGTGACCACGAGCGCCTTCTCGACGGCGGCCTTGTCCTCGATCGGACCGTCGAACTGCACGATGATCGGCGCGGCGATCCCCACCTCCTGACCGTCCGCGATGTTGAGGGTCGCGGAGACCACCTCGTCCGGTTCGACGGTCGAGAAACTGCCCTCCACCGCGACCTCGTCACCGTCTGCGCCGATCACGGACCCCGACCATTCGTAGGTCGCGCCGTATCCGAGCGGTTCCGTGACGGTGTAGCTGTGGCCGTCCGCGGCGAGTTCACCGGCGACGACGACCCCGGACTCGGTGTTGGTGAGCGCGATATCGGTGAGGGTGCCGTCGGTCGCGGTCACCGAGATCGGTGCCGTGGGAGCCACGTCGGTGGCGCCGTCTGCCGGGTTCATGGTGGCCCCGACGGCCGGTTGCGGGTCGCCGGCGATCGAACCGCCGTTCGACGTCGAGCAGGCGGCGAGCACCGCGACGAGAGCGAGGCACCAGAGCCACACCAACCGATTTGTCCGTTTACGCAGGTCGTGCACCCTCTCCACGGTACGCGCGGGGCAGATGTGACCCGGACCTCGGCGGATTCAGATCTCGACGCCGACCGGCACCGGTTCCGGCTCGAGCCGCACACCGAACACCTTCTGCACCCCGTCCCGCACCTGCCGGGCCAGCGCCACCAGATCCGCGGCGGTCGCGTTCCCGCGGTTGGTCAGTGCGAGCGTGTGCTTCGTCGACAGCCGCGCGGGGGCGTCCGCCGACGGGAAGCCCTTGCCGAATCCGGCACGTTCGATGAGCCAGCCCGCGGACAGTTTGGTGCCGCCCTTCGCGGGGAACTGCGGGATCCGCACATCGGCGCCGACGCGTTCGGTGATCGCCGCGAGCACCGCGGGCAGCGCGCCTTCGGGCACGACCGGGTTGGTGAAGAACGAGCCGGCGCTCCACGTGTCGTGATCGGTCTCGTCGAGCACCATGCCCTTGCCGCGACGCAACGCCAGCACCTGCTCGCGCACCTCCGCGGCCGGGCGGCGCTCACCCTCCTCTGCGCCGAGCGCGGTCGCGAGCTCGCGGTAGCCGAGCGGCGCGCTCGACCCGTCGGGCCGGACCTCGAGCTCGACGTCGACGACGAGCGCCGCGTCGGAATGCTTGAGCACACTCGTCCGGTATCCGAGACCCAGGTGCTCCGGACCCACCCAGCGCACCTCACCGGTCCGGCGGTCGAGCAGCCGCACCCGCCGCAGCACCGACCCGACCTCGACCCCGTACGCCCCGACGTTCTGCACGGGGGTCGCCCCGGCGGACCCGGGAATCCCGGACAGCGCCTCGAGGCCGCCGAACCCGGCCGAGACCGTCCGGGCGACGACGTCGTCCCACACCGCGCCGGCTTCGATGCGCACCGAGTCGGTGTCGAGTTCGACGCCGGTGGTCGCGATCTTCACCACGACACCGTCGAATCCCGCGTCGCCGACGACGAGGTTGGATCCGCCGGCCAGGATCAGCGTCGGCACCTGCTCGGCGTCGAGCAGGCGCACGACGTCGACGAGAACGTCGGTGGTGGCGCATTCGGCCAGAACTCGGGCGGGTCCGCCGAGCCGCAGCGTCGTCAGGGTCGACAGCGGCACCTGCTCGGACACCGTGGCTCCCGACTCGGCGAGGCGGGCAGCGATACGTGGATCGGACACCCGCAAACGGTAGCGTGACGAGCCATGGGTACCCCTATCGACCATTCCGCGCACTACGAGTTCCCCGCCGCGAACGTGCACGCGGCGCTCGTCGACCCGGAATACTGGCGTGAGCGCCTGGCGCGGGTCGGCGGCCCCGGCGCCACCATCGAGGACGTGAAGACCTCCGCCGGAACGATCGACCTGCACATGACGCAGGCCATCCCCGCCGAGCACCTGCCGAGCGTGGTCACCAGCATCCGGCCCGGCGACCTGGTCATCCACCGGCACGAATCGTGGGAGCCGCTCGACGGCGAGCGTGCCCGCGGCCGGTTCTCGGCCGGTGTCGACGGGATGCCCGGCAGGGTCGAGGGTGCCTTCACGCTCGCGCCGGGCCGGACCGGGACGGTCGTCGAGATCGACGGCGAGGTCGAGGTGAAGATCCCGTTCCTCGGCGGGAAGATCGAGGGCATGATCGTCGAGCAACTCGTCGAACTGTTCGACGCCGAGCAGGAGTTCACAGCCGGCTGGCTGGGCCGATCCGGCTCCTGACGATTTTCGCGTGACCGGGGCGAACCGGTACCCTGGCCCGCTGTGGCACGGCGCATGAACTACTCCGCCCGCTATCCGTATCCGGCGGAGCGGGTGTACGAGGCGCTGCGCGATCCGGCCCACTGGGAGGCCCGGATGGTGGAGATGCGCAAGTATTCGCAGAACCACGTGGAGTCCTTCGAGGCGTCGGACTCCGGCATCTCGCTGGTGCTGCACCACATCCTGCCCCGGTCCGAACTGCCGGAGATCGCGCAGACGGTGATGAAGAAGGACCTGGTCATCACCCGCAAGGAGTCCTACAGCCCGTTCGACGGGAAGGCCACCGGACGCTACGAGGCGTCGATCCCGGCCGGACCGGGCAGCCTCACCGGCACGATGGAACTGTTCGCCGGCGACGACGGGTGCACGCTGCGCACGACGTCGGAGGCGAAGGTGCATCTGCCGTTCATCGGCGGCAAGCTCGAAGAGCTGATGCTGCAGAACCTCGTCGACCTGTTCCGCACCGAAGCGGAGATCACGGCCGACTGGCTGGCAGGACAGTAGGCCGGTCCCGACAGTGCGAACGCTACGCCCGGAAGGTGTCGTCACCCGCGGCACCACCGGCATCAACCGGCTGCGCCGCAGCGACCGCTGGGCCGTGCACCATTCCGGTATCGCCCGCGTCCTGCGGTCGGCACCGGATCCGCTGGTCGTCGATCTCGGCTACGGCGCGATGCCGGTGACCACGCTGGAGCTGGCGTCGCGGCTGCGCACCGTGCGCCCCGACGTGCGGATGGTCGGCCTCGAGATCGACCCCGAGCGGGTGGTTCCCGGCCGCGACGGAGTCCGTTTCGCGCGCGGCGGCTTCGAGCTGGCCGGGTTGCGGCCGGTGCTGGTCCGCGCGTTCAACGTGCTGCGGCAGTACCCGGAGGACGCGGTCGCGCCCGTGTGGGAGCGGTTGCGGTCGGGGCTGGCGCCGGGCGGTCTGGTGATCGACGGCACGTGTGACGAACTGGGCCGGCGCTGCGCGTGGGTGCTGCTGGATCGCGACGGTCCGCGCAGCCTGACGCTGGCGTGGAGTCCGTTCCACATCGACACCCCGTCCGACCTGGCCGAGCGGTTGCCGAAAGCGCTGATCCACCGCAATGTTCCCGGCGAGCGGATCCACGATCTGCTGCAGGCCGCCGATCGGGCGTGGGCGACCGCCGCTCCGCATGCCGCGTTCGGGCCGCGCGTCCGCTGGCGGGCCACCCTCGATCTGCTGCGCGGGCAGGGAATTCCGGTCGCCCCGCAGCGTCGCCGCCTGCGCGACTGCGTGCTGACGGTGCCGTGGGAGACGGTCGCGCCGAGCTGAGTGCGCTACGCGCTGGTGTGCCTTTGTGGCGGCCCCAGGCGCCACGAAGACACACCGCTCAACCGGCCGCGAGCAACGCGAGTTCGATGCGGTCGGCGACCGCAGCCGGCTGGTTCGCGACCGCGGCATGCAGCTGGTCGGAATCGACACGGCCGATCGCGAGGGCGTCACCGACCAGTTCGTCGAGCACCTCCTGGGACACCCCCCCGGCGGCGAGATCGACGGCGGTGCGCGCGGGGGTGGTCACGCGGAAGCACCCGACCATCTCGCAGTCCTCGTTCGACAACGCCCGATGGTGCAGCGCGAGCCGGTTGCTCGGCACGGTGCGCTGATCGAGCGTCGACAGATGCAGGAACCGCGGCTGCAGGTGACCCATCGCGTGCAGCTCCGCGGCGCTCTGGTGCGACACGACCGCGGCACCCTCGTACCACGCACACCACTGCGCGAACTCGTCGAACTTCGTGCGAGGGCTCTCGGCGAGCCGGAACAGGTCGTTCTCGACGCGCATCCACAGCCCCGCATCGATGCGCGTGACGAACGCGTCCGCGTCGATACCGTGCCCGATCGCCTGTCGGGCGGTGAAGAATCCGGCCTGCGTCAGTGCGAGTCGACGAAGCGCTTCGTCCGCATCGGCCCGCCCGGAGGCCCCGTATCCAGAACCCGTCCAGCTCGTCATGCCGCCAACAGTACCGAACAATTGTGGCCCAGCTCACAAATTCGAGGGCAGGTTGCCGCGCGCGGCTCAGAAGATCCTCAGAGTTGTCGGAAACAATCGGGCTCATGCCCAACTCGAAGCGCTCCACTCTCGCCACCGTCGCCGCCGTGGTCGTCGTCGCGCTCGTCGCGGTGCTCGTCGGCGCCGAGGTCTACGTCCGCAACCGGGCGACGACCTGCCTCGCACAATCGCTCGAATCCGAACTGGGAACCGGCGTCGACGTCGATCTCAGCTGGAAACCGGTGTTGCTGCAGGCGATCGACAAGAAGGTTCCGTCGGTGACGCTCGACAGCGACGACACCGCGTTCGGTCCCGCGAAGGAGATGACCGTCCACGCCGTGGCGAAGGACGTCGATCTGAACGCGACGGCCGACAGCGCCGGCACGATCGGCAGCTCCCGCGCCGACGTCGTGTGGCCCGCCACCGGCATTCTCGCGACCGTTCAGAGCCAGGGCCTCGGCTCTCTCGTCACCGCCGTCACCCCCGACGCCGACGCGGGCACCCTGCGGTTCACCGTCGGCGATGCCGGTCTCGCCGAGTTCACGGTGCGCCCGGTCGTGCAGGGCGGCGTGGTCTCGGTCGAGACCGTCGACGCGTCCGTGCTGGGGTTCGGTCTGCCGACCGCGCTCGTCGACGGTGTCGTGCAGATCCTCGCGACCGGTCTGCAGCAGTATCCGCTCGGCATGCAGGCCACCGCGGTCTCCGTCGACGACAACGGTGTGAACCTCACCCTCGAGGGCGGCCGCTTCACGATGCCGGCCCCGCAGGAAGGTCAGCAGCAACAGCAGGGCTGCAGCCTGATCTGAGGCAGCTGCCCGCTCAGTCCGGCAGTCCGTCGAGCACGGCCCGCGACGACGACAGGCCGAGCCGGGTGGCGCCGGCGTCGATCATCTCCAGCGCCGCCTCGGCTGTGCGGATGCCGCCGCTGGCCTTGACGCCGAGCCGGCCACCGACCGTCTCGGCCATCAACCGCACCGCGTGCGCCGACGCACCGCCGGCCGGATGGAACCCGGTCGACGTCTTCACGAAGTTCGCACCGGCGCGTTCGGCCGCGCGGCACGCTTCGACGATCGCGTCGTCGGACAGCACCGCGGATTCGATGATGACCTTGAGGACGGGGTCGAAACCGATGGCCTCGCGGACGGTGAGGACGTCGGCGAGCACCGCGTTCCAGTCCCCCGCGACCGCCGCGCCCACGTCGATGACCATGTCGACCTCCCGCGCGCCCTGTTCGACGGCCAGCCGCGCCTCGGCGCCCTTGACCAGAGAATGATGCTTGCCCGAGGGGAATCCCACGACGGTCGCGACGGTGACGCCCTCGGCGCGCAGCGGCAGCATGGACGGGGACACGCACACCGCGTACACCCCGAGTTCGACGGCTTCGTCGACGAGCGCGCGCACGTCGGCGGCGGTCGCCTCCGGCTTGAGCAGGGTGTGATCGATCATCGCGGCGACCTGGGCGCGGGTGTGTGCGGTGTCCGGCATGCCGCCAGCCTCCCACACCTTCCCTGCCGCCCCGTCCCACGGAATGCGGGAGGATGGTCGGCGTGCTGATCCGCCGCGAACTTCCCGCCGACGTCGACGCGATCGCCGAGGTGCATCGCTCGGCGTTCGCGCCGCTCACCCCGCCCGGGTCCGAGCCCGTCGAACCGGGACTCGTTGCGGCGCTGCGGGCGAGCAGCGCGTGGATTCCGGCGCTGTCGCTGGTCGCCGAGGACCGCGACGGCACCGTCGTCGGTCACGCGGTCGCGACACGCGGCACGATCGCGTCCGCTCCCGCCCTCGGACTCGGCCCGCTCGGCGTGCGGGCGGACCTGCAGTGCAAGGGCGTCGGCGCGGCCCTGATGCACGCGGTGCTCGGGGCCGCCGACGCTCTGGACGAAGCGGCCGTGGTGCTGCTCGGCCACGTCGACTACTACCCGCGGTTCGGGTTCGTGCCGGCCGCCGACCTGGGCATCGCCCCGGACGTGGCGGAGTGGCGCCGCACTTCCAGGCCCGCGCGCTGACCGCCCACCGACCGGGTGTGAGCGGTGTGTTCCGGTACGCCCCACCGTTCTACGAGATCGGCTAGCGTTTCGGGCATGGCCGATCCGATCGATCAGGTGGCCCGCACGTTCGACGACGCGAGCGACCGGTTCGACCGCCTGACCGCGACCGTGTGGGGCCCGGCCGGGCAGTCGCTCGTGTTCGCTCTCCGCCTCCACCCCGGCGACACCGTCCTCGACGCGTGCTGCGGTGCCGGTGCGTCCGCGTTGCCGGCGGCCGCGGCGGTCGGCCCGACCGGACGGGTCCACGCCGTCGACGTCGCCGCGGACCTGCTCGAGCTGGGCCGGTTGACCGCCGAGGAGCGCGCTCTGCAGAACATCGACTTCGTGTGCGCCGACGCCACCACGTGGGAGCCGCCGTCGTCGGTGCCGGAGGCCGGATACGACGCGCTGGCCATCTCCTACGGGGTGTTCTTCCTCCCTCACATGGACGCGAGTTTCGCGCGGCTCGTCGGCCTGGTGCGGCACGGCGGCCGGGTCGGTGTGACCGTGTGGCGGGCCGGCGCGATGACCGAGTTCACCGCCGTGGTGTTCGACGTCGCCACCCGGTACTCCCCCGCGTTGGCCGATCGGCAGTCGCTCCGCGACCGCACGCCGCTGCACCGCATCGACACCCCGGAGACACTCGAGGCATGGCTCGCCGCCGCGGGATGTCACTCCGTCCAGGTGGACGTGATGCCGAATCTGCTACCCGCCACCGACGAACTGTGCTGGAACCTCGTCGTGGGCACCGGTTTGCACAGCGTCCTCGAGGGACTCGACGAGCCGGCCGTGGAGGCGCTGCGGCAGGATCTGCTGACCGAGATCACCGAACGCGGCCTGCACACGATCGACGCGACCACCCTGGTCGGCACCGCGACCGTGCGGCGTCCCCCGGCGACCGTCTGACCGGCGGACCGGCACCCCGGACGCACCTGAGACAATCGGCGGCATGACCGCTGCTTCGACGGACGACCGCCGTTATGTTCTGACCCTCGGCTGCCCGGACACCACCGGCATCGTGGCCCGCATCGCCACCTTCCTCGCCGAGGTGGGCGGTTCCATCGTCGAAGCGGCCTACCACGCCGACCAGGACAGCGGCTGGTTCTTCACGCGGCAGGCGGTGCGCGCCTCGTCCATCCCGTTCGGGATCGACGAACTACGGGAGAAGTTCGCGGTCGTCGCCGAGCAGATCGGCCCGGACACCGAGTGGACGCTGTCGGACACCGGCGAGACCAAGCGCGTCGTGCTGCTGGTGAGCAAGGAAGCGCACTGCCTCCACGACATCCTCGGACGCGTGGCGGCCGGCGAACTCAAGGCCGAGATCTGCGCGGTCGTCGGGAACCACCCCGAACTCGAGACGGTCGCGAAGCGGCACGGCATCGACTACCACTACGTGTCGTTCCCCAAGGACCCGGCCGAGCGCGGACCGGCGTTCGAGCAGGTGCGCAAACTCGTCGACGTGCACGACCCGCACGCGGTGGTGCTGGCCCGGTTCATGCAGGTGCTGCCCTCCTCGCTGTGCGAGCACTGGGCCGGGCGGGCCATCAACATCCACCACAGCTTCCTGCCGTCGTTCATCGGTGCCCGCCCGTACCACCAGGCGTTCACGCGCGGCGTCAAGCTGATCGGGGCGACCTGCCACTATGTCACCGCCGAACTCGACGCGGGCCCGATCATCGAGCAGGACGTGATCCGCGTCGGCCACGGCGACACGGTCAGCGACATGGTGCGTCAGGGCCGGGACGTCGAGAAGCTGGTGCTGGCCCGCGGTCTGCGCTGGCATCTCGAGGACCGGGTGCTGGTGCACGGCCGCAAGACCGTGGTCTTCAACTGATCGGTCTTCGACCGACCGGGACCGCTCTCACGCGACGACCGTGACGGTGCGGCTGTGCAGCCCGGTCGCACCGTCCGGGACCGGCGGACGCCGTTGCTCGTCCTGGATTGCCCCGGTGCCGTCGACAGCCCGGACCTCGAGCGTGTGGTCGCCGGGGCTCGCGTCCCACACCCACCGCCATTGGCGCCAGGTGTCCACCGAGTACTCGGTGGCCGGTTCCGCCTCCTGCCAGGGACCGCCGTCGACGCGGACCTCGATCCGGTCGATCCCGCGGTGCTGCGCCCACGCGGTGCCGGCCACGACGACGGGCCCGGCCGTGAGCCGGGCGGATCGAGCCGGCACGTCGATCCGCGAGGCGGTGCGGATCGGGCCCTTCGCCGCCCAGCCGCGCCGCGTCCAGTAGGCCTCCGCGCGGTCGAACCGGGTCAGCTCCCAGTCGACAACCCACTTCGTCGCCGAGACGTAGCCGTAGAGCCCGGGCACCACCTGCCGCGCCGGGTAACCGTGCTGGAGAGGGAGCGGTTCGCCGTTCATCGCGACGGCCAGGAGCGCGTCACGACCGTCGCGCAGCACCTCGACGGGTGTTCCGACGGTGAACCCGTCGACGCTGGTGGACAGCAACATGTCGGCATCGGGGTGGACCCCGACACGGTCGAGGATGTCCGCGATCCGGTAGCCGGTCCAGCGGGCGTTGCCGGCGAGGTCACCGCCCACCTCGTTCGACACGCACGTCAGCGTCACCAGACGCTCGACCGTCTCGAACGCCGCGAGATCGTCCCAGGTGAGCGTCGTCTCCCGATCCACCATGCCGTGGATGCGCAGCCGCCAGTCCGCGGTGGTGAGGCGCGGCACCTGCAGGGCGGTGTCGATCCGGTAGAAGTCGCGGTTCGTCGTGACGAAGGCGGTGGCGCCGGGCACCGCGCGCGGTCCGGTCGTCAGGTCGGCGCCGGGCGGAATCGCCGGTGCCGCGTCCGCGGCGAGGGGCACCCGGAACCGGTCGCGGTCCTCGAGCACCACCGCCAGCCGATCCGCGAGATACCGGCCGACGGCACCGGCCACGACCGCGACCGCGACACCCGCGCCCAGGACCACCAGGAAGCGCCGGCGGTCCGGGTTCGGCGACGCCGGATCCTCCCCTCCCCGCGGCGTCCACAGCGCCCGGATCGCGAACTGCAGGAACAGCATTCCCACGACGACGGCGATCACCGTCGGGATCGCAGCGGTCGCGGTCGCTTCGGGCCGGTGCAGCGCCGCGTACACCCCGACCGCTCCGAGCGCCGCGAGCAGCGCTCCGCCGTAGGGGCGCCGCGGCCGTTCGATCAGCCCGGCGACGACCGCACATACCGCGAGCAGCACCGACATGCCGACGAACAGCGCCGGCTTGTCGGCGGTGCCGAACGTACCGATCGCGAATTCGCGGGCCCAGGCGGGTGCCCGATCGACGGTCGTGCCGCCGACCGCGAAGAACGGGGACGCGTCCGGATCGGTCGCTGCGGCCAGCAGCTCACCGACCCCGAGGACGAGGAGGACCGCGACAACGCCGGTCGCCGCCCGCGAGAGCACCCCCGGCGAGCCGGTGCTCGGTGGTCGGGTGCTCGGCGGTGCGGCCATGGCGATCCTCCGGTGGGTCACCGAGGGTTCGGACCCGCAGCCCCGTCGGATGGGCCGGCGGTTCAGCCGCGGACGAGGCGGCCGGCGCGTTCGAACAGATGCTGCAGTTCGGAGTTGAACACGTCGATCGCCTCGACCGAGCTCATGTGCCCGATGCCGTCGACGACGACGAGATGCTCGAGGTGGCCGGCATCGTCGAGTTCTGCGGCGAGTCGATGCGCGTGGCTCGGCGGGGTGAGCCGGTCGGCGGTGCCCACGAGGACGGTCGTCGGGACGGTGAGGTTCGCCAGCCCGTGGTGGACGTCGAGGGCGCTGAGCGCGACACCCCAGCCACCGCGGGTGCGGGGCGGGCAGCCGAGCACGATCTTCTCGCAGAACGCGACCGCGGCGGGGGTCGCGGTCGGTGACAGAGCGACGTACTTGAGTGCGCGGGTCGTGACCGGAGACGCGACGAGCGGCACGGTGGCACCCATCAACCGGCGTGCGACGGGCACCGGCACGCGGGGGGCGCGCTGCGGCAGCGGCACGATCGTCGACGCCGCGACCAGATTGTCCATGCCGGTACTCGCGAGCAGGACGCCCGAGACCCGGTCGCGCACCTGCTCGGGATGCCGTTCCGCCCACGCCATGATGCTGATACCGCCCATGCTGTGACCGGCGAGCACCGCCGTGCGGCCGGCCGGGACGGTCGCGGCGAGCACCGCGGCGAGGTCGTCCGCGAGCACGTCGGGCCCGAAGACGCGGCTGCCGACGTCGCTGCGCCCGTGTCCCCGCTGGTCGTAGACGACAACGCGGTACTTCTCGGCGAACGCGTTGATCTGCGGTGTCCAGAATTCGGTGGAGCAGGTCCAGCCGTGGCTAAGCACGAGGACGTCGGCGTCGGGATCGCCGTAGGCGCGGACGTGCAGGCGCGCACCGTCGTCCGTGACGACCTCGACCTCGTCGTGCAGGACCTGCGGTTCCGCCAGCAGGGCTTCGCTGGGATCCCCGACCGCCACGACGCTCCGGGCTGCCGCGTTCCTGCGGCGGGCAGCCACGGCTCCGAGCGCGGCACCGGTGGTGACGAGTCCGGCGACCGCGAGCGCGGTCCGACGTGAAGGCTTCTTCACCTGTGTTCTTCTCCGATCTGGTCCGGCGGTACTTCTGGTCAGAGGATGTGCGCGCGGCGCAGCAGCGCGGTCGAGGGGCCGCCGATCAGCCCCACCCCGTCGAGGAATTCGACGGTGCGGCGCGAGGCGTTGCGGATCCGGTCGTGGTAGTGGGCATTGCTCCGGGCCGCGGCCCTGGCCTCGTCGACGTCCAGGCCCGCCGCCGCGTAGACGCGCGGGTTCACCAGGTTCGTGACGATGAAATACGCGGAGACTCCGAGGTGCATCCTGATCCAGGCCCGTTCGGCGCGGGACGCGTCGCGCATCCGGCGGGCCGTCTCCTCGCGGGCGTAGCGGATGTGCCGGGATTCCTCGATCACGTGGATCCGGCTCACGGTTCGCGTGATGGGCTGGACGCGCTCGTCGCGCATGAAGTCGCGCTGCATCGCGTCGAGGATCTCCTCGGCGAACAGTGCCCCGCCGAAGGCGAGTGCGCCGCCGGCCACGGCCTTGAAGGCGCGTCCGGATTCGCGGACCCAGCGCGGCGGCCGGTACGAGGGGATGCCGAAATGCTGCGCGGATCGGGCGAACATCGTCGAGTGCCGGCATTCGTCGGCGATCTCGGTGAGGCCGAACTGCACGTAGGGTGTCGCGGGGTCGTGCCGGTAGAGATCCCGGACGAGCATCTGCATGAGGATCATCTCGAACCAGATCCCGGTGCCCGCGATGCTGGCGGCTTCGTGCCGGGTCAGGATGAGGCGCTGGTCCTCGGTCATGCGGTCCCACAGCTCGGTGCCGTAGAGACTGGACCATTCGGGACTCATGCCGTACTTGTCCGGCGGGATCGGAGCGTCCCAGTCGATCTCGATCCCGGGATCGAAGGACGAGCGTGAAGCGGATTCGAGCAGCCGCGCGGCGGTGTCCTGCCGGTCACCGGTGCGGAAGGGTCGGGTGAGCGTCACGGCGATCACCTCGTCTCGGAAATTTAGCCGTAACTCCGAGTGTCACTATCTTGCCGTCCGGTGTCAAGGGACGGCAGGGGTCACCAGCGCGGGCGCTGCACCTCTTCCACGCGCGGCCGTACGTCCACCAGGTACACGCACACCGCGACGACCCCGACGATGCCCAGCATCCCGATGGCCCCGAACAGGAACAGCACGACCAGCGCCACGGCGAGGATCCCGACCCACACCGGCTTGGTGAGCTTGTCGACGGCGGGGAATGCTTCCGCCGGCTGACGCACCGCGTGGACGAGCGCGAACACCGCCCCTGCGATCGCGAGGATCTGCAGAGCGAAGAGGATCAGACCGGCGAGAGAATCGACATTCGGCACGCCTCCATCCTACGAGCATCGGCTCCCGTGCACTGGGCACGGGAGCCGATGCTCTGTGTTCTCACGGGAGCCGATGCTCCGTGTTCTACAGGAGATGTTCCGCGTTCTACCGGAGAGAAGCCTTAGATCAGGCGCCGGTGGTCTTGCGCGGGGCCGCCTTCTTGGCCGGGGCCTTCGCCGCGGTCTTGGCGGGCGCCTTGGCCGCGGTGGCCTTGGCGGCAGGCTTCGCCGGAGCAGCCTTCTCCGTCACGGACTTGGCCGCCTCGTCCACCTCCACAGCGGCGGCCTCGACGCGGTCGGCAGCCTCGTCGGCAACCTCTTCGGCCTGGTCCGCGATCTCGAGAACCCGCAGCGCAGCCTCGTCGCCGGCGTCGGCGATGGCGTCGCCGACCTCCGAGGCGGTCTCGGAGATGCGGCCGGCAGCGAGACCGGCGAGCTTCGCGGCCCGCTCACCGACGGCGCGGGTCTGACGGGCGACGGTGCCGAGGGCGTCCTCGGTCAGGTCGACGGCGTCACCGAACGCAGCCTCGGCGCGCTCGAGGCCCTCTTCGACCGCGGGCTGCTTGCGGAGGCGCTCGACGGTCTCCTCGCCACGTTCCGCGAGCGAGGTGTACAGGTCGGACGCGACCTTCAGGTACGCCTCGGCGACCTTGCGCAGCTCCTCGGGGCTGAACTTCTCGCGCAGTTCCGCGAGTTCCTCGGGCAGCTCGGACGGCAGCCCCGCGAGACGCTCGCGCAGCGATTCGACGGTCTCGGTCAGGTCGCCGGGCAGGGCGAGAAGCTTCTCGCGGGCGCTGTCCACGCGCTCGTTGACGTCGGCCCGGTTGGTTTCGGCGCGCTCACGCACCTGAGCGACGACGTCTGCGACGGCCTGGACGACGGCGTCGCCCGCGCCGACTGCGGCGTAGAGGGAATTGCGGATGGAGACATTGGGATCGGTCATGTCATTTCTCCTGTTCATGGGGGTCGGTCTCGTACCGGTCGGCGGTCCCGGACTTCGCGTCCGGCGCCGGCCCGGGCGGGGCGGACTCGTTCTCGCGACAGAACGAGTCGTAGATGTCGAGCAGGACCTGCTTCTGCCGCTCGGTGAGAGCGGAATCGGCAAGCAGCGCGTCACGTACCGCGCTCTGCGGGCGCTGCTCGAGAATCCCGGCCCGCACGTAGAGAACCTCCGCGGACAACCGGAGGCCCTTCGCGATCTGCCCGAGCACCTCCGCGGAGGGCTTGCGGAGCCCACGTTCGATCTGACTGAGATAGGGATTGCTGACGCCGGCGAGCTGCGACAACTGCCGCAACGACACCTGCGCCGCCTCGCGCTGGGCGCGGATGAACCCGCCGATGTCCTGTGCTGCGGAGTTGACGACTCGCGACGCGAGATCGCTCGGTCCGCCGGTTCCGGATCCCTCACCGTCCGGGCTCTCGACCGGCGCGGTGTCCCCTTCGTTCGTGGGCATGACTTCAGCATACGAGCAGGTGCTAGCTACAGCAAGCACTCTGCTAGCAAGTGAGGGACCTCACGAGAACAGCAGCTGGGACACGGTGTAGATGGCCAGACCCGCGAGCGACCCGACGACCGTGCCGTTGATGCGGATGAACTGCAGATCCCGTCCGACGGCCAGCTCGATCTTGCGGCTCGCCTCGTCGGCGTCCCAGCGCTCGACGGTTTCCCGGATCACCGCGGTGATCTCGTCGGCGTAGTTCGCGGCGATGTAGCGGGCACCGTCGAGCAGCCAGCCGTCGACCTTGCCGCGCAGTTCGTCGTCGTCGCGTAGCCGCGCCCCGAGGTGCATGACGTTCTCGGCGACCTTCGTGCGCAGGGTGCTGTTCGGATCGTCGACGGATTCGAGGATCATGCGCTTGGCGGTCCGCCACGTGGCGGCCGCGAGCTGGGTCACCTCGTCCCGTCCCATGATCTCCGCCTTGACGCGTTCGGCCTTGGCGATCGTGGCCGGATCGGTCTGCAGGTCGCGCGCGTAGTCGGCGAGGAACTTGTTGGCGGCGAGCCGGACCTCGTGGGTCGGGTTGGACCGGACCTTCCAGGTGAATTCGACGAGTTCGCGGTGGATCTTCTCGCCGAGCAGCATGTCGACGAACTTCGGCGACCACGACGGCGAGTCCCGCGAGATGATCCGGTCGATGGTCTCCTGGCTGCCCAGCGCCCATTGGTGGGCCCGTTCGGCGAGCATGTCGATCAGCGGCAGGTGACGCTCCTCGGCGATGAGCTCGGTCAGCACCCGGCCGATCGGCGGCCCCCACTCGGGCTCGGCGATGCGCTTGACGATCGTGTGGTCGATGACCTGCTGGATGTCCTCCTCACGCAGCACCGTCACGATGCCGCGCAGCACCGTCGACGTCTCCTGCGCGACCCGCTGCGCGTTCGCGGGCTGGGCCATCCAGCCCCCGAGCCGCAGCGGGATCTGCGCAGACTCGATCTTCGCGGACACGACGTCCGGAGCCAGGAAGTTGGTGCCCACGAACGAACTCAGGCTCGCCCCGAGCTGGTCCTTCTTCTTCTTGATGATCGCGGTGTGGGGCACCGGGACACCGAGGGGATGCCGGAACAGGGCCGTCACGGCGAACCAGTCGGCGAGGGCACCGACCATGCCCGCTTCCGAGGCCGCTCGCACGTAACCGACCCACTCGCCGGCACCCCGGGTTTCCTGCCAGCGGCAGAACAGATACACCACCGTGGCGAACACCAGGAATCCGGTGGCCACCACCTTCATCCGGCGGAGATCAGCGCGCTTGGCGGCATCGTCGTTGGTGAGAAGTTGCACCTTCGCCATTGTGCCGAAACCGGACGGACACCCGCGGGACGTGCCGCGACACGAAGCGGCTCGCCGTAGACTGAGCCGACGATCGAAACCGAACGGATGTGCCAACCCAGTGCCCAGCAAAAGCGCGCCCTCGCCGACCACGACCCCGGAATCACCAGCGTCCACAGCATCCCCAGCGCCGCAACCGGCGCCCGCCAAGCAGGACGGACGCAAACGCCGGTGGCACGAGCACAAGATCGCGCGGCGCGAGGAGCTCGTCGACGGCACGATCGCCGCGATCCGGGTACGCGGCCACGACATCGGGATGGACGAGATCGCCGCGGAGATCGGCGTCTCCAAGACGGTTCTGTACCGCTACTTCACGGACAAGAACGATCTGACGACCGCAACGATGATGCGGTACGTCGAGCGGATCCTGGCGCCGAGGATCTACGCGGCCGTCGGCGAGGATCTCGACGAGTACGAACTGACCCGGGTTGCGATCGCCGCGTACGTCGAGACCGTTGCCTCCGACCCGGAGGTCTACCTGTACGTGATGAGCAACAGCTCGTCGGCGAGCCGCGATGTCGTGGCCGATTCCGAGCGGATGATCGCCGAGCTGGTGGCGACCGTCCTCGGTGAGCGCCTGCGGTTGCTGGAGATGGATTCGGGGGGATCGGTGCCGTGGGCCTACGGAATCGTCGGCGGAATCCAGCTCGCGACGCACTGGTGGATCTCGAACAAGTCGATGACCGCGGAAGATCTCATCGACTACCTGACGATGATGACGTGGGGCGGCTTGACCGGCATCGCATCGGCGGCCGGCTCGCCCGTCAGGTTCAAGTCCCAGCCGCATCCGCTCCGGCGCGACGACCGGGAGGAAAGCGACGAAGTCGCGGAGTGACCATTTTCACGTAACTTCGGGTTACGTGTAAAATCGGGTCATGTCCGAGGGATTCCGAGGCCGCGCGGAGGTCGCCGTCGCCGGCAGGCAGGTCGTCGTCGACGTCGAACTCGCCGACTGGTTCGATCCGATCAGTGGTCGGCACCGCTGGCGCGGCCGGCTGCGCGACCTGGCGTCCGCGTTCGCTCCGGACGCTCCGCCGTCCACCGGCACCGAGCTGACGCTGACGCTTCTCGACCCGGACCACGCTGCCACCGCGACCGCCCGCGTGACCGACATCGATCTGTGGGGCAGCCACATGATCGACGGCATTTCGCCGCCGCCCTATCCGGTCGGACCCGACGAACTCGATCTGCCGGACGACGACACCTTCGGCGACACTCACCCCGAACACCGCTGACGACGGCCGGCGTGTGGCACGCTTCGTGCCATGTCGAAGGACGCCGAGAACAGCCCGTGGACGATTCCTGCCACCGAGGCACTGCGGGCCGGCCCGCATACCCGCGTCGCCGAAATCGACGCGGACGCCACCCCGGGGTTCGAGGGCGACAAGGAACTCGGCACACGCCTTCTCGAGGAACGCGGCGCGTACCTGTCGGACCTGCAGGAGAAGCTGTTCGCGAACGGCCGCTCGGGTGACCGGCGATCGGTACTGCTGGTGCTGCAGGGCATGGACACCGCCGGCAAGGGCGGAATGGTGCGCCACGTCATCGGGCACGTCGACCCGCAGGGGGTCGACCACGCCTCGTTCGGGGTCCCCACGCCGGAGGAGAAGCAGCACCACTACCTGTGGCGGATCCACAAGGCACTGCCCCGCGCCGGGCAGATCGGCGTGTTCGACCGCTCGCACTACGAGGACGTGCTCGTCGTGCGCGTGCACAATCTGGTCCCGGAGAAGGTCTGGAGCACCCGATACGACGAGATCAACCAGTTCGAACGGGAAATCGTCGACAGTGGGACCACGATCGTGAAGGTCGCCATGTTCGTCTCGCTCGACGAACAGAAGAAGCGCCTGGCCGAGCGCCTCGAGCGCCCGGACAAGCACTGGAAGTACAACCCGTCGGACGTCACCGAACGCGCCTTGTGGCCCGAGTATCAGGAGGCGTACCAGGCGATGCTCGACAAGACCAACACCGATTACGCGCCGTGGTATGTCATCCCGTCCAACCGCAAGTGGTTCAGCCGCATCGCGGTCGGCGAACTCCTGATCGACGCGCTCGAACGCCTCGATCTGGACTGGCCCGCAGCACAGTTCGACGTCGAACTCGAAAAACAGCGCCTGGCGCAGTCCTGAGGGCTGCGCCAGGCCGATCGGGTCGGCTCCGGGTCAGAACAACTTGGGCGTTACCCGGTGCACCTTGTGGTCGTGATGGATCGTGCCTCCGATCATCGCCATCGCGATTCCGGCAACGACGAGGGTGCTGATCCCGGCGACGATTGCCGGTCCGGTGTGGCCGTATCCCGCCGCAAGCAGGAACAGGGCGAGGCATGCGATCGCAAGCAACCCGAGGGTGTATCCCGCCCAGGCGACGAAGAGGTTGAGTTTCATACGACACTCCTTCCGCAAGGACGAATACCTGGTCCGGTGCTGCCGACGGTACCCCACGGTGATCCGCGTCACAAGGTTGCGAAACGCGCACATCGCCCCTGCTGAGCCGGGCAGCATGGCAGTTTTGACTGATGACGCGTTCCAACCCGTTCGAGGACGAGGACGAGCCACCCGAGACCACGTACTCGCGCCGCTACGAGAGCGACGCCCAACAACTCGACCGGAACTGGTCCAGCCTGCTGCAGGAACTGCGTGTCGTCCAGACCGGCGTGCAACTGCTCACCGGCTTCCTCCTGACCCTGCCGTTCCAGAACGCCTTCAGCGCCCTGTCGAGGAACGAGAAGGGCATCTATCTGATCACCGTCCTCGCCTCGATTGCGGCGACCATCCTCCTCGTCGCGCCGGTCAGCATGCATCGGCTCCTCTTCCGGCGTAGGCAACTGGACCGGCTGGTGCTCACCGCGCACAGGTTCGCACTCGCCGGGCTGCTCCTGCTCGGGGTGTCGATGACCGGGGTCGCCATGCTCGTGGTCGGGCTCGTGATCAACTCGACCGCGGCGACCGTCGCCGGAGTGTGCACCGCCGCGCTGTTCATCGCGATCTGGATCCTCTACCCGTGGCGCTTCCGCCGTCGCGCCAGGCGGCACCCCGACCCGAAGCAGAGCGAGGAGCACCGGAACGAGTAGCGGGATGCACCGACCGCACCGCGGGCGGCATCGATCGACCGCACCGCGGTCAGCATCGATCGACCGCACCGCGGTCAGCATCGATCGACCGCACCGCGGTCAGCCGGGTAGCGTCTCGCCCCCGATCGGCGCCAGCACCTCACCGCTGTAGTACGACGACATCGTGTTCGACGCGAAGAACACGTAGGACGGTGCGATCTCGTCGGGTTGCGCCGCGCGCCCGTACGGCGCCTGCTTGCCGAAGTCCGCGACCTTCTCCTCGTCCATGGTGGCGGGGATCAGCGGAGTCCACACCGGCCCCGGAGCGACGCAGTTCACGCGGATTCCTCTGTCCTGCAACGCCTGTGCGAGCGAATAGGTCAGCGCCAGCACAGCCCCCTTGGTGGCTGCGTAGTCGATGAGGGACTTGTTGCCGCGCAGCCCGTTGATCGAGGAGGTGTTGATGATCGACGATCCGGACGGCAGGTGGTCGAGCGCGGCCTTCGTGACGTGATAGAAGCTGTCGATGTTCACCGCGAACGTGCGGCGCCACTGCGCTTCGTCGAGATCGGCGAAGTCGTCGACCGGCTCCTGGTAGGCCACGTTGTTCACCAGGATCTGCAGGCCACCGAGTCGAGCGGCCGCCTCGGACACCACCTCCCGGCAGTGCGCCGGATCGGCGAGATCGCCCCGGAACAGGTGGCAGTCGCACCCTTCCCGCCGCACCAGCTCCGCGGTGTGCTCGGCGTCCCGGTCCTCCTCGAGGTACGCGATGGCGATGTCCGCGCCTTCCTTGGCGAACGCGACCGCGACCGCGCGGCCGATCCCCGAGTCCCCGCCGGTGATCAGCGCCTTGCGCCCTTCGAGCAGTCCGCGACCGCGGTATCCGCGCATCTCGTCCCTGGGCTCGTCGGCCATGTCCGCGGTTTCGCCGGGATAGTCGATCGTGTGCGGAGGATGTACATGTTCCTGGTCATCGCTGCTCATGACCGGCGGATACCCGCCGCTGCCCGGTTCACACCCGACGGTTTCCTTCCGCCCCGCTCCGGGTATCCGCGACCATGCGTTCTCCAGCTGCCGCCCCGCTGCCGCGGCCGCGCGGGCCGATTTCCGATGCGGTCGTCACCCGGCTCACCGGGACACCGGACGAGTCACCGTGGCCGCATCCACCCGCCGACGTGGACCCGTACGGCGACGACGTGCAATTGGCGCTGACGGTGCTCTACGAACTGCACTACCGGGGATTCCCCGAGGTCGATCCCGGTTGGGAGTGGGCGCCGGGTCCGCTCGGTGTGCGCGCCGCGCTCGAACGGTCGTTCCTGGACCGGCTGCGCGCCGATGTCCCGGGAGGTACGGATGTCGACGCAACCTTCGACGCGGTGTGCCGCGAGCCCCGCGACGCCTGGAGCGTGTCCCACCACCTGGCCGAGCAGGGCACGTGGTCGCAGCTGCGGGAGTACTTCGTGCACCGGTCCATCTACCAGCTCAAGGAAGCCGATCCGCAGGCCTGGGCCATTCCGCGCCTCACCGGCCGGGCCAAGGCGACGCTGGTGGCCGTCGAATTCGACGAGTACGGCGCGGGGCACCACGACCGTGTGCACGCGCAGTTGTTCGCCGATCTGATGGTCGCGGCCGGATTGGACGACACCTATCTGGGATATCTCGACCGCGTGCCGGCGCTCACCCTGGCACCGGTGAACTTCATGTCGATGTGTGCCCTGCATCGCTCCCGCATCGGCATGCTCGTCGGCCAGTTCGCGGCCGCCGAGATGACGACAGGTCCGAGTGCGCGCCGGATGGTGCAGGCACTCGAACGCCTGGATGCCGCCCCGGAATGCGTCCGGTTCTACACCGAGCACGTCGAGGCGGATGCGGTGCACGAGCTGGTGTTACGACACGACGTCGTCGGGGACCTGCTCGACCGCGATCCGGATGCGGCCGGTGATGTGGTCTTCGGGGCGGAAGCCATCGAGTTCCTCGAGGGCCGGCTCGGCAGCCATCTGCTCGACCGGTGGTCCCGCGACGAGTCATCGCTGCTCGAACCGGTCGAGGCTACCTGAGACCCGTTCGGCCCCTTAGCCGTTCAGCGCCTCTCCGTTCAGCCTCTCTCGAGGTCGTCCTCGTCGACGACGTGCACGGCCGCTTCCTCGGCTCCGGCTCCCCCACCGTCGATTCCGACGTCCTCGGCGACGAGTTCGGCTTCGGTGTCCTCGCCCGTCCCCTCGTCCGGCGCGACGAGCCGGCCCGCGCGGGCGGTGTCGGCACCGCCCGAGCCCGTATCGGGTTCCTCTTCCGCGAGGCGGGATTCGAGGTCGTCGTGCGGTTCGAGACCGACGGGGCGCTCGGGCGGTGAGATCCCTTCGTCCAGAACGTCGTCGACACCGCGATCGACGAGGGTGTCCTCGGGCTGCAACTGATCTTCGTCGTCGACGCTGTACTCACCGGGGACGCTCGCCCCGGGGTTCTCCGAAGTAGGCATGCTTCGACCATGCCACCGTTCGCCCGGTTGCGCCATGTTCGCGTATTGCACTGCCTGTGGATTGCGATGCGGGAACAGATATCCGATGTGGTCGGGCGGCATCCGGGTGACCGTCGACGAGTCGGTACTCGACGGTTTGAATTGCCGGGATCGGGGTATTCTCCCCCATCGTCCGAGCCGATTCGAGCACGGGCACCGACAGCAAGGTAGACGATCATGATCATCCTCGGCCTGATCCTTCTGGTGGTCGGATTCCTGACCGGGATCTCGATCCTGTGGACGCTCGGTATCATCCTCCTCGTGGTGGGCGTCATTCTGGCATTGCTCGGCGCCACCGGACGGGCCGTCGGCGGCCGCAGGCACTGGTACTGACTCTTCTCACCGCCGGGGCGCGCGAGCGCTCCGGCGGTGACTGGTGTCGCACAACGGATAGATGCCGCTGCGATGGCAGCGGCACACCGCGACCACGAACCGATCGGACGTCACCTCGGTGCCGTCCTCACCCACGATCCGCACCGGTCCCTCGACGAGCATGGGACCGCCCGGCACCAGCCGGACGGTCCGCACATCCACCCGCGTGTCATCCCGTGTGTTCCGGTCGGTCGGCACGGATCACCACCACTTCCTCGGTCTCGATTTCGGTCTCGTTCTCGACTGTGAGAACGGAAGCGTCTGCCGCAGAATCGTTTCGAAGCTGCTTCAGATATTCGGTTCGACTTCGCATCACGGGGCCGAACGGTATGCGCTCCCGCGCGACCACGGTGGCCTTCGCGCCCCCGGCGCGCAGCATCTCCAAGGTGGTGTCCACGCCGGTGAACTCCGAGTGCACGACGAGCGCGAATCCTCCGGGCCTCAACAGCTTCGGGATCTCCCGGCACAGCGGGTCGACGACGGAACGCCCGTTCGGGCCGGCATCCCAGCGCGGATCGTAGGCTCCACCGGGCGCCGGCACGTAGGGCGGATTCGAGACGATCACGTCGAACGGCGCGAGCCTGTGCGCAACGCCGAGGCCCCCGCGAAGCACCCGGATGGGCAGTCGCCGCGACCACGCGTTGAGCCGAGCGGTGAACACCGCGCGGGGCGCGATGTCCAGTGCCGTCACCGATTCGGCACCCGCTCGCGCCGCCGTGACCGCCAGGATTCCGGTGCCGGTACAGAAGTCGAGGACCTTTGCACCCGGCGGCGGGCCGGCGGAACCGTAGGCTTGCGCCAGCAGCCACGAATCCTCTTGCGGCCGATACACTCCCGGCATTCTCCACAACATGTCGGGTCGCACCACTACAGCACTCCGGGTTCGTGGGTGGACGTGCCACCGGATCCGCCGAGCCGACGACTTCGGAAGTTGAGCACGATCATCACTGCCCCCACGACGATCAGGGCGACGGCAACGATCGTTCCGACAGCCGTCCAGCCTTCGAAACCGCCACCGGCGGCCGTCAGGACCAGAGCTATCGCGGCGACGCCTGCCAGGACGCACACATACCCGGCCCATCCTGCGAACCGGCTTCCCGTCGTGGAGCGACCGCGATTCGTTGTATTCGCCATGCGGGCGGTTACCCGGCCGCACGGACAACGAAACCGGGCATCCGGGGAACAAGATTCCGGGTCCGGTCGTTGGTCCGGGCATGACTGTTGCGAACCCGGTACCGAATGTGACTCTCGACGACGGAAACTCGATCCCGCAGATCGGGTTCGGGGTGTGGCAGGTGCCCGACGACGAGTGCTTCACCGCGGTCACCAGCGCTCTGACCATCGGATATCGCAGTATCGACACGGCTGCGATCTACGGGAACGAGGTCGGTACCGGCCGGGCGATCGCGGCGGCGGGAGTACCGCGCGACGAACTGTTCGTCACCACCAAGCTGTGGAACAGCGCGGACGGTCCGTGGACCCGGGACCGCGTGTTCACCGAGTTCGACGCGTCCCTCGACCGTTTGGGGCTGGACTATGTGGACCTGTATCTGATCCACTGGCCGCGGCCGATGCGTGAGGACTATCGAACGATCTGGCAGGCGTTCACCGAGTTGAAGGCCGACGGTCGTGCCCGGTCGATCGGTGTGTCCAACTTCCAGCCGGAGCAGTTGCGAACGATCATCGCGGACACCGGCGTGGTGCCGGTGATCAATCAGATCGAGGTACATCCGGATTTCGCGCAGACCGAACTGCGGCGGGTGCACGACGAACTCGGCATCGTCACCGAGGCGTGGTCGCCGCTCGGCCAGGGCCGTGGCCTGCTCGACGATCCCACCCTCGCGCGGATCGCGCTCGAGCACGACCGCTCGCCCGCGCAGGTGGTGCTCCGGTGGCATCTGCAGATCGGCAACGTGGCGATCCCGAAGTCGGTGACCCCGCACCGGATCCGGCAGAACCTGGACGTGTTCGACTTCGAACTCGATGCGGCCGAGCTCGACGCGATCTCGGCACTCGACACCGGGAACCGGCTCGGCGGCGATCCCGCCACCTTCGACGTGGGGTGACGGCCCGAGGGTCGATTCGTTCGCGCGACTACGATTCGCCGGGTGACCGATTACGACGATTTCGACATGTTCGGCGGCCTCGACGCCTCGACCCTGCCGCTGCGGCAGCAGCAGATCCTGGCGGTGATCCGGGACTGGGCAGCGGCCAACGGGTGCGCGCCGAGCACCCGGCAGATCGGGGACGCGGTGGGCCTGCGGTCGACGTCGTCGGTGTCCAAGCATCTGCGCAGTCTCGAGGACAAGGGGTTCCTGCGGCGGGGTTCGGCGGTGGCGCGTCAGCTGGACGTGCGCCCGTTCCTCGCCGCGTCGGCGCCGGCCGGGTCCGATCGGACGGTCCCGGTGCCGGTCGTCGGCGACATCGCGGCCGGCGTGCCGATCCTCGCCGAGCAGCACGCCGACGACGTGCTGGCGCTGCCGCGGGAGCTGGTCGGTTCCGGCACCGTGTTCGGGTTGCGGGTGCGCGGCGATTCCATGGTCGACGCGGCGATCTGCGACGGCGACGTCGTGGTGGTGCGGCAGCAGAGCGAGGCACATTCCGGCGAGATCGTCGCCGCGATGATCGACGGCGAGGCCACCGTCAAGGTGCTGCGCCGGCGGAACGGGCACGTGCAGCTCGAACCGCGGAATCCGGCGTATCCGGTCCTCGACGGAGATCGGGCCGTCGTGCTGGGCAAGGTGGTGTCGGTGATGCGCAGGATCTGAGCTGCCCGCCCGCGCGGACGCCGGGTGAGTTCTACGACAAGACGTAGTAAAAGGGTCCGGATCGGCCCTACCATCGGCCTGTGACCACCACTCACCCGGTGAAACGACCCAAGAGTTGGCACCAGCGCGCAGGTAAGCCCGTGCGCATCTGGCTCGCCCTGCTGATCGTCGCGGGTCTGACGCACCCGTTCCTGCCCGAATCGCGGTGGCTGCTGGTCCACCTGTTCACCCTCGGCGCCGTCACCAACTCGATCGTGGTGTGGTCGCAGACCCTCGCCGAGCGTTTCCTCGGCTATCACCTCCCCGAGAGCGCCCGCGGCCCGCAGCTCGTGAAGATCTACCTGCTCAACGCGGGCATCGTCGTCACCGTCGCCGGTGTCCTCACAGGGTGGTTCCCGGCCACGCTCGTCGGTGCGGTCCTCGTGGGTGCGATGCTCGCGTGGCATGCCATCTCGCTTCTGCTGCTGATCCGGCAGGCGCAGCGAGTACGGGCCCTGGACGGTGAGGAACCCGCCCTGCACGCCCAGAGCGTGTGGTTCCTCGTCGCATCGTCGGCGTTGCTGCCGGTCGGTGCCGGATTCGGTGCCGCCCTCGCCTACGGGCAGACCGACAGCACCCAGGCCGGGTTCCTGCTCGCCCACCAGGCGATGAACCTGCTCGGCTTCCTCGGCCTGGCCGCCGCCGGAGTGCTTACGGTGATGTACCCGAACCTGATCGGCATGGACGCCACCGGGGCGCGGCGACGACCCGTCGCACTCGTGGTCCTGCTCGCCGGTATCGCCGTGCTCCTCGTCGGCGCCCTGACCGCGCATCCGCTCGTCGCCGCGGCAGGCTGCGCGCTCTACCTCGCCGGATGGGTCGTCGTCGCCGGTCCGCTGCTGCGCGGAGCCGTGTCGCACCCTCCCACCGGGTTCGCGGCCGCCTCGATCACCGCGGCGATGCTGTGGCTGCTCGGGTCGCTGCTGAGCCTGACGATCGTGCTCGCGACCGGTCCCATGACCCCGGACCGCGCCACCCTGATGACCGTCCCGTTCCTGGCGGGTTTCGCGGCACAGTTGCTGTTCGGGGTGATGAGCCACCTGCTGCCCACACTGATGGGTGGCGGGCCGGCTGTCGTCGGCGCCGGCGTCGACAAGATGAACCGCTGGTGGGTGTGGCGGCTCGTCGTCGTCAACGTCGGGTTGCTGCTGTTCCTGCTGCCGCTCGCGAGCTGGATGCGGGTGGGCGTGTCCGCGATCGTCATGCTCGCGTTCGTGCTGTTCCTGCCCATCATGGTCACCAGCGCCAAAGCCTCGATGGCGGGACGCCGCGCCGTGATGTCGGGCAAGGCTCCGGCCGAGTACACACCCGCACCGCAGCACCGCGGGTTGCAGGCCACCGCGGCCCTCGCATGCCTCGCGCTCGTCGCCGCCGTCACGTCGGGGATCGGCGGCGCCGGTCTCGGATCCGCGGACGTCTCCGCTGGCGTGACCCCGACCGGCAACACCACCGAAGTGCAGGTCCAGATGGTGGGGATGCGCTTCGTCCCCGACCGCATCTCGGTGCCGGCCGGCGACCGGCTGGTCCTCACCGTCACCAATTCCGACGATCAGGTCCACGACCTGGTGCTGTCCTCCGGCCACGACAGCGGCCGGATCGGGTCGGGGCAGACCGCGACCGTGGAGGTCGGGGTCGTGGGCACCGACATCGACGGGTGGTGTTCGATCGTCGGGCACCGGCAGCAGGGGATGGTCCTGACCATCACCGCGGACGGCGCCTCGGGCGGCGGTGCAGGCGTGCACGATCACGGCTCGGGCGGTGCCCCGGCCGTCGATCTCGCGATCGCCCCGGGCGACGACTTCGTCGCCCGCGATCCGGTGCTCGCGCCGGCACCGGGCGGCACGACCCACCGCTACACGTTCGAGGTCACCGAGGTTCCCGGCGACTACGCGGTCGGTGCGCCCCAGACCATGTGGACCTACAACGGGCGGCCGATGGGCCCGACGCTGCGAGGACGGCTGGGCGACGTCTTCGAGATCACGCTGGTCAACAACGGGGCCATGGGGCACTCCATCGATTTCCACGCCGGAACGGTCGGGCCGGACGAGCCGATGCGCACCATCGAGCCCGGCGAGCAACTCGTCTACCGGTTCCGTGCCGAGCACACCGGAATCTGGTTGTACCACTGCGCAACCGCGCCGATGGCCGTGCACATCGCCGCCGGCATGTTCGGCGCGGTCGTGATCGACCCGCCGAGCCTCGCGCCGGTCGACGCCGAGTATCTCGTGGTGCAGTCGGACGTGTATCTCGGCGACGGCGAGGTCGACGCGGACAAGGTCACCGCGGCGACGCCGGATCTGGTGGTGTTCAACGGTTTCGCGGACCAGTACGTGCACCGGCCGCTGCACGCGAAGGTCGGCGACCGGATCCGCATCTGGGTGCTCGACGCCGGTCCGGCCGAGAACATCTCTTTCCACGTCGTCGGAAGCCAGTTCGACACCGTGTACAAGGAGGGCGCGTATCTGTTGCGTCCGGGCGACCCCGATCGCGGCGGGGCCCAGGTGCTCGATCTGGCCGTCGCGCAGGGTGGATTCGTCGAAATGGAGTTCCTCGAACCCGGTACCTACACCTTCCTCAACCACCGGATGTTCGACGCCGAACGCGGCGCGAAGGGCAAGATCGTCGTCGAGTGACGGTTCCGCCACCGGCAGTTGCTCGTCACCGCAAATGCTCACGGATTCGGAATCTGCCCACTCCACACAGCGTGGGCGGATTCGAACCCGGCGCGTGGATCGGTGGCGGGCCGGCCGTTTTCCCGCAGGGCCACCGGGGTACGCGTCGAGCATGTCGAACATCCCCACACAGACTCCCCACCCATCCCCGCCGCTCGCCCGGCTGCTCGAGAGCACCGAATCGGCGTCCTGGCTCGACCGTCCCGCCACGGTGGTCCGCGCCCTGGTGAGGCCGGTCGCCGACGGCCCCGCCGGAGGTGTGCTGCGCGGTGAGTTCCTCGGCCATCCGCTGCATCCCGCACTGGTGGCGGTCCCGATCGGCGCGTGGTCCTCGGCTGCGGTCTTCGATCTGGTCTTCCGCAAGCCGGACGCGGCCCGGCGACTTCTCGGAATCGGTCTGGCCGCGACCCCTCCGACCCTGCTCACGGGGTGGTCGGACTGGTCCCGCGGCACCACGATCCAGCGGCGGGTCGGGCTGATCCACGCACTGACGAACGCCACGGGCATCGCGCTGACGGTCGCATCCTTCCGACGGCGGCGGTGCGCCCCGGAATCCTCGACGTCGTCGGTGGCGCTGAGCCTCGCGGGCCTGGGGATGATCGGTGTCGGCGGCGTCCTCGGCGGTCACCTGGCGTACGCACTCGGAATGGGCGTCTCCCCTCGCGCACACACCCACGACACCGACGCGACCGGCCCCGCCTACGACCCCGTCCTCGCCGAACCGGTCACGCCCGCGGATCGGTGAATCAGGGCTCCAGCTGGATCTTCACGGCACCGTCCACCTTGCGCTGGAAGATGTCGTACGCGTGCGGCGCCTCGGACAGCGGGAGCCGATGCGTGGCGAAGGTGTCGACGCCGAGCGGGTCGTCGTCGGTGAGCAGCGGCAGGATCTCCGGCACCCAGCGATTCACGTTGGCTTGCCCCATGCGCAGCGTGATCTGCTTGTCGAACAGGGTCAGCATCGGCATCGGGTCGGTCGCGCCGCCGTACACACCGCTGAGCGAGATGGTTCCGCCGCGCCGCACCACGTCGATCGCGCTGTAGAGCGCGGCGAGCCGGTCGACGCCGGCCTTCTGCATCAGCGGTTCGGCGACCGCCGACGGCAACAGCCCCGCCGCGGCCTGGGCGAACTTCGCGACCGGGCTGCCGTGTGCCTCCATGCCCACCGCGTCGATCACCGAGTCGGTGCCGCGCCCGTCCGTGAGATCACGGATCCGGTCGCCGAGCTCCCCGTCGGTCCCGTTCAGGTCGATCGTCTCGATTCCCCGCGCCTGGGCTCGGGCCAGCCGCTCCGGCACGAGGTCGACGCCGATCACGCGGGCACCGTGGTGGTGCGCGATCCGAGCGGCCATGTCGCCGATCGGTCCGAGGCCGAGGACCGTGACCGTGCCGCCCTCGGGAATGTCGGCGTATTCGACGGCCTGCCAGGCGGTCGGCAGCACGTCGGACAGGTACACGAACCGGGAATCGTCCGGACCGTCGGGGACCTTGATGTGCGTGGACTGCGCGTGCGGGACCCGCAGATACTCCGCCTGCCCTCCCGGAAGGCTGCCGTACAGCTTGGAGTATCCGAACAGCGCTGCACCACTGCCGTATTCACGTACCTGGGTGGTCTCGCACTGCGAGAACAAGCCGTGCCCGCACATGAAGCAACCACCGCACGACACCTGGAACGGGATCACCACCCGGTCACCGGCCTTCAGGTTCGTCACCTCGCTGCCGACTTCCTCGACGATGCCCATCGGTTCGTGTCCGAGGATGTCGCCCGGCGACATGAACGCCCCGAGCACCTCGTACAGGTGCAGATCCGAGCCGCAGATGTTGGTGGTGGTGACGCGGATGACGGCGTCGGTCGGCTCCTCGATCCGCGGGTCCGGCACCGTGTCGACCTCGACCTTGCGCTTGCCCTGCCACGTCACGGCCTTCATCGTTGCGTCCTTCCTCTCGCGTCCCCCGAACCGGATCTCCCCTGCCCCGGTTACCGCCGGGGGTTGCCGTTCAAACGCCGCGCACCGACAGCGCGGGCGTCACGATCGACGGAGCAGCCGGATCACCGCGCGTTCGACGATCTCACGGGCCTCGTCGTCGGACTTGCTGCGGGCGGCTCGCCGCAACGCGGCCCGTACGGTGCGGCCCTGTTCGTAGGCCGCAACGACTCGCGAATCGACGTACGAGGCGCGCGCCACCGCCGGCGTGTTGCCGAGTTCTTCCGCGACCCGGCGCATCACCTCGGCCTCGGCGTGGACCAGGACGCGGTCGCCGGCCGGGGGCTCCTGCTCGGCGAAGGCGGCGGCGGCCAGCACGGTCGCGTTCCAGGTGCGCAGGTCCTTGGCGCTGCAGTCGTCGCCGGCGAGTTCCTTGAACCGTGCGTTGATGTCGTCGGCGTGCAGTTCGCGCACGGTCTTTCCCTCGCGGTAGGTCAGCAGCCGGCCGCTCTCGCTCGGGACACGACGCAGCGCCCGCACCGCGGTCGCGAGATCCGGGTCGTCGACGGCGACGACCCGCCGGATCCCGCCCTTCGCGGGATAGTCGAAGGTGAGAACGTCGCCGCTGATCCGGACGTGACTGCGCAGCAGGGTCGCGACGCCACGGGTGCCGTTCTCCTCCGCGTACTCCTCCCCGCCGACGCGGAACACGGCCCGGTCCAGCAGGCGCAGCGCCACGGCCTCGGCGCGGCGACGCCCGGCTCCGCGGCGCACGAGATCGTCCTGCACCTGCTGTCGCCACTGCGGCAATCGGGACGCCATCGCCAGCACGCGATCGTGTTTCTCCTCGTCGCGTTCGGCGCGCCACTGCTCGTGGTACAGGTACTGGCGGCGACCGGCGATGTCGGTGCCGTACGCCTGGATGTGACCGTTCTCGTGGGGGCAGATCCAGACCTGCTTCCACGCGGGCGGGATCACGAGGGCCTCGATGCGTGCACGGACCGTCGCCGTCACCGCGGCGCCGTCGACGCCGATGTAGGCGAATCCACGTCCGCGCCGCACTCTCCGGATACCGGGCGTGCTGGTCACGCTCCGCCGCAAGATCATCCGTCCCTCCACCGGCACTGTCGCATTCGGGGGAATATCCCGAATCGACCGGGCCTACACAGCGTGTTTGTTCTCGTGCTCGCGGGTACCCGGGGCGGACGACGAAAGGACGGTGAACCATGAATTCTTCGGAAACGGGCCCGCTGGCATCGCGACAGGTCGCCATCCTGGCCACCGACGGCGTGGAGGAGGCCGAACTCGTCGAGCCCCGGCGTGCCGTCGAACGCGCCGGCGCCGAGACGAAGCTGCTCTCGCTGTCCGCCGGGGAGATCCAGGCGATGAACTCCGACGTGCATCCGGCCGGCAAGTATCGCGTCGACCAGGCGGTGGCCGACGCCTCCGTCGACGATTTCGATGCCCTGCTCCTGCCGGGTGGAACGACGAACCCCGATCACCTGCGGCAGGACTCCGCCGCGGTGGCATTCGTCCGGGACTTCGTCTCGTCGGGACGTCCGGTGGGCGTCATCTGTCACGGGCCGTGGACACTTGTGGAGGCGGACGTGGTGCGAGGCCGCACCCTCACGTCGTATCCGAGTGTGCGCACAGACATTCGGAACGCCGGAGGCACGGTGGTGGACAAGGAAGTGGTCGTAGACCGGAATCTCGTGTCCAGCCGCAACCCCCGCGATCTGCCCGCGTTCTGCGACGCCATCGTCGACGTGTTCTCACGAGTGACGCAGAGCTGACACCCGCACACCGCACGCTACACACGAAAGGTCGGCCGCACACGGATATCCGTGTGCGGCCGACCTTTCGACGAAATCTGTGGTGCCGACGGAAGTGACGCGCTAGGAGCGGGCCTTGTCGGCAGCCTTCTGCTCGGTGGTGGCACCGCTGCTGACGAGCGCTCCGGCCGCGTTCTCGAGATGCGCGCGCACGAACCACTGGAACTTCTCGAGCTGACCGGTCTGCCCGATCAGCAGGTCCTCGGTGATGGGATCGAGTTCTCCCACTTCGGATATCGCCTTGCGGTTGTCCGCGATCAATCCGTCGTACACCAGATCGAGGGCGGCGAGGTGCGCCTGCGCGCTGTCCCGCCCCACCGAATAGTCGTCCCAGGTACGATTCTTCACGATCGCTCCGGGCGTGCCCTGCGGCGACGCACCCAGCGCCGCAATACGTTCGGCGGCATCGTCGGCGTAGCCGCGCACGAGCTCGACCTGCGGGTCGATCATCTCGTGTACCCCGATGAAATTCGGGCCCACCACGTTCCAGTGAATGTGCTTGAGAGTCAGGTGCAGATCGTTGTAGGCGCTCAGCCGTTCCTGGAGGATCTCCGCCACGCGTCCGCCGTCCTTCTCGCTCAGACCCGGAACTGTGAACTTACCCATGCGTTCTCCTCTCTCCAGCGATGTCCCTCCGGCGTGCGGAATCGGCATCGCGGTACCGGTCGATGTACGACATCTACCCGGCCGGTTCCAATGCTAAACACAGACAGCGGTTCCGGGGATCCGAAACGGTGACCTGATACACTCTCGCCACCGGAGCGGAAGTACGGACCGCAGTTCCGTTGAAGACTTTCGGGGACGAATCCCGAAAGCCCAGGCACCGCTACGTTTCCGCGGACCGCCGCCGCTGCCGAAATTGTGCGAAATAGGGGCTGAAAATCGTGACGAATACGACCTCCTCGGATTTCCTGGTAGTGGCCAATCGGCTGCCCGTCGACCTCGAACCCGATCCGGACGGAGGTCCGGGAACCTGGCATCGCAGCCCCGGAGGCCTCGTCACCGCGCTCGAACCGATCCTGCGGCAGACCAACGGCGCGTGGGTGGGCTGGCCGGGAACCCCCGATGTCGACCTCGAGCCCTTCGTCGAGGACGGGTTGACCCTGCATCCGGTTCGGCTCACCGAGACCGAGGTCGCCGAATACTACGAAGGTTTCTCCAACACGTCCCTGTGGCCGCTCTACCACGACGCCGTGGTCACGCCCACCTTCGACCGCAGCTGGTGGAAGACGTACGTGCAGGTCAACGAGCGGTTCGCCCGAGCGGCCGCGCAGGCGGCGGCGCCCGGGGCCACGGTCTGGGTGCACGACTACCAGCTCCAGCTCGTACCGCGCATGCTCAGGGAGATGCGCCCCGACCTGACGATCGGTTTCTTTCTGCACATCCCGTTCCCGCCCCCGGAACTGTTCCTCCAGCTACCGTGGCGCAGGGAGATCATCGAGGGTCTGCTCGGAGCCGATCTCGTCGGCTTCCATCTCCCCGGCGGTGCCGACAACTTCCGCTTCCTGACCCGGCGGCTGCTCTCCGCGCCCGCTCCCCGCCCCGGCTCGGCCGGCGCGGTCGAAGTCGGCGACCGCCTCGTGCGGGTCGGGGCGTATCCCATCTCGATCGACTCCGCCCACATCGACGAGCAGTCACGCTCCGCATCGACCCAATTGCGGGCCAAGCAGATTCGTGTCGAACTCGGCGACCCCGACACGGTCCTGCTCGGCGTCGACAGACTCGACTACACGAAGGGCATCGACATCCGGCTCGAAGCGCTCCGCGAACTCCTCGAGGAGGGCACCCTCGATCCGGAGAAGATCGTCATGGTCCAGCTCGCCACGCCGAGCCGTGAACGGCTCACCGCCTATGCGCAGCTCCGCGACGACGTGGAACGACAGGTCGGGAACATCAACGGCAAGTTCGGCCGGCTGGGCCGGCCCGTCGTGCACTACCTGCACCGGCCCGTCGATCGCGACGAGCTGATCGCGATGTACGCGTGTACCGACACCATGCTCGTCACACCCCTGCGCGACGGCATGAATCTCGTCGCGAAGGAGTACGTCGCCTGCCACGGCGACGGCAGCGGTGCCCTCGTGCTCAGCGAGTTCGCCGGGGCAGCGTGGGAGCTGCGACGCGCCCATCTGGTGAACCCGCACGACCTGGACGCGGTCAAGCGCGCGATCGTCGCCGCCGTGACGGAGGAACCCGCCGTCAAGGCACGACGGATGCGCTCGATGCACACCCAGGTGATGAAGCACGATGTCGACCGGTGGGCGCGCACTTTCCTCGACGATCTGCGCGCCGCCCGTTCCTGACCATCCGGTCCCGGTCGGTCACGTGCTGGGTTCGGGCAGGCGGCAGTCCTCGATCCTCGGATTGACACCGAAATAGTTCAGCGGGCCCGCGAGCACCGTCACGACCACCGTCGCGACACCCGCGCAATTCTGCTCGGTTCCGCTGAAGTAGCCACGCTGCCCGGCCGCGATCGCACCCACGACCAGCCAGATCAGCACCACGAGCGTGACGATCCGCACGTTTGCGACACCTCCTGTGACGACGGGGGCGGCCGGGTCCCGCAGGACTCCGGCCGCCCCCGGACGACATCTTGCTGTGAGCGTTACTGCTGGGCGCGCTGCCTGGCCTCGTCCGCTTCGGCTTTCGCCCTGGCCTTCTCCGCCTCCGCTTCCTTGCGGGCGACCTCGCGCTGATCCTCCGCCTTGTCCTGCTGGGCGCGGCCCTCGCGGGTCAGATCGTCCTGGCCGGTGACGGCACCGACGGCCTCCTTGGCCTTACCCTTGACGTCCTCGACGACGCCCTTGACGGCCTCGCTGGGGCCGCTCTTCTCGTCTGCCATGCGAATCCTCCTGTCGGAACTCTTCACTGACGCACAGGGGCTACCCCGCCGTGGCCGGTCTCAACCCGCCCGGAGATCTCGCTCACATCATCGCGGCGATCAGACCGACGATGACGGCGACGAACACCAGCACGATGACGATCACCGCGCCGAGCGTCATCCACCCGGTGACGGGGAAACGCTTCCTCGTCTCCGGTTCCGGAGCGGACAGCCCGGAGGTACCGGCGGATTCGGGTGGCGTGGTGCCGGGCGGCACTCCTCCGCCGCGCTCGAGACCGGGCGTGGTGCCGGGATCTGGATCGGTGTTGCCGTGTGGTTCGGGATCGGGAACTGTCATCGGACCCACCTTCCGGGCGGAACGTGTAGTCCTCGTCGCATACCCTCACTCGACGGCTGCGACACCTCCCGCGACCCCGCCGTAGTCCGCGACCGCCCGCAGCGCGTCCTCTCGGGTTCCGCGGGCCGGGGTCGTGCGCAGGGCCCCTCCGTCGTGCCGAAGACGATCCATGAAGGCCCGCACCGCCGACGGCGGGGGAACCCGCGTCGACCCCAGGTAGCCGGCGAGGATCATGTCCTCACCGGATCCGGTCTCGACGGCGAGCGCCCACCCTTCGTCCGGGGTCCAGACGAGAGCCACTTCACGGCCGGGATACAACTCGAGCTCCGGAATGCCCACGTACGCCTCCCAGGCGCCGTCGTCGCGGGCCGCCCATTTCCCTTCCGGAATGCCCAGTTCCTGGGCGACCTGCTCGATGTACCGGGTGAACCCTCGGACCATCACCTCGTCACCTGACGGCCGTTCCATCACGCTCTCCTCACATCCGCAGGACCGGCACGGATCCGGCGGGACGGGAATACCCACGTCGGACGAATCCGACACGCTGTGTGTTCCCAGTATCCTCCCGGCCCGTCTCGTTTGGTCGAGTACTCGCACGGGCACTCGTCCGGTAGGTCCGAGGGAAGGGAGACAGCGCCATGCCCACATGCGATACCTGCGGAAACGACTACGACAAGACGTTCACCGTGACCCGCGCCGACGTCACCGGCACCTACGACAGCTTCGAGTGCGCGGTCCAGGGGATGGCCCCGGTGTGCGCGCACTGCAGCTGCCGGATTCTCGGCCACGGCGTCGAGGTGGACAGCACCATCTATTGCTGTGCGCACTGCGCGCGTGCCGCCGGCAGGCCCGAAGTCACCGACCGCGCCGAACACCACTGAGGAGGTGCCATGAGCCAGGACGTCGAGAAGCGGTGGCGCGATCCCGCGACCTTCCGATCCGCGATGTGGTACGCGGCGATCGTCGTCGCTGTCGCGCTGCTCGTGCTGGCGGTCGGGGTGGTGTGGGGACTGGCCGTCTCCGGAGACCGCTGCGCCGAGGAGTCGTTCGCGGTGTGCACCGCGCCGGCGAAGCAGATCCTCGCGTTCGGCCCGCCCGTGGTCCTGCTGATCGGCGGGCTCGGCGCGCTGTACCGCGCATTCCGCACATGGCAGCGACACGGGACGTGGCCGATCTGGCAGGGCGTCGGATGGGGTCTGCTCGTGGGGATGATCGTCTTCCTGATGTTCTCGTTCGGCGTCCTCGTCAGCGACTGAGAAACGCCGGGTTTGCCGGTCTCGCCCGGGGGTAGTCACGGTACGAAACCGTTGCACCCCGGACGGACCACCGCATTCCCGGATCGGAGGACAGGATGACGAAGACCGGACCCGACGGCGCCGCGGGCACGCCCGAACAGCGCGATCCGAAGGACAGGCAGCTCGACGGCTTCCGCGTGGACCGCAACTCCGGTTACCTCACCACTCAGCAGGGCGTACGGGTCGACCACGACGACGACTCCCTCACGGCCGGCACCCGAGGACCGACACTCCTCGAGGACTTCCACGCACGGGAGAAGCTCACCCACTTCGACCACGAACGCATCCCGGAGCGGGTCGTGCACGCGCGGGGCGCCGGCGCGTACGGCTTCTTCGAGCCCTACGACGATTCGCTCGCCGAGGTCACCACCGCCCGGTTCCTCACCACACCCGGGGTGCGTACCCCGGTGTTCGTGCGGTTCTCGACCGTGGCGGGGTCACGCGGTTCCGCGGACACGGTCCGTGACGTCCGCGGTTTCGCGACGAAGTTCTACACCGAACAGGGCAACTACGATCTGGTCGGCAACAACTTTCCGGTCTTCTTCATCCAGGACGGCATCAAGTTCCCGGATTTCGTGCACGCGGTGAAACCGGAGCCGCACAACGAAATTCCGCAAGCGCAGTCCGCGCACGACACGTTCTGGGATTTCGTGTCACTGCAGCCGGAGACGCTGCACGCGGTGATGTGGCTGATGTCGGACCGCGCGCTGCCGCGCAGCTACCGGATGATGCAGGGCTTCGGAGTCCACACCTTCCGGTTCGTCAATGCCACGGGCACCGGAACATTCGTCAAATTCCATTGGACACCGAAACTCGGCACGCACTCACTGGTGTGGGACGAGTGCCAGAAGATCGCCGGTAAGGACCCGGATTTCAACCGCCGCGATCTGTGGGAGGCGATCGAGGCCGGGCAGTATCCCGAGTGGGAACTCGGTGTGCAGTTGGTTCCCGAGTCGGACGAATTCGCTTTCGAATTCGACCTTCTCGACGCCACGAAGCTCATTCCGGAGGAGCAGGTGCCGGTGCAGCCCGTGGGGCGGATGGTACTGAACCGGAATCCGGACAACTTCTTCGCCGAGACCGAGCAGGTCGCGTTCCACACCGCGAACCTGGTGCCCGGCATCGATTTCACCAACGATCCGCTGCTGCAGGCCCGCAACTTCTCGTATCTCGACACCCAACTGCTCCGGCTGGGCGGACCGAACTTCTCGCATCTGCCGGTCAACCGGCCCGTCACCGAGGTGCGCACCCACCAGCACGACGGATACAGCCAACCGACCATCCAGCGGGGAAAGGCGTCCTACCACAAGAACTCGCTCGGCAGCGGGTGTCCGGCACTGGCCGACGAGGAGGTCTTCACGCACTACGCGAAGCACGTGGACGGGCACGTGGTGCGGGCCCGCAGCGACAGTTTCACCGACCACTACAGCCAGCCACGTCTGTTCTGGCACAGCATGTCCGAGGTCGAAGCCGATCACATCGTCGCGGCCTTCGGCTTCGAGCTGGGGAAGGTCACCGACGTCGACATCCGCGAACGCGTCGTCGCCGAGCTCGACCTGGTCGATCACGGCCTGGCATCACGGGTCGCAGGTGAACTCGGCCTCGACGCCCCACCCGAGTCGTCGCTCGTCGACATCGTGCCGCCCTCCCCCGCGCTCTCCCAGCTGAACACTGCGATGGACAGCATCGTCGGCCGGCGCGTCGCGGTACTCGCGGCCGACGGTGTCGACGTCACCGGCGTCGACCGACTCGTCGAGGCGCTCACCGAACGGGGCGCGATCGTCGAGGTGCTCGCGCCCAAGGGCGGCGGCGTGCTCACCGGCGGTTCCGGGGGCGACATCGCCGTCGACCGCGCGATCAACACCATGGCGTCGGTGCTGTACGACGCGGTGGTGGTCCCGTGCGGGCCCGACGCGATCGCGACCCTCCGGAAGGACGGCTACACGCTGCACTTCCTGGCCGAGGCGTACAAGCACGCCAAGCCGATCGCAGCGTTCGGGGCGGGTCTGGACCTGCTGCCCGCCGCCGGGCTGCACTGCCCGGTCGCCGAGGGCCCCGACGTCCTCACCCATGCGGGTGTGGTGACCTCCACGGCCGCCGAGGCGTCACTGCCGGGAGAGTTCTTCGACGCCTTCGCCGACGTCATGGCGCGGCACCGGGCATGGGACCGCGAGGTGGACTCCGTGCCGGCATGACACTCGCCGGATCCGGCACGCCGTGGGCGGGAGCCCATCGCGCGCCGGATCCGGATGTGTCAGATCTGCTTGGGCAGCGTGGTCACCGTCGCGCCCTCCTCCGTGCGCTCCGGCAACGGCTGCAACGGCAGCGCGTCGCGGTCGTCGGCGAGGGACGACAAGTGCCGCAACACGATCCCCTCCCGCAGCGCCCACGGACTGATCTCGAGGCTGTCCAGGCCCAGTGCCGTCATCGCACAGTCGGCCACGATCGCGCCGGCGAGCACCTGCCGGGCGCGGGACTCCGACACACCGGGCAAGCGGCTGCGGTGCTGTGCGGGCATGCCCGCAAGCTTGTCGATCACCCGGCGCAGCTGGTCGAGCTGCAGTGTGCGGGCAACGAAGGGTCCCTTGCGCTGGGCCGGGGAACCGGTCAGCCGAGCCAGCTGCTTGAACGTCTTCGACGCCCCGACGGTAACGTGCGGATCGCCCTCCCACTTCAGTCGGTCCGATGCGTCACCCAGGGTGTCCCGCACGTCTCGGCGCAGCCTCTTGAGTTCCTTCGCGGTGGGTGGGTCGCTCTCGAGATAGCGGCGTGTCAACCGGTTCGCACCGAGCGGCAGCGACAGCGCGATGTCCGGCTCGGTGTTGCGCCCGAGGGCCAGTTCCATCGAGCCGCCGCCGATGTCGAGGACCAGCAGCCGGCCCGCGGACCAGCCGTACCACGCGTGCACCGCGAGGTAGGTCAGCCGCGCCTCCTGATCGCCCGAGAGGTATTCGGGGCGGATACCGGACGCCTGCACGATCCGGTCGAGCACCGCGTCCCGGTTCTCGGCGTCACGGATCGCCGCGGTCACGAACGGGAACAGCCGATCCACTCCGTACCGGTACGCCGCGTCGACCGCCGTCGCCACCGCGCTTGCCGCGCGGTCCGCGCCTGCGACGCTGAGGGATCCGTCCGGCTGCACCTCGTCGGCGAGCCGGGTCGGCACCCGGATCGCGTGCACGGGCAGCGGGGGCGCACCGACCTCTGCCTCGACGATCTGCAGCTGGGCCGAGTTGGAACCGATGTCGAGTAGACCGAGCCTCACCCCCGGGGGGTACCCAGCCGCGGGGACGACGACACGTGATCGGCGCTTCGTCCTACTGCGCGACCACCCGGAAGGTGTCGAGTTTCGGGTCGGTGGCGTCGGGGACGGCCATCCCGGCGGCGAGCCCGCTGCGCAGATAGTCGACGACCGCGTCGTCGATCAACTCGCCGGGCACAACCACCGGAATGCCCGGTGGATAGGGCGTCAGTTGCTCGGCCGCGATGCGTCCGGGCGCCTGTGCGGCGGGCACGTCCTCGACCTTCTCCGCGAAGAACGCGTCCCGGGGCGACATCCGGGATTCGAGTTGCAGTTCGTCCGGTGACGGCAGGCGGATCGGCGGGGGCGGCTCGAAACCGTCCGCCGCGGCCGCGCAGGCTTCGAACGCCCGGATCAGCCGGTCGGCGGTCTCCGGGCCGTCCGCCATCGACATCGTCGCCATGATGCGGCGGTGGTCGGACAGCCCCATGTCGACCCGGCAGTGTTCCCGGATCCAGTCCGCGAACTGATAACCGGAGGCACCGGTCTCGCTGACGTCGACGAGGATCTGCAGTCGGTCCAGATCGTGCGAGGCTTCGTGGCCGAGCAGTTCGTCCTCGAGGACCTGCAGCCCGGGAATCTGCGAAAGACGTTCGCGCAGTTGCCTGCTCAGCTCGAGCGCGTCGCCCAGCAGCCTCTCGCCACGCTCGACCATCTGCCGGCGCCACGCGTCGATTCCGCTGTAGACGAGCACGTTCGGGCTCGTCGTCATCAGCAGGTCGGCGCACGTCGACAGGTGGGCGAAGTCGATGAGATCTCCCTGGGTGTGGAAGACCGAGCCCTGCTCGAATCCGGCACCCATCTTGTGGACGCTGACCACGCACACGTCGGCGTCGGCGTTCATCGCCCAGGTGGGCAGATCGTCGTGGAACGGCAGGTGCGCGCCCCACGCCTCGTCGACGATGAGCGGCTTGCCCCGTTCGTGGCAGACCTCGGCGATGCCCTCGATGTCCGCGCACGTCCCGTACGGGCTGGGTGAGACGATCAGGGCTCCCGCCGCGTCCGGATGCTTTTCCCAGCCTTCCCGGATCTGCTCCGGCGACGGCGGATGCGACATGTGCCGCTCGGCGTCCCACTGCGGGGTGACCCACCGCGGCTGGATGCCTCCGAAGATCAGCCCGGCGACGACGGATTTGTGGGAGTCGCGACTGAGCAACAGCCCGCCCGAACTGTGCCCGGCCACCGCCATCATCGCCGCTTTCACCGACAGCGAGCTTCCGCACGTGGAGAAGAACGCGTGCTCGGCGCCGACGGCTTCGGCCATCAGGTCCTCGGCGTCGGAGAGGTAGTGGTTGCGCGCGAGCCGGTCGTCGAGTCCGCCAGTCGCCAGCACATCGAATCGATAGGCGTCACCGAGCACGTCGAGCGCGCGCGGGTCGGCGCCGCGGCCCTGGCGATGTCCCGGCGGGCTGAATCCGTAGCGGTCCTGCCGGTGGTAGTCCGCGAGCGCGTCGAGCAGCGGCGCCCTCCCCTGATCCTTCCGATCTCCGCTCATGCCGCAGCGGGTACCCGTTCGGGACCGGTTCGATTCGGCACCACGGGGTACCCCTGCGCCATGGAACTGATTGCAATCCTCATTCTGATCGGCGTCGTCGTCTTCGTGATCGCCAAGAGATCGGGCCCGCGCCAGCAAGGATGAACCCCTCGTCAGCCAGCCGATCGACTCCGCCCGGAGTCACGGCAGGGCGGGCGCGAACTTGCGGTAACCGTCGCGCACGTCGACCCATCCGTCTCCGACACGGCGCACATCGGCCCACCGGACCAGGAACGTACCGCGGTGCCGCCACCGCAGATAGCGGGCGATCAGCGCCGGGGCGTCGACCGAACTCCGTTCGTATCCGAGGAACGAGCCCGCGGATCTCGGGCTGACCAGCAGCGCCGCCAGGGTGGGGCCCTCATTCCCCGCAAGAGCGAACCGGACGTCGACGACCGTGCCGAGACCGTTGCCGTCGCTGTCGCGGACTCGGGCCCCGACGATCTCACTCAACCGCACGACGACCTCCCGGGATCCGTCCGACGACGTGGTCGCGGACCCATCGTTCGATCCACAGGTGGTCGAGGTCGTCACCGTGCACGGTCAGGTGCACCGCCACGTCGATGCGGTCCACGTCCGCCCAGTCGATGCGGTCCAGCCGCGAGTCCGGCGGTGTGCCGCCGAAGATGCGCGTCGGCAGCGCGTTGCCGCTCAGGATCGCCTGCACCCGCGGCGGCGCCGCCCCGGCCGGGATCTCCCGTCCCGTTTCGATGCCGTCGAGCTCGAGATCGTCGACGGTGGTGACCGGGCGGCCGTCGACGTCGACGAGCAGCCGGTCCAGCAGGTGCAACCGCGCGTCGAGGACACGACCCTCGATCGGCAGCCGAGGCAGAGCGTCCGATTCGGTCACGATCCGGCTCCCGTCATGATCAGCAGGGGTACCGCAGCGGCCGAGGCGGCGACGATCACGGGCACGTAGGCCAGCGCGAAAGCGTTGACGACCCGGCCGTTGACGTGCTCGCCCATGTATTCGGGGTCGTTGGCGACGATGAGGATCGGAATGTAGGTCAACGGCAGCGCCACCGCCGAGAAGACCACAGAAACCTCGGTCACCAGAACGGGATCGACGCCGGTCGCGAGGATCGCGAGTCCCACGAGCAGCGACACGATCATCACCAGGTGGAAACGGGCGGCGTCCGCGGGAGCCCGGAACTTGCCCCACCGCCAGCCGAAGAACTGCGCGAGCGTGTAGCCGCTGGACAGCGTCGTCTCGAGGGCCGCACCGAAAGTCGCGGCGACGATCCCGACGATCGCGAACGCCAGCGCCAGGCGACCGCCGGCCTCGGCCACCGGCAGGACGATCTGGGAGAGGGATTCGACGCCGATGTTCTGCGGGAGCAGCACCACCGCGGCGCAGGCGGCCACACACACCGAGAGGACCCCGCCGAGCGGGAAACCGACGAGCACGTTGAGCCGGGCCTTGCCCAGGTCCTCGACGGTCCACTTCTCCTCGAGCGCACCCGACGAGAAGAAGAACACCTCGTACGGCGTCATCGCAGCCCCGAACAATGCGACCGCATAGAACCAGTACACCGCGGTCGACTCGGCTTCGGGGACGGCCGGGGCGAGGATCTGCTGTCCGAGTTCACCCCAGTCGGGCCCCAGCAGGAACAGCGCCACCCCGAACACGATCAGGCACAGTCCGGCCAGTCCGGTGACGTTCTCCATGACGGTGAAACGGACCCGCCAGATCACCAGCCACACCGCGAACGCCGCGACCGGCATCCACATCAGGGGCCCGACGCCGGACGCGAGTTGCAGCGCCAGCGCGACGCCGCCGACCTCGGCGGTCAGTGTCATGAGGTTGATCAGGAAGGACGCTGCGAGGTCCGCCAGCGCCGCGCGGGGACCGAGACGCTCGCGGATGATCTCGAACGTCGCGCGCCCGCTGACCGCGGCGACCCGTCCGGCCATGTTCGCGTACAGGCAGATGCCCCCGACCCCAAGCACGACGACCCAGACCAGGCTCAGCCCGAAACGGGATCCGACGACCGCGTTGGTGACCAGGTCCCCGATATCGAGGAAACCGCCGATGGCGGTGAGAACGCCGAGTGCGACGGCGAACAGTTTCGTCACCGCGCGCCCTCCCCGAACGCCGACAGCGTGTCGGTGAGCCGGCGAAGTTCCTGGTCGAGGGACGCTGCGTCCGCGGACCCCGGCACGCCGGCGACGTGCCCGCGGGCCCGGCCGAGCACCGCTACCGCGTCGTCGAGGTAGCCGAGCAGCACGTCCCGGTGCGCCGCCTCCTCCGGCGACGCCGTCTCGGCGGTGGCCGTAGCGCTGTAGGAGGTGAGAACCGTCTCCAGAGCGTCGTCGAGCACCACGTCCGCGTGGTTACCGGTGGTGCGGTGCGCAGTGACCAGCGACAGTCCCAGCTGGGCGGACGCGGTCGCCGATGCCGCATCCTCCGCCGCCCGCGACAGATCCCCCTCCGTTCCCCCGGGCAGACCCGAGCAGCCGCACGACAAGGACACCGCCACGATTCCTGCGACCACGCCTCGCCGCCAACGCACCGGAACCTCCCGAGCTGCACCGCCGCATACGGTGCGCACAGGAGTACCCCGCGAACGGAATTTCAACCCGCACGGTCGGTTTCCTGCACACCCGTCACAGAAGGCGACCGTCTCCCCGCGGTCGGTGCCCCTCGGCGGTTCGGGAATCGGGACCGAGTGGTCGAGGTAACACCCTTCGCGGCATAATCGCGGAATGACCGATTCGACCACGGATACCCGCGCAGGACGGGAGCTGCGCGCCGACAGGCCCCAGCGTGTCGGCAGCTTCCGGTACATCGTCGCAACCGACGAATGGGAGTGGTCCGATGCGGTGGCTCGGATGCACGGATACGAGCCCGGTACGGTGCATCCGACAACGGAATTGGTTCTGTCCCACAAGCATCCGGAGGATCTGCAGCAGATCACCGAGGTGCTGAACGCTCAGCGCACGACCGGCAGGCCGTTCAGCAGCCGGCACCGGATCGTGGACGTCGCCGGGAACGTCAAGCAGGTCGTCGTGGTCGGTGACCAGCTGCTCGACGACACCGGCGCGGTCATCGGCACGTCCGGGTTCTACGTCGACCTCACCGAGAGCTACGCGGACGAGATCCGTGAGACCGTCGACGAAGCGATGTCCACTTTCGCCGAGTCACGCGCGATCATCGAGCAGGCCAAGGGTGTGCTGATGGTCGTGTACGGAATCTCCGCCGAGCACGCCTTCGAGATCCTCACGTGGCGGTCTCAGGAGACGAACACCAAGCTCCGGGCGCTGGCCCAGCGCATCGTCGACGTCGTCACCGGCGGATCCGGACCGAAGATTTCCGATTCCTCGCGAAACGAGTTCGACCACTTCCTGATGACCGTGCACCGGACGATCTCCCGCGAGGATCGCCCCGCGAGCCGCCCCTGAGCGACCTGCACCCCGGGCCGGCTCGCGGGTATCACCCGAACTGTCCGATTCGGCACAGTCCTCCCGAATCGGCACAATCCCCGATCGATCACGTCCTCATCGTTCGGTTCCGCGCTTGGTCACCGCGTCACGCATACGGTCGAGCAGGCCGGTGACCGGGCCGAGGATCTTGTCGCCCGGCGGTTCGTCCGGGGCGGACGGGTGCGGCCGCGTCGGCGCCAGCTTCTTCGTCGACTCCACCTTCTTCCCGAGGTCGATCAGTTCCTCCTGGGTGAAGACGCTCCGCATGTGCGGGAAGATCTCGCTCTCCTCCTCGGCGACGTGTTCGCGGACCTCCTGCATCAGCAGTGCGAGCTGGGCTTCGAACTCCGGCTCGTCCGGCTTCAACCCCTCCAGCCGCTTCATCGTTCTCTCGGCCTCCGCGTGCTCTTCCTTGGCGTGCTCGGCCTCGCTTTCGCTGACCTTCTTCTTCACGGCCGGATAGACGTCGGCCTCCTCGGCGACCGAATGCCGCACCAGCTCGATGGTCACCTGGTCGGTGAGATCCTTGCGCCGCTGCCGCGCCTCGTCGGTTCCGATGCCGTGGAGTGCCTCGAGTTCGGCGAACATCCGTTCCACTTCGCGGTGATCGTGGGTGAGGACCTCGATCACGTCGCGCTCGCTCGTTGTCATCGCTACCTTCCCTTCGATTGCTCCAGTGGCGGGTAACCCGGTCCGGGTTCCCGGAAACCGTTCGGCCGCCTGCCGATTTCCGGACCGCGGGGTCGATTTCCGAACCTCTCGGGTGTGGCAGTCGACTTTCTGGGTATCCCTCGGTCGTCCCGGCCGGCCACCGTCGATACGGCCGTCACCCGATCTCGTGGGAAGTGAGCGAACTCGTGCGATCCGTTCGTGTTGCGTCGGTACCCGCCTCGCATGTCTACGTTCGGCACCTGGCGGATCCGGACGGCGACGGGGTGACGCGGATGCCGGATCCGGTGCCGGCGGACGGCCGCACGGTTCCCGGCGGCTGGTGGCCTCCGCTGATGCTCGAGCCCGGCTGGGTCACCGAGCACCACCACGAATTCGACGTCTTCCACGTGCATTTCGGATTCGACGCGATCGAGCCTGCCCAGCTCGAGGACATCGTCGCCGAGCTCGACGACCATCGAATCCCGTTGGTGTACACGGTGCACGATCTTCGTAATCCGCACCACGACACTCCGGGTGCACACGAGAAACAACTCGACGTCCTGATCCGCGGCGCCACCGAACTGATCACCCTCACCCCCGGCGCGGCGGCACGCATCCACGAGGTGTGGGGACGCTCCGCCACGGTCGTCCCGCATCCGCACGTCGTGGAGAAGGAGTGGTTCGACCGCACGCGCCCGGCCGAGGACCGGTTCGTGGTCGGTGTGCACGCGAAGAGCCTGCGCGCGAACATGGACGTGCTGCCCGTCGTCGAAACACTGTCCGAGACAATCGGTTCGCTGCCCGGAGCGATCCTGCGCATCGACCTCCACGACGAGATCTTCGATCCGGGCAATCATTGGTACGCACCCGACACCGGAGCCGCACTGACGACCTTCGCGGACCGCCCCGGCGTCGAGGTGCTGGTCCACCCCTACTTCTCCGACGACGAGTTGTGGCGCTACCTCTCGTCGCTGACCGTCTCGGTCCTGCCCTACCGCTTCGGCACGCACTCGGGGTGGCTGGAGGCCTGCCACGACCTGGGAACCGCCGTCGCCGCGCCGAGCTGCGGCTTCTACGGGCAGCAACAACCGTGCGCGGTCTTCGAATTCGACGAGCACCGGTTCGATCCCGATTCGCTCGACCGCGGCATCCGCGATCTGTACCACCGCCCTCGGCCTCTTCCTCGGCCCGCATGGGAGAGCCGGCTCGCCCAGCGCCGGAACATCGCGCGCACCCACCGGGATCTCTACGAGCGGGCACTGCGTGAACGGGGACGGTCGTGAGCACCGGGTCGCTGCGGATCGCGCTGATCGCGTCCAACAGGTACCCCATCCGCGAGCCGTTCGCCGGTGGACTCGAGGCGCACATCTGGCACCTGGCCCACGCGCTCACCGATGCCGGGCACCGCGTCACGCTGTTCGCAGCGGAAGGATCGGATCCCGGTCTGCACGCCACGTTTCTCGACGTCCACGAGTTCGCCCCGAGCGCGGCCGCACGCACCGACGAATCGATGGTGCCGGAAACGTTTCTCGCGGACCACCACGCGTATCTGTCGTTGATGCTGCAGCTGGCCGGACCGCTCGCCGGGCGCTTCGACGTGATCCACAACCACAGCCTCCACTACCTGCCGGTGGCAATGGCGCACACGCTCGACGTTCCGGTGGTGTGCACGCTCCACACGCCCCCGACGCCGTGGATCGAATCCGCGCTGGCCACGCCCGGCGGGTGTCCCGCCACCTTCGTCGCGGTGAGCCGTCACACCGCCGCGGCGTGGCGTCATGCGCTCGGGACACCCGCGACCGTGATCCACAACGGGGTGAACCTGCAGGCTTGGCCGCCCGGCCCCGGCGGAACCGACCTGATGTGGTTCGGTCGCCTCGTTCCGGAGAAGGGTGCGCACCTGGCGATCGACGCGGCCCGGCGCTCCGGCCGAAGACTCCGGATCGCCGGACCGATCTGCGCCCCTTCCTATTTCGACGAGCACATCGACCCGCACCTCGGTGACGACGTGATCCATCTCGGGCATCTCGATCGTGCCGATCTCGCCGCGGAGGTGGGTCGCGCCGCCGCTGTCCTGGTGACACCCTGCTGGGACGAGCCCTATGGTCTGGTCGTCGCCGAGGCGCTGGCCTGCGGAACCCCGGTGGTGGCGTTCGCGCGCGGTGCGATCCCCGAACTCCTCACACCCGACTGCGGGGTTCTCGTCCCTGACGGGGACACCGCCGCGATGGCCGAGGCCGTGCCCGTCGCAGCGACTCTCCCGCGCGAGGCGGCACGGGCGCGGGCGCAGTCGTACTGCTCCGAGCAGGTCATGGTCGCCACCTACCTCGACCTCTACCGGGACCTGCTCCGAACAGCATGTCCCCGAGTGGGTGTCACCTGATGATCGGCTACTACATCCACCATCACGGCCACGGGCACCGCTCCCGCGCCGCGGCGATCTGCGCCCACCTCGGCATCCCGGTCACCGCTCTGTGCTCCGAGCCGGTTTCCGATCCGGACGGCGTCTTCGCCGAGACGGTGGTCCTCCCCCGCGACGACGCCGCGCCGACCGTGCAGGACCCGACCGCGTTCGGGACCCTGCACTGGGTTCCCCGCCTCGATCCCGGCCTGCGCCGCCGTCAGGCTGCATTCGCCGCGTGGATCGAACGGGCGCGGCCCACCGCGATCGTCGTGGACGTGTCCGTCGAGATCGCGCTGACGGCACGACTGTTCGGCATTCCCGTGGTGACGGTCGCCATGCCCGGAAACCGCACGGACGCAGCGCATCAGCTGGCCTACCGATTGTCCGATCGCATCATCGCGGCCTGGCCGCGCGCGATGTACGAACCGGAATGGCTGCAGCCGTTCGCCGACCGGACCAACTATGTGGGAGGCATCAGCCGCTTCGACGGACGGTCCTCGTCGCGGTTCCGTCCCGACGAGGACACGGTGCTGGTTCTCGGCGGCAGCGGAGGATCCTCCCTCACTGCCGCGGACCTCGAGGCGTACTCCGGGTGCGATCCGCGCTTCGCGTGGGAGGGTCTCGGCATCGCCGGCCGGGAGTGGGTCGACGACCCGTGGCCGGCGCTGTGCCGCGCACACGTCGTCGTCGGCCACGCCGGTCAGAACACGGTCGCCGACATCGCCGCGGCACGCCGGCCCGCCGTGCTCGTCGCCGAGCCACGGCCCTTCGACGAACAACGCGCCACCGTCACCGCCCTCGATCACGCCGGCCTCGCCGTGGCTCTGACCGGCTGGCCGGAGGCGCAGGCGTGGCCCGGGTTGCTCGATCGTGCCCGCCGGTCCGATCCGGGTCGCTGGGATCTGTGGGGCACGGAGGGTGCTGCCGCGCGGGCCGCGGCAGCGATCGAGAAGGTCGCCGGCGAATCGAGCTGCGCGTGAAGACCTGCGTGGTGACCATTGCAGCGCATCGGCACCGGCACCTGAGCTTGCAGTTGCGCGGGTTGTACCGCGGCGACCGACGTCCCGACCGGCACGTCGTCGTCGCGATGGGCGACCCCGGCGTGGCATCGACCGTCGCTCGTACCGGCAGCGACGCCAGCATCGTGTTCATGCCTCACGCCGAAGGCCGGCTCCCCCTCGCCGCGGCCCGCAATCTCGGGGCGGACCGTGCGCTCGATCTCGGCGCAGAGCTGCTCGTGTTCCTCGACGTGGACTGCATTCCCGCGCCCGGGATGCTGCGTCGCTACGAGGATGTCGCAGGCGACGAGCGCTATCGGGATGCGCTGCTGTGCGGGCCGGTCACATACCTCCCACCGCCGCCGGAGAACGGCTACGACCTGGACCGGCTGCCGGAAATGGTCGATCCCCATCCCGCCCGGCCTGTCCCGGCCGACGATGACGTTCTTCCGTCACGAGACCATCACCTGTTCTGGTCGCTGTCGTTCGCGACGACCGCCACCACCTGGCGGCGGCTCGGCGGTTTCTGCACCGACTACACCGGTTACGGTGGCGAGGACACCGACTTCGGTTGCACGGCAGCACGATCCGATGTGGAACTTGCGTGGGTCGGGGGCGCTCACGCGTTCCACCAATATCACCCGGTGTCCGACCCGCCCGTCGAGCACGTTCACGACATCGTCACCAACGCAACAATTTTCCAACGAAGGTGGGGATGGTGGCCGATGCGGGGGTGGCTCGACGGTTTCGCCGAACTGGGTCTGGTCCGCTACGACACCCGCCGCGACCGTTGGATCTGCACGGCCGCGGCTCGGTGACGGGGTCGGTGTCCCTCCCCGGGCGCCTCTACACGGAGTGCCGGCCCTCCCGGCTCGCGTCACCCTCGTCCGTTCGGACCTGGTCCGTTCGCACCTCGTCCGTCCGCACCCGGTCCGTTCGCAGATCCCGCCTCGGCTCCGTATCGTCCGCCGAAGCCCGGGACTCGGCGGGCGCCGAGGGCGCGGCGGCGTCGGGATCGAGCCGGTCGGCGCGTTCACGCTGCTCGTCCAGCTCGCTGCGAACCGATTCCGCCTCCTCCCGCTGTACTTTCGCGCGGCTTGCGAGGCGGGCCGCCTCGGCCTGCTTCTCGGAAGCCTCCGCGGCTGCCCGGCGGGCCTTGGCAGCGGTCTCGTCGGCGATGGCCGCGCGCTGTTCCGCGACCGGGGCACGTTCGGCGACCTGTGCCCGCAGATGCGCAGCCTCGGTGCGACGATGTTGCGTCCGGCGTCTGGTCAGCAACCAGGCGAGCAGCAGCACCACGACGACGATCACGATTGCCAGTACGATCCAGCCCAGCGCGTCCATGTCGAAACCTCCGATCGGATCGGGTTTTCCCGGGCATACCCACCGGTCCGTCCCGGAAAACCCCGAGCCTGTCGGAATGCGCCGCCGGCGGGCCGGTCAGCGACCCCCGAACCCCTCGAGGAGCGCGGCGTTCACGGCGTCGGCGGGATGCACGGGAAGCGTGTGGTGCGTGGCGTCGTCCAGCACGATCGTCCGCGCATCGGGAAGGAGCCGCCGGACCGCTTCGTCGACGCGGCGGCTGTCGTGAACCTTGCTGCGCCGAGCGAGGATCACCGTGGTGTCGACGCCGAAGTCGCGGAATGCCTTCCCGGACGGCCTTTTCGGGACGATCGTCTTCGATGCCGGGAATGTCGCACCGAGCGCGAGAAGGTCCAGCCATCCCTCGTCCAGCGGGCGACCTCCGGTTTCCCACGCGACGAAGGTTCGTTCGCGCTGTTCGGTCGGGCGCAGCAGAAGCGGCAACGCGCGCAGCAGATACCCGGGCCGCATCCCCGAGAAGCACGAATTCGGGTCGAGCAGAACGAGTTTGTCGACGCGTTCAGGTCTGCGCAGGGCAGCGGCGAGCGCGATCATCGCACCGTACGAGTGCCCCGCGATTCCGAAGGTGTCCAGGCCGAGCCCGTTCACGACCCCGAAGAACCAGTCGAGCAGATCGTCGACGGTCCGTGGCGGGTGTGGGCCCGGGACACTACGTCCGGCATCCCCGAGGATGTCGACGGCATGGACGCGGTGCCGTGCGCCGAGTGCCGCGACGTTGGCGAACCACGCCGTCGAGGTCGCACCCCCGCCGGGTAGCAGCACGACCGGAGGCGCGTCCGGCGGCCCGTACGCGTTGATCCGGGTGCTGCCGTGTCCGGATTCGAGATCGATCGAGGTGGTGCCGTCGGGCCAGCGGGCAAGCACGGCGTCGTAGGCGCGATGGAAGGCGGTACCTGCCGGGGTGTTCGTGAATTCTTCGATCGTCGGTTGGGACATTGCAACCTCCGCCATGGAATTATCTCGACGATCGAGATAGTAGACTGTCGAGGTAATCTGGTCGAGCCGGAGGATCAGCAGTGACGGACACGGAGAACGGCCGGGCCCTGGCGATGGTGCACGGTCTACGGGAACTCGTGGTGCAGCTGAACCTGTTCGGCTCCGAGTTCGCCCGGACCCACGGACTTCACGCCACCGATGTGCGCGCCCTGATCGCTCTGCTCGACGCTGCCCGCGCCGGCGCCGTCGCGACGCCGGGATGGCTGGGGCAGCAACTCGGCCTGAACTCCGCGTCGACCACCGCGCTCGTCGACCGTCTCGAGAAGGACGGCCTGGTGGCGAGGGAACGCGACGGCCAGGACCGCCGACGCGTGAGGTTGCAGGTCACCGAGTCCGCCGAACAACTCGGCTGGAGCTTCTTCGGGCCGCTCATCGGCCGGGCTGTCGGGGTTCTCGACTCGTTCTCCCCCGAGGAACTCGCCACGATCGACGAGTTCCTCTCGAAGATGCGGGCCGTGGTCGAGAATGTCCGCGTGACCGGAGCAGGAACCGAACCCGGATCCTGACCGCTACCGTCCGAAGGAATCGCCGTGCATCAGAAGCATCTCGCATTCGTGTTCGTCGCGTCGGCAGTCGTGGGTGTCGTGGTTCCGTACGCCGCGCGGTGGTTCATCCTTGCCGATCGGTGCCCGACCGGCAAGGATGAGCCCCCCTCTTCTATGCCGAGACCCGGAGCGCCCCCATCGCGCTCTCGAGCGAGGTGTGCAGTTGCAGACGGGTCTCGCCCGCGGCGAGCAGCAGTCGTTGCACCGGCCGTTTCCCGACGAGCACCCACCGTGCGTCGCACTGGTTTGCCCTCGCTTCGAGAGCCTCGAACACAGCGAGCCCCGCGGACCCGATGAATTCGACTTCGGACAGGTCGAGCACCATTCGCGCGGACGGACGCAGCCGGTCGCTGGCGTAACGACGCAGCGCCGGAGCGTTGAGCAGGTCGATCTCGCCCTGCACAGCGACCCGCACCATGTCACCGCTTATCCGTTCGGTGACGAAACGCGCACCGGCGGATGTTTCATCGGGCACACCCGTGCTGGTAGCCCAACGTGTAGCGGCGCGAAAATTGGGAACAACAGTCATGACACTCCCATCGAAACGATGGGAAGAATCGCAGAAAGTCGGGCGGCCTGCCACGGATGCCCGCTTCCGCGATGCTTCCTGGTCCAGGCTGTGTGCTCAACCTGGACTCAGCCTACGTCAAATCGACGGCAATGCTCAACGGACGACATCGGAATCTCATGATTCGGACGCGTCGGACGTTCGTTTCAAGGTCTCCACCACCTGCTTTGCAACCTCGGATAATCGCAGGTTCATCCGCTGCGACGCCTCCCGGAGCAGCGTGAACGCCTGTTCCTCGGGCACCTCGTGGATGGCCATGAGCAGTCCTATCGCCTTCCCGATCTCCCGATTGCTCTCGAGACCGGCACGCAGCGAGACGGCCTGGTCCCGGTGGGCCCTCGCGCTCAGCGCCACCGACGCGAACGCGGCGAGCACCGCGCCCGCGTCGAGAGACTGCTCCGTCAACGCGCCCGGTGTGTCGGAGAAGATGTTGAGGGCCGCGGCGTCCGCACCTTCGACGGTCAGACGGAATCCCGCTGCTCCGCGGACGGGGGTGGATTCGAGGACCCACTTGGTCAGCGCCGGCCAGCGGGTGCGGACTGCCAGGTCGGTATCGAGTTCGGCCGTGTCGTGGTGCAGGACGTCGATGCACGGGCCTTCGCCGAGTTCCCTTTCGGCAGCGTCGATTCGGCGGGCCGTGTCGTCGCCGGCCGCGACCGTGCGCATCGACGACCCGCGCCGCACCACGAGACTTGCTCGATCGCAACCGGGAACGAGCATCGGGGCCGCGACGCACAGCGCTGCGCACATCTGCGCGTAGTCCTCTGGGCCGTACACGATCTCCGCGAGCCGCGCGAAGACGGCCCCTGTCTCCTCGCGCTGTGCCTCCTCGTTGCTCATACGAATTCACCTTTCGCGGTCACGATTCATACACGACCTTCTTGGGTATTCTCCGCTCGAACGGGAGGTGCCGGATCGTGTCGACCCGGCGACCGACCGAGAATCCGACTGAAAGGGCCCCGAACCCATGGCGACGACCGCTTCGATCGACTCGGACCGCGCGCACACGCATCCCATCGTGGAACTGCGCGTCCGCGCCGATCCGGGACAGCTCCCCGTGTTGCGTGCCGTCGCCGCCGCGATCGCGCTGCAGCAGGACTTCGATCTCGACACCGTCGCCGACGTGAAACTCGCCGTCGACGAAGCAGCCACGCGCCTGATCATGAGTGCCGTCGACGGAACCGACGTCACGTGCCGGTTTCAGGCGATCGCGCCGACGCTGCGCATCAGTGTCTCCGCCACGACCCGACCCTCGCCCGCGAGTTCGGCACGCACGTTCGGCTGGCACGTCCTGAACTCGCTCGCCGACTCGGTGGAGGTGCGCGTCGACGACACCGCCGACGGCAGCGTCACCACCATCGACCTCTCGCTCACCGAGGGGAGTGCCGCTCGGTGAGCGGGAACAAGCGCGACCCCGACGAGTATGCCGACGTCATCGAACTGTTCACCGAGTTCCGGTCGCACGGTGCGGACGCCTCGGCCCGTACGGCGGTGCGCGACAAGATCGTCGAGCGATGCCTGCCGCTCGCCGAACACATCGCGCGCCGGTTCGACGGACGCGGGGAGACGTTCGACGATCTCGTCCAGGTCGCGAGGCTCGGCCTCGTCAACGCAGTGGACCGGTTCGACCCGGACCGCGGCTCGGACTTCGTGTCGTTCGCCGTCCCCACGATCATGGGCGAGGTGCGCCGGCACTTCCGCGATACCGGATGGGCGGTGCGGGTTCCGCGCCGGATGAAGGAACTCCACATCGCGCTGAACAAGGCGACCGCCGACCTGTCGCAACAGCTCGGCCGTGCCCCCACGGTCCCCGAGCTTGCCGCCGAACTGGGCCTGGACCGCGAGGAGGTCGCCGAAGGCCTGGTCGCCGGGAACGCCTACCAGACCGTGTCGGTCGACCGCAGCGCGCAGACCGATTCCGGCGGGCACGGCGTCACCCTCGCCGACACTCTCGGCGAATACGATTCCGCACTGTCCGAGGTGGAGAACCACGAGACGCTGCGGCCGCTGCTGGCGGCACTGCCCGAACGCGAACGCACGGTGGTGCTGCTGCGATTCTTCGGGAACATGACGCAGACGCAGATCGCCGAGCGGGTCGGGGTGTCGCAGATGCACGTGTCACGGCTGCTCACCAAGACCCTCGCCCAGCTGCGCGAGCAACTCGGCGACCAGTTCTGAACGGTCCTCAGATCGTTGCCGCGTCGATGACGAAGCGGTAGCGCACGTCGCTCGCGACCACCCGTTCGTAGGCGTCGTTGATCTGCTCGGCGGAGATCAGTTCGATCTCGGCTCCGATTCCGTGCTCGGCGCAGAAGTCGAGCATCTCCTGGGTTTCCGCGATGCCACCCACATTGGATCCGGCCAGCGCGCGGTTGTTGGCACCGAGGCTGAACGCGCGCACCGTCAGGGGGTGTTCCGGCAGGCCGAGTTCGACGAGGGTGCCGTTCAGCCGCAGCAGCGACAGATACTTGTCCATGTCGAGGTTCACCGACACGGTGTTGAGGATCAGGTCGAACCGGTTACGGAGTTCCTTGAACAGATTCGGGTCGCTGGTCGCCCGGTAGTCGACGGCACCGAACCGCAGGCCGTCGTCCTTCTTCGACAGGGAGTGGCCGAGCACCGTGACCTCGGCACCGAGCGCCGCGGCGATCTTCACGCCGACGTGTCCGAGTCCGCCCATCCCGATGATCGCGACACGGGTGCCGGGGCCGGCACCGTAGCGGCGCAGCGGGGAGTACAGGGTGATACCGGCACACAGCAGCGGGGTGGCGGCCGCGGGATCCAGCCCGGCCGGCACCTTCAGCACGAAGTGCTCGGTGACGACGATGTGGGTCGAGTACCCGCCCTGGGTGACCCGGCCGTCGGCGTCGACGGCGTTGTAGGTGCCGGTGACCCGGTTCTCGCAGTGCTGCTCGGCCCCGGCCTCGCACGCGTCGCATTCGCGGCAGGATGCGACGAAGCAGCCCACGCCCACGCGGTCCCCCACCGCGTGCTTCGTGACGTCGGAGCCGACGGCCTCGACGACGCCGACGATCTCGTGTCCCGGAACCAGCGGGTATCGGGTGCGACCCCACTCGTTGCGGACGGTGTGGATGTCGGAGTGGCAGATCCCGGCGTATTCGATCCGGATGAGCACGTCGAGCGGACCAGGTTCCCGGCGCTCGATGGTGGTCTTGGCGAGAGGTGCGTCTGCGGCGGGGGCAGCGTAGGCGGCAACGATCGTCATACGTCATGCCTACACCCGCGCAGACGACGGTGCGCACCCGCGGGGGCTGTCCGCGGGTGCGCACCGGCCGGGCGGGATGGTTCTACTGCTCCTGCTGGGCTTCGGCCTGCTGGGCTTCGGCCCGGCGCCGCAGCCGGCGCGCCGCCGCGACGAGATTGCGCAGCGACGGTTCGAGCTGCCAGTGGTGGCGGGTCTTGAGCCCGCCGTCCGGGTTCGCCCACAACCGGTCCAGGTCCACCGATTCGGCGGCTTCGGTGAGCAGTTCGTCCAGCTCGTCGATGTCCGGGATCCGCGCCGAACGGCTCTCGTACACGCCGGGGCCGACGCCGTGGGTGAGCGCGTGGTCCTTGATCGCCTCGAGGACCCAGCGGATGGACCGGGTCGCGACGATCGCGGTGACGTCCGCATCGAGCCGTTCGATCGCCTCGACGACCGACTTCTGACCGGAGTACGTCAGGTGTGTGTGGATCTGCGTCTCCGGTTTCGCTCCACCGGTGGCGAGACGGAACGCGTCGACCGCCCAGTCCAGGTACTCGGCGCGGCCGTCCTGACGCAGCGGCAGCAGTTCCCGGATGGCCGGCTCGTCGACCTGGATGATCGCGATACCCGCCCGCTCGAGATCGGCGATCTCGTCGCGGATGGCCAGCGCGAGCTGATCGGCAGTTTCGTGCAGCGGCTGATCCTGGCGCATGTAGGACCGGGCCAGCATCGTCACCGGTCCGGTGAGCATGCCCTTGACCGGCTTGTCGGTCAGCGACTGCGCGAACGTGATCCACTCGACGGTCATCGGCTTCAGCCGCACGATGTCGCCGTAGAGGATCGGCGGACGCGTGCACCGGGAACCGTAGGCCTGCACCCAGCCGAAGTGCGTGGTGGCGAAGCCCTCCAGCATCTCGGCGAAGTACTGGACCATGTCGTTGCGCTCGTGCTCGCCGTGCACGAGCACGTCGAGACCGATGTCCTCCTGCAACCGGATGGTGGACTCGATCTCCTCGCGGATCCGCTTGACGTAGTCGTCGTACGAGATCCGGCCCTGACCGAGGTCGTAACGGATCTTGCGAATCTCGTCGGTCTGCGGGAACGACCCGAGGGTGGTCGCCGGGACCGGCGGCAGGTTCAGCCGCTTCTGTTGCGCGGCGCGACGCTCCTCGTACGGTGCCCGCACCCGGTGTTCGGGCTTGAGCGCGTTGATCCGCGCGCGGACGGTGTGCTTCTGCTTGAAGTGCACCGACGTCGGCGGCACGCGCCACTTCTCCTCGGCTCCGGTGGTCAGTGCCTTGGCGAGCGAGACCACCTCGCCGACCTTCTGCTTCGCGAAGGCGAGGCGGTCGGCGACGTCACCGGGGATGTCGTACTCGACGAGAAGGTCATAGGGCACGTGCAGCAACGTGCAGGAGGTCGACACGACCAGGTCGGGCGCGACCTTCGCGATCGAGTCGAGGTATTCGAGCACGCGACGACGGTCGGCGCGCCACACGTTGCGGCCGTCGACGACACCGGCGTAGATCCGCTTGCGCTTCAGACCCGGCACGGCGGCCAGTTCCTCGGCGCTGATCCGGCCGTTGATCAGGTCCAGGCCGATGGCCTCGATCTTCGAGGCCGCGAGGATCGGCAGCGCCGCGCCGAGATGACCGTAGGGACCGGTCACGAGGATGCGCGGACGCAGCGGCGCGTGGGACAGCTTCTCGTAGGCCCGCTCGAGCGCCGCGAGTTCCTCGTCGCTGCGGTCCTCGGTGAACGACGGTTCGTCGAGCTGGACGCACGTGGCGCCGGCCTTGGCGAGCTGCTCGAAGAGCTTCTCGTACTCGGGCAGCAGCGCGTCGAGCAGGTCGAGCGTGGAGAACCCCTCCTGCTGCGACGTCGGCGAGATCTTCGACAGCAGCAGCAGCGACACCGGGCCGAGCACGACCGGGCGCAGTTCGATGCCCTTGGCCTTGGCCCGCTCGAACTCGTCGAGCACGGCGGCCGAGTTCAGCTCGAACGTGGTGGTCTCGTCGAGTTCGGGCTGCCGGTAGTGGTAGTTGCTGCCGAACCAGCGGACCAGTTCCAGCGGCGGGAAGTCCTCCCGGCCGCGGCACAGGGTGAAATAGAAGTCGAGCGGGTCGAGCTCGCCGACCAAGGAACGGAACCGCTCGGGGACCGCGCCGAACAACAGGGCGTTGTCCAGGACGTGGTCGTAGTAGGAGAACGTGTTGCCGGGGACCTGTGTCAGACCGGTCGCCGCGAGCTCGCTCCAGGTGTCCTCCTGAATTTCACGGGCGACGGCGACGAGTTCGTCGCGCGTGCCGGTGCCGTGCCAGTAGGACTCGAGAGCACGCTTGAGTTCGCGGCGGGGACCGATACGCGGGTACCCGAGGATGCTGGATCCGTAGCCGGTGGCGTTGGTAGCCATCTCGGAATCGACCTTTCCCTCATGCACCTCGCGCCCGTGCACCGACGAGCAGTGCGCAGGTGGCACTGCTGTCGGGCACGGGCGCCGAAGTACGGTGTGGTGCTACCTACTGCTTAGCTGGCCTTCTTGGAGGCCCGACCGTTTTCGGCGTATTCGTAGAAGCCGGCACCCGACTTCTTGCCGACGAGGCCGGCCTCGACCATGCGCAGCAACAGCGGCGGGGCCGAGTACAGCGGCTCCTTGAACTCCTCGTACATCGAGTCGGCGATCGACTTGACGGTGTCGAGCCCGACCAGATCGGTCAGCGCGAGCGGGCCCATCGGGTGGGCGCAGCCGAGCACCATCGTCTTGTCGATGTCCTCCTTCGTCGCGAAGCCGGATTCGACCATCCGGATCGCCGACAGCAGGTAGGGCACGAGCAGCGCGTTGGCGATGAAGCCGGCACGGTCCGAGGAGCGGACGACCTGCTTGCCGAGAATGTCGGCGGCGAAGGCCTCGGCGCGCTGGGCGACCGTGGAGCTGGTCTTCAGCGTGGTGACCAGCTCGACGAGCGGGAGCACCGGCACGGGGTTGAAGAAGTGCAGGCCGATGACGCGCTCGGGGGCGCTGGTGGCGATGCCCAGCTTCATGATCGGGATCGACGAGGTGTTCGACGCGAGCACCGCGTTCGGGTCCGTGACGATCTTGTCGAGTTCGGCGAAGATCTCGCTCTTGACCTTCTCGTCCTCGACGACGGCCTCCACGACGAGCTGACGGTCCGCGAAGTCACCGAGGTCCGAGGTGAACCGGAGGCGCCACGCGGCCTGCTCCCGCTCCCGTTCGGTGATCTTTCCGCTGCTCACGCCCCGGTCGAGGGACCGGAGGATGCGGGCACGTCCGGCAGCCGCGAGTTCACGGGTCTGCTCGAACACCAGTACGTCGACATGAGCGCGCGCGCACACCTCGGCGATACCTGCGCCCATGATCCCGGCGCCGATCACGCCGACGCGCTGAATCTTCTCGCTGGTCACGTCAGCTCCTTCTCGTCATGTGGGGTTGGTCGTGGAGGGTCTTGCACAGGGGGTCCTGCACAGGTGGTCCTGCACGGAGTCTGTAGAGGGGTTCTTGCACGACGATCCGGCGGGGATCATCCACCGACCGGATCGTCGTAAGGGTCTAGCTCGGTCCAGCCGGTACGGCTGGGGTGAAGTCACCGCGGCGGGAGTCCGGGACGGATCCCGCCGCGGTGTGACTTCGAAGCCTGTTCCTAGTGGAACTGGCCCTCCTCGGTGGAGCCCTTCAGAGCAGCCGTGGAGGTGTTCGGGTCGACCGTGGTGGCGATGGTGTCGAAGTAGCCGGCACCGACCTCACGCTGGTGCTTGATGGCGGTGAAGCCGCGCTCCTTGGCCGCCTTGAACTCGCGCTCCTGCAGGTCGACGAAGGCGGTCATGCCCTCGCGGGCGTAGCCGTGGGCCAGGTCGAACATGCCGTAGTTGAGCGAGTGGAAGCCGGCGAGGGTGATGAACTGGAACTTGAAGCCCATCGCGCCGAGCTCCTTCTGGAACTTCGCGATGGTCGCGTCGTCCAGGTGAGCCTTCCAGTTGAAGGACGGCGAGCAGTTGTAGGCCAGCAGCTGGTCCGGGAACTCGCTACGGACGGCCTCGGAGAACTTCTTGGCGACCTCGAGGTCCGGAACACCGGTCTCCATCCAGATGAGGTCGGCGTACGGGGCGTAGGCCTTCGCACGGGCGATGCAGGGCTCGATGCCGTTCTTGACACCGAAGAAGCCCTCGGCCGTACGGGTGCCGTCGAGGAACTCGCGGTCGCGCTCGTCGACATCGGAGGTGATGAGGGTCGCGGCCTCGGCGTCGGTGCGGGCGATGACGACGGTCGGGACGTCCGCGACGTCGGCCGCGAGACGGGCCGAGGTCAGGGTGCGGATGTGCTGCTGGGTCGGGATGAGCACCTTGCCACCGAGGTGACCGCACTTCTTCTCCGACGCGAGCTGGTCCTCCCAGTGCGAACCGGCGACACCGGCCGCGATCATGGCCTTCTGCAGCTCGTAGACGTTGAGGGCGCCACCGAAGCCGGCCTCACCGTCGGCGACGATCGGGGCGAGCCAGTTCTCGACCGAGGTGTCACCCTCGACCTTGGCGATCTCGTCCGCGCGGAGCAGCGCGTTGTTGATGCGGCGGACGACCTGCGGAACCGAGTTCGCCGGGTACAGCGACTGGTCCGGGTAGGTGTGGCCGGAGAGGTTCGCGTCACCGGCGACCTGCCAGCCGGACAGGTAGATGGCCTTGAGGCCGGCGCGAACCTGCTGCACGGCCTGGTTGCCGGTCAGGGCGCCGAGCGAGTTGATGTAGTCCTCGTTGTTGACGAGATCCCAGAGGATCTCCGAGCCACGACGAGCGAGGGTGGCTTCCTCGACGACGGAGCCCTGCAGCTTCACGACCTGCTCGGCCGTGTAGTTACGGGTGACGCCCTTCCAGCGGGGGTTGGTGTCCCAGTCCTTCTGGATTTCTTCAGCGGTCCGCGGGGTGCCGGTGGTCGACATCAAAGCTCCACTCTCTAGATTCGAATCCGCTCCGGGTGTTCAGCAGTACGTGCGTACGACTTCACACCCTTCGCGTGCCGTTCGGATGTACTCCAAAACAATGACACAGCCGAAAAAGGCCGTCTACCTGTTGCAAATGCCAACCTTGGCTAGTTTTCGCGGGAGCTTTGCAAAGGTTGTAAATCAATGGCCGTTCCAACGACTTCACAAAATCGCCGCGTTGGTTACTGACGAGTAGCTCTACCTCGGCATTCGTGGCGCAACCCCCGGCGAGCACTCCCTGACACCGGGACCCGTGGGACCGGCCGTCCCGGGAGTCGCCTCGGCCGCGCATGTGGGGGGTTTCACACCGGCCGGGAGGTTCGAGCAGGGATTTTCCGCAGCCGTCGATCGGGAGGATTCCCGCGACCGGCCGTAACATGACTCGCGACGACCAGGTCGGGGCTGGACCCGTCGCGCACATGCCCGCGCAGCTGCTCGTGTCTCGCCCACCCCCTACGAGCAGAGGAGCGGTCATCCTTTCTCCCACGTCGTACGACGTCATCGAGGCCACGCTGCCCGCCGTGGAGGCCCACATCGGCCGGATCTCCGAACGGTTCTACGAGCGCCTGTTCACCGCGGCACCCCTGCTGTGCACGGACCTGTTCAATCGCACGAACCAGCGCAACCGCGAGCAGCAGAAGGCACTCGCGAGTTCGGTCGCCGCGTTCGCCAAGCTCCTGATCACCGAGCAGCCCCAGGACATCGACGCGATCATGTCCCGGATCGCCAACAAGCACGCGTCGATCGGCATCCAGGCCGGGCACTACGAAATGATCCGCTTCCACCTGTTCGCCGCGATCGCCGAGGTGCTCGGCGACGCGGTGACCCCGGCCGTCGCAGCGGCCTGGCACCAGGTCTACACACTCATGGCGGGTTCGCTCATCAAGCAGGAAGCCGCGCTGTACGACTCGGCCGGGGTACCCCACGGACACGTGTGGCGACTGGTGGCCGTCTCGGAGGTCGAATACGACGGAGCCGACGTCGCGACCTTCGTGATGCGATCGCTCAACGGGCGACCGCTCCCCGATTTCAGTCCGGGACAGTACATTTCGATCTGCGTGCGACTTCCCGACGGCACCCGCCAGATCCGGCAGTACACCCTCGTGCGAGGGCGGGTCCCGGGCGAGTGGGCCATCACGATCAAGCGGGTCCCGGACGGGCTGGTCTCCTCGTTCCTCTTCGACACCGTCCGCCCCGGCAACGAGCTGATCGTCTCGCACCCCTTCGGAAGCCTCCTCGTCGACGCCGGCAGCACCCCGCTGGTGCTGATCTCCGCCGGCATCGGCATCACCAGCACGCTGACCGCCCTGCAGAGCCTCGCCGAGACCGATCCGCGGCGGCCCGTCGTCGCGTTGCACGTGGACCGGTCCCCCTACGACCATGCGCGCCGTGCGGACATCACCGCCCTCGTCTCTCGGCTGGAGAATGCGCGGATGCAGGTGCGGTACAACGATTTCGAGGAGTTCGACGTGCATGGACGGTCGCCCGTCGACGATCTCGACGTCCCGGCGGGGGCCAGGGTGTACGTGTACGGGCCGGTCGCGTTCATGCGCACGGTCAGGGACGGCCTCGTCGCGCGCGGAGTACCCGTCGAGTCGATCCACTACGAGGCGTTCGCGCCCGGATCCTGGCTCGGCGTCGACCGCCCCCAGCAGGTCGTTTCCGGCCGACACGATTAACACGTTGCGAATGGCTCGTTGCAAAGCTTTACAGCTGGTCGTACGCTGGGCGAATGGCCAAGACCTTCGTGGGAGCCCGCCTTCGTCAGCTGCGTACCGAGCGGGGCCTCAGCCAAGCCGCACTCGCCAAGACCCTCGAGATCTCTGCCAGCTACCTCAACCAGATCGAGCACGACGTCCGTCCCCTCACCGTTCCCGTACTGCTGCGGATCAGTGAGGTCTTCGGCGTCGACACCACCTTCTTCTCCTCCCAGGACGACACCCGCCTGATCGCCGAGATGCGGGAGGTCGCGCTCGATCAGGAGATGGGCATCGAAGCCGACGCCCAGGAGATCGCCGAGATGGTCGCCGCGCATCCCGGGCTGGCCCGGGCGATGGTGAACATGCACCGCCGGTTCCGCAACACCACCGCCCAGCTCGCGGCCGCGACCGAGGACAGGTACAGCGACGGTAGCGGCAGCGGGGCCATCACGATGCCGCACGAGGAAGTGCGCGACTACTTCTACCAGCGACAGAACTACCTGCACGAGCTCGACACCGCAGCCGAGGAACTCGCCAATCGCATCCGGTTCCACCGCGGCGACGTCGGCGGCGAGATCGCCAAGCGGATGGCGTCCGTGCACGACGTGCAGATCGTCAAGCGCATCGATCTCGGCGAGAACGTCCTGCACCGTTACGACCCGGAGACCCGCACCCTCGAGATAGCCCCTCAGCTGTCCAGCGGGCAACAGGTCTTCAAACTCGCCACCGAGCTCGCCTACCTCGAATGCGGTGACCTCATCGACAAGATGGTCGAGGACGCCATCTTCACGTCCGACGCGTCCCGCTCCCTGGCACGCCTCGGTCTCGCGAACTACTTCGCGGCGGCGATGATCCTGCCGTACACACAGTTCCACGAGATCGCGGAGGACTTCCGCTACGACGTCGAACGGCTCTCGGCGTTCTACGGCGTCAGCTACGAGACGATCGCCCACCGGCTCTCCACCCTCCAGCGACCGAAACTGCGAGGGGTGCCGTTCTCGTTCGTCCGCGTCGACCGGGCCGGCAACATGTCCAAACGCCAGTCCGCCACGGGATTCCACTTCTCCACCAGCGGCGGCACCTGCCCGCTGTGGAACGTCTACGAGACCTTCGCGTACCCGGGCAAGATCATGACGCAGATCGCGCAGATGCCCGACGGCCGCCGCTACCTGTGGGTCGCGCGGACCGTCGAACGCCGCGCGGCCCGCTACGGGCAGCCGTCGAAGACGTTCGCGATCGGCCTCGGCTGCGAGCTGCGCCACGCGCATCGACTCGTCTACGCCGACGGCCTCGACCTCGACGAGTCCAACCCCGGCACCCCGATCGGCGCAGGCTGCCGCATCTGCGAACGCGTCAACTGCCCGCAGCGCGCGTTCCCACCGCTCGGCAAGGAGCTGGACATCAACGAACACCGCAGCTCGGTCTCGCCCTACCTCATTCGCTGACCCGCACCCACCGACCCGGCGCCACGTACTCACGCGCGGCGCCGGGTCGTCGCGTGCTCCCCCTCCCCCTTTCCGAGCGAGCGGCACATTCGGTCGATTGAAGGAGACGAGCGGCACATTCGCTCGGACACCGGGCGCCGCCCGCGGGCGAGTTCACACAGGCGAAACATCGAACATCCAATTGTCACAAGCAGATATACCTGCGCAACACGATCCCTTTACTGTTTGGCCGACGAATACAGCGCTGTATACGCGCCCGGATACACCGGGGAACCGAGGCTTCTCATCTTCCAAACAAGGGGGCATCTCCATGTCAGTTGCCAGGTCCACAATCGCCAAGCGTGCCGTCGCCGTTCCGGTGGCACTCGCGGCTGCCGGTCTGCTTCTCACCGCCTGCGGCAGCAAGGCCGGTGACACCGCGACCGGCGCGACCGGCGAATCCTGCGTCGACACCTCCGGCGACACCATCAAGGTCGGTTCGCTGAACTCCCTGTCCGGCACCATGGCAATTTCCGAAGTCACCGTTCGTGATTCGATCGCACTGGCCGTCGAGGAGATCAACGCCTCCGGTGGCGTGCTCGGCAAGCAGATCCAGATCGTCGCCGAGGACGGAGCGTCCGAGCCGACGGTGTTCGCCGAGAAGGCCGAGAAGCTCATCAGCTCCGACTGTGTCGCTGCGGTCTTCGGCGGCTGGACGTCGTCGAGCCGTAAGGCGATGCTGCCGGTGTTCGAGGACAACGACGCGCTGCTGTACTACCCGGTGCAGTACGAGGGCCTGGAATCGTCGCCGAACATCTTCTACACCGGCGCGACCACCAACCAGCAGATCGTGCCGGCGCTGGACTACCTGAAGGAGAAGGGCGTCAAGTCCCTCTACCTCGTCGGTAGCGATTACGTGTTCCCGCAGACGGCGAACCGCATCATCCGCGCCTACGCCGAGGCCAACGGCATCGAGATCAAGGGTGAGGACTACACCCCGCTCGGTTCGACCGACTTCTCGACGATCGTCAACAAGATCCGCACCGCCGACGCGGACGCGGTGTTCAACACCCTCAACGGCGACTCGAACGTCGCATTCTTCCGCGAGTACGCCAACGTCGGCCTGAAAGCCGCTGACATGCCGGTGGTTTCGGTGTCCATCGCCGAGGAGGAGGTCGTCGGCATCGGCGCCCAGAACATCGAGGGCCAGCTTACCGCGTGGAACTACTACCAGACGGTGGACTCCCCGGAGAACAAGTCGTTCGTCGACGCCTACAAGGCGAAGTACGGCGCGAACAAGCCGACCTCGGATCCGATGGAGGCTGCCTACACCTCGGTCTACCTGTGGAAGAACACCGTCGAGAAGGCGAACTCGTTCGCCGTGGCCGACATCCAGGAGGCGGCCGACGGCGTCACGTTCGACGCTCCCGAAGGCACCGTCACGATCGACGGCGACAACCACCACATCGCCAAGACCGCACGCATCGGTGAGATCCGCGGCGACGGACTGATCTACACCGTGTGGGACTCGGGCTCCCCGATCGAGCCGGACCCGTACCTGAAGAGCTACGACTGGGCCTCGAGCCTGTCCGGTAGCTGAGCCGATACGACCGGGAAGCCGACGAGAAAGGGGGCGATATGGATGTCGTGGTAGGACAGCTGTTCACGGGATTGAGCATCGGCTCGATCCTGCTGCTGGCAGCGCTGGGCCTGTCGTTGACGTTCGGCCAGATGGGCGTGATCAACATGGCCCACGGCGAATTCATCATGGCCGGTTCGTACACCGCATACGTTGTGCAGCAGGTGATCTCCGCGGCCGGGGTCTCGCTGCTGATCTCCCTGCTCGTCGGCTTCCTGGTCGGCGGCGCGATGGGTGTGCTGCTCGAGGTCACGCTCATCCGCCGCATGTACCACCGTCCGCTCGACACACTGCTCGTGACGTTCGGCGTGGGCCTGCTGCTGCAGCAGGCCGCCCGTGACATCTTCGGCGCACCGGCAGTCAATGTGGTTGCCCCACAATGGCTGTCCGGCGGTGTCGAGATCCTGGGTGCGGTGGTTCCGAAAACCCGCCTGTTCATCCTGGTGCTGGCCGCCGTGTGCGTCGTCGCGCTGATCGTGGCGATGAAGTACACCCCGATGGGCCGTCGCATCCGGGCGGTCGTGCAGAACCGCGATCTCGCCGAGACCGTCGGCATCTCCAGCCGGCGCACCGACATCACCACGTTCTTCCTCGGCTCCGGACTCGCCGGCCTGGCCGGGGTGGCGCTGACCCTCATCGGCTCGACGAGCCCGACGATCGGGCAGTCGTACCTGATCGACGCGTTCCTCGTCGTCGTCATCGGCGGGCTCGGTCGCATCGAGGGTGCCGTGATCGCGGCGGTCGCGCTCGGCCTGCTCAATTCGTTCATCGAATACTCCACCACCGCGTCGATCGCGAAGGTGATCGTGTTCGTGATCATCGTGGTCTTCCTGCAGATCCGCCCGCAAGGTCTGTTCGCGGTCAAGACAAGGAGCCTGGTCTGATGTCCGTTCTCACCCGGCCCGGACCGGTCCGCACGTGGGCGGGATTTGCGATCGCCGCGCTCGTGCTGTTCGGTCTCGCCCCCGCCGTCCTGTCCGACTTCCGCCTGAATCTGCTCGCGAAGTTCCTGTGCTTCGCCATCGTCGCCGCCGGCATCGGCCTGGCCTGGGGCCGCGGCGGCATGCTGACCCTCGGTCAGGGCGTGTTCTTCGGCCTCGGCGCCTACATGATGGCGATGCACCTGAAGATCGCCGACGCCGAGGTGCGCGGCGACACCGTGCCGGACTTCATGCAGATCGCGGGTATCCGTGAACTGCCCGCGTACTGGGTGCCGTTCACGTCGCCGCTCGTGACGCTGCTGGGCATCCTGCTCGTGCCCGCACTGCTGGCCCTGCTGCTCGGCCTCGGCGTGTTCAAGCGCCGCGTCAAGGGCGCCTACTTCGCGATCCTGTCCCAGGCCCTCGCCGCGGCGTTCGCGATCCTGCTCGTCGGCCAGCAGAGCACCGGAGGGTCCAACGGCCTCAACCGGTTCCGCACGTTCTTCGGTTACGACCTGTCCGATCCGGTCAACAAGCGGATGCTGTTCTTCATCGTCGCGGCGATCCTGCTGCTCGTCGTCGCCGGGACCCGCCAGCTCATGCACTCACGCTACGGTGAACTGCTCGTCGCGGTCCGCGACCAGGAGGAGCGCGTCCGCTTCCTCGGCTACGACCCCGCGACCGTCAAGGTCGTCGCCTACACGGTCGCCGCGTTCTTCGCCGGCATCGCCGGTGCGATGTTCGTGCCGATCGTCGGGATCATCTCCCCGGCGGACATCGGCATCGTGCCGTCCATCGCGTTCCTCATCGGCGTCGCGATCGGTGGCCGCACCACGCTGCTCGGGCCGGTACTCGGCGCGATCGGGGTCGCGTGGGCGCAGACGTCGCTGTCGGAGAGCTTCCCGTCCGCGTGGACGTATGCGCAGGGCCTGCTGTTCATCGTCGTCGTCGGATTCTTCCCCGCCGGACTCGCCGGGATCGCAGCGTTCCGGCGTCGCAAGCGCACCGGAAGCGACACCCCCGCAGAGGAACCCGATCCCGAACCGACCGCCGAGAACACCGAGATGGAGCCGGCACGATGACCGAACCCACCTTCGGCGGCAACGCCGGAATGTCCAGCCAATACCTCGAAATCCGTGATCTGCGAGTGCAGTTCGACGGATTCACCGCCGTCGACGGTGTCGACCTGACGCTGCTACAGGGCGATCTGCGATTCCTCATCGGCCCCAACGGCGCCGGGAAGACCACGCTCGTCGACGCCATCACCGGTCTCGTCCCCGCGACCGGGTCGGTCACCAAGTCCGGGGTCGAACTTCTCGGCAAGAAGGTCCACAAGATCGCCCGGCTCGGCGTCGGCCGCACGTTCCAGACGGCGTCGGTATTCGAGGAGCTGACGGTGCTGCAGAATCTCGACATCGCCGCCGGCGCCGGCCGCAGCCCGTGGCAGATGCTGCGCCGCCGCAAGGACGTGCTGCCGCAGATCGAGGAGGCACTGGAAACCACCGGCCTCGCGGCCCATCGCGACATCCCCGCCGGGATCCTCGCGCACGGCCAGAAGCAGTGGCTCGAGATCGGCATGCTCCTGGTGCAGAACTCCGACGTGCTGCTGCTCGACGAACCCGTCGCCGGCATGAGCCACGACGAACGCGAGGAGACCGGGCAGCTGCTGCGCCGCATCGGCGCCGAGCGCACCGTCGTCGTCGAGCACGACATGGACTTCATGCGCGCGTTCGCGACCTCGGTGACGGTGCTCGCGCGCGGCAAGATCATCGCCGAAGGCACCGTCGAAGAGGTGCAGAACGATCCGCAGGTCCAGCAGGTCTACCTGGGTACCGCGAGCCTCGAGGAGGCGATCTGATGCTCGAACTCGTCGACGTCCGTACCGGTTACGGACGCACCGAGATCATCCACGGGGCCACGATCACGGTCCCGTCCGACGGGGTCGTCGCCGTCATGGGCCACAACGGTGCCGGCAAGACCACCCTGCTGCGCGCCGCCGTCGGGCTGCTGCCGGTCGCCTCCGGCAAGATCCTGCTCGACGGTGAGGACATCACCGGGTTGCGCCCGGCGGCGCGCGTGGCCCGGGGCCTCGCGTACGTTCCGCAGGGCCAGCAGTCCTTCGGGCAGCTCACCTGCGCCGAGAACCTGCAGGTGGTCGCGGACGGCCGCAAGAACGGCAAGGCGCTGATCGCGGAGATGCTCGATCTGTTCCCTGCGCTGGTTCCGCTGCTCGATCGCCGCGCGGGCCTGTTGTCCGGCGGCCAGCGCCAGCAGCTCGCCATCGCCCGCGCGCTGATCACCCGTCCACGGATGCTCATTCTCGACGAACCGACCGAGGGTATCCAGCCGTCCGTCGTTCAGGAGATCGAGAAGACGATCGTGGACCTGAGCCGGCGCGGCGACCTCGGGGTGCTGCTCGTCGAGCAGCACATCGGATTCGCCCTCGACAACGCCCGCCACTACTACGTCCTGGAATCGGGACGCATCACCGCGACCGGCGAAGGAGGCGCCGACGCCGCTCGTACCGTTCGCAGCGCGATGGCAATCTGATGTTCTCCGGCGGCACCCGGCGGGAGCGCGTCTACCGGGCGCTGCGCGCCGATCTGACAGCGGGCACCGTCTCCCCCGACGAGCGACTCAGCGAGGAACGGCTCGCCGAGCTGTACGGGGTCTCCCGCACACCGGTGCGGGAGGCCCTGGCCCGCCTCGTGTCCGAGGGTCTCGTCGAGCGACGCGAACACGGGCTCTTCCCGTACCGTCCGCGCTTCGAGGACCTCGGCGACCTCTACGAACTGCGCGCCACGCTCGAATTACGCGGCATCACGCGCGCATTGTCCGGGGTGGTCGTCCACGACCGGGACCTGCTCAGGGCCGAACTCGAGCGGTGGCGCCGTTTCCGCGACGACCCCCCTGCTCCCGACTCGGGGTTCGTCACGCTCGACGAGGAGTTCCACCTGGCCCTGCTCGCCGCGTCGGGGAACGACGCCCTGTGCGACGCGCTCGATTCGGTCAACGCGAAGGTACGCACGGTCCGGATGTTCGACGAGCTCGTCCCGGAGCGGGTGGAGCGCGCCGTCGAGGAGCACATCGCCGTCGCGGAGGCGGTACTCGACGGAAGACTGGACGACGCGCACACCCGGCTGCGCGAGCACATCGTCGACGCGTGCGCGGCGATCGTGCAACGCACCGAGGCGGCGCGGACGATGGCCCGGCTCTCGCGGGCCGTGCGAGACTAGCGCGCATGACGCCCCGCATCACGCCCGGACGGTTCCGTCAACTCGGCCCGGTCAACTGGATCGCCTGGCGCGTCCTGTCACTGGCGGCAGGAACCTCGGACGCGCACCTGTTCGGCACACTGGGTCGCGCCGGCGGCCTGTTCCGCGGCTGGCTGCACTACTCCGGCAAGCTGATGCCCGGCGGCAAGCTCCCCCGCCACGAATCCGAACTCGTCATCCTGCGCGTCGCGCACCTGCGCGGCTGCGACTACGAGATGGACCACCACGTGCGGCTCGGTCGTCGCGCGGGTGTGACCGCCGAGATCCTGCAGCGTGTCATCGAGGGGCCGCAGGCCGAGGGGTGGAGCCCGCGTCACCGTGCGCTGCTCGCCGCAGTCGACGAACTGGTCGCGACCAAGGACCTCACCGACGAGACGTGGTCGGCGCTGGCCGAGCACCTCGACGTCCGCCGCTTGATCGAATTCTGCCTGCTGATCACGCAATACGACGGTCTGGCGACCACGATCCGCACCCTGCGCATCGAACGCGATTTCCCCGCGTCGAACTCGCCCACCGATTCGGAATCCGCTCGCACTGCAGAGTGAGCGGATTCGCAGTCACCGCGTCGATCGGCAGGCGACGGCGAAAATCGAGTAGTCGGCTACTCGTGCCTGCGACGACACCGCGCGGAACGCTGAGGTCATAGTTTCCCCGCAGCGAGCGGAGCGGACGATGACCCGCATATTCCTGAGCCATTCCAGCCGAGACAGCCGGCAGGCGGTCGCGCTCATGCGCTGGCTCGTCGAGAACGAACCGAGCCTGGCCGGGGAGATCTTCCTCGACATCGATCCGGAGACCGGGCTGGCGCCGGGGGTGCGGTGGCGCGATGCGCTCACCCGGACCGCGGCACGCTGCGAGGCCGTCGTGTGCCTGCTCTCGACCGACTGGGAGTCGTCGCAGGAATGCACCAACGAATACCGCACTGCCGAAACTCTGAACAAACGGATCTTCTGCGCCCGCCTCGACGCGACGGCCGGCCGGTACACCCACGAATGGCAACATTGCGACCTGTTCGGTGACGGGCCGACCACCGAGATCACGGTCGACGGCGAACCGATCGTGTTCCGTACCGAGGGGCTGCGAAGGCTGCTGCGCGGCCTGCGCGACGCCGGGGTGGGTGCCGAACATTTCGCGTGGCCACCGCCCGGCGACCCGGACCGGGCTCCTTACCGCGGGTGGGAACCTCTCGAAGAGCAGGACGCCGCCGTCTTCTTCGGCCGCGACGAGCAGATCATCAGTGGGCTCGACAAACTGCGGGGCATGCGGGCGTCGGGGTCCGCGTCGCTGTTCGTCGTGCTGGGGCCGTCCGGTGCGGGCAAGTCGTCGTTTCTGCGAGCGGGCCTGCTCCCCCGGTTGCGCCGCGACGACCGGCACTTCCTCCCCCTGGGCATCGTGCGCCCCGAGCGCGCCGCGTTGACCGGCGAGCACGGACTGGCCCGCGCGATTCATACGACACGCACCGAATTGGGGTTGCCCGCACCCCCGCTGGGTGAGATCAAAGCGACGTGTCGATCGGGCGATGCCGCACGGGTCACCCAGTGGCTGAGGGAGATTCGACAGAAGGCATCCGACCGGCTGCTCCATGACACCGGCAATACACCCCTGCCGACCCTGATCCTGCCGGTCGATCAGGCCGAAGAACTGTTCGCGGCGGACGCGGGACCCCAGGCGTCGCAGTTTCTGACACTGCTCGCCCGCATCACACGTCACTCCCCCGGCGACGACGAGCCCCTGCTACTCGTCGCAGCGACGATTCGCTCCGACCGTTTCGAGACGCTGCAAACCGTCCCGGAGCTGACGGACGTGCGATCCGAACTGTTCAACGAGCTCAAACCGATGCCGCGCACCGAGTTCAAGGAAGTCGTGTGCGGTCCCGCGGCCCGCGCCACCGCCGCGGGACGTCCCCTCGAGGTCGAGCCCGCCCTGCTGAACCGGCTGCTGTCCGCGTGCGGGCAAGGCGCCGACACCCTCCCGCTGCTGGCCCTCACCATGGCCCGGCTGCACGAGGACTACGGCAGCTCCGGGCGACTCACCCTCGCCGAATACACGGCGATGGGTGGCATGCACGCGGTCGTCCAGACCGAGATCGACAACCTGCTTTCCTCCGATCCCGACGAACGCAGCACACAACTCGAGCACCTGCGCGCCGCGTTCGTCCCGTGGCTGGCGAACATCGACCAGTACACCGACCAGCCGATGCGCCGCCTCGCCCGCTGGTCCGACCTACCCGCGCAGAGCCGGCCGCTGCTCGACGCGATGGTCGCGCGTCGGCTCCTCGTCAAAGGTGAGCGCGACGGCGACGTCGTCGTCGAAGTCGCCCTGGAAAGCCTGCTGCGGCAATGGACCGACCTCGCCGGCTGGCTCCACGAGGAACGCGACAACCTCCGGGAGGCCGACGCGCTCGAACGAGCTGCCGCGGCGTGGCGGAAGAACAATCGGCAAGAGGCGTGGCTACTCGAGGGCGAACGTCTGACCGACGCCGAAACCTTGTCTGCGCGAAAGGGCTTCCGGGACCGCCTCAGTCCGGTTCGACCGTACCTCCTCGCATCGCGGCAACGGGAGGACCAACGTGTTGCCGACGAAAAGCTCCGCCGCGAAGCGGAGTTGGAGGCGGCGCGAGAGAAGCAAGAGGCGGCGGAAGCGCTGGCCGTTGCGGAAACGGAAGCGAGGCAGAAAGCTCAGGAATACGCCACCGTCCTGCAGAAGCAGTCGCGGAAGCTGCGGACGGTACTTGCAGGGATGGTCGTCGTTGCCCTCGCCGCAACCGCTGCATCCGGCTGGGCGCTGCACTCCGAGCGCCTCGCCGACACTCGAAGCGACGAGGCGGTCGCGTCGCGGCTGGTGGCCGAGGCTCAGTCGGTTCTCGCCGGTGGCAGCATCGGGAGTGAGGTTCGTGCGATCGATCAGCTGCTCGCCGCTCCCCATGTCGCCGAAACGGATTCCGGTGCACTGCTCGGCGCACTCGTCGCCCGTCGTGACATCCTGAAGATCATCGAAGCTCCGGCGTTGATCCACAGCGCCACCTACAGTCCCGACGGCACACTCATCGTCACCGGTGACGATGCCGGCACTGTGCGAGTGTGGGATTCGCAAACCGGTCTGCCCGTCCTCGACCCGATGCAGCACGGCGACATGGGCGTGTTCCGGACGGTATTCAGTCCGGATGGAAAGCGAATCGCATCGGGCGACTACGCCGGCGTCGTCCGTGTATGGGATTCCACGACAGGCCAACCGATCGGCAGCCCGACAAACGACCCGACGGCGATGGTGTCGAGCCTGGCATTCACCGACGACGGATCCCGGATCCTTTCGACGCAATCCGATGGGGCGCTCCGCTGGTGGGATCCGAACACCGGGCAGCTCGACGGCGAACCGGTGACCGCACTCGTCGGTGGTTCGGTGCAGTCGACCGCGTTCAGCCCGGACGGACGATGGCTCGCTACCGGAAGCGCCGACAACGGAATCCGGTTGTGGAATCTGTCCACTCCTGGGTACGACCTCGTCGGTGAGACGATGACGGGCCATACTCGGGTCGTCACGGCACTCGCGTTCAGCCCGGACAGCCGGCAGATCGTGTCGGGCAGCGACGACGGCACCGTGCGACTGTGGAATGTCGGAACGCACCGTGAGATCGGCGACCCCATGATTACCCCGAGTCCGGCGACAAGTGTCGCCTTCGACACCGACGGACGACGCGTCGTCTCGGGAGGATTCGACGGGACGATCCGCGCCTGGGACACCGACCGGCAGCAACCCATCGGCGTACCTCTCACCGGTCATGACGGGCCCGTGACCGGTATGGCATTCAGCCCGGACGGCCGACAGTTGCTGTCGGCGGGATGGGATGCGACGGTGCGGACGTGGGACGCGACCACCGCACTGCCGGTGACCGGCGACGCCGGGATGGTCTACGGCATCACGACCGACACGGACAGCCGCCGCATCGTGTCCGCGAGCCTGGACGACGAGTCTCTGCGCCTGTGGGACCTCGACACCGGAAAACCGCTGGGAACCCTCGCCGGGCACCACGGTGCCATTCAAGCCATTGCGACCACGGACGATGGGCACCGCCTCGTCTCCGGCGGCGACGACGGCACCGTTCGAGTGTGGGACATCGGCACCGGCCTGCCCGTCGGAGCTCCACTCACCGGACAACAAGGTGCCGTCCGGACCGTCGACTTCAGCCCCGACGGCCGCCGGCTCGCCTCCGCAGGCGACGACGGCACCGTTCGACTGTGGAACGCCGACACCGGCCAACCGATCGGCGATCCTGTCCAGGCCCGGCACGAGGGCACAGTCAACGCAATCGACTTCAGCCCCGACGGTCACCGCCTGGTATCCGGAGGCGACGACGGCACCGTTCGACTGTGGAACGCCGACACCGGCCAACCGATCGGCGATCCCATCCGAGTCGGGCCCGAAGTGCAGGTGGTCGGGTTCGCCGCACACGGCCACCGGATCTTCTCGGTTTCGTTCGTCCAGGGTCTCCAGCTGTGGGATCCGGAAACCGGACAGTCGATCGATACCGTGGAATCCGGGGACAAGGCCGCCGTGTTCCCCGTCGGAATCAGTCCGGACGGCACTCGCATCGTCGCCGGCGGAACGGACTCCGCGTTGCGGCAGTGGGACACCGAAACCGGGCGGCTCCTCGGACCGGAGATGCCCGGACACCGCGGCGGGGCGGCCGGCGTCGAATACAGCCCGGATGGGCGCTACATCGTCTCCGGCGGCTCCGAGGGCGACATCCGTCTCTGGGACGCCGAGACCGGACGGCTGATCGCGGTACCCATGACCGGCCACGCGGGGTGGGCAGCGGCCATCGCATTCACCTCCGACGGAAGGCGCCTCGTCTCGGGCGGGACAGATGGCACCCTCCGGATCTGGAACCTTCCACCGTCAACCCCTGAGGAGGCGTCGAACATGTTGTGTTCCAAACTCACCCGCAACATGACCGATGAGGAATGGCACGAGTGGATCTCCCCCGACATCGAACCCGAGCCGCTGTGCCCGAACCTTCCCCCCGGCACCGACACCGAATGACGAAGGAGTACCACCATGCCTCACGTAACGTTTGTCCACGGCATCGGCAACAAGCCCGCCCCCGACGAACTTCTGGACCAATGGCGGATCGCGCTGTTCGACGACGACGGCCTCGACCTCGACGCCATGGGTGTCACCTCGTCGATGGTGTACTGGGCGGACATGCTCTACGCGCAGCCCGCTGCCGCGTTCACCGCCCACGAGTCCACCCTCGGGCCGGACGATGCCGCCGAGTTCGAGGTCCAGGATCCGGGCTGGATCTGCGAACTGCCCGACGACGAGCGGGAGTTCGTCGAACGTCTGGGCCGCGAGGTCGGAGTCGCCACGGTCGAACCCGTTCCCGGCGAGTGCGAAACGCTCGTGCTGCCGGACACGGAACTGGAGGCGATCCCGCTGCCACCCGCGATGAAGAAGCGGCTGATGCAGGTGTTCCTGCGCGACGTGCATCATTTCCTCTACGACGCTTCGTTCACGCCGCGACCGGGCGAAACCTTCCGAATTCGCAGCGATATCCGCGAGCGAGCTTTGAAAGCCTTGCAGGAAGGCGATTCCCAGCCCGGACCCCACGTCGTCGTCGGACACAGCCTGGGCAGCGTCATCGCCTACGACGCCCTGACCGCGATCAACGACGCCCCGCGCGTGGATGCGCTGCTCACCGTCGGTAGCCCGTTGGGGATCTCGGAGGTCCAGGACGGGCTGACGCCACCGTGGACTCGCAACGACGGCTGGCCGGCGCGGTGCCTCGGCGACGGCCGATGGACCAACGTATACGACCCGCTCGACCCGGTCTGCGGATTACTCGACCGGCAGATCGCGGGCGACTTCCTGCATGCCGGACAGCGGAAGGTCGCCGATGTCGGGGTGTCGAACACCGGCAGTTGGCGGCACAGCATCGGCAAGTATCTCGGCCAGCCCCGACTCCGCGATTTCCTGCGTCAGGTCCTCGAATGACGACCGTCGACGTCGCCTGGATCGACCGGATCGCCCGCTCTGCAGGCACTTTCGACTGGCCGGAGGTGGGCCGAATCGTCCAGGAGTACTGCCGATTCCTGCGCGGATCGGCCGAACAGCCTCCGGCAGAGGTCATGCGGATGCTCGCCGGGTTGCGCCGGTACCGCAGATTCGACGACGTGATTGCCGTCGCGGACGCCGCACTGGGTCGCGGACTCGACCTTCCTGCGGTGCGGCGGCAGTACGCCCAGGCGCTCGTCGACCGGGGTATGCCGGCGGCCGCATTGCATCTCTATTCCGAGCTGGCCGACGATCCGGACACGCCGGCGTCGGAGCGGATCGAGGCGCGCGGTGGGATCGGCCGGTGCCACAAACAGTTGTTCCTCACCACCGGCGACCTCCCGCGTCGGGCGCACCACCTGCGAATGTCACTCGACGCGTATCTGACGGCGCGTGACGAGGCACCGGCCCGGCCGTGGCACGCGATCAATGCGGCAGCCCTGCTCGCCCGCGCACATCGGGACGGCCTCGCCGTCCCCGGAATCGCCGATCCCGCCGTGTTGTCCCGCGCACTCGCCGCCCAGGTGCTCGGTGCGATCGAGACCGCGGCCGAACCCGACGCGTGGGGCGCTGCCACCGCCTGCGAAGCGGAGGTCGCACTCGGCGATCCTGCAGGTGCCGATACATGGCTCGACGCGTTTCTCGCCGATCCGGGAGTCGATGCGTTCAAGATCGCCGCGCTGCTGCGGCAGCTGGTGGAGGTGTGGGAACTGACCACCGCGGCCGCGCCCGGCGACACCATGCTGCCGCTGCTGCGCTCGGCGCTTCTGCATCGCGACGGCGGCGGCGTGCTGGTCCGCGATCGCGATGTCGGCACGGCCCGGCTCGCCCACCTCGAGAAGGTGTTCGGCCACGACCGCTACCAGTCGTTGACGTGGTACCGCCACGGGCTGTCGCGGTGCCGCGCGGTCGCGCAGGTGTGCACACCGTCGGAGGACGGGGTCGGGACCGGGTTCGTCGTCGACGGCCGGGATCTGCATCCGGACCTGCCGGAGCGGGTGCTCGTCACCAACGGACATGTCGTGCCCGAGGGGGTTGCCGCCGGCGACGCGGTGGTCGTGTTCCATGCGCTGGACGCCTGCACGGACCGCTTCCGGCCGGTGCGCTGCTGGTGGTACGCCCCGTCCGACGGCGCGGGGCTGGACACCTCCGTCCTGGAACTGGACGGCTGGCCCGGCGACCTCGAACCGTTGCCCGTCGCGGCACGCCTGCCCGCACTCGAACCCCGTCCGCCCCGTGCGTATCTGATCGGGCACCCGCGCGGTCTCCAACAGCCGCAGTTCTCGCTCCAGGACAACATCGTGCTCGACTACGATGACACCCGGGTGCACTATCGTTCGCCCACCGAGGGAGGCAGCTCCGGCAGTCCGGTGTTCGACGACCAGTGGCGGCTCATCGGGTTGCACCACGCAGGCGGCGTCGACATCCCGCTACTGAACCACAAGGGCGGTACGTACTCGGCGAACGAGGCGATCACGGTCGGTGCCCTCCGCGCGGCGCTCGCACACCGCGCACCCCAGGCCAGGGAGGTGGCGTGACGGTCGGCAGCGACGTGGTCGAGGTGGGTGGACGGGAGCTGGCCCTGATCCGTATCCCGCCGGGTACACCGCCGCGACCGGGAGACCGACTCACCGCACTGCTGCGAGCAACCGGTGTGTCCCCCGGTGCCCCCGCAGTGGTCCTCGTCGGGGGTGCGGACGGTATGGCACCGTCGGACGCCGCTCTCTGCGAGCGCCTGTTCGTCCCGCTCGTCGCGATGATCGAATCCTTCGGCGCGACCTTGATCGACGGCGGCACGGACTCCGGGGTGATCGGACTGGTCGGACGGGAACGCCGCCGGAGCGGCGCCCAGGGAGTGCATCTCGGGATCGTCGCGGAAGGAACGGTGCGCTGGCCCGGACACGACGGGACACTGCCCGATTCGGCCGCGCTGGAACCGAATCACACCCACATCGTCGCCGTCGCGGGGGATCACTGGGGCGACGAAACGCCGTGGCTCGGGGCTGTCGCCGAAACCCTTGCAGCGGGATCGCCCGTCGTCACGGTGCTCGCGAACGGCGGCGGGATCGCGCGCGACGACGTCACACAGTCGCTGGCCGAGGGGCGCCCGGTTCTCGTGCTGGCGGGCACCGGCCGCGCCGCGGATCTGCTCGCCGCGACCGCGGTGTCCCCGCTCGTCACGGTCGTCGCGCCCGAACCCGACGCAGTGCGGACGGCGCTCGAGGCCGCACTGCTGGGCTGACAGCGAAATGCGCTCACCGCTTCGGAATCCGCCCACGCTGTCGCGTGAGCGACTTCGCACTCACCGCGTGGATTGCCGGGCGACTGCCCGCTCGAATCGCTGTGCGACGACGTCGAACCGCGTCAGATCGGCCCACGTCCAGCGGACGACCTCGAGACCGAGATCGCGCAGCGCGTCCTCGCGGAGTTTCTCGGCGAACACGTCGCGACGGTCGGCGTACTTGCCGGCCCCGTCGAACTCGCCGGCCACCCCGTGCCGCTCCCAGAAGAAGTCGAGACGGACGCGTCGTCCGTCGCGCAACACGATCGGATGCTGGAGCACGGGACGAGGCAGTCCGCTCTCTGCGATCCGCACCCGCGACAGCGATTCCCCGGGACTTTCACTGCGCGCGTCGAGGAACGGCACGACTGCCGCGGCCCGCGCGATCCCGCTGCGATGGCGGGCCGACGCCAACGCCGCGGGCAGCAGATCCAGCGTGTCCGGGTAGTTCCGCAGGGCCGAGTCCCCGACGACCACTGCCTGGTCCAGAGGAAGAGCCCGGGAGAGGTCCACGACGGTGCGTGCGGGAGAGGTGACAGCGAGACCGTCCACGTCGACGACGTCATCGTCGGTCCAGGTGGTCGCGTGCACGTGCAGGTGCCGGGTGCGGCGACCGTGCGATCCGGTGCGGGAGACGTGCACCTGCGCGAGATCGATGTTCCACACGTCCAGGTTCAGGAGCGTTGCCGCCGAGACATGGCTGATCACCGCGCCGGGCGGCATCGTCGACGCGACGTGCCGCGCCCGCACCCGGTGACGTGCGGGGTCGTCCAGCCGGTCATGATCGGCGCGCCACAGGTACACACCTCGCGTGAGGGCGACGAGGTCGCCGGCCCGCACCGCGGCACGAATGTGGTCGTCCGAGAAGCCCGTCGCGAGCAGGTGCGTTCGGGTCAGTGGTCGAGGGTCGGTCATGAGGCGACCCTGCCCGATCCCATCCGGCCGAACCACCCACTCCGAGCCGAAATCAGGACTTCTGTGGATGAACGACGCGCCTGTGCACAACCGTCGGATCGGTTGATGCGCCGCATGATTCGGAATCCGCCCACCCTGTAGCGTGGGCGGATTCCGAATCACCGCGCAGATCAGCCGCGCAGCACGTCCGCGACTGGGGTCGCGTCGCGTCCGATCAGGCGCTGCAGATCGCCGCTGTCGGTGTCGAGGGCTCCGGCGGCGATGCCCGCGTCGGAGTCGGCGAGAACCGCCGCGAACTGGGACGGTACCCCTGCGCCTTCGAGGACCTGCGTGTACTCCTCACGCGACAGGTCCTTGTACACGATCGGCTTCCCGACGACGCCGGACAGCGCCTCGGCGAGTTCCGCGTAGGTGAGCCGGTCGCCACCGAGTTCGTACACCTTGCCGGCGGCGTCGTCGGCGAGCAGCACGGCGGCCGCGGCCTCGGCGAAGTCCTTGCGGGCCGCTCCCGCGACGCGGCCGGTTCCCGCGGCACCGAACAGCACCCCGGTCTCGCGGGCGGTGCCGACGGCCGATTCGTAGTTCTCCCAGTACCAGCCGTTGCGAAGCAGCGCGTGAGCGATGCCGGATTCGGCGATGAGGTTCTCGGTGGCCTTGTGCTCGGCGGCGAGCATCAGCGGGCTGTTCTGGGCGTCGAGGATGCTGGTGTAGGCGAGGAATCCGACGCCGGTGGCCTTCGCGGCCTCGACGACGTTGGTGTGCTGCGGGACGCGGCGGCCGATCTCGCTGCCGGAGACGAGCAGCAGCTTGTCGACGCCCGCGAACGCCACGCGCAGCGCGTCCGCGTCGTCGTAGTCGGCGACGCGCACCTGCACTCCCTTTTCGGCGAGCTCGGCGGCCTTCGCAGCATCCCGGACCACGGCGACGATGTCGGCCGCGGCGACACCCCGCTCGAGGAGCGCGGCGATGGTCAGGCGCCCGAGATTGCCGGTCGCTCCGGTCACTGCAATGGTCATGTCGACTCCTGTTGTTGATGCTTCAACTTCTCCACCATCACAGCACTAACTATTAGTAAGTGCAAGACGGTCGCGATATCGTCGCACCATGGCCTCGGACCCAGCGCTCGCAGCGGACGTGTTCGCGCGCTGTTGCGAATCCCGCCGGACGATGCTGGACATCACCGGCAGATGGGGAACCCTCGTCCTGGTCGCTCTCGGCGACGGCACCCACCGGTTCGGGGAACTCCGGCGCCGGATCGACGGTGTCAGCGAACGCATGCTGTCGCAGACCCTGCAGCAGCTCGAACGCGACGGCTTCGTCGCACGCGACGTCCGGGCAACGGTTCCGCCGCACGTCGAATACCGCCTCACGGAGCTGGGTTCGAGATTCGCGCAGCACCTGCGCGGCCTGATCGAACTCGTGCAGGACGCGATGCCGGAAGTGATTGCAGCCCAGGAGCGCTACGACAGCGCCCACCGAGCGAAGCTCGTCAGCGCCGACTGAGCGAAGCTCACCGCAGGACGACGAGTGTCACCACCGAGTCCTCGAGCGCGACGAGGCGATGCATGATTCCCGCCTCGACATGAACGGCGGTTCCGGGCACCAGCTCGATCGACTCCCCGCCGACCTCGAAGGTCACGTGACCCTTCGCCCCCGAGACGAGAATCGGGAAGCCCGCACGGTGCTCTTCCATGGTCTGGCCGGCGGCGAAGCTCAACCGCACGACGGTCGCGCCGGGGCCGGCCGCCATACGTTCGATGCGGGGTGTGGGCCCGTCCTGGACGTTCAGGTCGGCGAGTCCTTCGATGCGCGTCACACCGGCGGTGCTGCTGTCCTGCGCGGTGTGCACCGACGGGTTCTGCGACATGTTCGACTCTCTCCTTCGTAGTGACCGAGCGCGACCCGACCGCAATTCCGGAACCGATGACCGTCGCCGTAACGTTGACATCGTCGCGCTGTACCGGCGACGACTATAAAGGAAATTACTCATTTGAATACGGCGGGCCTCACCGGAGTCCCACCGAGCGTTCGGCAGAGGGGCAGGAATTGGCACGACAGGTCAAGCAACGGGACCGCGTTCTCGCCCTGCTCGAAACGTCGGCCGAGCCACTCGACGCCCACCTGCTGGCCGACGACCTCGACCTGCACGTCACAACCGTCCGCTTCCACCTCAACTCGCTCATCGAGGAAGGCCTGGTCCGGACCCGGCAGCTCGAGTCGACGAAGGTCGGCCGGCCGCGTCTCGGATACACCGCCGTGCCGAAACCGTCCTATACGGACCTCGTCGCACTGCTCGCGGCCCGGCTCGGCGGCACCGCCGAGGAGCGGGAGCGCACGGCCTGCGAGGTGGGACGCGACTGGGCGGGCATGCTCGGTTTCGCCCCTGCCGACACCGCCGACGCGGGCGCCTTCGTCATCGACGCCCTCTCCCGCCTGGGATTCGAAACCCGATCCGCAACAAGCGCATTCGGAAACCACGAGCTCACTTTGTGCACGTGCCCCCTGGTCGAGATCGCCCGCACCAACCCGGAGGTCGTGCGCGGCATCCAGCGCGGGCTCATCCAGCAGCTCCTCGACGACAACGCGGCCACGTTCGGCGCCCGATACACCGCCGCGGTCTTCCCGGACCCGCAGGACGGCAATTGCTCGATCCGCCTGGCACTGCGGAAGTCGGACAGGGACGCCGAGGCGTCGTAACCCCAGCCGCACCCCAACGACAGGGGCGCCACAACGACAACGGCCCGTGGTGACGGTGAAGTCTCCACGGGCCGAGGCCGGTACATCCGGGCGGGGATCTACCCGCGCGGAGGTCTGTGTCAGAAGTTGATCATGTGTCCTGCGAGGCCGTGGATGGCCTCCTGCAGCGCCTCCGACAGCGTCGGGTGCGTGTGGACGTTGCGGGCCAGCTCGTTGACGGTCAGGTCCCACTTCTGGGCCAGCGTCAGCTCGGGCAGCAGCTCGGAGACGTCGGGGCCGATGAGGTGGCCACCGATCAGCTCCCCGTGCGTCTTGTCGGCGATGAGCTTGACGAACCCGTTCGGGTCGCCGAGACCGTGGGCCTTGCCGTTGGCGGTGAACGGGAAGGTCGCGACCTTCACGTCGTAGCCCTCGGCCTTGGCCTGCTCCTCGGTGAGACCGAACGACGCGACCTGCGGCTGGCAGAACGTCGCGCGCGGCATCATGCGGTAGTCGCCCAGCTCGAGCGTCTCGGCGCCCCCGATGGTCTCGGCGGCGACGACGCCCTGCGCCTCGGCGACGTGCGCGAGCTGCAGCTTGGCGGTGACGTCACCGATGGCGTAGATGCCGGGGACGTTGGTGCGCATGCGCTCGTCGATCTCGATGGCGCCGCGGTTGAGGGCGACGCCGGTGTTCTCGAGGCCGTAGCCCTCGACACGGGGGGCGAAGCCGACGGACTGCAGGACCTTGTCGACGACGACCGTCTCGACGTTGCCGCTCTTGTTGTCCTTGATCGAGACGGTCACCTTGGTGCCGTCGTCGTCGATCGTCTGCACGGCGGCACCGGTCTTGATGGTGACACCGAGCTTCTTGTACGCCTTGGTGATCTCCTTGGAGACGTCGGCGTCCTCGTTGGGCAGGGCGCGGTCGAGGAACTCGACGATGGTGACGTCCACGCCGTAGTTCTTCAGGACGTAGCCGAACTCCATGCCGATGGCGCCGGCGCCGACGATGAGGATCGAGCCGGGCAGGTCACGCGTGAGGATCTGCTCCTCGTAGGTGACGACGTTCTCGCTGAGCGAGGTGCCGGGCAGCAGCTTCGTGACGGAACCGGTCGCGATGATGACGTTGTCGAAGGTCACCCGGTCGGTGCCGCCCTTGGTGAGCGCCACGTCGATGGTCTTGGCGTCGACGAACGAGCCCTTACCGTCGTACTCGGTGATCTTGTTCTTCTTCATGAGGAAGTGCACGCCCTTGGTGCGACCGTCTGCCACCTTGCGGCTGCGGTCGAAGGCTGCACCGAAGTCGAAGGAGACATCCCCCGAGATACCGAACGTCTTGGCCTCTTTGTTGAAGAGATGCGCCAGTTCGGCATTGCGGAGAAGTGCCTTCGAGGGGATGCAGCCCACGTTCAGGCACACACCTCCCCAGTACTTCTGCTCGATGATGGCGGTGCTCAATCCCAGCTGTGCCGCGCGGATAGCAGCGACGTACCCACCGGGACCGGCTCCGAGGACAACGACGTCATAGTGTGAGGTCACGGGTATACAGGGTAGTCCCGCCGGTTTCCGCTGTCTGTCGATGGTCCGGTTACTCGTCGGTAACGGTCGGATCGGCGCCCGATCAGCGGGTGGTGACGTACCGGCGGACCGTGAGCGGTACCAGCACAGCGACGATTCCGAGGCACCAGCCGAAGGCTGCGAACAGGGGGTGCTGCAGGGGCCACGCCGCATCCGCGGCCATCGGCACAGCCGCGTCCACGGCCGTCGGCGCGGCACCGCCCAGCAGTTCGCGCAGGGCGGCCACGACGGCACTGACCGGATTCCACTCCGCGATCGTCCGGATCACCGCGGGCATGGTCTCGGTGGGCACGAAGATGTTGGAGAACATGATCGTTCCGAAGATCATCGGCGCGCACTGCTGCAGCACCTGCTCGTCCCGGATCGAGAAGCCGAGCCAGATGCCCAGCCAGGAGAGCGCGAAGCGGAACAGCAGCAGCATCACTGCGAGCGCAGTCTCGCGGACGCCTGCGTCGATCCGCCAGCCGACGAGATATCCGACACCGACCATCGGCACGAGCGCGACCGCACAGGTGGCCGTTTCGGCGAGGGCGAGCCCGGCGGGCACCGACACCGGCGCGGTGGGCAGGGTCCGGAACCGGTCGGAGAGTCCGCTGCGCAGGTCGGCGTTGGCGGTGGCCGCGGTGGTCGCCAGGCCCATCGCGGCCACGAGCACCAGCACCCCCGGCATCAGATACGCGCGGTAGGCGGCGGCGTCACCGCCGGACAGTGCGCCGCCGAAGACGAATCCGAACAGCAGCACCATGCCCAGCGGCGCGGCGAGCGTGACGAGCAGCAGCGCGGGCGAGTGCCGGTACGTCAGGACGATCCGATGGAACAACGTCCGGGTGCCGGTGAGTGCCGAGCTTCCATGGGTGGCGGTGGTCATGCGGGCTCCTCCGTACGGGCGTGTCCGGTCAAGGTCAGGAACGCTTCGTCCAGCCCGACGCGACGGCGGCCGATGTCGTCGACGGGCACGCCCGCTTCGTCGAGGGCGCGTAGCACCGGCAGCAGCGGCACCGAATCGGCATCGGTGGCGAAAGACAGCCGGACGGTGCCGGTTTCGGACGCGGCGTCGGTGGCGATGTGCCGTAGACCGAATGCGGCGGTCACGCCGATCGCCTCGGTGACGTCCGCGGCGGCGGGCAGGGCGAGGTCGACTCCGGTTCCGACCGCCTCCTTGATCTGCGCCGGGGTTCCGGTCGCGATCGTCACGCCGGCGTCGAGGATCGTGATGCTGTCGGCGAGGCGGTCGGCTTCGTCGAGGTACTGCGTCGTGAGCAGCACGGCGGTGCCCTCCCCCACGAGTTCGCGCACCAGCCGGTAGATCTCGTTGCGGCTGTGCGGGTCGAGGCCGGTGGTCGGTTCGTCGAGGAACAGCACTTCGGGCCGCACGACCATCCCGGCGAGCAGGTCCAGCCGCCGGCGCATACCTCCCGAATAGCTGCTCACCGGGCGGGCGGCGGCGTCGGCGAGATCGAACCGGTCGAGCAGCTCGGTCGCGCGGACCCGGGCCGAGCGGCCGTCGAGTCCGTGCAGCCGCGCGAACATCGTCAGGTTCTCCCGACCGGTCAGCCGGGGGTCCACCGCATGGAACTGCCCGACCAACCCGATGCGTCGTTTCACGTGGGCCGCGTCGCGCACGACGTCGAAGCCGCAGACGCGGCCACGACCGGCGGTCGGCCGCAGCAGCGTGGCGAGCATGCGGACGGTGGTCGTCTTCCCCGAGCCGTTCGGGCCGAGCAGCGCATGGATGTGCCCGGCGGGAACGCTCAGGTGCACTGCGTCGACGACGTTGCGGTCTCCGAACGCCCGGGTCAGGCCGTCGGCTTCGAGCACGTTCATGCGCCCTCCCCCTCAAACTGTGAACAATGTTCGCAATTAGAGGGTAGATAAATGAGAACAGCGTTCGCAACTCTTTCCTCGAGGCATGCTGGGGGTCATGCCGACCTCACTGTGGCTGCGCACCGACGAACGCAAGCGCGGGCCCCGCCCGACGTACACCCTCGACGACATCGGCGAGGCCTGCGTCCGGCTGGTCGACAGTGAAGGCATGCGCGCACTCTCGATGCGGCGCGTCGCCGACGCGCTCGGCACCTCGGCGGCATCGCTGTACCGATACGTGGCCGGCAAGGACGATCTGCTCGCGCTGATGGCCGACCGGGTCGCCGCCGAGTTCGACTTCCCCCCGCTCACCGGTGACGTCCGCACCGATGTACTCGCCATCGCCCAGCAGTCCCGATCCCTGCATCGGCGTCATCCGTGGCTACGGGACACGCCGGCCACCGACCTCGGCCCGAACAGCATCCGCTACCTCGACCGGCTCGTCGGCGCACTGGCACCGGCCGGGCTCGACGCGACCGCCACCATGATGGGCGTCGCCCTGATCAGCGGCTGGGTCACCAATTTCGCGGCGCAGGAATCGGCCGGGGAGACGGCCTCGGCGAGCGGCGGCGGTGCCGCGCACATGTCCGAGATGCTCGCGCACGGCGACTATCCGCACCTGAGGGCCCTGTTCACCTCGGACTCCTCGGGCGCCGCCACGACCCTCGACAACGACGCCGCGTTCGTCGCGGGGCTCGACGCCATGCTGTTCGGAATCGCGCCCGCCGCGTCCCGAACCGAACCGCCTCGGCCGGAACGGAAATGACGGTCGGCGTACCGAAATATCGGTACACCGACCGTCACTCAGGGGCACTTCCGGAGACGCGGGCTACTTTTTCTTCGCGTTGTTGAACCGGCGCATCGCAAGCAGGTAGGCCGGAACCTTCCGGATCGGCACCGGACGCGGCCAGTCGCTGCCGCGGAAGAAGGGTTCGCTGCCGCCGTCGACGACGACGACCGACCCGCAGAGGAAGTCCGCGGCCGGCGACAGCATGAACTCGACCCACTCCCCGATCTGCTCCGGCCGACCGAATCCGCCGATCGGCACCGGGAAGTCCCGGACGCGGTCGGCTTCCGGGCTGTCGAGCTGGGCGGTCAACAGCGGTGTCTCGATCGCCCCGGGTGCGATCACGTTGAGGCGGATCCCCGCGCCGGCCCACTCCGGAGTCACGGCCGCGCGGCGCACCCAGTGGGTGACCGCGAGCTTCGAGGCCGCGTAGGTGAACGTCGGGCCGGCCGGCTTGATCCGGCACGCCCGCTTGACGGCCTTCTCCAGGTCCCCGGCGAGGAATGCCTTCACCGCCGACATCGGGGCGGCCGGAACCGTGGTCGTCGAGTTCGACCCGAAGACGACGACCTTGCTGTTTCCGGCTGCGGCGAGGGTCGAGCGCCAGCCCTCGAGCAGTTCGACGACACCGCGGAAGTTGACCTCGGCGATGACACGCTCCCGACCCGGCCCGGGACCGAGCCCGGCGGCGAGGACGGCACCGTCGAGGTGCCCCTCCGCCAGTTCGAGTGTCTTCGCGATCGCGGTGGCGCGACCTTCCGACGTCGACAGGTCCGCGACGACGTCGCCTTCCTTCAGGTCGATCCCGATCACGGTGTGACCGGCGGCCCGCAGACGATCCGCGCTCGCCTTACCCATCCCGGAAGCCGCACCGGTCACCGCATAAACGCCCATTACCATCCCCTCGTCGCCTTCGGTTTCCAGGGACGGTACCGTCCGGCGGATCGTTGCCGACAGCCGGTACGCAAGGGATGACGTTCCTATTGCGCGACGCCGGTGCCCTCGTACCGGGACAGCAACGCACGCTTGAGGATCTTGCCGCTCGGCAGGCGCGGCACCTCACCGAACTCGACGGTGCGCGGCACCTTGAAATGCGCGAGCCTCTCCCGCGCGTAGCCGATCAGCTCGGCCGCGAGGTCGTCGTTCGCGACGGTCGCCTCCGCCGGAGTCACCACCGCGTGCACCCGCTGACCCATCTCGTCGTCGGGCAGCCCGATGACCGCCACGTCGAGGACCGCCGGATGCATGGTCAGCGCATCCTCGATCTCCTGCGGATAGATGTTCACCCCACCGGACAGGATCAGGTCGGTGCGCCGCGCCGACAGATAGAGGTAGCCGTCCTCGTCCACGTGCCCCAGATCGCCGAGCGTGCTCCAGCCCTTGTCGTTGTACGCGCCGGCGGTCTTCGCGGCGTCGCCGTGATATTCGAACCTCGGGGTACCGCTCATCCAGATCGTGCCGATCTCGCCCGGAGGCAGTTCGTGTCCGTCCTCGTCGCAGATGTGCACCTCACCGACGGTGGGCCGGCCCACGGATCCGCGGTGCGCGAGCCATTCCGGCGTGGAGATCATGAAGAACCCGTTTCCCTCGCTCCCCGCATAGAACTCGAGGATCTTGGGGCCGAGCCACTCGATCATGCGTTCCTTGACCTCGACCGGACACGGTGCGGCCGCGTGGATCACCACGCGCAGGCTCGACAGGTCGTACCGCGCCCTCGTCTCGTCGGAAAGCTTCAGCATGCGGACGAACATCGTCGGCACGACCTGGGTGTGGGTGACCCGGTACCGGTCGATCGCGGCGAGCGCGCCCTCGGCGTCGAAGTGTTCCATGACGATCGCGGTTCCACCGTTGCGGACGGTACCCATGGACCATCCGAGCGGGGCCGCGTGATAGAGCGGCCCGGGACTCAGATACACGCTGTCCGAACCGAATCCGAATGCGTTCCGCATCACCGCATCGATGCCCAGCCCGGCCCCGAAGGGCGCACCGGTCAGCTCGGGCAGAATCCCCTTGGGCCGCCCGGTGGTTCCGGACGAGTAGAACATGTAGTAGCCCTCGACCTCGTCGTCGATCGGCGTCACCGGCAGCGCGGCTGCCGCGTCTGCGAGCGACTCGGCTCCGGTCGCCGACTTCCACCCCACCGTGAATCGCGTTTCCACAGCAGGGTTTCCGGAGTCGACGACCGACGCGAGCCGGTCGAGGTGTTCGGAGTGGACCAGCACGCGGGCACCGCAGTTCTCGACGACGTAGGCGGCTTCGTCGTCGGCGAGGTGCCAGTTGACGGGCGTGTAGAGAAGCCCCGCTCGTTGCGCCGCCCAGACGACGGGGAACATCTCCAGGCAGTTCTCCATGAGGATCGCGATGTGATCGCCCGCCTGCAGCCCCCTCTGCCGGAAGAGGTGGGCGATGCGGTTGGACGCGTCTTCGAGTTCGCGGTAACTCAGTGTCGCGCCACTGCCGGCCATCACGATCGCGGGCTTGTTCTCCTCGGCCGCCGCCAGATCCGTAAGGTTCATCGCCGTCACGGCAATCCCTTCACGAGGGCCGCCGTCGTGACGGTCGGCCGGAACACGCACTCAGGACAGTTGGAAAGCGGGGATGTACCTAAGTGACGGCACCCGCGATCTTCAGTTCGATGAGCTGCTCGTCGTCGAGTCCCATCTCCCGCAGGATCTCGTCCGTGTGCTCGGCGAACTGCGGAGCCCGCGACATCTTCACCGGCGCGTTGTCGAACTTGACCGGACTCGCGACCAGCTTCTGCGGTTTGCCGTCCGCGTCGGTGATCTCGACGATCCGTCCGTTGGCGATCAGCGCCTCGTCGTGTCCGAGTTCCCAGCCGTCCTGGACCGGGGCCCATTGTCCGGAGATGTCGCGGAAGACCTCGAGCCATTCGTCGTAGGTTCGCTTCGCGATCGCCTCGGCGAACCAATCGCCGATCTCCTGGGAGTGCTCGAAAATCGCTTCCATCGTGGCGAATCGGGGGTCGTCGACCAGGTCCTCGCGACCGAGCGCGGCAACGAACTCGTTCCAGTAGCGAGTCGGTTGCAGCATCGAGAACTGCAGCCACCGGCCGTCGGAGGTGCGGTACGAACCGCTCAGCGGGTTGCCGGGCGCGGCCGTCGTGCGCCGCACCTTGGGTAGCGGGCCGCCGAGGAACAGCGACAGGTTGACGGAGAACTGGGTTGCCCATGCGCCGACGGCGAGCAGCGACACATCCACGACGGACGGCTCACCGGTGCGTTCGCGCCCGGCGATCGCGGCCGCGATACCTCCGGCGATCGTCATTCCCCCGATGTTGTCGCCGTAGGCACCGGCCGGCATGAACGCCATGTGGTCGGTGTCCGGCGGCATGACGCCGTCGGCACTGCCGGCGCGGGCCCAGAACGCGGTTGCGTCGTAGGCGCCCTTGTCCGCGTCCGGTCCCTCGGAGCCGAAGCCGTTGCCGGTGACGTAGATGATGTCGGGATTGATGGCGCGGATGTCGTCGACGGTGAGGCGGAGCTTGGCGAGCGGACCGGGCAGGTAGTTGGTCAGGAACACGTCGCTGCTGCGGACGAGGTTCTCGAGGATCGGTCGCGCCTCGGGCTTGGCGAGGTCGAGTCCGATGCTGCGCTTGCTGCGGTTCGGGCCCTCCATGATCGGCGCGAACGACGAACCGGCCTGGCTCGCGGCGAGTCCGAGCACACGGACGAGACCGCGTTGCGCGTCGCCGGTCTCGGCATGCTCCACCTTGATGATGTCGGCGCCCCAGTCCGCGAGTACCGCTCCGGCGGCCGGAACGAAGGTGAACTGGGCGACCTCGAGGATTCGGATGCCCTCCAGGGGACGGTCCATGACGACTCCTGATCGTGGATGGGTGGAATGGTGGCCGGGTGGTGAGGCGATCTAGCCGGTGCGGAGCAGGACGGCGCCCGACGGCACGCCGCCGCCGGCGGTGACGACTGCGACCTCCGGGTCGGCGACCTGCAGTCCCGGCGCCTGCCTTCGCAGTTGCAGCACAGCTTCCCGGAAGAAGCCGTAGCCGTGGGTGCGGCCGGCGGACAACTGCCCACCGTGCGGGTTGAGCGGGAGGCGTCCGTCGATCGCGATGCCACGCCCGCCGTCGACGAAGTCCCGGGCACCGCCGAACTCGCAGAATCCCAGTGCCTCGAGCCACGACAACGCGTTGAACGTGAATCCGTCGTACAACAGGGCGACGTCGACGTCCTCGGGACGCAGGTCGGTGCGACTCCACAGGTGCGCCGACGGACCGAGGGATTGCGGCAGGTGCGTGAGCGTGCCCTGATCCCACGACAGGTTCTCGAGGATCTGGGTGCCCACCGCCTCGACGAACACCGGTGCGTGGGGCAGGTCCGGGGCGGTCTCGGCGGCGGAGACGATCACCGCGACCGCACCGTCGACCGGGACGTCGCAGTCGTACAGCCCGAACGGCGTGGAAACCGTTCGGGCGCCGAGATAATCGGCCATCGTGATCGGATCACGATAGACCGCTTCGGGATTCGAGCCCGCACTGGTTCGCGCGTTGACAGCGATTGCGCCGAGCGTCTCTTTCGCGTCGCCGTAGCGGTGGAAGTAGTGCGACGCCTGGCAGGCGATCCAGTTGGCCGCCGAGATGGCACCGAACGGATGGCGGAACTCGAACATGCCCGCCGCCCGCCCGATTCCGGCTTCCCACTGTCCGGACCGCACCAGTTCGGAATGGGTCGACTCCCACACGGTGCGGTAGCACAGGACGTGCCGGCACAGTCCCGACGCGACAGCCAGCATCGCGGCGACGATGGACCCGTTCTGCCCGGGCAGGTCGCCGCCGCCGTTGACCCAGGTCGGGCGGATCCGCAGGGACTGCTCGACGGGCATGATTCCACCCTCCGAGATACCGCCGACGGCGGCACCCGGATAGGTGGACAGTCCGTCGATGTCGTCGACGGACAGGCCCGCATCCGCGATGGCCTGCAGGCACGCGTCGACCGTCAGCGTCAGCGGATCGACCATGAGCCGACGGCCGATCCTCGACTGCCCGACCCCCGAGATCACGACACGGTCCTCGAACTTGCCGGAGGTGACCGGCGGGCGCAACCGGGCCCGGTAGTTCTCCGGTTCCGGCAGCGGGCCGGGCTCACCGTCCGCGTTCGGGTCCGGTTCGAACAGCGGTAGCCAGATCTCGTCGCTCATCTGCTCGAACACGACCCGCACCCCGGTACCCACGGACACGTCCGTGGGTTCGCACCCGACGATGTTGGTCGTCAGGCGGACGCTCGAATCCTCCTCGAGCGCAACGATCGCGATGACGTACGGAGGTGGGAGATCCGGAAGCCACTGCTGCACGTTGATCGTCACACCCACCACGACCGCGCGGCCCGAGACCGCTTGCAGCGAGATGTCGCGCCCCCTGCACTCCGGACACAGCACCGTCGTCGGGTGCATTCTCTTGCCACACGTGCCGCACTGCGCCACTCGCAGCACCCCGTCGGCTCCCGAGGCCCAGAACTCGGACGTCGCCGGGGTCGGCTGCGGCAGGGGCCGTCCTGTGGCGACGACGGTACTTCGGCTCACGTATTCTCCATCACCCGGTTGTCGGAACTGCACGGTCGTCAGAATTCCACGGAATTCGGTGCGCTGACGCGCTTTCGAACTTCGATCATCGCCGCGAGCCGCCTTTCCATATCGGCGCGGGACATGTGGATGTCGTCCCCACCCTCTCCCCTGTCCAGCCGTGCGAGCCGGTCGCGTTCGGCGGCGATCTCTTCGTCCAGCAACTCGCCGGCCAGGTTCCGCGTGAGCAGGTCCTGGTCGACCCAGTCGTCCTCCGGCAGCTGGTCGATCCGTTCGGCCATGTCGATCCTCCGAAAGTGCGCGGGACGCGCCGGTGTGCCTTTGTGGCGGTGGGAGCCGCCGTTTCGGCACACCGGCGGAAATTCAGAGACGGGGGAAGTTCAGCAGTCGGCGGGCGTTCAGTTCGACCATCTTGTGCACGTCCTCGTCCGGAACGTCGAGCATGGCGTCGTGCACGCGCTTGCGGCTGTTCGGCCAGTTCGAATCGGAATGGGGGTAGTCGCATTCCCAGGTGATGTTGTCGATCCCGATGGCATGCCGGTTGTCGATCCCGAACTGATCGTCGATGAAGCAGCCGAAGATGTGTTCGGCGAACAACTCCGACGGCCGTGCCGACTGGTCGATGTTCTGGTAGAACCGGTGCTTCTCCCAGGTCTGATCCATCCGCTCCAGCAGGTACGGCGCCCAGCCGATTCCGCCTTCGGACATCATCACCCTCAGGTTCGGGTGCTTGTGGAAGACCGGGGAGAACAGCAGATCCGCCGTCGCGTACATCGAGTTGCACCCGAACAGTGCGATCATCACGGCCATCGGGGCCTCGGGAGCGGTGATCGGCGCCTGACCGGACGTGCCGAAGTGCATGCACAGCGGCATTCCCGCCGCCTCCGCTGCCGACAGCACCGGATCCCAGTGATCGGTATGGAACGACGGCAATCCCAGCGGCACCGGATTCTCGGGGAAGGTGATCGCTTTCGCTCCCTTGGCCGCCGTCCGCTCGATCTCGCGCACGCATTCCTCCACCGACCACAGCGGGAGCATCACGATGGGGATCAGCCGGTCGGGGGCGGTCGGAGACCACTCGTCGAGCATGTAATCGTTCCATGCCTTGACGCACAGCAGGGCGAGTTCCTTGTCCTCGCCTTCGAGGAACACCGTGCCCGCGAACCGGGGGAACGAGGGGAACGCCAGTGCCGCCTGCACTCCGTCGATGTCCATGTCCAGCACACGTGCGCTCGGGTCGTAGCATCCCGGAAGCATGTCCTCGTAGCGTGTGGGTTCCACGCCGTACTGTTCGGGCTTCTTACCCGCGACCGCGTTCAGGCCGATGTACGGGTAGATCCGGCCCTCGTACTCCCATACCTCCGCCAGCCGGGTTCCGGCGGGTGCGCCGGGGACCGGGAAAAGACCGCTCGGCATGGCCTTTTCGATGATCTTCGGGCCGGCCTCGAGGAACTTCGACGGCAAGCGGTCCGACCACAATCGCGGGTGTTCGATCAGGTGATCGTCGGTGGAAATCAAATGCATGTGATCTTGCAGTGGCATGATGCGTCTCCCGGGTTCGAAAGGTGAGCTGGTGGAAACGGCACGGCAAGTCGGACTAGCTGTCCCACAGGAGTGGGAGCGAGGTCAGACCGAGCTGACCACCGGTTTCGAAGAGCTCCGCGTCCGGAGCGAGCCGGTAGTCCGGAATCCTCTTGTGCCATTCCTCGAGTGCGATACGCAGCTCGCGCCGCGCCAGATGCGAACCGAGGCAACGGTGCGGGCCCGCACCGAAGGCGATGTGATTGTTCGGCGACCGCGTGATGTCGACCTCGGTGCCGTTCTCGAAGACGGCCTCGTCGCGATTCGCCGCGGCGAGTGCGAAATTCACCATGTCGCCGGCCTTCAACGGGCAGCCCAGCAGCTCGGTGTCCTTCATGACCTTCCGCGCCGGCACCACGATGGCGTACGCCCGCAGGATCTCTTCGACCGCATCCGGGATCAGTTCGGGATCCTCGACGATGCGGGCACGATCCTCCGGATGCGTCGCGAGGTGGTAGAACGCCCAGCCGAGCGTCACCGACACGGTGTCGAGACCGGCCATGAACATCAGCAGGCAGAACGAGAGCAGGTCCTCGTCGCTGACGGGCTTGCCGTCGATCTCGAATTCGAGTGCCTTGCTGACGATGTCGTCCTTCGGCTCGGCACGTCGCTCGGTGATGGTCGTGTAGAACCGTCCCATCACGGCCTGCATCGCCGCGACCTGAGCGGCCTCGCGCGCTGCGAGATCGTCGTCCGAGGCGTGGAGAATCGCGTGTTCCCACTCCATGAACTGCGGCAGTTCCTCGACGGGGAGCCCCATCAGTTCCAGGAAGATCGAAGTCGGGAACTGCTGGGCGAACTCGGCCATGAACTCGGTCGCGCCGCCGCCCTTCGCCTGGATCCCTTCGACGAGCTCGATCGCCCGCTCCCGCACCTTCGCGTCCAGCTTCTCGGTGGTCTTCGGGGAGAACAGCGGACCGAGTTGCTTCCGCCACTGCAGATGCTCGTCACCGTCGAGCATCTCCGGAATCCACTTGAACTGCGGATTGGGCTCGAGCGGGGTCACGACGCTGTTGGAGAACGTCTCCGCGTCCTGCATCACCTTGAGGATGCCCTCGTAGTTGGAGACCGTGTAGTACCCCGGTCCGAATTCGTTCCGGAAGATCGGCGACTTCTCCCGGAACTCGTCGTAGCGGGCGAACCACTCGCCCACCGGCTTGTACTCGGCGTAGTTGAAGTTGTGTACGGGGCACCTGCCCGCGGGTGGCGTCGTGGGTGTGGGTTCCGTCTGGGTCATGATCGTCCTTAGGTGGAAGTCGACGAGAGCGCGGGCCGTCAGCCGCGGGCTGCGCTCCAGGTGATGGCCTTGGTCTGCAGGTACTCCTCGAGGCCGGCCTCGCCCCATTCACGACCCAGGCCGGACTGCTTGTATCCCCCGAACGGAATGTGCGGGGTGACTCCCCCACCACCGCCGTTGAGCGAGACGAATCCGGTACGAATCCGCCGGGCGATGGCGAGTGCCCGTACGGGGTCGGAGGCGTACACGCTGCCGCCGAGGCCGTACTCGCTGTCGTTGGCGAGGCGCACCGCGTGGTCGTCGTCGTCGAACGGGATGATGACGCCGACCGGGCCGAAGAACTCCTTGCGGGCGATGTCCATGGAGTTGTCGACGTCGACGAACAGCGTCGGTTCGACGAAGAAGCCCTTCTCGAGCGCCGGGCGACCACCACCGAACGCGATCTCGGCGCCCTGTTCCACACCCCTGGCGATGAGCGCTTCGACCTTGCTGCGCTGGGCTTCGCTGATCAGCGGCCCCATCACGGTGTCCGGTTCGGCGGGATCACCCACCTTGACCATCGACAGTCCTGCGCTGACGGCCGCGACGAGCTCGTCGTACCGGGAGCGATGCACGAGGGTGCGCGTGAACAGCGCGCAACCCTGTCCCGCATGGGTGATCATGTTGCCGATCACGGATGTGGTGACGGCGGCGAGATCGGCGTCCTCGCAGATGATGTTCGGGGACTTGCCACCGAGTTCGAGGACCACCTTCTTGAGGCTCGGCGCGGCCTGCTCGTAGACCTGGCGACCGACGGTGTCGGAGCCTGTGAAGCTGACGAGATCGACCTTCGGATTCGTGGTCAGTTCCCGGCCGGCGTCGATGTCGCCCGTCACGATGTTGAGCACGCCCGCGGGAAGGCCTGCCTCGTCGGCGATCTCACCGAGGACGAAGGCCTCGAGCGGGGTGGTCGGGGCGGGCTTGAGAACCACGGTGCAGCCGGCGGCGAGGGCCGGGGCGAGCTTCATGATGTTGAGGAACAGCGGGAAGTTGTACGCCGAGATGAGCACCGCGACCCCCGCCGGTTCGCGGACCACGATGCCCTGACCGATCCCGTCACCGATGGTCGGCAGAACCCCGCGCTCGAACGAGAAAGTCGGCAGGATGCGGTCGGCCATGTCGCGGAAGTGCTGCAGCGGAATGCCCACCTGCAGGTACTCGGCGAGCATCCGGGTCGAGCCGGACTCTGCGATGTTCAGCTCCACGAGCTCGGCGCGACGCTTGTCCAGCGCGTCGGCCATTCTCAGCATCACCTGAGCCCGCTCGCGGGGCGACATCGTCGGCCACGGGCCCTCGTCGAATGCGCGCCGCGCGGCGTCGATGGCGCGGCTCACCTCTCCGACGGTGGCCTGCGGAACCCGGCCGATCACTTCCTCGGTCGCCGGATTCAGGACGTCGAGGACGACATCCGACTCACTGTCGACCCACCGGCCGTCGATGTAGAGCTTCGAGATGTTCTGTGCCACGGGAGTTCTCCGGATTCTCGGTGGATCTCGTTCAAAAGGAGGGCTGCTGCGGGCGGTTGCGGACGTAGCCGCCGGCGTCCACGCGCATCTGCATGCCGGTGACGTAGCGCGACGCATCGGAGAGGAGGTACAGCACCATCTCGGCGACAGCCTCGGGTTCGACGTACGGCACACCCATGTTGGTCATCACGGGGAAGACGGGCTCGGCGTCCTCGCGCGTCGGCGACTCGAGATCCGGACGGAACTGCCGGTACATGATCTCGCTGTGGAGCATGGGGGTGTTGACGTTGGTCGGATGGACCGCGTTCACGCGAATTCCCTTGGGGCCGAGGACCACTGCCAGGTCGTTCACGAAGGCGGCGATCGAGCGCTTGGCGAGCGCGTATCCGAGGCCACCGGCCCCGTTCGTCGGGTTGTCGGTCGACCCGGGAAGCAGGGCGGCGAGGCTGCCGGTCGCGACGATCGAACCACCGTCGGCCAGGTGCGGGAGGGCGGCCTCGACGGCGTTGACGACGCCGACGAAGTCGATCGTGAACGCGTCGAGGAAGGCCTGCGGATCGTCGGTTCCGAGGGGGCAGATGCCGGCCTGCGCGACGACACCGTCGATCCGGCCGAACTCGGCGACTCCCGCCTCGACCGCGGCGGTCAGCGCCTGGCGGTCACGCACATCGGCGATCGTGGAGAGCATGCGGCCTCCGGCTTCTTCGACCAGTCGCACCGTCTCGGCGAGATCGTCCGGCGTCGCCATCGAGTAGGCGTTGGTCTTGATGTCCTCGCAGAAGTCGACGCCGACGATCTTCGCGCCCTCCTGCGCGAGCCGGACGGCGTGCGCTCGGCCCTGCCCGCGGGCAGCGCCGGTGATGAAGACGACCTTGTCCTGTACACGTCCCATAGTTGTTGTCCTTGTTCGGATTACGGTGGGTTCGAAAGACACTGGCGGTTGGAGACGGGGCACTGCAGTCCGATGGGCCGGGAACCGGGGCGATGAGCCGGTGTCGCCGCCCGGCGGGAGATGGATCAGTGGAGGTGGATGGCGCGTTCGGGGCATGCCGCGATCCCCGCGGCGATCCGCTCGTCGATCGGTTCCTCGACCTCGCGGTCGAGCGGAAGGGCGTAGCCGAGATCGTCGATATCGAACACTTCGGGAGCCACGGCGTAACAGCGGGCATGTCCGGAACATTTCTTCGTGTCGACCGTGAGCTTCATTGGATCCTGCCGTTTCGACGTGGGCGGTGCGCGCAGCGAGCAAGACACACGACCGCGAGAAATCCGACTCATCGTGAGACTCAAACCACGCAAGATCGCACAGCTTGAGACTTTCATGGTCGATCGTAGCGAGAATCGTCCATATTGTCGAGACTTAGGTCACATAGATAGATAGGTAGTGACCCCACACACTCTTCGCGTCGAGCAGACGTTCCGCCGCTTCCGCCGTTAGAGTGACCGCATGCCGTCGCAGACATCCAACTCGCTCCCCGACTGCGATGAGAGCGTGCGGACACGGCTCGTACGGGCAGCCGACGAGGAGATGCGCATCCAGGGCACCACGGCGATAACCATGGCGGCGGTAGCCGAGCGGGCAGGGGTCTCGCGGGCGACGGCGTTCCGTCAGCTCGGCAACACGTCCCGCATGATCATCCTGGTCGGTATCCACCGCGCCCGGAACCACATCGCCCGTACCCGCGAGATCATCGCGGCGCAACCCGACATCCTCGGGAAGATCGAAGACGTCCTGGTCTACACGACACGCGAACTGCCCGAGGACCCGGTCATCAGGGCATTGGTTGCGCAGCACTCCGCTGCCGTGCTGGACGAGGACATCCGGTCGCTGACCGACGAGATCTCCGGTCCGGTCCTGCTCGCCGGTCAAGCCGCCGGCATCATCCGCACCGATATCCCCGTCCGCGAGATGATCGACTTCCTCCTCGAGCAGACCTATCTCGCGGCGGAATATCCGGACCGCTCCGAAAAGGCCGCGCGCCATCGGTTCCGGACGTTCGTCGCGCCGGCCCTGCGCCCCCAGCCCGCGTCCGACACCACAGCCGGGCCACCGCTGCACCCGAATGCGGAACTCGATCGGGCCCTCTCCGCTGCCGCCGACGCGATCGCCACCGCCCGGGACGCGGCGGTACGCATCCGTTTCCGCCTCGAGGGAATCGACGAGCGGTTCGGCGACCGCTGATCGCCCGCCGGCGTGCCGACTCATGACCGGTTCGAACGCGCCCGGCGGAACAACTCGATCGACCACACGTCCTGGTCCTCCCCGTAGACGGTCCGGCCGTCGATCTCGAATTCGAGCAGCGTATTGATGCACACGTTGGTCGCACCGGGCAGGATCATCCGGCTCCGAGCGGTCCCGGTGGCAACGACCTCGCCCCCGTGCTCGTCGGTCACCGCGATCTCGAGCCTGTCCACCCAGGCACGAGCCGGATCCCGGACCACCGTCCGCTCGCCGCCCACCAGGCGCGAGACCTCGTTGCCGCGACGCACATACCCGGTGTGCACGCTGTCGGTCGTGTCGGTGGGTACCGAATAGGTGAGCAGGCTGCACTCGGGGTCGGCCAGCCAGGTGTATCCCACGCGACCGTATCCCCGCTCGGTGCGCGGACCCCACGATCGGTCCCGCATCGCGCAGCAGTCGACCTCGATTCGTTCGCCGTCGAGAATCAGGTGCCCGGTGACCCGGCCGGTCTGGTCGTAGTGCGACGCCGCCGGATAGGGCGGGGCTCCCCGGAGAAGCGGAACGGGCCGCTCGAATCCTCGGAACGACAGTTCGACGGAGATCCGGTTCCGATCGTCGTAGCGGACGTCGTAGACCTCCCCCGGCTCGATCACTGCGATCGTCGCGCCGGTCGGGCTGATCAGCTTCGGTCCGTCGAAGGTCGGCATCTTCAGTGCCGAAAAACCCTCGTAGAAGGGCAGATCCCACGGCTCCACCGCGGTGTCGTCCCAGATCCAGAGCCCGCCGTGCGTGATTCCCGCGTTCTGCCGCACCCCCACGTAGATCCACGCGCCGATATTGCGCTCCGGGACGAAGAAGGAGAACCAGAACGTCTCGTTCTCGTAGAAGTTGTCGGAGACCGGATGCAGGTAGTCGTCGGCTTCGACGAAACCGATTTCCTGTGCGGTCATCATGGCGCCTTTCGCTAACGTCGTCGACACCCTGTCAGTTGATATGACTGTGCTACTGCAGATCTCGGTGAGGATACGCGACGGACACGTTCCTGGAGTTCTGTTCGACGCCCCTAGGTTTTCGGGACGCCCGGAACACCTCCGTGCACCTCTATCCGCTGGCCGGTAATCTGCCGGGCCCGCTCCGAAACGAGGAACTCAATAGTCTCCGCCACGTCTTCCGGTCGGGTGACGCGCCCGAAGGGCATGCGCGCATCGAGCTCCGCAGCATCCGCGGCACCGGTGACGGCACGGGCCAGACGATCCCCCATCTCGGTGACGATCAACCCGGGAGCCACGATGTTCACTCGGATCCCATGGCGGGCCTCCTCGGCAGCGACAGTCCTTCCCAGTGCCTCGAGCGCCACTTTTCCGAGAGTGTAGGGCCCGTTGCCGGGGGCGGGAGTCGCCGCGGCGGTACTGGAGACGAGAACCACCGCTGCCCGGTCGGACTTGCGCAGCGACGGTATCGCCGCCGAGAGCAGATGAAACGCCCCGAAGGCGTGCACCCCGACTACGCGGGTCACCTCCGCCGGGTCCGTATCCGCCACGGTCTTTCCGCGACTGGCAATTCCGGCGTTGTGGACCAGCACATCGAGGTGCCCGAAGTCGGCGACGACCTCGGCCACGCATTCCGCAACAGCCGATGCGTCCGCCACATCACACCGGTACATCCGGCATCGCACACCGGCCGACTCCACGTCGGCCCGGGTGGTGTCGGCCGCGGCATCGTCGCGCGCATACAGCCCCGCGATATCGAATCCCTCGCGGGCCAGCCGTAGCGCGATGGCGCGACCGGTCCCGCGACCCGCGCCGCTGATCAAGGCGACGGGGGTCTGTTCTGTCGTGTTCTCGTCGGTCATCGCGATCGCCGGTTCCCGTAGACGGGTGACCGCTTTTCCACGAAAGCTGTCATCGCCTCGGACTGGTCGGCGGTCACGGACGTGAGTGCCTGCTGCCGGTTCTCGAATTCCACGGCGGTGTCGAACGAGGGAATCTCGAGCGACAGCCACATGCCGCGCTTGGTCAGCGTCAGCGACAGCGGCGGCGCCGCAAGCAAGTCGTCGATGCAGGCGTCGACACGTTCATCGAGTCGGTCGTCCGGAACGACATCCGCGAGCAGGCCGATCCGCAAGGCCTCGCCGGAGCCGAACTTGCGTGCGGTGAGCATGAGCTCGTGCGCGCGGCCTGCACCGACGATCCGCGGCAACATCCACGAGGTGCCGATATCGCAGCCGGAGAAGCCGACCTTGATGAACGACACCGCGAACACCGCACTTTCGGCGGCGATACGCACGTCGCTTGCACACACCAGGGCGAGCCCACCGCCGGCGGCCGGTCCGTTGACGGCCGCGACGAACACCTGCGGCAGCCTCCGCATCTTCTGCACGAGCGAAGCGATGTCCTCCTGGCGGGCCATCGTCCGGTGTACAGGACCGGTCTGCTCGGTACCCGGCACGTCACCGTAACCGTCGAGGTCTAGTCCGGCACAGAACCCACGGCCCGTCCCGGCGAGGACGACCACACGGGTCGTGCGGTCCGACGCGAGCGCGTCGAATTCACGGTGCAGTGCCGCGACGAGTTCGAGGTCCAGTGCATTGAGCTTGTCCGGACGATCCATCCGCAGCACCTTGACTTCATCGCGCGGATGCTCGATGGACAACACGTCGGTCATGATTTCCTCGGTTCCGTGACAGATCGATCGTCTTCTCGAGATTCGAGATTTGCCAGCCGCACATTGCCCCGGGCCACGAGCCGGCCGTCGGATCCGACGATCCGGACCTGCCACAACTGCTGGGTCCGGCCGCGGTGGATGGGCGTCGCTTCTGCGGTCAGTACACTTCCCACGCCCACCGCGCGTATGAAGTCCGTCGAGTTGTTCGCCCCTACAACGCTGCGGCCGGGGCCCGAGAAATATTCGCCGGCAGCGATACTCGCCAGCGTCTCGACGATCGCACAGTGCACGCCACCGTGAACGATCCCGGCGGGCTGTAGATGTTCCTCCGCGATCACGATCGTCGCGACTGCACGGTCGGCGGTAACTTCGGTCAATGTCATGCCCAGACGCGAGTTGAAACCGCTGAGGGTGCGTGGGTCCAGGACGTTCGTCATGCTTGTTTCGCTTTCTTGCGCGCCACCGACTCGGCGAGCGCGGTTCGCCAATCGATCGCTTCGCGGGCAGTATCGAATTCGTGGACCAGCCTGTCGACCACACCCGCCACCGGTGGAATGTCGTGGATCAGTCCGGTCGAATGTCCGCCGCTGAACACCGTCTTCCACGGCTTCACCCCGGCGGGTAGGTTCGGCCGATGCCGAGCCAGCGGTTTCGGGAGATCGGCAGGGTCGAGCCCGTTCGCGGCGATCGACGGCGCGAGAAAGCTTGCCGGCAGGCCCGCGATGGAATCGGTGAACACCACGTCCTCACTGCGCGAATCGACGAGCATCTTCTTGTGGTCGTCGACCGTTCCCGACTCGAGGGTGGCGATGAACCGTGTGCCCATCACCACGACGTCGGCGCCGAGCGTCAGAGCCGCCGCGATGCCGTTGCCGTCCGCGATGCCGCCGGCCAGCATGATGGGTCCGTCGAACATACGTCGCACCTGCGGCAGGAAGGCGAACGGTGACAACGTGCCCGCGTGTCCACCGGCACCTGCGCAGACGAGCATGAGCCCGTCGACCCCGGCTTCGATCGCCTTTTCGGCGTGCCGGATGGTCGTCACGTCGTGGAAGACCGTTCCGCCCCAGCCGTGCGCGGCGTCGACGACCTCCTTCGGATCGCCCATGTTGGTGAGGATCAGCGGCGCCTCGTGTTTTGCGACGGTCGCGAGCGCACGGTCGCGTTTGTCCTTGTCGAGCGCGGACGACGCGAGCATGTTCACGCAGAACGGTGCAAACGGCTTCCCACAATCGACGCTCTCGCGTTCGGCGGCACGGATGGCGCCGAGCCAGCCGTCGAGCGTCTCGGGAGCCCGCGGGTTCGCGGACGGGAACGCTCCGATGACACCGGCGCGGCACGCTGCGATCACCAGATCGAGATTCGAGACGATGAACATGGGTGCTGCCATCACCGGCAGCCGCAGGTCTTCCCAGCGCACGTTCATCGGCTGCCGGCCTTCGGGAAGTGCGCGGCGCGAAGCTCGGCCTTGCGGATCTTGCCGAGCGCCGTCCGCGGCAGCGCCTCGACGATGGCGAGTCGCTCGGGGGTCTTCTGCTTCGCCAGACCGGATTTCGCGAAGTGCTCCCGAATGCTGTCGAGATCGATGTCGGCACCCTGCACCGGGACGACCACCGCAGCAACGACTTCCCCGTATCGGGGGTCGGGTGCCGCGACGATCGCGCCCTCGGCCACGGCCGGGTGCGTCGTGAGAACATCCTCGAGCTGACCCGACGAGATGGTCTCTCCCGCGCGGATCACCACGTCCTTGATGCGATCGGTGATCGTGAGACGACCGTCCGCGTCGAGATGACCCAGGTCGCCGGTGCGCATCCACCCGTCGGCGGTGAACGCCGCAGCGTTGAGGCTCTCGTCCCGGTAGCCGACGAACTGGTCGGGTCCGCGAGTCACGACCTCGCCGTCGACACCGACGGGTACGTCGGCACCGGTCTCGTCGACGATGCGGACCCGCACGCCCGGTAGCGGCGCACCGTCGGTGCCGAGACGCGCAGCCTCGGGATCGCCGGCAGTGCTGGACGTGACGGTGGGTTGTTCGGTCGATCCGTAGCACCGAAACGTGCTGATACCCATGTCTGCCGCGCGGCGGACCAGGTCCTCGGGCACCGTGGCTGCTCCGATGAGGAATTCTCGCATCGTCGCGAGCTTTCCCGCGACGTCCCCGAGGTCGAGCATGCCTGTGAGGTGGAAGGGGGTGCCCGAGGTGGCGGTGACACGATGCTGCGCGATCAGATCGACGGCCAGCGCCGGATCCCACGTGTCCATGTAGACCGTGTCCTGACCGTGCAGCAGCGGCCGCAGCACGCTGCCGACGCCCGCGATGTGTCCGGGCGGGAACGACACGAGCTGCACGGCGTCGTCCCCCGAACCCAGGTACTGCGGCGCCGATCGCTGCTCGGCGAGCAGCGAATTATGGCTGTGCTGAACACCTTTGGGAGCCGACGTGGTGCCCGAGGTGTAGATGAGCAGTGCGACGTCGTCGGCGTGAACTGCGGGCCGCGTGTATTCCGCGGTGGTGGCGGCGAGGTCGTCCCACGAACATGCGCCGTGGGCTACGGTGTCGCCGACCACCACGACGTGTTCGAGTGTGGTGATGTCGGCGTATGCAGCGACGCGGTCGGCATAGTCGATCGACCTCCAGCGGTCGGGCTGGATGAGCATTTTGGCACCCGACTGCTCGAGGATGAACCGCACCTCGTTCGGCCCGTAGATGTGCACGATCGGAACCAGGACCGCACCGGCCAGCAGCACCGCCGCGTATGCGATGGATGCTTCGATCCGGTTGGGCAACTGGACCGCGACCGAATCTCCGGGGCCGATACCCCGTTCCTGCAGGGCCGCGGCCACGCACCGGGCACGGGCGTAGATGTCACCGACGGTTGTGACGAGCTGTTCGCCCTCGCCTCCGGCGTAGACGAGAGTGGTGGACGCCCCTGTCGCGCAGCTTTCGGCGAGCACATCGGGCCACGTACGGTCGCTGTAGAAGCCTTCGCGATACCACAGTTCCCGTAGGGCATCGGGGTCGTAGGTGGTGATCTCTGGTGCTGTCATTTCGTGACGCCTCGGTTCGGTTGGTGGACGGATGGACGCCGCAGTGGATGGGAACTACCGACCCCGCCAGACGGGTGGTCGCTTCTCGGCAAACGCGCGGGGACCTTCTTCAGCGTCCTTCGTGGCCCGGTTCGCAGTCACTTCGATCAGGTTCCGATCCCATGCCTCATGTTCGGTGACGAACTCGCGGTCGACGATTCCCGCCACCATCCGCTTGGTGGCCTGCACTGCAAGCGGAGCCTGCCGGCCGACGATCTCGGCCATCGCAAGTGCTTCGTCCAGGGCACTGCCGGGAGGCACGACACGGTTGACGAGCCCCCACGAATGCGCTTCGGCAGCGGTGAAGCGGCGACCCAGCAACAGGAGTTCCATGGCGACGGGCCTGGGCACCCAGGCAGGTAGACGTACTCCTGCCCCGGACGATGCAAGAAGGCCGTTGCCGACCTCGGGAAGGGAGAACACTGCGTTCTCGTCGGCGACGACGAGATCGCACGCGAGCACCATCTGCGCTCCCCCGCCCACGGCGAAACCGTTGACCGCGGCAATGATCGGCTTGTCGATGGCGTGGCGGCACACTCCGCCGAAACCCCACGCCGCCTTGACGGGATCGTCGGGTTCAAGAGACTGCCCTTCGGACATCGCCACGAGATCACCGCCGCCGCAGAACGCTCTGTCGCCGGCGCCGGTGAGGATCACGACCCGCACCGCCGGATCGTGGTGGGCGCGTTCGAGAGCGTCCCCGACCTGTTCGGCCATGTCCGCATTCATCGCGTTACGGGCACGGGGCCGGTTGAGGGTGATGACGAGGACTTCCCCGCGGAGTTCGGTCAGCACCGCCGGGGCGGCGAGGTCGGTTCGTGTCGAGGTCACAGCGTCTCGTCCTCCGTCCTGTACATAGCCGACGCGTGGACTCCCCTCATCCGGGCTCGCCACGTCTCGAGACGAGCCGGATTCGCACCGCGGTCGAGCATCCACTGCACCGGTCCCCCCGGTGCCGACGTGAGCTGCTCGACGATCGGTGTGATCGCATCCGCCGGGGCGCGGAGGAACTGTTCGGCGAGCGGAGGCGAGTTGCGGGTGCGAATGCCCACCTCGAGCCACCGGTCGATGAGATCGAACAGCGCTTCTTCACTACGCACGTAATCGTCGACGACTGCGTCCGGTTCGACGCCCGCGGCCAGCAACAGTACGGCGACGAGGACGCCCGTGCGGTCCTTACCTGCTGTGCAATGCAGCAGCACGGGACCCTCGGGTTCGGCAACGAGTTCGAGGATCTCCCCTGCGCGGGTTTCGTTGTAGTGGAGCATGCGCGCGTAGAGCGACTGCAGATCGACCGGTCGAGCTCCCGGCGCCGCCGAGTCGAACAGGGGCAGGGGGTTCACCACGGTGCCGCTCGGCCAGTCGTAGGCGAACCTCTCACGTTCGGATTCGCCGCGCAGATCGACGACGATGCGGGGTGGCCAGGGATCGAGATCGGGTACCACCGAGTCGCCCGGGTACGGCGCATCGCCGCGGTACAGCACTCCGTGGGCGGTCATCCCACCGCCCACGAGTGGTAGTCCGCCCACGTCCCGGAGATTGGCGAATCCGCGTGCGGTCACTGCGACCACCGTGCTGCAAGGAAAGAGTCGGGTGCCATCGTGTCGACCGCAGCGATGCGGTTGATCTCGAGTTTTCCGTCCAGCGTGAAGCACTCGGCAAGCTCGGCGAGCTTGCCGCGGTCACCGTCTTGCGTGTTCCGGGCAACCGTGCCGCGGACACATTCGCGGGCGTGCAATTCCGTAAGGTTCATCGTCACGACACGGTCACCGACTCGTCGCTCTCCTTCGGTGCCGGCCGGTAGCAGGTTCCGAGCAGGATACCGGCCGCAGCCAGCCCGCCGAGCAGCGCGATACCGCCGCCCGCCCAGCCATCGAGCAGATTCTCACCGAAGATCAGCTGGTCGAGGCTGGCGCTGCCGGCGCCCATGATCGCCACGACCACAGCTCCCCCGGCGAGCACGAGGTTGTACTCCCAGCCGTCGGCGGCGACGAAAAAGCCCTTGCCTCGGTGCACTGTCCACGCGGCGACAAACATGAGCGAGACGAATCCGGCGGCGGCGAACGGTGTGAGCAGACCCAGCGCAAGCGCGACGCCCGCACCCACTTCGGTGAGAGCGGCGAGCCACGCGTGCATCCTGCCGGGTCGCATGCCGATGCTGTCGAACCAGCCGGCCGTGCCCGGAATGCGACCGCCCCGGAAGAGCTTGCCGTATCCGTGGGCCGCCATCGTCAACCCCAGTAGCACGCGCAGTATCACCAGGCCGGTGTCGATCGTGTCCACTTCAGCTCCGTTCCCTCTAAGGCGTCGGGGATAGGGTGCTGCTGCCTGCGTCACGCCAATCCCGATACACAAGTCTTACCTGTATAACTAGGTTGTCGGCAAGGCCACCACCGGGGCCGTCATTGCGCGGGACGTCCCGCGGTCATCATCGACCTGCCGTCGGGGGACTACGATTCGTTCACCGAAAACCCACCCCAGCGACGGTTTCTGCGACTTCCGCATGGCGTCGACAGCGTTCGGCTCGCGGTCCCGGGTCCATGTCGATTCTCGATTGCTCGCTACGAAAGGGTTGTTTCAGCCGATGCCGGCGCCCCCGTCGACACGCACGGTCTGGCCGGTGATCCAGTCGCCACCCATCCCACACAGGTACGCGATCGCCTCGTACAGTTCGCGACTGGTGCCGACTCTCTTGATTGCGTTGCCGGCGACGATCGCCTCGGCGGCCTCGAGCTGTCCTTGCGCTGCTTCGAAAGCCGAGATACCAGGCGCAATGCAGTTGACCGTGATCCCGCAGTCGCCGACCTCGCGTGCCATGCCCTGGGTCATTCGCTCGACCACGTTCTTGGTGAGTCCGTATACATTTCCGCTGTTACGGGAAGCCATCGACGAAACGTTCACGATGCGTCCGAAGCCGCCCTCCCGCATGATCGGGACAGCAGCCTGGAAGCACTTCAGCGTGCCGGTGACATTGACAGCCCATGCCGCGTCCCACATTTCGTCGGGGCAGTTGATCAAGCCGGCTTCGGCAAGTCCACGCCACAATCCGGCGTTGTTCACCAGGATGTCGAGGCGGCCGAACTCCGCCCGCACTTTTCCGATCATCGATTCGATGCTTCCACGGTCGGTCACGTCGACTTCGATCCCGACACAATGCGGACCTTCCGACGACGCTTCGGCGGCAGCCGACCGGGTATCGCGCACGTCCGCAACCACGACGTTGGCGCCGTCCTGGGCGAAATACCGGGCGTAGTCCCGACCGAGCCCTCGGGCTGCCCCGGTCACGATCACCACGCGTCCTTCGAATCGTTTCACAGCAATCCTTCTCTCGGTCTTGCCCACCAAGGCTCAATTGAAGACATCAGCGCTCGCGTCCCACACGTCCGCGGACCGCCCAGCCATCAGGTGACCCCACCCGTCACATGACTACTCACTGCATTCGAATCTGGAGCCGCCTTCTCGATTCGCTCATCGTCGATCAACGAAGCAGGCAGTCGGGCCGGCACCAACCGGGCTCATCGTCTGCCGATGCGCTGCTGTACAAAGCAGTTCTCAGGCGAAGCCGGCGATCGGCCGCGGATGGTAGGACGACTCGAGTACTGCGCACTCTTCGTCCGTCAATTCGAGTTCGAGCGCCCCGAGTGCATCGGTGAGGTGCTTGGATTCGGTGGCGCCCACGATCGGCGCCGTTACCGCCGAGCGCCGGAGCACCCACGCGAGCGCCACCTGTGCGCGCTCCACTCCCCGTTCGTCCGCGATGCGGCCGACGGCGTCGACGATCGACCGGTCGCCCTCGTCGTACAACCCCTTGCCGAATTCGTCGCTCTCGGCCCGCACACTCGACTCACCGAAGGGTCGCGTCAGCCGGCCCCGGGCAAGCGGACTCCACGGCAGAACCCCGATTCCCTGGTCTGCGCACAGTGGCAGCATCTCCCGTTCCTCCTCACGATAGAGAAGGTTGTAGTGGGGCTGCATCGAGACGAATCTGGTCCAACCGTGCAGGTCGGCCGTGTACAGCGCCTTGGCGAACTGCCACGCAAACATCGATGACGCACCGAGATAACGAACCTTGCCGGACCGCACGAGATCGTGCAGTGTCTCGAGTGTTTCCTCGATCGGGGTGCGACCGTCCCAGCGGTGGATCTGGTAGAGGTCGATGTAGTCGGTACCCAGGCGGCGCAGGCTCGCTTCCACTTCGGTCATGATCGCCTTGCGCGACAAGCCACTTCCGTTGGGGCCGGAACGAACCCGTCCGTACACCTTCGTCGCGATCACGACGTTCTCACGCGTGGTGTATTCCTTCAGAGCCCGACCGACGATCTCCTCGCTGGTCCCGCCCGAGTAACTGTTCGCGGTGTCGAAGAAGTTGATGCCCGCCTCGACCGCGGCGCGGATGAAGGGCTTTGCGGCGTCTTCGCCGAGTGTCCACGCGTGTTGTCCCGCGCCGGGGGTGCCGTAGCTCATGCACCCCAGCGCCAGCCGGGAAACCTGAAGTCCGCTGTTGCCGAGTCGGACGTACTTCATGTCGCTCCTCTTATCCGTCGGTGCCGCTCGGGGTACGCCGAGCAATGAAGAGTCCTTCGGCAGAAGCACATACCTCCCCGTTGGCGACCAACTCCCCGATCGTGAATCGTTTCCGGCCTTCGTATCTCAGCTGCTTGGCACGCACGGTGATGGGGCGATACAGCGGGGTGGGTCGCCGGTAGCTGATTTCGAGTTTCGCGGTCATACCGTTGTTTCCGGCGCGATGGTTTGCCACGGCAAGCGCGGCGTCGAGCAGTGCGGCACAGACGCCGCCGTGCACCGCAGCCGGTGGCCCCTGGTAGGGCAGGCCGAGAGTGACCTCACCCTCGACCCATCCGTCCTCCACGACGTGCATGACCAGAGGTGGAGCGAGGGTGTTCTCCGGTCCGGTCACCGGGTCGTGCCGGGCCACTCCGTCGCCCTCCCACATCTCTGTCAGTCGCTCGGACGGCGACTCCGTGCGCGCTTCGAGCTCGTCGGCGATACCCCGAAGCTGTTCGGTAAGCGACGGAAGATGATCCGCGTCGGGATTCGTCAGCGACAACGCTTCGACGATGCGGCGGAGCTGGCCCGCAGTGTCGTCGAGCCGAGACTCACCGGGGAGGGCCGTCAGGCACTCCTCCTCACCGGTGTAGAACCGCGACAGGTCCTTTCGCGTTTCCGGAATCTTCCATGTGATCACGAGTCCTCCCGACCATCCGATCCAACTGGTGCCTGTGCAGGCGTCGGGCGCGGTTCGATGAACAACCCCTCGGCCGACACTGCGACCTTCCCGTCGACCACGATTTCTCCGGTAGCCCAGAGCTTGCGTCCCTCGCGTTCCTTCAGGCGTGCCACCACGGCGACGGGAACGAACAGCGGCAGGGGACGGTGGTACCGGACAGTGAGCTGCGCAGTGAAGATTGTTCCGCCATTCGGGGCGGTGGCCACGCTGAGCACGTGGTCCATGACCATCGCCGAGATGCCACCGTGTACGAAGGAGTTGGGTCCCTGATACGGGAGTCCGAATTCGACTTCTGCTGTCAAGGTTCCGTCGGGGCCGGCCTCGAGTACGATCGGCGGCGCTATCGCATTCTCGACTCCGCTGACCGGGTCGTGCCGCCAACCGGGATTGCGGATAGTTTCGGTCACCGTGCGGGTCGGGTTCTCCAGATGTTCGGAAAGCACATCCAGCTCGTCGGCGACGTCGAGAAGCAGCGGGTCGTCGACGTCGACGCGCAGGAGCAGATCCACAATTCGGCGCAACTGCGCGGCATCGCGTTCGAGGGCACCGGCGTACGCGAGTTCCACATCCGTGACCGGCAACGAGAGATTGTCGACGACAGTCACAGACCGGGCTCCTTCGCGATGAACAGGCCGTCGCAGACCACGGTCGGCTCGCCGTTCACTTCCAGTGTCCCCTGCGACCAGACCTTGCGCCCCTCGGCACGCACGTGTCGTCCGCGCACTGTCACCTCCGTATACAGGGGTGTCGGCCGCAGATAGCGCAGCGTCATCTCCGCGGTGACCCCGGCTCGACCCGCCGCACGGTTTGCGACCGCCATCGCGACGTCGAGCACGAGACCCGAGACACCACCGTGCACGATCCCGGGTGGGCCTTGGTACTGCCGAGGGAATTCGGCGTGTGCCAGCGACGATCCGTCCTCGCACTGCTCGAAGTGGAGCGGCACGGCGACAGGATTCTTCGAACCGCTCACAGGACTGCGTGCGAGCACTCCGTCCTGCGATCCGGTTTCGCCGGTGACGCATTCACGGGGCTCTGCTGCCACGTCCTGCAGACGGTCCGCGAGCGCCGAGATCTTCTTCGAGATATCAGGATTCGCTGCACCGCGCACTCGGGCATCGAGTATCGCGGTGGTGAGCCGACGGACTGCTCGAGCAGCGACCTCGACAGCACGCGGATCACAGGGTGCCGAATCGACCTCGTTCATCGAGTTCCCTTCATCCCGCCGTGATTGCAGGATCGTCATCGAAGTAGACCATCTCCTGTGCGAGGCTCGCGATGCGTCTGCCCGCCGCGTTGAAGATCGTCCCGGAGTACCAACCGCGATTGCCGCCGGCCGCTCCGGGTTCGTAGTCGACCCGGAGCCACCCGTCCCACTCGGGCACGTCGTGGAACCACAGCGCATGATCGAGACTCGGGCCGAGAACTTCTCCGCCGAGATGCTTCGGAAGTCCCGCCGAGAAGTCCGACATGTACGTCAACGCTGCCGCGTGAACGAGCACGTCCTTCTCCGGCAAGCCGCCGATCGGCCGGACATGAAATCGTGTCGGGAAGAACTGTGTGCGGTTCGGCCACTCGTCGACTCGCACTTCCAGCGGTAACTCACTCGGTATGTCGCGGCAGTTCTCCGGCGGAGACATCGGAGGAGGTTGCTTCCCTGCCAGTTCTGCACCATCGGCACGGAGGCGGAACGATGCTGCCATGTTGAAGAGAACCTGCCCACCTTGCAGGGCGACGACGCGTCGCGCGGAGTAACTCCTGCCGTCCCGATCGCGTTCCACCCGGTAGACCACCGGCTGCGACGAGTCACCGCGTCTCAGAAAGTAGCCGTGCAGCGAGTGCGGTTCCCGACCCTCAGGAACTGTTGCACCGCAAGCAAGTAGACACTGAGCTGCGATCTGGCCACCGAAGAGGGGCCTACCGTCGTGATGTACGGGGAGGGCGCGAAACAGATCCCGGTCGAGGTTTTCGACAGTCAGGATGTCCAGCAGCGTCGTGCGGTCTTCCACTTCGGTTCTACTTGTACAGGCTTTGGTCATGGCGGTCCTTCCACCTAGAGCGTCCGTTACATCACTGCCGCTCTGCGTGGCGGAAGACGGGCTCGCGCTTCTCCAGGAAGGCAGCCTTGGCCTCCTTGGCGTCTGCGCCGGTGATGTTGTTGGCCTGTGCGTGCGCTTCGCGTTGCAGCGCAGCTTCCATACCGCCGCCTTCCGCGCTCGCGTCGAGCAGCTGCTTGGTGAGTGAAATCGCCTGAGCAGGCCCGTCTGCAAGGCGGCGGGCCATCCCCGTGACCACCTCGTCGAGTTCGTCGGGTGACACGAGGCGGGTGACCAGTCCCAGTTCGGCAGCCTGGGCCGCCGAGTACATGTCACCGAAGAACGCGATTTCCTTGGCCTTCTGGATGCCGACGAGCTTGGGAAGGAGCCACGACCCGCCCATGTCCACCGACAATGCCCGGCGCACGAAAATCTGCGAGAAACGGGCACGATGGGTGGCGACCACGAGATCACATCCGAGTGCGAGATTCCAGCCGGCGCCGACAGCGACACCGTCGACCTTCGCGATGGTGGGAATCGTCAAGGCGTGCAAGGAACGGGCAGCCTCGCCCGCATCGGCCATGTAACGGAGAGCGTCCTCCCGCATGCCCGCGAGATCGGCCCCGGAACAGAAGTCTCCCCCTGCTCCCGTGAGTACGAGCACCCGGTCCTGTTCGTTGCGGCGGACGTCCGCGAAAGTCTCGGCCAGCTCGCGCCACATGGTCTCGTCGGCCGCATTCTTTTTTTCCGGGCGGGACATCGTTACCGTCACGACACCGTCGTGACGGTCCACCTTCAAAGTCTCCACGGATGAACTCCCCTCACACGTTGCAGTCAACGTAGTTTACTACGTTATTTATGTGGCCGTGGCTAGCATCCTGTCCACTCAAGCGAACGCTTCTCGAAGAAGGCCCGCACACTTCGGTAGCATCCTCCAAACCGGCGATTGCGCACTTCGCCCGCTCGGTCGACTCCCACCCGGCTTCGTCCGCTGCCGCAGCCGCCTCGTTGACGGCAGCCAGTGATGCCCGCACCGCCACGGAGGCATTCGCGCAGATTCCCCGCGCGAGGCGTACCGCTTCCGTGCGCGCTTCACCAGCGCGGACGAGGACGTTGACGAAACCTGCCGCGCAGGCGCGCGATGCGCAAACGGACTCGCGGGTGAGAATCAGTTCGCGCGCGAGATTCAGCGGCAGCGTGGCGCGCGGAACAGCCCGCGCACGTGGGGACCGGTCCGCGTGCCACCTCAGGGAGACCGAAGACGGCAGCATCCGAGGCGACGACGAGATCGCACGCGAGCACGATCTTGAACCCACCACCCAACGCAGGCCCGTCCGGAGCAGCAATGAGCGGCTTGGTCCGGTTGCGTCGGATGATCCCGTACCCACCGCCGCGTTCGGTGAAGTAGTCACCGCCCGAGGCAAGATCACTGCCGGCGCTGAAGACAGATCCTGCCGCGGCGAGAACCCCGGCCCACAGATCGTCGTCTTCGTCGAACAGGGTCAATGCAGCATTGATCTCGTCGGCGAGTGCCCTGTCGGCCGCGTTACGCTTTGAGCTGCGACGCATCTCGACGACGAGAACATGCCCGTCCCGCGTGAGGTGACCAGGGATGCCCCGCATCCGTCACGGCTGCCCCGGCTTGAGTTCGATGAACAAGCCCTCGGCTTCGGCACACAGGACGTCACCGTGACGAAGCTCGGCTCGCAGGAATCGCTTGCGCCCCTCCTCCCGTTCGAACCACCCGGCGACGGTCAGCTCGACGTCGATGGGTGTGATCGAACGGAAGTCCACATGCAGATAGGCCGTACGACACGGCGTGCGGTCGGTACTCGCGAGCCGTCCCAGCACTTCGTCGAACATCAGCGGGATCGTGCCGCCGTGTGCGGCTCCGTTTCCTCCGAGGTAGTACCTGCCGAAGGTGACCGTGCCGGCGAGACCGTCACGGTCCCATCGAGCGGCCAGTATCGGCGGCGACATGCACTGTGCACGTCCCGGTACGTCGAGGTGCCCGAAGGGGCGATGACGTTCGGACACCTGATAGTCGGCAACCAGTGCCTGCACATCGGCAAAGTGAGTCGCAACCTTCTCGACGACGTCGAGGGGCGGGTTTGCTCCTGCCAGATCGTCGAGCATGGCCCGGGCAGTGGCGATCATGGCGTCGTACGGGCCGGGCCGCTCACGGTGGACGCCGGCGTCGAACCCGCGGTGACTCACGGAACTCCAGCCACCTCCGACGTCCGTACTCTCGACTGCAGCGTCGGGATGATTCCTGGACATTCCTTACCTCCGTGCTCGTATGGCCGCTCGATCCGAACCTAGAATCCCAGGAGACGAGCGTCGGGCGCTACCCAAAACGTAGGTGACATGGTTAACTACGTCAGTAATCACGACGTTGGAGGAGTGTCATGGACTTCGCGCTGAGCGACGAACAAGAAGCCCTCGCCGAGGCCGAGCGCGCCTGGCTCACCAAGAACGACCCGATCGCAGCCCGACGACCGGGAATCGACGACGGCCCGGCCCGTATCACCCCCACAGGGGTGCGACACCTCGCCGAATCCGGCCTGATCGGACTCCTCACAACGGATATGGGCGGCACACACGTCGACCTTGCCGTACTCGTCGAAGAGCACGGCCGCGCGGGTAGTGCGCTGCCGGTCGCGGAACTCGCGGTCGCGGCACGTCTGCTCGAACAGCTCGACCATCCCGCTTTCGGCGCCACCGAATCGGGTATCGAGATCGTGGTGCCGGCACTCGCCTCCATCGAGAACCCCGCGCTGCACGCGCAACTCGAGGGCGACGCACTGCGCCTGAGCGGCACCACGGCACCGGCGACCGGGCTGATCGACGCACACAGCGTCCTGATCGTCGCAACGACGGACAGCGGGGCCGAAGTTGCCGCCGTATTGCCCATCGATACGGTGTCCGTCCGCACCCTCGAGAACCTCGACCTGACCCGTTCGTGGTCGGTCGCCGACGTGGACGCCACCCTCGATGCCGGCGCCTGGTCGGCACTGCCGTCCGGCACCGCCGCATACCTGCACGATGCCCTGGCAACATTCAGAGCCATGGATGCATTGGGCGCCGCCGCGCGGCTCGTCGACCTCACCGTCGAATACGCCGGGCAACGCACCCAGTTCGATCGTCCGATCGCAAGTTTCCAAGCTGTCAAACATCATTGCGCGAACATGGCTCTGTCCGTAGAGGCTTCGCGCGCAGCATTGTGGGCAGCGGCGGTCGCGCTGGACGGATACGATGCGGACACCCGCACTCGCGCAGTCTCGGCCGCTGCGGCATTCACAGGTGAGGGCGCGAGCACCACCGCACAGACCGCGCTCCAGGTTCACGGCGGCATCGGCTTCACGTGGGAACACGATGTGCATCTGCTCATCCGCCGCATCAAAGTCGACGAGCTTCTCGACGGATCGGTGTCGTATCACCGGCGGCGACTCGTCACCGCCTGAGCAGCGGCCGACCCAAGAGGCGGGCAACGGTTCCGGAAACCGTTGCCTGCCTTTTGTTTTTGCGCTCGTCAGGCGCCGTCTGCGAGTCGGCGGAAGTACTTCTCGGTTTCGGCGATCAGGGCATCGGCCTCGGCTTCGGTTTCGGTGCCGAACAACGCGATCGTCGCTTCGTTGCGCATCGCGATGAGGAAGTCGCCGAACAGCCGTTCCCTGCGCGTGGGTCCGAGACCGAGGATCGCGATCTCACTGTCGCTGCCCACCCGACTCGCCCTGCGACGCTGAGCGTCGAACCCGGGTGGCGTGTCCCCCATCGCGACGACCCGGGCTTGGGCACGGTTCTCCCAAATCAACGACAGGTATTCGCGGGTGCCGATGATGAACAACTCGAAGCCATCGGTCTCTCCCTCGTCCCGGGCCGTTCGAACAACCTCGTCGACCCGGCTGCGCAGAAGCCCGACGAAGTCCTGCCAGATGGCATTGAAGACTTCGGCCTTACCGCCGAAATGGTGGTAGATGCTGCCGACGCTGACGCCCGATCGCTCGACGATCTCGGCCATGGTCGCCGCCGAGAACCCCCGTTCGCTGAAGACCTCGACGGCCGCGTCGAGCACCTTCTCCTTCGTCGCCGACGTGCTCGTCCACGTACGGGCGCGCGCACGTCCCTTGCTCTGCAGCATCGTTCCTCCGTCGTTGCACTGCCCGGGTTGACTTACCTCCCCGTCGTGGCCATAATCACTGTACATCCTAAAACGGGATTCTAGAATTTCTTCCAACAAGGCGTGGTGCCAGCAGAAACCCCGCTCGGCACATATCCCCTCGCCGCAACACCGCACCAACGAATGGAGACCGAAGTGTCCGAGAAGCTGTGGGCCAATTCCGGTGATTCGCACTTCCTCGAGCCCGACGACCTGTGGCGGTCGCGTCTGCCCAGGGATCTGGCCGAGCTCGTTCCCCGGTCGGAGAAGGATCCCGACGGCAAGTGGGAGACGGTGTTCGTCGACGGCCAGGCGTTCCGTCGCCGGCTGCCGAGCATCGCCCAGGAGGAGTTCTACGCAGCCAGCCACCGCGCGCCCGGTGCCAGCAACGTCGAGCTGCGTTTGAAGGACCTCGACGAGGAGGGCATCTGGACCGAGCTCATCTTTCCGTCCCTCGGCATGTGGTCCAGCTCGTTCCGCACTCCGAAGGTCCTGCGTGAGGCACTGCGCGTGTCCAACGACTGGGCCAAGGAAACGATCATGGATTACTCGCCGCGCCTGATCCCGACTGCCCAGGTCTCGACACTCGACATCCAGGACGCCTGTGACGAGCTCAAGCGTTGCGGCGAGATCGGTTACAAGGCCGTGTTCATGCCGGTCGCTCCCCACCCGGCGCAGAAGGACTACAACCGCGACGAGTGGGAGCCCTTCTGGGCGCTCGCCGAGGACATCGGCATGGTCATCGCGTTCCACATCGGCACCGAGCCCATCGACTTCGCGACCGGCGGCGCCTCCGGCGTCGTATACCGCGGCCCGGGCGGCGCGGTCCTCAACTACACCGAGACGACCTTCGGCGGCCAGCGTGCCGTCATGAAGCTTGTCGCGTCGGGCGCGCTGGATCGTCACCCCAATCTGAAGGTCCTGGTCTCCGAGGGCGGCGCGACGTGGGTTCCGTTCGTCGCCGACCGCATGGAGGAGGGCTACCGCCAGCACTCGATGGCCGTGCGCCCCAAGCTGAAGCGCAGCCCGAAGGAGATCATCTACTCCCAGGTATACGCCTCGTTCCAGCACGACGAGTCGGCTGTCGCGGCGCTGACCTCCATGGGCTACAACAACGTGATGTGGGGTTCGGACTACCCGCACATGGAAGGCACCTTCGGCCACACCCAGATGACCCTCCACAACCTGTTCGACAAGGAAGACCAGCGGGTCAAGGACCGGATCATGCACGGCACGTTCCAGGAGCTGTTCCCGGACGCCCCGAAGATCCCCGCCGCCGGCACCGAAAAGCCGGCGACCGCAACCGTCTGACGTGCACCGGTGACCATTCGGCCGGTCCGCATCGAAACCCGTGCGGGCCGGCCGACCCACTTCATCTCCTGAAAGAGCACTCCGATGAGCGACAGCGTTCTCTACGATCTGCCGGGCGAGTTCGTCTCCTCGATGGCCGAGGCCTCCGGGTACTGCGATGCCCAGGCGGTCCTTCCGACGGAAGATCACTACATCGCCTTCTGCACTTGTGGCCGGTGGCATACCACCGTCTCGACGCGCGACGAGGGATTGACCCTTGCGCGGGCACACACGGCCGAGACCGAAGCCCAGTAGTCGATCAGCCTTTCCACATGCAACATTCGGGTCCGGAGCCACATTCAGGCTCCGGACCCGAATAGCGTTCCGGCCGAACTCTACTCGGAGACCGTCATCTCCTTCCCAGGAGCAGCTGGGTCACCGACAGGAGGAGTTCGTCGATGAACACGGCACGGCTCGTCCGCACCGCGTCCGGGGAATTCTGTTCTGCGGCTTCGCGCGAACCAGGCGGTCGAATTCCTCCACCGGGATCAGGCGACTCGACGAATCCCACGCGGCACACGTGTGGATCAACCACGACCCCGACGACTGGAACCACTACGGTCCGGGACCGGTTGTCCCCGCAGTTTCCACAGAACGAGGAGCGACATCATGACCGTACGCGAAACCGTCCACGGGCGAACACTTGTCGTGCACATGGAGCGCGAGGCGAAACGCAATGCCGTCGACCGGGCGATGTCCGAGAGGATCGGTTCGGCGCTCGACCGACTCGAGGACGACGACGACCTGCGGGTCGGCATCATCACGGGAACGAACACGGTGTTCTCCGCGGGTTCGGACCTGACGAGCGGCGGCGAAGCGAAGACCGAACGCGGCGGCGAGTACGGGGTGATCCGACGACAGCGACGAAAGCCGCTGATCGCCGCTGTCGAGGGACCCGCGCTGGGCGGCGGCTTCGAAATCGTCCTGGCGTGCGACCTGGTGGTGGCCTCGACTACCGCTCGGTTCGCACTGCCCGAAACGCGCCGCGGCGTGATCGCGACCTCCGGTGCGCTCTTCCGGGCGATGCGAGTGCTACCGCTGCCGGTTGTGAAACAGCTTCTCATCACCGGTTTCGGACTGTCCGCGGAAAGGGCGTATCACTTCGGTCTCGTGAATGCGATCACCGAACCGGGCAACGCGATGAGTGAAGCGTTGGCAATGGCCGAGGACATCTGTCTGTCGTCCCCTGTCGCAGTCCGGGAAACCCTCGTCGCTCTTGCGGAACAGTTCGAGGTGGCAGACGAAAAGGGGTGGGCTGCAACCGGTCGCGCAATCGACACAGTGATGGGTTCGGACGACTTGAAGGAAGGGGTACAAGCATTTCTCGAACGCCGCATCCCGGAATGGAGAGGACGATGACGGCGAACAGCACCACGAGATAGCAGAGGCGTGGACGCGCGATCGCGATGACACCACAGGAGGTCGACGCCTTCCTGGAGCAGGAAAAGACCTGCCGTGTAGCGACAATCTATCGCAATCGTGGTCGACGCCGGCGAGGGATTCGCGGAGCTGCGTGGCGTCGAGATTCGGGGGACCGCCAAGGCTGTGGGTTATGTACCTCGCAGATCGGATCCGGACGATGTTCTTGTCGTTCCCGAGTTGCTGTTTGCTCGCAAGTACACCGATACCGATCGATTCGCCGCAGACGGAAGACACGCGTGGCTTCGTGTGATTCCGAGTTCGATCCCGAGTTGGGATTTCCGAAGGAATCCGGAACCAAGAGTGCGGGTCCGGAGCCGTTTTCAGGCTCCGGACCCGCACTTGGTGGAACTGAGCGGAACTCACTCCGAGACGGTCAGGTACCGGAAGTCGAAGGGACCGAGAGTCGTGGAGTAGTCCATGTCGGTGCTGAAGTTGCCTACCTTGTCGCTCATGACCCACGGGTACGTGATCCACACCAACGGTGCGCCCCACGCCTGCTCGACGAGGTAGCGGTTGAGCTCGGCAGCGGACGCCTCACGCTCGCCTTCCGATCGACGTGAATCGTTTGCCGCGGCGAGCATCTGGGTGTACTCGGGGGTCACACCTGCGGGGTTCAGCCGGGGACCCCACCGATACGACGAACCGGACGTGAAACTGGTACCCAGTGGCGAGTAGTGCAGCAGAGCTGACGCCTCACCGCGCCCGAACGATGTCGGACCCTCGAGGCCGTCCTTCACGATCGGCGTGATCTTGATACCTGCCTGAGCGAATTGCTCCTGCATCGCATCCCCCACACCCGGGGTGATGACGTTGGTGATGATGACCTCACCCAGATCGATGCCGTTCGGATGCCCGGCCTCGGCGAGCAACTGCTTCGCCTTGGCCGGGTCGTAGGTGTAGGTTTCGTCGAGCTCCGCGTCGTATCCAGGCAATCCGGGGCGCGAGTACTGGTGGCGCACTTCCGATCCCAGGTACAGGGCCTCGATGATCTCGTCACGGTTGTACGCGTAGTTGATCGCCTGGCGGACCTTCACATCGTCGAGGGGCGCGATGTTGCGGTTGAGAAACAGCTCGACGCCGGTGCCGGTGGGCACGTCGACCGTTGTGAGGCCCTTGCGCCCCTCGACGGCGTTCACGGTACCCGGCAGGAACTGGCCGAGTTCGATCTGACCGGCGGCCATGGCATTGGTGAACGCCTGGGTGTCGGAGATGGCCTTGTACTCGATCTTCGCGAGCTTCGCCGCGTCGGCGTCCCAGTAGTCGGAGCGGTCGCGCACGATCGTGAGCTCCTCACCGGGAGCGAAGCTCTCGACCGAGTACGCGCCTGAACCATTGGTCTCCGTCGCCGGATTGCCATTGGCGATCAGGTCGGGATGCATGACGAAGCCGGCCATCTCGGCGAGCACGTAGGGCACGACCACGGTCGGCTCGGCCAAGGTCAGCGTCACCTGATAGGGGCCGGTTACGGCAACGTCGACCACGGGCGCCATGCGAGACTTCACGGACGGGCTGTCGACGGTGCGCGCCCGGTCGAGATTGACCTTGACGACCTCGGCGTCGAGAGGCGTCCCGTCACGGAAGGTGACGTCCTCACGCAGGTTGAGGATCAGGCCCAGGCCGTCCGGCGAGTAGGAGTAGTCCTGAACGAGCATTCCGTCCACCGTGCCGTCCGCCTTCACGGTGAACAACCGGTCGTAGATCTCGTTGAGCCCAAAGCGGAACGAGGCGATCTCGCTGGTTGCCATATGGGGGTCGAGGCTGGTGATTCCGGTGGTCCAACCGGTGCTCAGGGTGCCCTCGACATCCGGGGCGCCCGAGCCCGATGCAGTCGAACCGGAGTCGCTTGTACCGCATGCCGCCAGCAGCCCTACTGCGGCGATCGCAGCGGCGGCACGGAGGGTGTGCCGTCGAAACATGATGGAGCCTTCCTACAGGGGACATGGAACCTTCCAGCCCCCTGGCGAACACACCGCGGGACCGGAATGTGCTCAGGCTAACATTTTTCTTAGTAAACGTATACCACTTGTATTACTACGTTTAGTTTCACGTATCGCGTTTGCCGTTCAGATACTCGACGAGCACCGGCACCTCCGCCATCGCGCGCATTGCATCGTTGAGGTGCGTACAACCCGCCGTTCCCGGAAACGTCTCCAGCACAGCAGCTCTCAGTGCACGAAGCGGCGTCCCCACGATCCGATCGACCGACAGCGAGGCCAGTGGACATTCCCGGTAGGGCAGAACCCTGGGGTCGGCGGACATCGTCAAGATTTCGCCCGTCATAGGATCGGCCGTCGCGGTCACCCGGTATTCGTGGACGACAACGCGTCCTCCTTCCGGAACGGTGGACGAATCCTGGAACATCGAGTCGATCTCGATGACGTCGCCGATCGTCACGTCGATTCGCCGAGCGCGCCGCATCGAGATCTCGGTGATCTCATCGAGTTCGTGCCATCCGATCGGATCGTCGTCGCGTGGCAGTGGGCCCACCGGCTGGACGAGGTGGTTCCACTTCGACGACCCGTCCGGCATCAATGCTCCCGAACCCGGCTGGAATCCCGTACAGATGCCCTCCATGTTGCGACGCGGCGTTCCCCCGGCGGCAGCGATCAGCTCCTCCACCGGCACCCACCGCGAGTAGGCGAAACCGGCGATCAGTGTCGCGCCCGCGATGTCGTCGAGCAGCAGATAGAGCGGCGTCCCTGCAGCGGCCTCCTCCGCCATCACCTCGGCGAGGACCGTCCGCGAACTCCCTCCGCCGCGCGCTCCCACCATTCCCACCACCGCGGGACGCGGCGGATCCGCGGTGATCTCCTCGATCGTGCGAGTTCCCGGGTCCACCCCGACCGACATCGAGTCGCATGCCAGGACGACCGGTGATCCACCGTCGCCAGGAGTGAGAAGATCCCGCGCACGGCCCGTCAGCCGTAATTGCGTGCCGGGCCCGGCCGGCCAGCGCATGTCGATCGTGGAGGTGCGGCGCACCGAGTTCGGACGCCGTTCGGGCGCGGGACCCGACGGGCCCCGCGCTGCCAATCCGAACGGAATGTCGATTGCCATCAGTCGTGTTCCCAGAACTTCGGAACCGAGGGGCCGCCGGCGACCCGATCTGCGTACATCGCCTCGATCGCCTCGTCGGAGTAGCCGAGCTCGGAGAGGATCTCCCGGGTGTGCTGACCGATCACCGGGGCGGCGCGATCGAACGTGAGGGTGAGGTCGTCGAAGTTCCAGTACGCACCGGGCTGTTCCATCCGGCCGAAGTGCGCATGGTCGTAGGAAGCGATGAGCTGTCCGGTGCGGTTTGCTTCGTCGTCGAAGAATTCGAATCCATACTCTTCCCGGACCGGCTCGCCCGCGATTCCGGCAGATGCCAGTTCGACCAGTAGCTTCTCGGATTCGAACGCGGCGAGACCGGCCTCGATTCCCTCGTCGTCGGTCGCACCCGCCAATGCACGCAGAGCGGCCAGTTGCTCCTCGCCCTCGGTGACGATGGCAACCCACCCGTCCGCAACCTCGTAGATTCGATGGCCCGGCCCGTATCCGGTCTGGGTGGCGTCGAATCGTGGGTACTCGGCGATATCACCGTCGGCGAGCCGGATCAGCGTTTCGCTCTGCGTCACGGTCGCCGACGCGAGCAGCGAGCCCGACGCCTTGGTTCCGCGGCCGGTACGTTGCTTGTAGTACACCGCGAGAAGAGTTCCGATGAGGGAGCCAAGGGCCGTCTGGACATCGAGAACGCCGAACCGGGAGAACTGCGGAGGATTGCCGACTCCACCGTTCTCGACCTCCCAGCCCCCGAGGGCCTGGAAGATCGAGTCGAAGCCGGGACTGTCGGCGCGATTGCCCTTCTCGCCGTAGCTCGTCACGTAACCGAGGACGACATCGGGCTTGATCGCGCGCAACCCGGATTCGTCGATGCCGAGCTTGGCGGACGCCTTGGGCCGCTGGTTGTGGTGGACGACATCCGCCCATCCGACCAGCCTGCGCAGCACCTCCTGGCCCTGCTCGGTAGTGAGGTCGACCGCGAGTGAGCGCTTGTTGCGGGAGCAGGCTTCCCAATAGCTGGGCTTGTACCGAAGCCTGTCGCCGACGACGGGCTCGACCTTGATGACTTCGGCGCCGAGGTCCGCCATCAACATCGGGGCCATCGGGCCGGCGAGGAAGCTTCCGAGGTCCAGGACCTTCAAGCCCGCGAGCGGGCGTGGATCGGCAGGCTCATCCGCGGGGATCTCGGAGCCGGTCCGCGAGGATTCGAGTTCGGCGAAGACCTCGTCGGTGTGCTCGCCGAGAAGCGGCGCAGGGCGTGTGACGGCGCATTCGGGCTCGATCGCGAACGGGTTGCCGGCCTGGATAGTCTTTCCGTACGTCGGATCGTCGACCTCGACCACGTAACCGTTGGCCATGACCTCCGGGTCTCGCAACAGCTCACCCATGGCCAATGCCGGCTCGATCGCAAGATCTGCAGCCCGGAAGACGGGCAGCCATTCGGCGCTCGGCCGTTGCGCAATGACGGTACGCAAGTCGTCACTGGCGTTTCTGGACAGGTCGGTCAGGCCGAGGCCCAGTTCCGCGGCAACTTCTCGAACGAGCGGTATGGCGCTCACGTCGATGCGCTCACCGGGGTTCATCATCTGCAGCCAAACACCGTCGCTGCACTGGTACATCGCGAGCTGCGGGGGCGCCTCGTACTTGTTGAGAATCAGTTCCGGGATCGGGTTCTCGGCGTTGTTCCAGGCGAGTGAAGCCGTGTTGAGCATGCCCTGCAGGAGCGAGGTGTGCACTGCCCCGATCCGGCCGGTACGGTCACGCTGAATGAGTCGGGCAACGATGCCCGCGGCAGCCAGCGAAGCGGCTGCCCAGCTGGGCAGCGGGAAGCGCATGGCGATCGGGCCCTCGCGGTAGCCCCAGAGTTCGCCCATGAGCCCGGAACGGGCCTGGACGAGCAGGTCGTGGGCCGGGCGGTCACGGTCCGGGTGGTCGATGGGGTATCCGGTGACCGAGGACACGATGAGGTGCGGGTACCGCGAGTGCAGGGCGGCGTCGGTGAGGCCGAGTTCGGCGGCCCGCGACGGGGAGAGGTCGTGGACGAACACATCGGCAGTGTCCAGCAGTTCACCGAGTCGGATCGCTCCTTCGTCGTCGGCGACATCCAGAACGACACTCCGCTTACTCCGGTTCCACGACGCGAAAGCCGCACTCCTGCGGACCGGGTCGCCGTTCGGAGGTTCGACCTTGACGACGTCTGCTCCGGCTTCCGCCAGCATCCGAGACGCAACCGGGACGGCCAGTCCAGAAGCGAGTTCGACGATGCGTATCCCGTCGAGAATCCGATCGGACATGGATGTATCCACCTTTCCTGACTGCCGTGCGCATGCCGGCCACACAATGGTGCTTGTGACGTCCGACACAACACTAATACACATAAGGCAACCTGACCTACTTGGTTAACCTTGACTGGATACGAGGCAGCCCGGGCCGCTTCCCCTCCGGGAACGGCCCGGGCTGTGTCACCGACGCATCTCCAGCGCGTCAGCGCGCCTTCCAGACCGGCTCGCGCTTTTCAGCGAAGGCGAGCGGCCCTTCCTTGGCGTCCTCACTGAGAGCGAGGCGGTCCCATTCCGCAGCGGAGAGCGCCCATCGGGAGTTCTCATCGGCACGGACACCGTCCACGACGCCGTATGCCACGCGCTTGCTGGCCTGAACCGACAACGGCGCGTTCACGGCGATACGCTGGGCGAGATCGATCGCCGCCTCGACGGACTTGCCTTCGGGGGCGACCTGGTTGATCAGGCCGACCTCGAGTGCGCGAGCCGCGGAGATCGGCTCGCCGGTGAAGATCATCTCCATCGCGAGACGCTGCGGGATCTGCGCCGGCAGCCGGAACACACCTCCCGCGCCGGCGATCAGGCCGCGCTTGACCTCGGGCAGGCCGAACGTGGCGTTCTCCGCGGCCACGATGAGATCCGCCGACAGGGCCAACTCGGTCCCGCCACCGAGCGCGGTGCCGTTGACCGCGGCGATGGTGGGCTTGTCGACGTAGTGCTTGACGAAACCCGCGAAGCCCCAGTCCTCATGTCCGGGAGCGTGCAGGCCCTCGCCGCGCGAGATCGCCTTGAGGTCCGCACCGGCGCAGAACGACTTGTCACCGGCACCGGTGATGACGATCGCCCGGACCTCGGGATCGTTCGCCGCCTCCTCGAGGGCACCGCCCACTCCGATGCTCACCGACGAGTTCACCGCGTTGCGCGCCTCTGGACGGTTGATCGTGATCACCATGACATTGCCCACGCGCTCGACGAGCGCGCCTGCCGGGGTCACCTCGGTCATCGTCGACTCCTTCTCAGTTCTCGACCAGCTCGAGGATCGTGGCGTTGGCCTGGCCGCCACCCTCGCACATCGTCTGGAGGCCGTAGCGAATCTTGTTGCGGCGCATGTGATACACCATGTCGGTGAGGATGCGGCCACCAGATCCGCCGAGCGGGTGACCGAGGGCGATCGCACCGCCGTTGGGGTTGAGCCGCTCGGGGTCGGCGCCGATCTCCTTCAGCCAGGCGAGGGGGACGGGCGCGAACGCCTCGTTGACCTCGAATACACCGATGTCGTCGACGCTCAGGCCGGACTTCTCGAGCGCCTTTGCCGTGGCCGGGATCGGCGCGGTGAGCATGATCACCGGGTCGGCGCCGACGACGGTGGCGGTGTGGATCTTGGCGATCGGCGTCAGACCGTACTTTGCGGCCGCCTCCTCGCTCATGATGAGCAGCGCCGACGCGCCGTCGGAGATCTGCGAGGCGTTGCCGGCATGGATGACACCGTCTTCCTTGAACACCGGCTTGAGCTTGGCGAGCGTCTCGACCGACGTGCCCCGGCGGATGCCCTCGTCCTTCGAGACGACTGTGCCGTCGGGAGCCGTCACGGGCACGATCTGGGCGTCGAAGAGCCCGGCGTCCTGTGCGGCCGCGGCACGCTCGTGCGAGCGAGCGGAAAACTCGTCGACCTCCGTGCGGCTCATACCCCACTTCTCGGCGATCATCTCGGCACCGATCCCCTGATTCGGCGCGACACCGTCGTAGCGGTCGAGGAACGATTTACTGTAGGGCTTGCCGGCGACCTGGACGGACGAGCCCATCGGGACGCGCGACATGGACTCGACTCCACCGGCGACGACGACGTCGTAGTGGCCGGCTTCGACGCTCGCGACCGCGAAGTTCAATGCCTGCTGCGACGAACCGCACTGGCGGTCGATGGTGACGCCCGGGACCGTCTCGGGCCATCCGGCCGCGAGCAGCGCGGTGCGGGCGATGTCCTGGGACTGTTCCCCCACCTGCTGGACACAGCCCCAGATGACGTCGTCCACTACTGCCGGGTCGATACCCGCACGCTCGACGAGCGCGTTGAGCACAACCGCGGAGAGATCGGCCGGGTGAATCCCGGACAATCCGCCGTTGCGCTTACCGACCGGCGTGCGCACGGCCTCCACGATTACTGCAGTCACGATGTACTCCTTCTAGTCGGCGTTTGCAGGGTCAGACCCGCGTGGATTCGAGTTCGGCGACCATTTCGAGCAGGCGCCGCCGATCGACCTTGAGGGACACACTGCGCGGCAGAGCATCCACAGTGTGAATGGCGACCGGCACTTCGTAGCCGGTCAGCTGGTTGCGGACGAACTCTTTGAGCTCGGCCTCGTCGACCGGCTGCGCGCCCTCGGCGAGTTCGATCACGGCGACGGGCACCTGGCCGAGCCGCTCGTCAGGCTTCCCGTACACCGAGGCATCGAGTACCGAACCGTGCGCGCGCAACGCGTTGCACACGGTCTCCGGCTGCACCTTGAACCCACCACGGATGATCGCGTCGTCGGCGCGACCGTCGATGTACAGGAAGTTGTCCTCGTCGAGATGGGCGAGATCGCTCGTGCGCACCCACTCGTCCGTCCCGGTACCGGTCTGACGCGAATTGACTTCGAGGCGACCGGTCGTGCCGACAGGCAGCACCTTTCCGTTCTCGTCGACCGTGCGCATCTTCACACCGGGGAAGGGACGGCCGACGCTGCCGCGCTTGCGCGTCCACCACTCGCCGATGAGCGGCTTGGTCCACCCAGCGACTGCACCACCGAACTCCGTGGCGCCGTACATGATCATCACGGGAATGCCGTACCGTTCGGTGAATTCGTCGGCGAGGTCGGGGCTCACGAAGGTCGTGCCCGCAGTCACCGCCCGCAGACTCGCGAGTTTCTCCTTGGGCACCTCCGCATTGAGTACCGAGCGCATCGCGGCCGGCGGCAGACCGGCTACGCGCAGCTGATGCTCGTAGACAGCGTCGACCCAGCCCTCGACGGTGAAGCGTGGCAGCAACACGATCGGGCGCGCCTCGGAAAGAGCCTGGACGACACCCCAGAGTCCACCGATGTGCACGATCGCGAGCGACACGAGCGAGACCCTGCCGGTCAAGGGTTCACGGCCGTCACCCCCTTTGCCGGTATGGCCGTGCACGGCGTCGAGAGCGGCTTCCAGCTGACGCCAGGTCAGCGGGATGCGCTTCGGCGGCCCCGTGGTGCCCGAGGTGAACATCTCGACCGCGACCGGATCCTTCTCGTCCGTCGCGACCTCGATGGTGACCTCCGGCCCCCCGGCGCGCTGCTCGACTTCGATCCCGTCGACAGAGAAGCCGACGATGCCGGCCTCGGCGATGGCGGTTGCGAATTCGGCCTCTTCCCACCATGTTCCCGGGGCAAGGACAACCTGGGGACGAGATGCCACCGCGTCCGCGGCGACCCGCGCGGTCGGTTGCATGGGGTTGAGGGTGATGATCGTGCGGCCCTTACCGAGGATCGCGATCAGGGACGAAATGGACTCGGTCCGATTGCTGAGCACGACGCCGATACGTGCCCCCTCCCCGCAGCCGACGCGGGTGAGTTCGGAGTCGATTCTTTCTGCGAGGGAACGGACTTCACCCCACGTGTGCCACGCTTTGCCCTCCTGGACCATCTTCGCGTCGTCGGATGCCGACCACAGCAAGCCCAACGCTTCCCTGATACCCGTCATTCGATACCTCCCACTCCTGCCGACGGGAAAAATCCGCGTTCTTCCTGCATCGGTACCGGTTCATGACGTTTCGCGTACCGCATCCGGCGACACCGAGCGAAACGTCTCACCCAAAGATAGATCACATAGTTAACTACGTCAATCTGGTTTGCATTCGATGTCTCCGACACGGTGTCGCATCCGAGCACGAAAACGGGGGAAGACCTTCCGGTCCTCCCCCGCTCGGTCCAGCGGATTCAGCGCGGCATCCCCAGCCCGCGCTCGGCAATGAGGTTGCGCATGATCTCCGAACTGCCGCCGGCGATCGTGTATGCCCGCGCGTACAGGAACTCGTCCTGCCACCGCCCGTGATCGACTGCCCCCGAATCACTCTCGACGAGAATCCCGGCCTCACCGGCGAGCTCGAGCGCGAAACGTGCGATGTCCACACCGAGCTCACTGAACATCAGCTTGGCCATCGGTGCGTCGTAGGGCCGTTCGGTCTTGCGTGACCATCGGCTGATATTCGCGTACACCATCGCCGATAGTGCAGCGACCGCCGCCGACAACTCGCCGATCCGCTCCTGAACTGCGCCGTCCTCGATTGCCGGACGTCCGTTGCGGATCACGTTCTTCGCCAGATCTTTCAGCGCCTCGACGTTCTGCTGCAACCGCACAGCACTCGTCGCCACACCGCTGCGCTCGTGCGCGAGACTCGAATTCGCGATTCCCCAACCCTGGTTGACCTCACCGATCAACGCGTCGGGCCCGAGCTCGACATTGTCCAGGAACACCTCGTTGAAGTCCGAGGTCCCGGTCATCTCGCGTAACGGACGCACATCGACACCGGGCAGTCGCATATCGACGATGAAGGCGCTGATTCCCTTGTGCTTCGGCGCGTCCGGATCGGTACGGGCGAGAAGATAACCGTAGTCGGCCCAGTGTCCGTTGGTCGTCCATACCTTCTGACCCGTAACCCGGAACCCACCGCCCTCGGTGGGCACGGCCTTGGTGCGCAGCGACGCGAGGTCGCTACCCGAACTCGGCTCACTGAACAGCTGGCAGAAGATGAGCTCGCCGGAACGGATGCCCGGCAGGTACTTCTGCCGCTGCTCCTCGGTGCCGAAATCGATCAGGGCGTGCGACACGAGATGCGCGGCCCCCTGGATCGCCGCCGGGGCGCGCCCACGCGCGAGTTCCTCCCCGACGACGACATCTTTCTCCGACGAATGCCCGGAGCCCTTGCCTCCGTACTGCTCGGGCCAGTCCGCCCCGACGTAGCCGGCCGCGAACAGCTTGCCGGTCCACTGCTTGAGCAACGCCAGTTCTTCTGCGTCCTCCGCGCTGCGCACACCCGCCTTGACGGCGACCGGCGGCTTGTTCGCGGCGACGAATTCGCGCACCTCTGCCCGGAATTCCTCGAGCTCCGGAGTCATTCCGTAGTCCATGTCAGCGCACCTCGTAGTTGCGGGTCGGCACCTCGGAACGGACGACCTGCGCCTTGCCGATCGGGTTTCCGAGATCGGTGTAGTACATGCCGGTGGCGAGCGCCGCGGTGCGGCCTGTGTTCTTGGACTCCCAGATCGCCCGGAGGCTTCCTTGGATCGCAGCCGGAGGCTTCGCGGCGATCCGCTCCGCGAGTTCCTGCGCCCGGTCCCACAAGGTGTCCCGGGTCACGATCTCGCTGATGAACCCGATCTCCAGCGCCCGCTTGGCAGACATGCGCTCGTCGAGGCCGAGCAGGACCATGCGGAGCACCTCGCCGATCGGGATGCGATGCGCCAGGCCGATCGGCTCGAGTGCAGCGACCATGCCGTACGACACGTGCGGATCGAAGAACTGGGCGTCCTCGCTGGCAATGATGATGTCGGCCTCGTTGAGCCAGTAGAGTGCACCGCCCGCTGCCATTCCGTGCACCGCGCAGATCAGCGGCTTCCAGCACCCGTTGTGCTTGGGGGAGAGATCGATGCCCGGATCGCGGCGCATGAAGACATTGTCCGAAAGGAATGTGCCCTCCTTGACGTCGACGCCGGTCGAGAAGGCGCGGTCTCCGTTGGCCCGCAGCACCATGACGTGAACGTCGTCTTCCTCGCGTGCGTAGGCCCACAGCGCCGCGAACTCTGCCCGCATCGTGTCGGTGAACGAGTTCAGTTTGTCGGGCCGGTCGAGCGTGATCGTCAGAACATGGTCTTTCAGCTCTGCGATCACCGTGGTCAAGCCGCTCAGATCCACAGTTCCTCCTGGAAAATACGGGCGTGCGCCCTCACAAATATTACTAAGTCATCCATGTTCGCGTCCAGTCTCCCGGTCGGTACACGTCAACGCGCGTGGGTAGCAGCAGCGGCCATCGCCGGTCGTCGCCGGGCGGGATCGGCCTTCACCTCCACGACCAGAGGGTAGGACCCGTCCTCTACCAGCGCCGCAACCTGCGTGAACTCCCCGACATCCCGCACCGTCACCGCGCGCGCACCGAGCGCCCGCGCCGTCTCGGCGAACCCGGGCCAGTCGACCTCCGAGTGCACCGGCGACAGACCCAGGCCTTCCAGCTTGAGATATTCGGCGCCATAGCAGTGATCGTCGAGCACCACCAGCACCAGCGGCAGCCGATGCCGCACCGCCGTGCTCAACTCCACCAACCCCATCATCGCGCCGCCGTCCCCGGCCACACACACCGTCGGCACCTCGCGCCGGCCTGCCGCGACACCCACCGCCGTTGCGATACCCAGCCCGATCGAACCGAACGCGCCGGGCACCGCGAAGCGACCCGGATCGACCCGCAGATATTTCCACGCCGCGAACGAGAATCGCCCGATGTCGGTGACCACCTGCACTCCCGAGGGGAGTATCCCGCCGAGCTGGACCATCGCATCGCGCATATCGACGGTGCCGCCACCGGAAATACTGCGGTAGCCCGTCTCCCCCACCGCGCGCACCGCCGCGGCGAGCTGCGCGACCCGACGACCGGACCGGGCAGAGTCACCCGCCTCCGTCAGCCGCTCGTACAACGCGCGCACCACACCCGCGGCGTCGCCGGAAATCGGCAGATCGACCGGCGCGAACCGCCCGAACGCATTCGACCGATCGTCGACCTGGATGACGAACTTCCCGGCGAGCAGCGCCGTGTTGTCGGTCGTGAACGACGACAGGGAGGCACCGACGGCGAGCACGCAGTCCACCCGGCCGAGCTCCTCGATCGCCACCGCATGCGACAGCGAGCCGTGCACACCGAGGTCCTCCGGCTCCCCGGCGAACAGGTCCTTCGCGAGCAGCGTCGTCATCACCGGCGCGTCGAGTGCCCGCGCCAGAGCCAGAATGTTCTCGCGGGCCCCGGACAGCACCGCGCCGCGGCCGGCGAGGATCAGCGGTCGCGCGCTGCCCAGCAACGCGCCGAGCGCTTCGTCGACCATCTCCGGGTCCGGCGCACCGGGTACCGGCGGTGCGGGCACCGCACGCGGCGACTCGCCTGTCACGGTGACCTCGAGCAGGTCGTAGGGCAGATCGAGCACCAGCGGAACCCGGGTGGCGGTCACCCGCGCCAGCGCACCCGCGATGTCGCACGCGACGGCGTCGGCGTTGCGAACCCGGCGGTACTCGGCACCGGCGAGTCTGGCGAACCCCTCCAGGTCGAAGTCCTGGAAATGATCGCGCACGTCCGGGGTGCTGCCGGTCAGCAACAGCACGGCGCTGCGCGAGCGCACCGCCTCCACCAGCGCGGTCGTGCAGTTCGTCACCGCCGGACCGTGCGTCACCGACGCGACACCCACCCGGCCGGTCATGCGGGCGTAGCCGTCCGCCATCGACACCGCACCGCCTTCGACCGCGGCCGCGATGAACTCGCCGCCGTGGTTTTCGACGAAGTCGCCGAGATACGCGAGGTTGGCGTCCCCCATGAGCCCGAACACGGTACCGATTCCACACTCGGAAAGCGCCTGCGCGGCAAGTTGATAGGTCTTCACAAGGAGCTCCTCCAGGATCGGGATGTGCGGTCAGATGGCGGGACAGAAGCCGCCGTCGACGTGCACGGCCGTGCCCGTCAGGTAACCGGCCCGGGGAGAGAGCAGAAACGCCGCGGTATCACCGAACTCACGGGGCTCGCCCACCCGGCCGAGCGGGATCTTCATCCGGTCGGCGACCGTGGCGAGGTACTCCTCGACGTCGCGGCCCGCCTCGACGGCCGGACGCACAATCTGGCCACTACGGATGATGCCGACGAGTATCGCGACCACCCGAACCCCGTCGGGGCCGAACTCGTTGGCCAGTGCCTTGGTCAGGCTCAGACCCGCCGCGCGCAGCGGGGAACTCGGCATGCCACCACCGGCGCCCGGGGCACGCGCACCGGTGCTGAGCACATTGAGGATCACGCCTTTCGATTCCTTCAGGTACGGTACTGCCGCGCGGCTCGCGCGCACCGCCGCAAGGAACTTCAGGTCGAAATCGTCATACCAGGCCTCGTCGGTGAGCTCCTCGAACCCCCCCGCCGGTGTGCACCCCGGCCGAGTTGACCAGCCCGTCGAGCCGGCCCCACCGCGCATGGGTCTGCTCGACGAGTCCGTCGAGGTCGGCGGCGACCGTGACGTCGGCTCGCACCCCCACCGCGGAGCCGCCGCCGAGGGCACACAGGGTCCGTACGGCGTCGTCGAGACGCTCGGCATTGCGACCGCAGATCGTCACGTCGGCGCCCTCCACAACGAGAGCCGCGGCTGTCGCGTATCCGAGGCCGTCGGATCCGCCGGTGACGAGGAAAGCCTTGCCCTGCAGGCCGAGATCCATACGGCTCCTTCATGCATCTACTTAGTAAACTATGTAATCTGGGTTATAATACACTGGGCGGGTTGGCGACAGTCAACGGAGGACACCATGAAGGTTCTGATCTACGGTGCGGGAGGCTTCCTCGGCTCCGCGCTCGTCCGGCGGTTCCTTGCAGGAGGACACACCGTACGAGGCCTGGTCCGCACCAAAGACGCGGCTGCCGCACTCCGTAAGGAGGGCGCCGAGCCCGTGCTCGGCGACCTGCTCTCCGATCCCGCGGGCACCGTCGCACTCGCGATCGACGCAGATGTCGTCGTGTACGCCGCGCAACTTCTCCTGGAACCCGAGCGGCACACCATCGAGGCCCTGATCGATCACCTCGCGGAATCGGGAAAGACGCTGATCTTCACCTCTGGCACAGGAGTGCTCTCACAGCGCACCGACGGCGAGTGGAGCGAAGACACGTTCGCCGAGGACGACGAGTTCGTCCGATCCAAGTACATCGGTGCCCGCGTCGACACCGAGAATCTCGTGCGCGCCGCCGGCGCACGGGGCATCCGGGGCATCGTCGTGCGACCCTCGATGATCTGGGGCCACGGCCGCTCCCCCATGCTCGACGGCTTCCGCACCGCGATCGAGAAGACCGGTTCGGTCTGCTACATCGGTCGCGGACTGAATCTGTACTCGAACGTGCACGTCGACGACGTCGCCGAGATCTACCACCTCGTGGCGGAAAAGGGCGTCACCGGCGCGCTCTACCATGCAGTCTCGGGCGAGACGAATTTCCGCACCCTCGCCGAGGCCCTCGCCCGGCGGCACGGTGTTACGGCCCGGAGCATCGACCTCGCCGAGGGAGTGGACATCTGGGGCACCTTCGCCGCACTGATCGTCTTCTCGACCTGCAGTCGCACGCGCGCACCCCGCACCCGGCGCGAACTTGGCTGGCAGCCCCATCCCGAACGGCTCGATGTAGTCGCCGAGATCGACGTTCCGACGAGTGTGATCTGACGGCCGTCGCACCCGGTCCACAAGGATCGGGTGCGACGCGCGGACAGTGCCGACAGTCAGTGACGCCCGCCGGCGACCACGAGAGTCTCGCCGGTGATGTAGGACGATTCGTCGGACAACAGGAATCGCACGACGGACGCGATCTCCGCCGGCGCCGCACCACGACCCAGCGGGACCGTCCCGACCATCGCGGCGCGCTGCTCTGCCGTCACCGTCTGCGATTGCTCGGTCAGGACAAGACCGGGAGCGACGGCATTGACCCGGATGCCGTGCTTCGCGAACGCGAGGGCGCACCCGCGAGTGAAGTTGTTCAACGCTGCCTTCGTCGCCCCGTACGCGATCGTCGACGCGTTTGCCGAGACACCGCTGATCGACGAAATGTTGACGATTGCACCGCCTCCCGCCGCGATCATCTCGTCCTTGACCGCCCACGTCGTGAGATACGGCCCGCCGGCGTTCGTGCGGAACAGCAGATCCCACCGCCCGGGGGTGAGTTCGTCGACCTCCAGCAATCGCGAGTAGGCAGCATTGTTCACGAGAAACCCGACAGGTCCGCCGAGTTCACGGCGCGCGGTGGCCATGAACTCCGTCACGGATTCCTGATCCGCCACATCGACCTGCACGGCGACGGCCTCTCCGCCGCGGTCGCGGATGCCGACGACCGTAGCGTCCGCCTCGCCGGCCCGGGAACGATATCCCACCGCGACCCGAGCTCCAGCAGCTGCGAGGTTCTCACAGACGGCGCGCCCGATACCCCTGGCGCCACCCGTGACGACGGCGATTCTGCCCTCGACCCCCCGCGCCTCCGTCATCGCTCCAGGGGATCGAAGTGCCGGTCGGCGAGTACACCCATCGCAGGGCGCAGCGCCTGCGTCTCGCCGGCAACCTGGCGCAGGAGAACACCCACCGCGACCCCGAGCGGCACCGAGCCTTCGAGGCACCGTTTCACCAGCTTGGCAGTACCCGCCGCCACGGACGACGGCCTGTACTCGAGCACCGCTTCGAGATCGTCCAAGTCTCGCTGCTCGACAGCCGCCGACACAGAGGATGCCTCACGCAGGTACTTCAGAATCCTCGCCAGGCCCTTGCTGCGCTGGATCACGAACGGATCCTCGCTCCGCGGAACGATGATCTGCCGGATCTGCTCGAGCGCGGCGTCGTAGAGCCAGTCCCGCTCTCCCGGAGTCGACGGCACCGGATCGACGTCGACGATCTCCACACCCACGACGTCGGCCAGGGCCTCGAGGAACAGCCTCCGGTGCAGCAGTCCGTACACGAGACCGTTACCCACCTCGCCCAGCAGGTCGGGCTCCGCGCGCGTGCGGTGCCCGAGGATCACGATGCGCAGTTCGGCGAGCACCCGGTAGTAACGTATCCGGTCGAGATCGACGGTGGTTCCGGCTGCACGTGCGTAGTCGTCGAACCGCTCCATCAGGTCGGTGAACGGTTCCTGTACCGCACGGACCGAGACCCAGGCGAGATCGTCGTGCGGGTCGCCGAGGTGTCCCAGCTCGAGGTCGAGGACGGCGGTGACCTTGCCGTTCTCGTAGAGGAAGTTTCCCGGACCGGTGTCCCCCTGCACGATCGCTACGGGTCCGTCGACGTCCGGCACGTGGCTGCGCACCCAGTCGAGCCCGAGGTCGATCAGTGGATCGCTGGTCCCGGAGTCGCGGTAGATCTCTTCCCACGTGTCGATCTCGCGGTGGACGAGCACCCGCAGATCCGCGCCGGGGTCCTGGTCGGGCAGCCCGAGCCGGTGCGGATCCACCCGGTGCATCTCGGCGAGGATGCGCATGAAATCCGATGCGACGGAGACTCGTTGGCCCTCGTCGTGCAGTCGGGAGAACCACGGCTGCCCAGGGACGAGTCCCGACAGGATCGCCTGTTCGGTCGGATGCACTCCGACCACCTCCGGGACCGGGACCGCGGTGCCGCTCAGCGCCCGGAAGAATGCCGCCTCGCGGTGCAAGGTGAAATTGTCACCCTTCTCCACGGGGTCGAGACGGTCGTAGCGCAGGAACAGAGGGCGGACCACGCCGTCCTCACCCCGCACCTCCACCACCCACGCTTCCCTCCGGCCGCCACCCGGGCGCCGGTCGGCCGAAACCACGGTGCCGTTCGCCGTCTCGCCGATCCATTTCACGAGATCGCGGGAAAGGTTGCTCGCTTCAAGATCGGTCGTGCTCTGTGTCGCAGTCGCCATCACTTCGTCCTGACCTCGGGCGGTCACGTATACCGCACCCCCCAACTATGGTACAGATCACTTATATCACTTAGTTCTCTTTCCGCAAGATCACATCGATCCCGGAGCGTGCCCATGACCTCGAACACCGTCGCCGACGCACCATTCCTCCCCGAAGACGACACCTACCACCGACTCAGCGACGACCCCTACGAAACCGAAACGACGTGGTGGTCGTTCAACGTGCCCGAACGCCGGATCGGCGGGTGGCTCCACGCCGCGCATCTGCCCAACCAGGGCACCGTCAGGTGGCGTGTGTTCGCGTGGAACCCGCGCGGAGCCGACCCCGGACGCCTCGCGTACTTCCGCAACTCGGGGCCGGCTCCGATGATCGACAATCCCGACCTCCGCGACATCACTTTCCCTGCGGGCGGTTTCAGCGTCAAAGCCCTGAAGCCGACCATGGACTACCACATCGCCTACTCCGATCCGGCAGCAAAGTTCGCCATCGAGTTCGAACACCGCAGCGCGCACCCGGCGCAGCGGTTCACACCCGGTGAGGCGCCCGCGATGTTCAATCCCCACTTCGATCAACTCGGTCACCTCACCGGCGAACTCGTACTCGACGGCGAGCGCATCGAGATCGACTGTCACTCCGTCCGGGACCGTACGTGGGGTCCGCGCGGCGGCGCGCACCTGCAGAGTCGCAAGCCCGAACATCTGCGTGGCCAATACACGGTTCGCGAACCCGGTGGACCGTCGTGGCGGCAGGTCGAGCGGCAACGCGGCCGCGGCCGCATCCAGTACATCTTCGGCCACGCCGGCGCCGAGACCGGTTTCCTGAGCTTTGTTCGTCCCCAGGACGGCGACGCCGCAGGATTCTCGCCGCTCAATGTCGGCTGGCTGTTGAAGGATGGACGGTTCGAGCGTCTCGACAAGACACGTAGCCGCATGCGGAACTATCGCGACCCCCGTACCGTGGAGCGCTCACATGGAGGTGCAGCTCGTCGACGTCACGGGTCGCACCATGGATGCCGAGGGTTTCGCCGTGAGCCACATGTGCGAACACGGCACCGGCGCCAACGCGCTGATGCGCTGGGATTTCGACGGGAAGATCGGCTGGGGTGAAGATCAGGACGGGTGGAAGCCCGACCACTTGGCCGAGCTCATGCGTGCCCTGCGCGATACGGGCCGGACAGGGCACGCACGCCGGTAGGGAACCTCAGTGGGATGGTGAACTGTGCCCGATCTGTAGGTTGCGCAGCATTTTTCGAGCGAAGTCCGGTATCGGAACAGGGCCGCCGTCACCGACCGCGACAAGTACGGTGTCGCAAACACTGATGCACACTCCGTCACGAAAGAGTGCCGAGGACGCCACGAACGAGGTTCGGCCGATCCGGCCGACGCCGACGCCGGTGTCGATGACGGCGGGCCAATGCGCTTCGGCAAGGAAATGGACGGCGTTCTGGGACGTGACCAACCGCAGTGGACGCATTCCCGAGTCGTACACACCTGGGAAGACCTGCGCATTCAAAACCGCACGAGCATCCTCGTGCATCGATTCCAGGGCGAGATTGTTCAGGTGTGCATTTGCATCCATGTCGGCGTAGCGAGCCTGCACCTTCCCGACAAGGGGATACAGGTCGGGGCGCGAACGGGCCGGATGCGGCCGACCGGTGGTTTCCACCAGCGCATCAACGGATTCGACGCTACTGCTCATGGTCTTGCCTTCTTTCATCTCGCCGTGATCGGAAATCAATAATGTTGCCTGGTAGGCAGCGCCGTGAGCGGTTCACCGCCGGCCGGCGGCCGTCCGGACCGGGTCCACGGGGTCATCGCCTATTCCGTTGCCAACCGAATTGCGGTTCGTATCCCAACACCCGGCGAGCCTTGTCGATGCATAGAAGCGTCTCGTTCTCATGGAAGACGCGGCGGGTCGGCACACCCGGAAACTGCTCGGCGACAAGGTCGGTGGTCGACCTGGACATCACCGTGTCGGCGTTTGCGATCACGAAGGTGTCGAGGCCCGTGTTATCCCGCTCGAGCGCTTTGCGCACCGCCTGCGCGCCGTCGCGACTATCGATGTACGCCCACAAGTTCCAACGCCTCAGCGTTGGATCGGTGTCGTATTCCGGGAACCGCTCGTAGTCGCCCTCATCCAGAACGTTCGAGAACCGTAGAGCGGTCAGCGACAAGTCCGGATTCCACCGAGCCAACTCGGTTGCCATAGTCTCCTCGAGATGCTTCGCGAGTGAATACGACGATTCCGGGCGCGCTGGATAATTCTCGTCCACCGGAAGGTACGGCGGTGGTGTAGTGAACGGGATGCCGAGCAACGTCTCGCTCGACGCCCACACCACCTTCTTCACCCCGGCGCGGATCGCGGCCGTGAAGACATTGTAGGTGGTCATCAGGTTATTCTCGAAAGTCTCCGAGTCGGTAGCCAACCCGGGCCCGGGAATAGCAGCCAGGTGGACGACCGCGTCCACTCGGCGATATCTGCTGTCCACGGACGACATCGCGTCGGTGGCCTGACCGAGATCACGCAAGTCGGCGATCACGGTCGGAGCAGAGGAATCTGTGGGCCGGATGCGATCGATGCTCGTCACCTTCCAGCCGTGACGCTGCAAATCTGCCACCACCGCACGGCCCAACTTCCCACTGCCACCCGTTACCACCACCCGCCCCGTCATGTCGCTCCTGTCATCGCAGTCCGTTGATATCTTGTATCACCTAGTAATCTACCGCTCTCCTACGTGCCATCATGTCCCCGAAGCAGCGGTCACGTCGAATCGCGATGAGCGGTCGAGGATGCCGCACCGACCATTCCTTCCCGGCTATGCACGCAGCGGAGAGAAGAGAGCAATACTGTCGAGTGCTTAGGTTGCCCGAACCTGCGACGCGAACCCAGGTTGCCCGGCAACGACGTTGAGGAAAGGAACAGCAAGTGTCCGCATCACCCCTCGTCGCCATGGCCACCGACCCCGCCTCGGTACTGCCGGTCCAGCTACGCTCGCGCGCCCGATCGGAACCCGATCGACCGTTTCTGCTGGAAGTGACGGGCGGTAGCGCCACCTACGGCGCGACATGGGACGGCGTATGCAAGTGGGCCGAGCAGCTGAGAAGCCTCGGTGTCGGGCCCGGCTCCCACGTCGCGACCTGGCTGCCACCTTCGATCGATGCCGCGATGGTGTGGATCGCCCTCGGTTGCCTGGGTGCGGTGGAGATACCGGTCAACCCCGATCTGAACGGCGCATTCCTCGAGCATGTCCTCGACGATGCCGCGCCGATGCTGTGCCTGGCGCGACCAGAATTCGTCGACCGCATTCGAGACACCCGACCCGCCTTACCGGTTCGGGCTGTCGAGCGTGGCGCGTGGGAAACACTGGCTGCGGCCACCACCGAAATCCAGGTACTGCCGAGACCGAGCGACATCGCGTGCGTGATCTACACCTCCGGCAGCACAGGTCCGGCCAAGGGAGTGGTGCTGGATTGGGCGCAGTTCGCCACCACCATCGACCGGATTCCCCTCGGCCCGGACGATGTGACCTACGATTGCCACCCGATGTTTCATGTGACCGGAAGAAGCCCCTTGGTCACCATGTGCAACACAGGTGGCAGAGTCGTTTTCCGCGAGAAGTTCTCGGCCAAGGCCACGATGGATGACGTGCGTAGGTTCGGATGCACCACGGGCACCTTCCTCAGTTCTCTCCTGCTGGCCTTGCCGCCGCGGGCCGACGACGCCGACAACCCACTGGAGGCCGTGTTCGCCGGACACAATGTCGCTCTCGCTGCGGAATTCGCGAAGCGATTCGCCGTGAGGTGTTACGACCTCTACGGTTCCACCGAAGTCGGCTTCCCGCTCGTCCTGAGCGACCCGCCCGATCTCGAGCACACGTGGTGCGGACGCGTCCGCGACGGCTATCGGGCACAGGTGGTGGACGAGGAGGGGCACCCCGTCGCCGACGGCGAACCGGGCGAGCTCTGGATCCGGCCCGACGACCGACTCATAATCATGGTCGGTTACCTCAACCAACCGGAGGCGACCGCACGTGCCCTGGACGGCGGCTGGTATCACACGGGCGATGTCGTCATTCGCCATCCCGACGGCAACTTCGAGTTTCTGCATCGGGCCGGGGACACGATTCGACGGATGGGCGAGAACATTTCGACCACCGCCGTCGAGGCAGTGATCGACGAGCACCCGCAGCTTTCCGGATGCGCGGTACTTGGAGTTCCCGATTCCATTGCAGGACAAGAGGTTTTGATCGCCGCGGAGGTCGTCGCGAACTCCACACTGGACGAGCCTGCGCTCTACGAGTGGCTGACAAGTCGCCTACCCAAGCACAGCCTGCCGAAGTACCTCACCCTGACCGACGCGTTGCCACGCACCCCGACCAACAAGGTTCTCAAGAGCGGACTGCTCGGCGCCATCGACCTGACCGGCGCGTGGAGCCCTCCGAGCCGGCGACGCTGACTCGCAGGACTCAGCAGCGCCAGCACTCCCGCGGATCGGCCAATACACGTCGCAGACCCTGGCGATGCGTGTCCTGCCGGACCGTCTGATGATCGGACCGGCTCCGGCCGAGCTCTTTCGCGCCTTCGCGCCGGCGTGGCAGCCGCGCGGTCCCGAACTCGGCAAGCACCGGGTGTCGCCGACGTGCCACAGAAGGGGCGGCACATACCGAAGAGAACCAAGTAACATAAGTGGCCTGTAGAATACCTGGTAGACCGCGGTATACGTGACCCCAGAGGGAGTGCGAAGCGGTGGCCACTGCGACCGAGAGCGCAGACGAACTCGACGCGAACAGCCTTTCCCTCAATCTCACGTACGCGTGCGGGCGATCCGGCGAGCGGCACTGTGACACTACACATAGTTCACTTAGTTAGTTATAAGGTTCTCACCTACCTCGTTCGCCGACCCCTCCTCGAAAGGTCCCCTGTGAACGCCACCGATCCCCGATCCTCCTCACCCCTCAATGGTCTGAGCGTGATCGATCTGTCGACCACCACTCCCGGCGCATACGCGAGCGTGTTTCTCGCCGACGCGGGTGCCGACGTCCTCATGGTCGAGCCGCCGACAGGCAGCCCCTTGCGCGAAGTTGCCGGTTGGCCTGCTCTCGCCCGTGGCAAGAAGAGCGTCGTATTAGACCTGCATACCGATGACGGCCGTGCTCGATTGGAAGACCTGCTCCGCAGCGCAGATGTCCTCGTCACGACGTCTCGGCCCGCGGCGCTCGAACGCCTGGGGCTCGGGCCCGCACGTCTCGGCGACTTGAACCCGCGACTGGTCAGCGCCTCGATCACCGGCTGGGGCAGCACCGGACCGTGGGCGAACGACAAGGGATACGAAGCACTTGTCCTCGCCCGGATGGGTGTCTTCCACGGAAAGGCCCGGATGACACCGCGTCCAGGTCCTGCATTCCTGGCCACCCCGTGGCCCTCGTGGGGTGCCGCACACACCGCAGTACACGGCATCCTCACAGCGTTGTACGAACGCGAGAGCAGCGGTATCGGCCAGCACGTCGAGGCGGATCTGCTTCGGGGCACCGCTTCGATGGATCCATACAACTGGTTCTTCGAACTCGTCTGCAGGCGCTGGCCCGAGGCGTACCAGCCCCGGTACGCATTCGACGACGAAGGCCGACCCAGTGCTCCACTGATCTATCCGCTGCTCGTTGCACAGACGAAGGATGATCATTGGCTCCAATTCGCACAGACGGAACCACGGCTCTTCCACGCGATGATGACCGAATTCGGACTCGCCCATGTCTTCACCGATCCCTACTGGCAGGGAATTCCATTGTTCGAAGACGTCGAGCGTCGGGTCGAACTGTGGGAGCTGATGCTCGAAAAGGTACGGGAGCGCACCCTCGCCGAGTGGCAGGACGTGTTCGACAAGAACCCGAACGTCACAGCAGAGATCCTCAATACTCCAGAATCGGCACTCGATCATCCGCAACTCGTTCACGACGGTCGTGTGGTGGTTGTCGACGACCCCGAGCTTGGAGCAGTTCGGCAACCGTCAACTCTCGTCCACGTCGACGGAGCACCGCTGACAGAACTTCGACCCGCGCCCCGCCTCGGTGACACAGAACCGTCACTCGACGCCATGGTGTCCGTCCCGTCAGTTCGCGAAAGCAACGCTGCTGGTTCGGCACTTCCACTCGCCGACGTCACCGTCCTCGAACTCGGTTCGATGTTTGCAGCTCCCTACGGAGCGACCCTGTTGACAGACCTCGGCGCCCGCGTCATCAAAATCGAGCCTCTCGCGGGTGACACGATACGGTCACTCATGGCGTTCCCCGAAGCCGGCGGCGCCAAGGTTCTCCAAGGCAAGGAATCTGTCGCTCTCGACATCAACACACCCGAGGGCCTCTCGATCGTTCATGACCTCGCGAAGAAGTGCGACCTGGTCCTGCAGAGCTATCGTGCGGGGGCGGCCGAACGGATCGGAGTAGACGCAGCAACCCTGCGCGCGCTCAATCCTGATCTGATCTACCTCAACGCCCCGGGATACGGTACCGACGGACCGTTCGGGAAGAGCCCCGCCTATGCACCGTCCATCGGTGCCGCGAGCGGGTTGGCCATCAGCGATCTCGGACGGAACGATCTCATCGGCTCCAACCTCGACGAAATCAAGCGCTTTGTCCCACTCTTCCAAGCCGCAGGCGCGAGTCCCTCGGTTCAGGCCGACGGCGTCGCTGCCCTCGGCGTCGCTTCAGCGCTTCTTCTCGGGTTGCTGGCCCGCAAGCGGGGACGTCCAGTCGGCGAGATGACCACAACGATGCTGGCGAGCGCAACCCACGTGTTGATGGATCGCAACATCGACTACGCCGGCAAACCCACAACACCGGCTGCCGGTCCTGACCTGTACGGACTCGACGCCCTCTACCGTCTTTACGAGACGAACGACGGCTGGATCTTCCTTGCCGCTCCGCAGGAGTCCGAATGGGCAGTTCTCGTCGATGCGATGAAGTCGTATGTGGATCTGGACCAGCACGAGTATGCGACGGCGGAACTCCGCCGGGCCAACGACGCGGGCCTGACCGAAGCGCTCGCCGAGGTTCTCCGCACCCGATCGAAGTCGGAGTGGGAGAAAGAACTTACCTCAGCCGATGTCGGATGCGTTGCCGTGACAGAGAAGACCCCGGAGGCACACCTTCAGGAGGATAAGTACTTCGATGCCGGATACACGGTGATCGCGGACAGTCCGATCTTCGACGAGCATCGCCGGCTCGCACCGCTCACGCGGTTCTCACGCTCGGCGGTGAAGGCGGATGCCGGTTGCACGATCGGAGAACACACAGATTCCGTCCTGGCCGAGATCGGACTGTCCACCGAGCGGATCGCGGAACTACGGAGCAAGAACATCGTGGCCTGACCGCAACGAAGACCGAACGCGCACCGCGACCTGATATTGCACAGGGGGGTGGGTTCCACGGGAGCCCACCCCCGTGTCGTGGCGTTCATGGGTATGCCTTGTTTCGACCGAGTTCAGATTGACGAGAACAGAGCAATGAGCGATCGATCCATGACCGATACCACATCTGTCAGCGGTCATGTAATTCCCCAGGTTGAGGGGTTGGTCCGTCACGTAATTGGATCTGTCGCACTTTCCGTGAAGTCGCTGCCACGCTTCGCTATTCGAGGTGGATGACGCGTTTGCGGAGCAGGTCGAGGTTGGCTCGCCCGTACATCTGCCGTTTGAGCATCTTAGAAGTTACGTGGAATCTGGCCCGCGGAGATGATCATGTCTCCTCGGTGTCGACCACGGAACTGAGGAGACGGCTTGAACGGCACGGTGGTGTTGGAGGAGAAGTGGCCGGTGCTGGGCCGGCATGCGCAGGCGGCCGGGTGGCTGCGGGTATGGACCGATCTCGGGAGGGCGCCGCGGACGATCGACGCCTACGCCCGGGGGCTCGCCGAGTACCTGGAATTGTGCGAACGGGAGGGCGTCGACCCGCTCACGGCGAGTAAGGCGCATGTCGGGATCTATGTGCGGGAGTTGACCGAACGGCCAAGTCGTCGCGGCGCGAACGTGGTCTCGATCGACTCCGGCTCCGGCCTGGCGAATGCCACCATTCAACAACGTCTCGTGTCGGTGCGGTTGTTCTACGACCACCTCATGGAGGAGGGCCTGCGCGAGTCCAATCCCGTTGGCCGGGGCCGTTTCACGCCAGGTCAACGCGGTGGCGGGCACCAGCGCGGGTTGGTGCCCCGATTGACGAAGCTGCCCTGGATTCCCACCGAGGAGCAGTGGGTGGACATCTTGGCCGTCGCCGCCGCGGAACCGGTCCGCAACCGGGTGATGCTTGCCCTGGCCTACGATGCCGCGCTGCGCCGTGAGGAGCTGTGCTCGCTCCGCACCGACGATGTCGACCCCGCCCACCGCACCCTGCGGATCCGAGCGGAGACGACGAAGAACCGGCTCGAGCGGGTCGTGCCGTATTCGGCCGCGACCGGTGTGTTGCTGTCGGACTATCTGACGCACCGGGCGAGCCTGAGCAGAGCCCGCGGACCGCTGTTCCTGTCGGAGTCCCACCGCAATCACGCCCAACCGCTGACCCTGTGGACGTGGTCGAAGGTGGTGCGACGCATCGCCCTGGCCGCCGATGTTCCGCGGTTGTCCACGCACACCACCCGGCACCTGTGTCTGACCGATCTGGCCCGGATGGGCAGGGAGCTGCACACGATTGCGGCCTTCGCCGGTCATCGCCACACGGACTCGACGCTGCGATACATCCACCTGTCGGGGCGGGACCTGGCCGACAAGCTCGGCCGCGGCATGGACCACATTCATGCCTGGCGGATTTCGATGCTCACCGGCATGGATGCCGCGACGGCGGGAGCGCCGCGGTGACCGCGCCCCTGCCGGGGACACCCGAACCTGGATCCGAATCACGTTGGTGCTCACCGCTCGTCGCGTATGGATTCGACACCACACTCGAGGTCCGAGACGATGAGGTGCGGGCCATCGACGAACTCGGCGTGCGCAACCTGCGGCGACTGCACGATCACGATCCGCACGCGCCGGGATGGCTCCTGATCGAACGACTGCTGCGACCGCTGGAGGCAGTCAACGCAGGACTGGATTCACCTGCCACCGCGCATCGACGGCGAACCATGGCCGATGCGGTCGCGGTGCTGCTGGTGCGATGCGCCGAGATGGAGCAGACCTTCTGGGGCTGGAGCACGCAGGAATGGGTCGAACTGCTCGGCCGCGATCAGGCCGAGTTCCGCCGGAACGCACCCGCCTGGGCCGGCGACGAGGTCCGCCCCTACCTCGCCGCGCACGCCTACCTGCTGGGCTCGTTCACCGAGTTCCATCGGCTCGGCAGCTTCCAGCGCTTGACCTTGTCCTGGCGGATCTTCGGGCGCGACCGAGTCAACGGCGAAATCGGCCGGCTCCGTGCAGTTCTCGCCGTGTGGGGCTACCGCCTTGGCCGCGAAGGCGACACGCTGCTACCGATGGTGCTCAGCCAGCTGTTCCTGCTCAACCGCAGCCCACACATCGAGGACCTCGGCACCGACCTGTTCGATCGGATCCGCCGTGACCGTCTGCTCGGCGGTGCCCGGCTCAACACGGTCCATGCCGTGCAGCGGGCCGTGAATGCCCTGGGATTCTGTGACCCTCCACCACGCAGCCACGATCGTCGCTCGGCTCGAGCGGTCGGCGGTCCGCAGGTCTGGCAGCAGTGGGTCGACCGCTGGTACGCGACCTCGACATTGACGCCGCGGGCACGCGGCAACGTCCGGTCCCGCCTGGTCAAGGTCGGCCGCTGGATCGCAGCCGAGCATCCCGACGCCGCAGATCCGGCGGCGTGGACGAGGCAGACGTGTGCGGCCTGGGTCGCCGCAGTGGACCGGATGAATGTCGGCGACTACGTGCACCGCACCACCGGACTCGACGAACGCGTTGGTAAGCCGCTGCAGGCCTCGACCAAAGATGGTCACCTGTCGTCGATCCGAAGGTTCTTTTCCGACTGTCAGGAATGGGAGTGGCTGCCGCGTCGTTTCGATCCGGGGCGGGCGCTGGCCACTCCGCGCAGCATCACCGCCCTCCTCGGCCCGAACCCGAGGGTGATCGCCGACGACATCTGGGCCAAGCTGCTGTGGGCGGGACTGAACTTGTCGCAGGCCGATCTCCCCGAGACGAGATCCGGTCACTTCTACCCGTTCGAACTGGTCCACGCGATCACCCTGACCTGGCTGTTCTCCGGACTACGCAGCGACGAGATCGCCCGCCTGCGGGTCGGCTGCATCCGTTGGCAACATGACGACACCCCCATCGACGGCGACTCCGATCAGATTCTTGCCCGCGATGCGGTCTGCCTGCTCGATGTTCCGGCGCACAAGACCGGCACCGCGTTCACCAAGCCTGTCGACCCGATCCTCGGCCAGGCCCTCGACACGTGGCAGGCGATGCGCCCCTCCCAACCGCAGTTTCACGACCGCCGCAGCGGCGAGCGAGTCGACGTACTGTTCGCCTTCCGCGCCCGCCGAATCTCTTCGTCTTACATCAACAACACGGTCATCCCGCTGCTCTGCCATAAGGCGGGTGTCCCGACCGCCGACGTCCGCGGGAATATCACCAGCCACCGGGCCCGATCCACGATCGCCAGCCAGCTCTACAACGCCAAAGAGCCCATGACCCTGTTCGAGCTGCAGGCCTGGCTCGGCCACCGCTCTCCACAATCGACGCAGTACTACGCGAAGATCACCCCGACCGCGCTGACACGGGCCTACACCGACGCTGGCTACTTCTCCCGCAACGTCCGCACCATCGAGGTCCTCATCGACCGCGACGCCGTCACCTCCAACACAGTCGGAGATGAAACACCATGGCAGTACTACGATCTCGGGCACGGATACTGCACCTACACTTTCTTCGAGCAATGCCCGCACAGGATGGCCTGCGCCCGCTGCGACTTCTACGCACCCAAGGCATCCGGCAAAGCTCAGCTGCTCGAAGCCAAGGACAACCTGCAGCGCATGCTCGTCGCGATCCCACTCAGCGACGACGAACGCGCCGCCGTCGACGACGGCCAGCGCGCCCTCGACAACCTCCTGGAGCGGCTGGTCGACGTTCCGACGCCGACCGGTACGACGCCACGAGACATCGGTGTTCCAGCGACCGCCACACTGCTACCGATCACCTCGGTCAACCAGCCCACACGCAAATGAACTTGACACACCCAGATTCCACATAATGATCCGGTTCACATGGCCTTCGACCGGCCCGGAGTTGTGTTCGAGGGTCAGTCCGGCGGTGACGGCATCGAGGTCACGGCGCAGACCCGCGGCGAAGGACCGCAGGGCCGGTGATCCGGTGGCGTCGATGCCGTTCATCCAGTCGGCGAGTTCGCGTCCGCGCCGCTCTGTCATGAGCTGCGCGAAGCCGCGCACGTGCTCGCGCAGGGCGGTCAACGCCGGACTGTGTTCGAGGATGTCGGTGAGGCGGCCGCTGTCGGCGTCGGTGAGGCGGTCGGGTCGGCAGGTCAGCCATCCGGTGACCTGCCGGACGGACGGTGCCTGCGGTGGTGCCGGCCGCATCCTGTGTTCTGTGCGGAGTGGCTGCAGAAACCTGCGGACGGTCTTGGCGCTGCCTCGGTAGCCGCGTTCGGTGATCTCCGCGGTCAGGCGGGCGGCGTCGGTGCATCCCGCAGCGAAGCGTTCTCGCAGGTAGGGTTCGTGCTCACTCAGCAGGGTGGGTCCTGCCGTCCGAGTGGTGGTCAACAGCTCGTCGACGGTACGAGCGCGGGCGAAGCGACGCACGGTCTTGCGGTCGAGACGCAGTTCCCTGCTGATCGCCGAGATCGTCATCCCGCTCGAAACGAGTTGATGCACGGCTGTGTGCCGTTCCCTGGTCCGGGAGACCAACCGGCCGTCCGGCATCTCTGCGCCTGAAGGACTTGTACCGCAATTGCTCTCGGTATGTTGGTCCGTCGCGTTGGGGTCTGTGAGTTCGGGTGGTGGACGAAGATCGGCGCGGTGCCGAACAACCGTGTCCTCCACCGCGCCGACGAGGTTGTGCCACAGATGCCACCGATCGGCGACCTGCACCGCATCCGGTGCGCCGGTGCGCACTGCTTCGGCGTAGGCACCGGCACGGTCACGACACACCACCTCGGCGCCGGGGTGTTCCTGCAGCCATGCGGCGACGGTGCCGCTGGTGCGGTCCGGCAGCAGATCGATAGGCCGGCTCGTGGTCAGGTCCACGACGACGGTGCCGTAATGGTGGCCGCGGCGGATCGCGAAATCATCGACACCCAGAATCGGGGTCTGCTCGATGGGCCGGTCCGGGATCGCACGCACCGCCCGCAGCAGGGTGTCGCGGCCGACCTCGATCCCGAGCCGGGCTGCCAGGCGGGCGCCGGCGCGGCCGGCCAGCGCCAGCCCGATCGCTTCGAGTACCGCGTCGAGCACGGTTGTGCGGCGGGCGAACCGTTTCGTCAAACCGGGTATCTGTTCGGCGAATGTGATTGTCGTGCAGTGCGTGTTGACGCAGAAGAATCGACGGACGGTCAGTTCGAGTACGACCGGGCGGGCACCGATCGCGGTGTCGGCCGGTCGGCGGCGGTACCGGGAATGGACCCGGCTCGACGAGGTGTCGCACTTCGGGCACTGCGCCTGGTTGCGGTGAGGGTGGGCGTGGATCCGGATCGTGGAGCCGGCGAGGCGGACGGCGTCGACTACGACGTCGGTCAGATGCGGCAGCAGGGCCGTCAGGGGCGCGAGGTCACACCATGATGATCTTGGTTGCTACCGAATCATCCCTGATCAGGAGGCCGTTAGGACCTTCACGGAAAGTGCGACAGATCCACGTAATTCCTCACCCGGCCGTCACGTAATTCCCCACCTTCGGGGCGTGTCGGCCGGGGTGTGGGTGCTGCTGCAGGTTCGCTTCTTCTCGAGGTCCACCGAGGGCCTGGGAAGGAGCCCGACGGTGGCAAGGAGAACGTGGACGATGACCGATCTGATGGAGTTGTTCCGGCATTGGCATGCCGGCCGCTCCCAGGTGCAGATCTCGACAGCCCTGGGACTCGACCGCAAGACCATCCGGAAGTACCTGGCCCCGGCGCTGGCGGCCGGGTTGAGCCCGGGCGAGGGCAACAAGTTCGACGAGAATCTCTGGCGCGAGTTGATCGCGGCCTGGTTCCCGGAAGTGGTGGACCCGACGGCGCGGGCGGTGACCTGGCCGGCGATCGCCGCCCATCACAGGTGGATCGAAGGGCAACTCGACGAGTCGGTGACCGTGGCGACCATTGCCCAACGCCTACGCGACGACCACCACGTCGCCGTGTCCGAATCGACCGTGCGTCGGTATATCGCAACGCAATTCGCCGACCGGGTCGCGGCGTCGAAGGCCACGATGCCCCGCGGACCGGTCCCGCCGGGCGACGAGGGGCAGGTCGACTACGGCAAGCTGGGGATGTGGCGCGATCCGGCGACGGACCGGCGGGTGGCGGTGTGGGCGTTCGCGATGATCCTGGCGTGTTCGCGGATGCTGTTCGTGCAGCCCGTGCTGCGGATGGATCAAACCTCATGGTGCGCCTCGCATGTGGCCGCGTTCGAGTTCTTCGGTGGCGCTCCTGCACGGATGGTGTGCGACAACCTCAAAACCGGGGTCGACCGCCCAGATCTCTACGATCCGCAGATCAACCGGGCCTATGCCGAACTCGCCGGGTTCTATCAGGTGCTCATCGATCCGGCCCGGGCCGGCAAACCCAAGGACAAACCCCGGATCGAGCGGCCGATGCCCTATATCCGGGACTCGTTCTTCCGGGGCCGTGAGTTCACCTCGCTGGCGCAGATGCAGGCCGCCGCGCTGACATGGTGCACCGACGTCTACGGCCGGCACCAGCATCGCGGCCTCGACGGTGCGCACCCGGCGGTGGTGTTCGATGCCGTCGAGAAGCACGCCTTGACGCCGTTGCCGCCGCGGCCGTTCGAGCCGGTGGTCTACTCCACCGGCAAGCTCGCCCCGGACTGCCACGTCAAGGCCGGCAAAGCGTTGTATTCGGCGCCGTGGCGGCTGATCGGCCGGCAACTGCTGGTGCGCACCAGCGGCGATGTGGTGCAGATCTTCCACGACGAGCAGGTCGTGGCCACCCATGTGCGCCGACTGTCGGGGCGGGCGACGAATCCCGAGCACTACCCGCCGGCGAAGACCGCGTTCACGTTGCAGACCGTGGTGTGGTGCCGGGCCCAGGCCGAGCAGATCGGGCCCGGTGCGGTCGCGATCGTCGACGAGTTGTCACAGGTCAACGCGATCCACCGGCTGCGGTCGATCCAGGGCATCGTCCGGTTGCGGTCGCGTTACGACGATGCCCGGGTCGATGCGGCCTGCGCCCGCGCCCTCGAGGTCGGTGATCCGCGTTATCGCACCGTCAAGGGCATCCTCGCCGCCGGCACCGAACACGACGAGTGCGACGAGCACGACACCGCCGATGCCAGTGTCACCGTCCCGGCGTTGCTGCGCGGACCCGAAGCGTTCGATACCGAACGCTCCGCGTGAGATCTGTTGATCGACTGCCTCTTTCCCTTCTTCAGGAGACTCCTGTCATGACCATTCATGATCCCAGTCTGCGTGCTGCGCTGAAAACCTTGAAGCTGACCGGCATGCTCGACACGCTCGACGCTCGGCTGGCGCAAACCCGCGACGGGCAGCTCGGGCACCTCGAGTTCCTGCAGGTGCTCTGCGAGGACGAGATCGCCCGCCGGGAAACCGCCGCCCTGGCCCGGCGGGTGCGCCGGGCCAAGTTCGAGCAGCAGGCCACCTTCGAGGACTTCGATTTCACCGCCAACCCGAAACTCCCGGCCGCGATGCTGCGGGACCTCGCTGCACTGCGGTGGCTCGACGCCGGCGAGTCGGTGATCCTCTACGGCCCCGTCGGTGTCGGGAAAACCCATGTGGCACAAACACTTGGGCATCATGTGGCCCGCCGGGGTGGGGATGTGCGGTTCGTCAAGTGTTCCCGGATGCTCGCCGACCTGGCCGGTGGACACGCCGATCGCACCATCGGCCAACGCATGCGTGAATACGCCCGGCCGGCGGTGTTGATCATCGACGACTTCGCGATGCGCGAGCACACCACCACCCAGTCCGATGATCACTGAGGTTGCCCCTCGAGAGTGGACACCGGATTTCATGCGGCGAGTGCGAGCGTAGCCGATGCGGTCAATCGTCGTTCGAACTCGATCGGTGCCAGATAACCCAACGAGGAATGACGCCGCCGCCGGTTGTAGTACGACAACCACCCGAACAACTCCAGACGCGTCCGCGCCTTCGACATCGCGGCACGACCATGCAGCCATTCACGCTTCAAACCCTGAAAGAACGACTCCGCCAAAGCATTGTCGTAACTTGACCCCACACGACCCCGACTCATTCGAATCCCATGCGCGGCACAGAATGTCGCGAATTCCGCCGAAGTGTACTGCGCTCCGCGATCGCTGTGAAAAATCACGCCGTCCACACTGCCACCGCGAGTGACGACAGCCATCGCGAGCGCGTCGGTGACCAACTCGGTACGCATGTGCTCGGCGATGGACCACCCCACCACCCGACGTGAACAGATGTCGATCACCGTCGCCAGATACAACCACGACGACCCCACCGGAATGTACGTAATGTCGCCGCACCACCGGGTGTCGAGCTCGTCGGCGGTGAAATCGCGACCGATCAGATCAGGTACCGCCGACGCCTGCGGATCGGGGATCGTGGTGCGCCGGCCACGCCGCAGATGCCGACCGACGATGCGGTGGCCACGCATCAACCGCGTGACCTTTTTGCGGTTGATGCACACCCCGAGTTCCCGCAGTTCGGCGTGGATGCGAGGTGCACCGTAGGCACCGCGATGCTCGGTGTGGATCCGGCGGATCTGTGCGACGGTCGCAGCCTCCTGCTTGGCATGCTCGGCACGAGCATCGGCGGTGGCCAGGTGCCGGTAATAGCCGGACCGGGAGGTACCGAGGACCCGACACAGCCGCTGCACGCCGAACTCGTCGCGGTGGGTGGAGATGAAGTCCCAGCGGCAGGTCTTCACTTCATCTCCTGCGCGAAATAGGCGGCTGCCCGGCGCAGGATCTCACGTTCGAGCTGCCATTCCTTCTCCGAGCTGCGCAGCCGGGCGTTCTCTGCCCGCAAGCGCGCCAACTCATCGGCTGCAGTCTCGCCGCCAACGGCCGCTGAGCCCTGGTCCGAGGCGTTGTCCTTGCGGACCCAGGTCCGCAAGGTCTCGCCGCTGATGCCCAGGTCCGAGGCCACCGCCGCGTAGGTGCGGGTGCCGCCACCGGCGCGATACAACGCAACCGCGTCCCGGCGGAACTCTTCCGTGTACTGAGACTGACGTCCCATGTGAACATCCCTCCTGGTTCTTCTGCGAACCATTGTCAGGGTGTCCACTCCGAGGGGGCAGCCTCACTCTACGATCTGGTCTCCGATCGGGCGATCGCCGGGAAGCCGTTGATTTTGACGAGCAACAGGGCCCCGAAGGACTGGTACCCGCTGTTCCCGAATCCGGTCGTGGCCGAGTCTCTGCTCGATCGGTTGATCAACACCAGTCACCAGGTCCTGATGGACGGTCCGTCCTACCGGCCCCGCAAGCGCCCCGGCCGCATTCCCGATGGCACCGCCTGACCCCAACCCGACCGCCGGGTTACGCTCACTCCAGCACGCCCGGACATGGGGAATTCCTTGACGGATACCCCTGGGGAATTACGTGACCGTCGACACATCCGGCGGGGACATCCTCACGGGAAGCCGAGCATCACTGACGTTGTACGTGCAAGATGTGGATTCTGCAGCCGAATGGTATTCGGCCGTCTTCGGGTGTGATCCCATATACCGAGGGACGGACCGCAGCCTCGAAGGAGCTGCCACGACTGTCGTTGCGTTCCGGCTGGCCGGACTGAAGGTCTTCCTCAGTCCCGCCAAGCGTCCGTCCGAGTCTCAGGGAGCAGCACGCCCGACACATTCGACATTGGTCTTCATGACCACGCGTGAACTGAAGCACGTACATGATGAATTAGCTTCCCGCGGAGCCATTTTCGACAACGCCGAACATGTCGACGATTTCCCCGCCAACAAGGACGGGATACGTGTCGGACGAGATGCCGACTTCTTTTGGTTCTATGACCCCGTGGGCAATCGGATGGAATTCTGTCGTGTCCACAGCGATAGGATCGACATCCTCAGCCTGATGTGTATGCACCCCGCGAAGATCGGTGGACACAGCTTCTTCGCCAGTTCCCTGGCTGTCTACGAAACCGTCAAGAAGGAACAGCCCGAGTATCTCGAGATCCTCGAACGCGGTTCCCCACAGTGGCGAAATGGCGAACAGACGCCAGGCGACGAGGAGATCACGCCGTACTGCGAGGCGGTGACGATGTCGATCACCTCGCCGCCGAGCCTGCGGGTGACGTGCACCTGCGCTGCCGCCAGTTCCGGGGGCACCGAGTAGCGGTTGCCGCGGTAGGCCACCAACGCTTGCCGGGAGACGGTCCGCGGTTCGCTGATGACCACCGGATACGGATTGGCTGGCATCGGTGCCAGGGGTTCGCGGGCGGCGACGGTCAGCACCGAGGCTTTGCCGTCGGCGGTGGCGCGCATCCGGGCATCGGCGCGCAGGGTGCAGAACTTGTCCACGCTCGCCTGTGCCTGCTCGGCGGTCAACTCGTCGGCCACGGACCTCCACCACCGCTGTGCTGCAGTGTGATTGGCCTTCTCGACAACGCCTTTGCGGTTCCCGGACCGTGGCGGGCAGATCGCCGGCACGACACCGTAGTACTTGGCGACGCCGGCGAAGGAGGCGGTGACCTTGCCGCTGTCCGGGTGGCAGACCGTGGCCATCCGATCGAACCGCCAAGTGCGGGTCAGGCCGCCGAGTTTGCGGCAGATCCGGTCCAGGCCGTCGATCAGATGCGGCTGGGTCATTGCCGGGGCGAGCACCCCACGCCACCGGCCGGAGTGCGCGAGCGAGCCGACGAGCAGGTAGGCGGTCTTGCCCCATCCCCAGGCCTCGGGTGGGTTCGGTAGTTCGACCCAGTCCCATTGGGTTTCCTCGCCGGGTGGGTGCTCGATGACCGCGTTCGGCCGGTCGGTCGCGCAGGCGCAGGACTCGCAGACGGGCCGGAGCTTTCGTTGTCGGATCTGGCGGGTCAGCGTCTGGTACGAGGCCGTGTAGCCGAGGTCCTCGAGTTCGTCGCACAAGGTCCGCGCCCACAGGTGCGGATCCTCGCGCAGGCGGGCCGTCACATAGGCGACGAACGGCTCGAACGGGTCCTCACCAGCGGGTTTGCGGACGCCGGGGGTGGTGGTGCCGTTCAGGTAGTTGCGGATGGTGCGCCGGTTTCTGCCGGTGTGCCGGGCGATCGCCGCGATCGTCCAGCCTCGTTTGTGCAGTGCGTGGATCTCCACGTCTTCCTCCCATGTCAACATGAGAAAGCGGGTCTCCTTCGAGTAGCCGGTGCGTGGTCAGAGACCACCAGCATCGGAGGAGACCCGCCCTCATCGGCGGAGCCACACGGGTGAGCACTTTCGGTGAGCAGGACTGAGCAGATTCAATGAGCGCCATCAATAGCCAGCGCACGTTTGTCGAATGGGGCCCCATGTGGTGATGTAGTCCATCCGATCATCGAAGTGCATCACGCGATCGCTCATTACGCTGCCAAAGTTCACCCATAGAATCGGCGCGGACCATGCTTGTTCGACCACGTACCGGTTCACCGCTTGATACCGAAGGTTGCGGTCCTCTGCTGTGAGACGGTTGTCGATTGCCCTTGCCAACAACTGATCGAACTCAGGTGTGGTTCCGCCCGGGTTCATGGCTGCGCCCCAGCGGAATTCGGACCTGACACCGAACTCGACGCCGGTCGACGGCGTATGCAGCATGCCGGCACTTTCACCCTTTCGCCACCGAGTGAGCGCCTCCACAGCATCGATGAACATAAGATTGAAGCCGATACCCACAGTCTCGAGTTGCTGCTGCATCGCTTCACCGACCGCCTTGGGGGTAGTAACCGGCATCAGAACGTCGCCGAGGTCGACCCCGTCGGCGTATCCGGCCTCGGCAAGCAGAGCCGTAGCTTTGGCTGGATCATAGGCGTACACCCCTTCGAGCCGTGGATCGTAGCCGGGTAGACCGTCACGCTGGTGCTGGTACTTGGGCGTCGAGCCTGGAAACACTGCCTGAGAAATGGTTGTACGGTCGTAAGCGTAGTTGACTGCTTGCGGACCTGGAGGGACTCGAGTGCGCCGTGTTTCGGATTCAGAAATAGATCGAGCGCCATCCCACTCGGTTCCCGGACTATCTTGATACCGCGTCGCCCTTCGACCGAGGCCAGCCGGTCTGGCCACAGCGAGATCAGGTCCACAGTACCTCCGATAACGCCGTTGATCTGAGCTTGGTAATCGGAGAATGTCCGGTGCTCGATGCGCGCCAGTCGCGCTGCCTCAGGATCCCAATAGTTGTCACGGTCACGGACCAGAATGAGAGATTCGCCCGGTTCGAAACTCTCGAGTGCGTAAGCACCCGAACCGTTGGTCTCGACCCCGGGATCGCCGTGAAGGATCAGGTCCGGGTGCATAATAAGTCCCGCCATCTGAGCAAGCTTGTATGGAACGAATGGCGTGGGAGTGGACAGCGCTAGCGCAAGACGATACGAGCCGAGAACAGCTACATCGCTGACCTGACTCATCTCTCGTTCTGTGACGGGACTGTCGAGGGTTCGGGCACGATCGAGGTTTAGCTTCACTACCTCTGCGTCGAGTGCTCGACCGTCACGGAACGTAACATCGTCCCGCAATGTCAGGAATAGGGTCGATCCATCGCTACTGTAGGAATGCTCGCGCACGAGTCGCCCGTGGACCTGGCCTCGAGCGTCGACGGTGAAGAGGCGGTCGTAGACCGAAGGGAGACCGTAGCGAAACCAGACGGCTTCGCTGGTGGCCATGTGCGGATCCAGGTTCGCGGGTCCGACAGCCCAGGCGAACCGCAAGGTACCATCAGGGTCGACGGTGAGGTCGGTTCCGGCGCCGCCAACCGAGGTTCCTTGACCACAGGCGGTGGAAACCAAAGCTGCGCCGGCCAGCACGCTGCCGAAAAGAAAGTCCCTGCGTTTCATATTGTCTCCTGTGCGATCGAGGCCTTTGGAATACGATGCCGAAAAGTGAAGCGCGCGAACGATTCACGCAGGTCAGTCGCGAAGGGCTCGCAACAACGGTTCGTAGACGGCGTTGTCCGACGGTTTCGCAGAAGGCCAGTTGTCGGTACGCACGATGAGGTTGCATCCATCGTTGATCCACTTGGATCGCCAGCGTGCGACGATTCGAGGAAGCGGGCCGACCAGCCAGCATTCGTCGATGTATTCGTCCGGGATAGCAGCTTCGGCCTCAGCGATGAAACCGGCCTGGTAAAGCTCGACGACCCGATCTGCGACTTCGGAATAACCGCGCCAGCACATCAGGTCGTGGAGACCGCCCTTACCGCCATAGCCAGGGCCCCGGCAAAGTCGCATAGCTGCATGTCAGGCGGCATGAAGTAGATCGATCGGCCGGTGTGGGTCACGGCTGTGGTGCCGTAATCCCACGGCGATGCTGGTGTGGCCGGCCAGTCGCAGGATGCTGATGGCAGTGTTTCGGATGGCAGCCATGACCTGTGGGCCGGTGCCGGTGCGGATGGTGGAGCGGTCCTCGTCGAAGGTGACGTCCCGGACCCAGTGGAGCCGGTTCTCGATGCCCCAATGTCCACGGATCCAGGTCGCGATCTGCGTCGGAGCTGCGGCAGTCATGGGCATCGAGGTGATCAGGTAGACGATCTCGACGCTCTTGCGGCCGTTCCGGGTGACGGTGCGGCGGACCTGCAACACCTGCGTCGCGTGCGGGAATCCAAGTCCGGCACCGACTTCGGTGGCCTTGACCGTGCGACGTTCGAGTCGCCCGTGACCAGCTCCTGCGATCGACGAGGAGACCGGAATTTCATTCCAGGGCAACGCTTTCAACAGGTTCCGTAGAGCACGCTGGTTGTTCTTCACCGTGAACACGTAATGCCCGCCGCGGCCCACGATGTACTCGGCGGTCGCTCGCTGACAGTGCAAGGCATCCGCGGTGACCACCACATCGGTGAGGTCCAGCATGCCGAGCAGGTCGGTGATCAGCGGGATCTCGTTGGTCTTCGCGCCGACCTCGACCTGCCCGAGCACGACTCCGCTGCCGTGGTCGAGCGCCGCGAGCAGATGGGTGAGATGTCCGGCAGTGTCCTTCGCCCCGCGCAGGGTTTTGCCGTCGACGGCGATCACCCGGCGGCCGTCGACCACCCGGGTCCGCAACCATGCCCACACGCCGATGACCTGGTCCAACACGGCTGCATCGACACGTCCGAGTGTGCGGCGGATCGTCGACTCAGATGGCACCGGGGCGGCCACCCCGAGTCTCCCGAGGGCTTCGGCCGGCGCGTCGGCCCATTCGGCGATCGCGGTGAACGATCTCGCACCGGCGCACACCGCAGCCAGTGTCACGGCCAGGATTGCGGTGAGCCGGTGCCGGACCCCGCGCCGGGCTCGTGGATCGGGTACCTGACCGAGTACCTCGAGGATCCCGGTGTCGGACACTCGGGTGGGCATGGGAGAAGATGGGACTGCGGGCACGACTCGTTCCTGGTTGTGGTGCTGGTGTAGGAACTTGAATCATCGCCGAGACGGTCGTGCCCGCCCTGATCTGCGCCCCTCGATCCGGCGTCATCCCACCCGAAACCGCAGCTCATCGCGCATCACTCACGACTTTGCCGGGGCCCTGCCGCCATAGCCCCCGACGTAGCGGGCGGCATATTCCTTGAATTCGGCGAACCCGCCCTTGATATCGTCGGTCACCAGGACATCGACGTGGGCCCAGATCGGAACGTTCTCGATTGTCATCGGAGTTTTCCGTTTGGCGAATCCTTTTTCGAGCATGGGTCGGTAGACGTCCATCACTCCTGGTGCCCAACTCCCGTTCGTGAGCAGACCGTCGGCGATATCTGCGGCGTGCGTGAGCATCAGTTCGGTACCACCGCCGAACAGGATGGGAATGCCGGGATCGGTTTCAAGGAGGGGCCTGCTCGGGGGTACTTCGGCTCTTCACCGGGTGCTCGGTACGGGATCGCGATGGCTCTGCCTTCGTGTTCGACCGATTCACCGTGAAACGCTTTCCGCATGATGGCCACGTAGTCGCGCATACGCCAGTACGGTGCATCCCACGGGCGCCCATGCCAGCCTTCGGTCTGGATGGGATTGGAGTTTCCGAGGCCTGCGATGATCTCTCGATCCGGCCCGGCCATGGGAACCGTTGCAGCAGCACTCGATGGAAGGCCTCGACCAATCGAAGAGAAATCGATTCCGGTCACCGTTGTCGTCCGCGAATCTGCACAATCAGACCTCGGCGCTCGGAGGAATGCCACACTTCAGTGAACATCCACCAATTCCGGAACTACTGAAGTTCCCAAAATGCCTGCAGCTGTATCAGTTCGACTCCTCAACCGACAGGAAAGTCTCCCAGGTTCCACGTACCTTCGGTCCCCCGCGACCAGCCCGACGCAGCCCACGTTCCACCATCCACGGGAAGAGTCGCACCCGTGATGTACGACGCGAGGGGTGAGCACAGGAATGCCACAGCCGCACCGCATTCGGAGATGTCTCCTTCGCGTCCGACCGGAATGTACCGGTCCATCGCATCCTGAAGTGCCGGCTCCCGGACCAGGTAGGCGGCTTCGTCGATCGGTCCGGTGCGCTGCCCGTGGTTGCCGGGCGTCACGGTCTGATCGGGCGTGATCGCATTGACGCGGATACCGTCCGCGGCCAACTCCAACGCCATTGTGCGGGTGAAGCTGAGCATGCCCGCCTTGCACGCGGCATACACGGCGAAGTTCGGTGCGGCCCGGGTTCCCTCGATGCTGCTGACGTTGACGATCGAGCCGCCCGCGGCACCGCGCCTCATGAGCGGAACAGCGGCCGAGGTCGCTGCGAGCATGCTGACCAGGTTGATGTCGATGTGCCGCCGCCAACTGCGCTCGCTCTGCTCGGCGAACGCTCCACCGCGAACACCGCCGGCGTTGTTGACCAGGATGTCGAGGCGTCCGAATTCGCGGTCGGCACGTTCGACGGCACTACGGACCTGTTCGGTGTCCATCACGTCGGTCTGCACCGCCAGCACCTTGCGGTCGCGCTCACGGATCAGCCCGGCGGTCTGCTCTGCACGCTGTGGATCGACCTCGGCGAGGACGATGTCCGCCCCGGCCTCGGCGAGCGCCAGCGCGATCCCCCGCCCGATCCCGCCGCCACCGCCTGTCACCAGCGCGACCTGTCCGGTCAGGTCCACGGTCATACCAGCCATGTCCGCCTCTCCTTCGAAAGCCCGCGCCGCCCACCGGTTTCGGTGGGCGGCGCGGGCTCGATGCTACTTTGTCATTCGGTGATCGCAAGGTCACGAAGGTCGTACGGCCCCCAGGTCGTCGCGTAGTCCATGTCCGTACTGAAGTTGCCGACCTTGTCACTCATCACCCACGGGTAGGTGATCCACACGATCGGGACACCCCAGGCCTGCTCGGTGAGGTACTTGTTCAGCTCGACCTTGCTGGCAGTGCGCTCGTCCTCGGTGCGTCGCGAATCCGTCACGTCGGCGATCAATGCGTCGTACTCCGGGGTCGTGCCCGCCGGGTTCTGGGTCGGCCCGATTCGCGTATTGAGGCCGGCCGCGAAACTGATTCCTGCCGAGGAGAACCCGACGAGAAGCGGATAACGACCGGACGCGAACTGGGTGTACACCTCGACGCCGTCGAGCACACGGGGCTGGAACCGGACACCCACGGCAGCGAACTGCTCCTGCACGACGTCGACCAGGCCCGGTGTCGTCGCCGACGACACCGCGATCTCCCCGAGATCGATGCCGTCCGGATAACCAGCCTCCGCAAGCAGCGCCTTGGCCTTCTCGGGATCGTACGGGTAGATGTCCTCGAGGCTCTCGTCGAACCCGGACAGCCCTTGGGGCACGAATTGCCACCGCACGCGGGACCCCGGGTACAGAGCCTCTGTGATCGTCTCCCGATCGATCGCGTGATTGAGGGCCTGTCGCACCCGCAGGTCGTCGAGCGGCTTCGCATTGCGGTTGATGGCGAGTTCCATACCGACACCGTGCGCCACCGGAACCGTGACGAGGCCGTCCCGACCTTCCACTGCTGCGATGTTGCCCGGCTGGAACTGTCCGATGTCGATCTGACCACCGGCGACGGCGTTGGTGAATGCCTGGAAGTCCGGAATTGCCGTGTGTTCGATGCGAGCCGGCTTGGCGGCGTCGGCGTCCCAGTAGTCGTCGCGGTCGCGCACCAGGACAAGCTTCTCGTTCGGAGCCCACGATTCCACGCTGTAGGCGCCGGATCCGTCCGCCGTCGTACCGGGGTCACCGGCCTCGAACAGGGGTGGGTTCATGATCAGGCCGGCGGGCCCGGCGAGCAGGTACGGCATCTGGTCGGTGGGCTTCGCGAGAGTGACAGTGACCTCGTACGGCCCCGTAGCGGTCACCTCGGCGATCGCCGACAGCGAGCGCTTGACCACCGGCGACTCGAGAGTGCGCGCGCGATCGAGGTTCTTCTTCACGACGACGGCGTCGAGCGGCGTGCCGTCCCGGAACGATGCGTCCTCGCGGAGATGGAACACGAGCTGTGTGCCGTCGCCGTTGTAGGACCAGTCGGTGACCAGCATGCCCTTGGTTACACCGTCGTGATCGACGGTGAACAGCCGGTCGTAGACGTTGTTGAGTCCGAAACGGAACGATGCGATTTCGGAGGTGGCCATGTGCGGATCGAGCGTGCTGACCGCCTGCGTCCAGCCGACCGACAGGGTGGCGTTCGTGTCGACCGCTCCCTGCCCTGCATCGGAGGAGGCGCCGGAGCTACCACACGACGAAACCAGAGCGGCGACAGCCAAACACGCAACCGCGGTGACTGCCCAGCGACTTCGGAACATGGAATGTCCTTTCACGGATCGGGTTCGAACACCGGAGCACGGCTACTGCCTGACGGCGCGGAGAGGGACTGCAGGCAAAGACGACACCCGAGGGGATATGACCTACAACACGGACACTACTTTGTGGTGGCCCACATCACAATCTCGAGACTGCAATCTCGTCCGCCAACATTGTTTTCCTACAGTCGTTTTACGACTCTGCGAGAAACTCGGCCGAGCCGTCCACCACGACCGCGCCGGTAGAATCGACGAGTTCGAGACCGAGTTCGACACATGCGGTGTCCCCACTCCGCCGGATCCCACGGACTACAGCTCGCGCGGTGAGCACCTCACCGCGATAGACGACCTTGCGGAATCGAGTCCGGAATCGCCTCACCGTACGGACCCCGAAGAGCTCCGTGCAGTAGGCAGCCAGATATCCGGCACCGAGCATGCCGACACTGAACGACGCGGGATACCCCGCCGCCCGAGCCATTTCGTCGTCGTGGTGCATCGGGTTCAGATCCCCACTCGCACCCTGATACCGCACCACGTCCGTCATGGAAATGGGCCCGAACTTGCGTGGAGGAAAGGTCTGTCCTGGCTGGACACCCACACTCGAAGCAGTCACTCCCCACCTCCGATCGGATTGAGAAAGGCAGAAGTGTAATAACATTCAGCCCTGAGTCGACCATCCGTGTCGGTGAAGCTCACGGTGAAGTGCACCAGTGCCATCGATCCCGACCGCCCTTCCTTCAATTCGACGGAGTCGAGCCCCAGTTGCGTCGTCACCGTCTCACCGGCGTGGAGGATATCGCCGTGGAAGACGTACTCCTGCTCGAGCGACAGGAGTCGGCGGACATCGGGAACGACTCCGATTGCCGCGCATCCTGCACGGGTTTCGGGGAGATCGAAGACCCGCGACAGATTGTCCCAGAACACGACTGTGGCGAGGAAGGTCGGCGGTATCGGGGCGGACGGGTCGTCCAGGTACTCGGCGCGGGAGGCGCCCGTCGCCGCAGCGTACTCACGGATCTTGCCACGTTCGATCGGCATCACTGCCATGGTCGCCTACCCCACCGTCCGGCCGGCCGGCGCGGGCCGGAAGGTGCGAAGACTCGGATGAGCGGCCGGAATCGCCGACAACAGCGTGCGACTGTATTCGTGTGTGGGATCGGCGAACAGCGTGGCTGCGTCGTTGCACTCGATGATCTCGCCACGCTTCATGACCGCGATGCGATCCGCGATGACCCGCACGAGGGACATGTCGTGAGAGATGAACAGATAAGCGAGGTTTCGCTCTTTCTGCAGTTCGCGCAGCAGGTTGACGACGTGCGATCGGATGGACATGTCCAGCGCCGCGACCGGCTCGTCGCACACCACGATCTCCGGGTCGGTCACCAGCGCACGGGCGATGGCGACACGCTGGAGCTGACCACCCGACATCTCGTACGGATAGCGATCGAGGTGATGCGCGGTCAGCCCGACCCTGTCGAGCAGCGCGGCGACCCGCTTGTCGCGATCCGCGGCACTGTAACCCCCCTGCGAGAACATGGGCTCGGCGATCGAATACCGGATCGGTGCACGGGGATTGAGCGACTTGAACGGGTCCTGGAAGATCATCGTCGCCCGGCCCCGGACCTTGCGCAGATCCGACCGTCCCATTGCCGTGATGTCTTCGCCGAGCACTTTGATCGTCCCGGCGTCCGGCTCGATCAACCGCAGCGCGAGACGTCCCACCGTCGACTTGCCGGCACCGGACTCGCCGACGAGCGCGAGCGTCTCGCCGCGTCGAACCTCGAGGCTCACCCCACGCACCGCGTCGACGGTCTCGGTGACGCGTCCGATCAAATTGCGTCTTGCCGGATACGATTTGGTCAGACCCTCGATGATCAGAGCCGGATCGCCTGTGTTCTGCCGGGTGTCGGTACGTGCAGCAGTTGCGGTCGTGTCAGGCATAGAAAGCGTCCTCCAGCGAAATCTCGTCGGTGCGGACGCAGCGGACGAGATGGTCGGTTCCGACGGTCGACAACGGGATGTAACCCGACGTGCACTCCTCCCGGGCATACGGGCAGCGGGGCGCGAATCGGCAGGACTCCACGAATTCGTGCGGCGGTGGCACACGGCCCGGGATGACGCCCATCTTCTCGGCATGCCTGACCGGGTCGGGCATTGCGTGTAGTAGACCAGCGGTATAGGGATGACCCGGGTTGTCGAACAGTTCGAGGATCGGCGCGTCCTCGACGATCCGGCCCGCGTACATCACCGCGGCCCGGTCACACACCTCGGCGACAACGCTCAGATCGTGAGTGATCAGCAATACGCCGAGGCCCAGTTCGAGCTGCAGTTCGTGGATCAGGCCGAGCACCTGCCGCTGCACGGTCACATCCAGAGCCGTGGTGGGTTCGTCCGCGATGAGCACATCCGGATCGCACGACAGTGCCATCGCCAGCATGACACGCTGGCACATGCCCCCACTGAACTCGTGCGGATAGGCGTGTGCACGCTTCGCCGGCTCCGGAATCCCGACCCGGTCGAACAGTTCGACCGCGCGCGCCCACGCGTCCTTTCTCGAGCACTTGCGGTGCCGACGTACCGCCTCGGCGACCTGATCGCCCACTGTGAACGCCGGATTGAGACTGCGCCGCGGCTCCTGGAAGATCATCGCGACCTCGGAGCCTCGCACCTCGTCGAGCTGTTTCTCCGGCAACGCATTGAGATCCCGGTCATTGACGACGACAGAACCGGAGACGCGGGCATTACGCGCCAGCAGGTGCATGATGGCGAGGGACGTGACCGTCTTGCCGGACCCGGATTCACCGACCAGCCCCAATGTTTCGCCCTTGCGGACGCTGAAGGCGACGTTGTCGACGATGCGGGTCCACCCGTGGTCCGGGGTCTTGAAGTCGACACACAGGTCGTCGACCTTCAGGACGACGTCCTGCTCGAGTGCCTTTTCCGTGGTGATGGTCATGCCTTGCTCCCGCCCTGGCTTCCGACTGCATCCCGCAGACTGTCGCCGAACAGCGACAACATCAGGATCGTGACGACGATCACGACACTGGACGGAATGATGGTCCAGCCGTTGATTGCAAGATTGTCGAATCCTTCCTTCACCATCGACCCCCAACTGGCCGTCGGTGGTTGGACACCCAGCCCGAGGAAGCTCAGGCCGGACTCGGCGACGATCGCGACGGAGGCGCCGAAGGAGATCTGGATCAACAGCGGGGAGATGATGTTCGGTGCCACGTGACGCGTCATGATTCGGATCGGCCCGGCACCGCCCGAGCGGGCGGCTTCCACGTAGTCCTCGTTGACGATTTCCCGGGTGCTGACCCTCACCAGGCGGAAGAATCGAGGGGCGAGAAGCACGCCGATCGCGATCATTGCGTTCGTCAGACTCGGTCCGAGGGCTCCGACGATCGCCACTGCGAAGAGCAGCGGCGGCAGCGACAACAACACATCGGACACCCGGCTGGTGACGGAATCGAGCAGACCGCCGAGGTAGCCGGCCATCAGGCCCAGGCTCGCCCCGACGACGATGCCGATACCCACAGCGAGTGCGGCCGCGGCCAGGTCGACTCCGGTGGCGACCATGAGCCGACTCAGGATGTCGCGCCCGACCGCATCGGTACCGAGCCAGTATTCACTGCTGGGGCTTTCGAGTCGATTCAGCAGGCTCTGCGCCGCCGGATCCTTCGGCGTCCAGAATTGCGCCACAACGCCGACGAGCACCAGGAATGTCAGCCCGACGAGGCAGAACATCCCCACACGATCCTGCAGAAGCCGCTTCATCGTGCGGCCCGGAGTGTACGAGAACAGCGTCTTGACGCTTCTCGCGTTCGTCACTGTAGTGGTCATTTGTTTCGGATCCTCGGGTTCAGGTAGCCGTACGAGATGTCGACGAGCAGGGTGACGAGCAGGACGATCACGCCGCTGACCAGGACCACACCCTGCATGGTCGGGATGTCACGGTTGATGACCGCGGTGACGCCGAGCTGGCCGAATCCCTGGATGTTGAAGATTGCCTCGATGATCACCGCCGCGCCGACGACGCGGCCGACGTTCAGTCCCAGCACCGTGATGTACGGGACCGCTGCGTTCTTCGCAGCATGTTTGCAGACGAGTGCCATCTTGCTCAGACCCTTGGCTCGGGCCGTGCGGATGTAGTCCTGCTCGAGCGCGTCGATCATGGCGCCGCGCGCCTGCCGGGCGAGCTCGGCGAGGCTGATGGTGGCGATCGCGATCGCGGGGAGCGTCGCATACATCAACCACTCCCCCACACCGTCGCTGAGCGGGGCGTACCCGGTGGGCGGGAAGATCTGGAGGCCGCCGAGCGCGAACCATTTCACCAGGATCGCGGCGAGCACGAACGGCGGGACAGCGAGCAGGAATACCGAGGTCCCGGTGAGGATCCGGTCGAACAGGCTGTCGCGCTTGACCGCGGCGAGTATTCCGAGGGGAATACTCAGGATGACGACCATGAGCATCGCGAACAGACCGATCGACAGGGTCCTCGGGAGCCGGCGGGCAATCACCTCGGTGACCGGTTCGTTGGTGGCGAACGACGTCCCGAGATCACCTTGCAGTGCATTCCAGACGTAGGACAGGTACTGATGCCATACCGGTTGGTCGAGGCCGAGTCGCTGGCGCACCGCGGCGATCGCCTCGGGCGATGCGTCGGCGCCGGCGATGATCGCGGCAGGATCGCCGGGGGCGATTTCTACGAGCAGGAACACGATGACGGTCAGAATCAGAAGCATCGGCACAACTGTCAACAGTCGTGATGCCATGAACCGCAACATGGAAAACCCTTCGTTCGGCTGGGCATGCGGTGTGGACGCGTCCGGTGAGGCCGGGAAGAAGCGACAACCGACCGGGCCCGAGTACGGGCGTGCACGCCACGGTCCTGTTCATTGTGAGGCGCGCCACTTAGGTTGTCAACACTACTTAGTTAACTATGTGCACTTCATCTGCACGCGCAGCAGCCGGTGCTGCGGGCACCGGAGTGTCCGCAGCACCGGCTGCAGGCAGTGTGAGCTATTCGGCTGTGGTGCAGTCCGATTCAGTCGGTCACGGGACGGAACACGGGCAGCTTCCACCCATCGGAGATCGGCGAGAAGCACACCTCGACATCCATTCCGATCGCCACTTCGTCGGGGTCGACGTCCACGACATTGGTGACCAACCGGGCCGGGGCGGCACCTTCGAGGTCGATCACGGCGCCGACGACGGTGATGTCGGGCAATCCCGGGAAACCGTGGACGACGGCGAAGCTGTACACGGTGCCACGCCCGGAGAGCTCCGGCCACTTCTTCTCGGTGGACTGACATTCCGGACAGAAGGGGGTCGGAGGCATCCGGAAGTGCCCGCAATCTGCGCATTGGCACGCGACGAGTCGCTCCTCCTTGGCTGCCTGCCAGAAGGGTTCGGTGTGCGGATCGGTCGTGATCTGGACGGCGTCGCCGGGCAGCGGCGTTGCCACGATGTCGCTCATGCCGCACGTCCCAGGATCAGGCCACTGACGGGCAGCGACGCGGGACCGCCGGTCGCCAGGGCGAACTCGGCATCCTTCACCTGATTGATCGCAGTGCCTCGCATCTGCTCCACCGCCTCCATGATGTGTGTCATTCCGATGATGTAGGCCTCGGACAGCTGACCACCGTGGGTGTTCACCGGGATCGAGCCGCCGTCGTACCGGATCGCGCCACTCTCGACGAACGCGCCGCCCTCGCCGCGCTCACAGAAGCCGTAGTCCTCGAGCTGCATCAGAACCATGGGCGAGAAATGGTCGTAGAGCAGTGCGACATCGATATCCTTGGCAGTCAGCCCCGACTGCTCGTACAAACGCTTGGCGATCGGGGCGTTGCCCGCAGATGCGAAATACTCGTCGGGCATGCCGTACCACGCGAACGCGCGACCCCACTCACGACGGCCACCGTGTGCAACCGCCACCACGGGCACCGGCTTCTGCCGCAGATCCTTCGCACGGTCCGAACTCGTGGTGATCACCGCGACCGCACCTTCGGTCTCCATGCAGAAGTCGTACAGGCACAACGGGTCCGCGATCATGCGACCGTTGAAGTATTCCTCCCTGGTGAGAGGTGTCTTCTGAATGGCCTTGGGACGATTGAGTGCATTCTGCCGCTCGGAGATCGCGATCTCGGCGAATGCATCACGCGTTGTGCCGTACATGTGCATGTGACGACGTGCGAGCACCGACATCAGGTGGCCGGGGCCCGCGAGACCCGAAGGCTGCAGGAACGAACTCAGCGGATCCGGGGCCTTCGCCGCGAAAACGGTACCCAGACGCTGCTTCTGCTGCTGCAACGCCATGACGGTTACGACGGTCGTCGCCTGACCTGAAACGATTGCTGCGCGCGCAAGCCCGATGGAACCGGCAGATCCACCACCGCCGGAAGTCAGCGATGCCGTGAACGTGACCTCCGGGATGCCCAACGTCTCCATGAAGTCGGCGGTGTCCATCTTGTCGCCGTACCCCGCGCCGGCTCCGGAATAGTAGGCGAAGCCGTCGATCTCTTTCACCGAGATGCCCGCGTCCTCGCATGCTGCGAGGATTGCCTTGCCTGCGAGTTCGGTGATGGTCTGAGGCGCGGAACCTCCGCGCTTGTAATAGGGGGTGGCGCCGACACCGACTATGGCGACATCCCGCAGTCCGTTGCTCAAGACAGCTTCTCCGTTCGGTTATCCGGTCGGCCGACGTACTCCGGGGTCCCGCGATCGGGGCACCACCGGAGTCGTTACGGCTTCACGCTCGTGTCATGCGCGAATACCCACACATGACATGTATCACATAGTAATCTATGAAGACTTCATATACCAGGCGTTGCCCTGCTACTTGCCGAGCAGTTGCCGGGTGAGGTCCCGGAAGTGCTGCGAAGTCAACAGGTGGCCCTGCCGAGCACCGGCCTGGTCGAAGTTCTCCTCGTCCGGCCACGCCGCCCGGCGGGCAAGGGCGGCATAATCCCCCAACACCCGGCGATCGATGTACGACAGTGCCTCTACCCGGGCGAGAGCCGCCGTAAGAGCGTCGGGCTCACCGCTTTCGGCGAGACCGAGTTCGACTGCACGCTCGGCCGAGACACGCTCCTGCGTCGCGAGAAGTTGCCACAGTCGCTCGGGGGCGACGCGGTGCAACAGAGCGGTCCCTCCCGTGCCAGGAATCAATCCCGCCCGCGCCCAGCCCTGCATGAGGAAGCCCTTCGGACCCACGAATCGCATATCGCACGCCAGCGCCAGGTCCATTCCGAGACCGACAGCGGCACCGTCGACTGCGGCGATCGTGGGGACGGGGCAGTCGCGAAGGGCACGCACCATCGCCTGGACCCGACCGTAGATGGTTCGGTGGATCTCCTCCGGCGTCAAGGTCCGGCCCAGCTCCGCGAAGAAGGGGAGATCACCACCCGCGCAGAACTGGCCCTCGCCCGCGAGAACGAGTGCCCGGGCGGCCGATTCGGCCCCGGCTCCGGTGATGGCCTCGGCGACGAGATCGGCGTCGTCGGCGGAGAGGGCGTTGCGCTTGTCGGTCCAGCGCAGGGTGACGATCACTGCACCGTCTCGAATTTCGGTGGTTACCGGCATGGGATGGTCCTCGCTGTGATGAGTGGTCCGAGAACGGCACAACCCGCCAAGCGGAGCGACAGACACGCCCGGCGGGTTGGATCCGTTCGAAATGATGATCAGGCCTGGCCTGCGCGACGCCGTTCCGCACGAAGCTCACCGTTGCGCTTGAGCATCTTCGCGGCGACTCGCTCGAGCTCGGCCGGTGCCGTGGGCAGCACAGCGAGGCCGGTTTCCCTGCTCGGCAACGCGATCGTGGCGGTCGCGGGGCAGGTGACCTCGCCACGTTGGCTGGTACCACGCAGCTCGATGTCGATCAGATGACGATCGCCCTCGACACGCTTGCCGACGACCTCACCGGTGAAGGTGTGGGTGTCGCCCATGTAGTTGAACTTGCGCATCTGGCTCGACATGGATTCGAGCCAGCCGTCGTCGCCGATCCAGTCGGTGAGGAAGTGGGTCAGCCAGCAGTCGCGCATCATGCCGTAGTCGTATGCAGCCGGCAGGCCGATCGACCGGGCGTAGTCGCTGTCCCAGTGGATGCGCTGCGCGACATCGGGGATGCCCTGCTCGTTGGGGATGTAGAAGGGGGCGATGCGTTGACGGTTCTTGTAGCTCAGGCGGCTCGCCGACGGCGTGTAGGGCGCGAAACCGTATCCGCCCGAATGGAAGACGACCATGTCGGTGGTCGTCAGCGGTCCCTTGGCCATGGTCCCGAGGCTGTCGCCGACCTCGACGTCGTCCCAGTAGCGGGTGTTCGCGCCCCGAACCTGCTCTGCCGCGTAGATCTCGTCGATCTTCGCGATGTCCTCGGAAGTGTAGGACGCGGGCTCGATGGCGTCGTACTTCTTGCGCTTCTTCGACTCGTGACGCTCGGTGTGGATGGTGATCACCCGCTGCGTCTGCACGACCTCGGCGCGCTGGTTGAACTGGACGTGGATGCGGGTGACGATGAGCGAGCGGCCCGCGAACTCGGACTGCTTTTCCTCGACCTTGTCGAACCCCTGGAACGAGTAGAGAGTGTCGCCGTCGTACACCGGCCGGTACCAATTGGTGGTGGTTCCCGAAACGAAGACGTGAATGCCGCGGAACGACGGACGTCGCTGCTCGCGAGGCACCGGATCCGCGAGCAGTTCCTTGGTGAGCGCGATGTTGATCATCGGCGGGGCGATCTGCCCACCCCAGCGGGTGTCGAGACCGTACTCCTCGTCCACGAACAGCGGATTGTCATCGCCGTAGCTGCGAGCGAAGTTCCGCATGATGTCCGGGGTCGCCCGCGTGTACTGCTCTCGCTGTGTCACCGCATGGTAGACACCCACGAGATCCTTCGCCCGCTGGACGTCCTCGTCCTTGAAGGTGTAGATCTCGGGATTCTTCTCTGTCGTGTCAGACGTGCTCATGAAGTACCTCCAGGGTCTTTTCGGGGGCGCCGCGGGCGGCAGGCACTGGGAAGCGGCTGCATTTCTCGACACGGTCGTCCACCCCGCCTACTCCCCCACAGTAAGTGCACCTAGTGAGAGATGTAAAGCGGCAGATGCCATCTGTCGCGGAATGACGACCGGCGGGACGTAGGCTCGAGCGATGAGTACGCGCGCATTCTCATCCCTCGGGGCCATGTCGGGGTCGGTACGAATCCCCAAGACCGCCGAACTCGTTGCTGCGCGACTGCGCCGCGAGATCGTGCGCGGCGAACTCGCGACCGGTGACATGCTTCCTCCGGAAGCGACACTCATGGAGGATTTCGGCGTCTCCCGCGCCACATTGAGGGAAGCATTCCGCCTGCTCGAGGCCGAATCCCTCATCCAACGGAAACGGGGAGGCCACGGCGGTGCGGTCGTCTCGAGACCCGACATCTCCGTGGCGGCACGGAGCGTCGGATTGATTCTCCAGATGAACGGCACGACGCTCGAGGAGATCTACGCTGCCCGAATCGTCTTCGAACCGGTCTGCGCACGTCTGTTCGCCGAACGTCGCACCGACGAGGACGTCGCGGAACTCCGCTCGTGCCTCGCGAGCATGCGCGCTGTGACCGAGAAGGATCTGAGCACCAGCAGAGGGCCCCGACACTGGGCCGACCTGACCATCCGTTTCCAGTCCACGATCACGGACCGGTGCGGCAACAAGGCCCTGAGCGTCCAGGCGGGGGTGCTTCGGGACATCGTCGCGACCCACCAGGCGACCGCCATTGCCCAGGGCAACCATCTCCCCGGGGTGTGGCGGCATTTTCTCCGAAATATCCGCTCGTACGAGAAGCTCGTCGATCTCCTCGAAGCCGACGACGGAGCGGGCGCCGAGGCGCACTGGGCGGCGCATCTGACCGCAGTGCGCAAGCTCGTCCTCGGAAACGACGCCGGCCGGACCGCGGTCGTCGACATGTTCGAGTAGAGCGCCGCCCCTCACGAATACGACGGTCCGGCCGGTGGGCACCGGCCGGACCGCCGCTTTCGTTCTCAGACGCTTGCAGCGTCCTCCGAGTTCTCGAGACGTGCAACCACGTGCCTGCGCACGAGCTTGCCGGTCTCGGTTCGGGGAAGTTCGTCCCAGAACACGATCCTCTCGGGAGTTTTACTGCTGCGCAACGACTCTCGCACGAAGTTCCGGAGCTCCTCGACGTCGACGGTGGCTCCGGGGTCCAGGACGACGGCGGCTTCGATCCGCTGGCCCCACTCCTCGTCCGGAATGCCGACGACCGCGACGTCCATCACGGCGGGGTGCCTGAGCATGACATCCTCGATCTCGGCCGGCGCGATGTTCTCTGCTCCACGAATGATCGTGTCGTCGACACGCCCGCCCACGAAGAGGAATCCGTCCTCGTCGAGGTAGCCCTTGTCGCGCGTATCGAAGAACCCGCGGTCGTCGACCATGCGGCCGATGCCTGCGTATTCCGCTGACACCTGCTCGCCTCGCACACAGATCCGTCCGGTTACCCCGGGAGGCACAGGAGTGTCGTCGACGTCGCGGATCTCGAGATCGACGCCGGGAACCACGCGCCCCACGGATCCGAGCCGCGCCCGGACCTTCTCGTCGTCGCTCGCGAGCGCCGCGCGATGATCCTCGGGACCGAGGACAGCGACGGTCGAACTGGTTTCCGTGAGCCCGTAGGCGTTGACGAAGCCCGTGTCAGGCCACAGCCGCAGCGCACGTTCGAGGACCCGCGCCGGCATCGGCGCGCCACCGTATGCGAGTCCGCGCAGGCTCGGAACGTCCTTGTCGGCCTCCGATTCGATGATTCGCGCAAGCATGGTGGGGACCACCAGTGCGTTCGTGATCTCCTCACGCCGGACAGTGTCGAGCCACTGCTCCGGTGTGAACTGCTCGAGCACCATGGTGCGCCGCCCCGCATACAGGTTCGTGATGACGTTCGCGACTGCTGCAATGTGATAAGGGGGAACGCTCACCAACGCGGCATCGGCCTCCTCTGCAGAAGCGAATTCGACAGAGCCCAGCACATACGACGTGAGGTTCTCGTGGCGGAGCAAGACCCCCTTGGGGGCGGACGTGGTACCGGAGGTGTAGATGACGACAGCCGGGATGTCGACGTCGACCACATTGTCCTCCGCGTCCGTGACCGGTGACGTCGCGAGTTCCTGCAGCCACTGCCGGGGCGTCCGGACCGGCAGGCCCGCCCGCTCGAGAGCTTCGGTCTGGCCCGGGTCGGCGATGCCGAGCGCCCTCGGATGATTGGCGAGCAACGCATCGAGTTGCTCGCGGCCGAGCCGGTAGTTCACCGGCACGAGCGGCACGCCCGCGCGTGCTGCCGAGAACATGGCCACGGGAAACGCGGGGCCGTTGACCGCGAGGTATACGACGGCGTCGGCACCGGCATCCTCGATCGCGGCAGCCCCCGCGATCGAGAGCTCCTGCAGCCGCGACGCAGAGATCCCGGCATCACGAGTCCCGATCACGATTCGGTCTCCGAAGCCGTCGACGGCCATGTCCAGCAACATCGTCAGATTCATCAATTACTCCAGTCGAGGAATCGGGTCGGCGAACGCGCGTCAGTCCGAGGACGGCAACGGCTTGGCGGCCTTCAGCGGCAATGCGCGTCCGTCCAGGTCCAGTCGGCCTGTACCGGGCTTCGTGCACAGAATTTCGAGCCCCACCTCGTCGTCCGCGTAGCGCTTGCCGAGTTGTGCGCCGCCGACGAAGGCGGGATCGATGGCGGAACCGTCGCCCTCGCCCTTCTTCCCGACCACCATTTCCACACCGCCGCACGTCAGCGACACGTCTGCCCGGGGCGCCCGGACCACCATCACGGTGGTGCTGTCGACAGAGCTGGCCAACGACTGACCGACCTTGAGAATCACGATTCCTCCACTTCGAGCAAGTTCCACGGGGCCACTCCGACGACCCGGACTCCGAGTCCTGATCCCGGACGACTCCGCGTCACCACAGTAGCGCGCATCACATAGTTAAGATAGTACTATAAGTGATCTAAGAACAAGCGGTCGACGACGGGGAACCCAGGAACGCTGTGGCCCTCGAGCGACCCGTCCACCCAGCATCAGGAGCAGAGATGAACATCAGCGGCAAGAAGGCCATCGTGGTCGGGGGTGCCTCCGGCATGGGAAAGGCAACCGCACAGGCGCTCGTCGCGCAGGGGGCTCAGGTCGCGATTCTCGATCGCGAGAGCAGTAGCGGCGCAGAGGTCGCGGCCGAGATCGGTGCGGTCTTCCATCCGGCCGACATCACCGACTTCACCGGCGTCGAGGAGACCTTGAACAAGGCCGTCACCGACCTCGGTGGCCTGCACATCATCGTCACCACTGCCGGTGGAGGATCTGCGAAGAAGACCCTCGGCCGCAGCGGTCCCCACGACCTCGAAACCTTCCGCGCCATCGTCGATCTGAACCTGATCGCGACATTCAACCTCAACCGCCTCGCCGCTGCGCATATGGCCCTCAACGAGCCCGAGGACGAGGAGCGCGGCGTCATCATCAACACCTCGTCGATCGCCGCCTTCGAGGGTCAGATCGGTCAGGTCGCCTACACGGCCGCCAAGGCCGGCATCGCCGGAATGGCCCTGACGATGGCACGCGACCTCGGTCCGAACGGCATCCGTGTCCTCGCGATCGCACCGAGTCTGTTCGCCACCGGCGCGACCGCCGGAATCCCGGACGACCGCGTCGCTCCCCTGGTCGAGGACGCCGCTTTCCCGAAGCGGATGGGCCGGCCCGAGGAATATGCCAAACTCGCCCTCGCAATCGTCGACAACGCCATGCTCAACGGCCAGTGCCTGCGTCTGGATGCCGGCCAGCGGTTCGCTCCGCGCTGATCGAGAACCACTCGACAACTCACAAGGAAGAACGCTCATGCCACTCGCGATCACCGACGACCACCGCGACATCGCGGACGCCGTCCGATCATTCCTCTCGGGCCACGACGCCGCCGCCCTCGCGCGGCGGGTGGTCGACGACCCGAACACCGATACCTCGACTCTCTGGAAGCAGTTTGCCGACCTCGGCTGGCTCGGGTTGCACCTGCCGACACGATTCGGCGGCGCAGATGTCGCCCTCCCCGAAGTCGCGATCGTCGCCGAGGAACTCGGCCGGCAACTCGTCCCGGTACCGTTTCTCGCGTCGGTCGCCACGTCGGCGGCACTTGTTGCCGCCGGCGACGAGCAGCAGCAGACGGATTGGCTCCCCGGATTCGCCGACGGCAGCACGATCGCGGGCCTAGGAGTCGCCGGCACCGCGACCCTGTCCGGCACCACCGTTTCCGGTGACGCGGGCCTCGTTGTGGGCGCCCTCGGTGCGACCGTGCTCGCCCTGGTCACCGGGGACGACCTCGTTCTCGTCTCACCCGACGATCAGGCCGTCACCCTCGTCCCTGCACCCGACTTCGACCCGGGCCTGCGCCTCGCCCGAGTCGTGCTCGAGAACGCGAGCGTTCGGGCAGTCGTCGCGGGGGGAGCACGGATCGCCCGGCATACCGCGCGCGTGATCGCGGCCGCCGAGGCCGCAGGTGGTACCCAGGCGACTCTCGAGACGGCACTCGCGTACGCGAAGGTCCGCGAGCAGTTCGGCCGGGCCATCGGCTCGTTCCAGGCGATCAAGCACCACCTCGCGAACATGCTGGCGACGAGCGAACTCGCGATCGCGGTGGCGTGGGATGCGGCGCGTGCCGGAACCGACGGCGACCAGGCAAAGCTCGCGCTCGACGCCGCGCGTGTGATCGCCTTCGACTCGTACGTCACCAACGCGGAGAAGAGCATTCAGATCCACGGTGGCGTCGGTTTCACATGGGAACACGACTGCCACCTGTTCCTGCGTCGCGCCCACGCCCTGCGGTCGCTGTTCGGCGATGTCGACGGTGCACTTGACTCGATCGTCGAATCGGGTACCTCCGGGGTCCGGCGGCACTACGCGGTCGATCTGCCCGCGGAGGCAGAGATCTACCGCACTCAGGCCCGCGAATTCGTGCAGAAGTACAACGCGGCGGCGGAGGCCGAGCGGCGGGCGCTTCTCGTCGATTCCGGTTACCTCATGCCGCACTGGTCGGAGCCGTTCGGGCGCGCCGCGTCCCCGGTCGAACAGCTCGTGATCGATGAGGAGTTCTCCGGCGTAGAGCTGCCGAACCTCGGGATCGGTGCCTGGATCCTCCTCACCCTCACCCAGCACGGCACCCCCGAGCAGATCGAGCGGTGGATCCGGCCGGGCCTCATGGGGGATCTGGTCTGGTGCCAGCTCTTCTCCGAGCCCGGCGCCGGTTCCGACGCCGCCGCCGTCGCCACGCGCGGAGTGAAGGTCGAGGGCGGCTGGCGCATCACGGGCCAGAAAGTATGGACGTCCAACGCGCAGAACTGCAACCGCGGTCTGGCAACAATCCGCACCAACCGCGACGTGCCGAAGCACAAGGGCATCACCGCGGTCGTCGTCGATCTGACGGCGCCCGGGGTGACGGTGCGGCCGCTGCGCGAGATCACCGGCGACGCGGTCTTCAACGAGGTCTTCTTCGACGATGTGTTCGTCCCGGATGCCGACGTCGTGGGCGCCGTCGACAACGGCTGGACCGTGGCACGGGCAACGCTCGGCAACGAGCGTGTCTCCATCGGCGGCGGAAGCACCGGTGGCGACGAGCGATCGGCGTACTCGTTGCTCCCGGTGGCGTCGAAGTACGCCCCCGGGGACGTGACGGTTACTCGCGCGATCGCCGGACTCGCTGCCCGCGAACAGGCGATGGGCGTGCTCAACGTCCGGCACGTCGTGCGTGCGGTGACAGGAAGCGATCCCGGCCCGGAAGGCAGCATCACGAAGATGCTCGCTGCGGAGCACTCCCAGCACGTCGGTGAACTCGCACTGCGCATCGCCGGACCCGCGGTGGTGGCCGGCGACGAGCCGCAGCTCGCATACAACTACCTGATCTCGCGTGCGATGACCATTGCCGGTGGCACGTCCGAGATCAACCGCAACGTCATCGCGGAGCGGCTGCTGGGTCTGCCCCGCGAGCAGATCGCCAACTGAGGCACTGCCCTCGACTACGGAATACCGGGGGCCGGACACAGTGTCCGGCCCCCGTGTTCCGCGCTTCACGCCGAGATCGATGTGCACGAACAGGGCGTGGCGGAGTGGTCATCGACCGTCGAGGGCGTCCAAGGTCCCGGACCGGCAGAAGCGGACGAGCGCATCCCTGTCTGCGGGAGTCGGTTGCCTGCCCGAGTTCATGCACTGGGCCGCGACACCGGTCACGAGGGTGTCGACGAACAACGCCTGCCGATCGGGTTCGGCCACGCCCGCCTCTGCCATGATCGACGAGAGGAGCGAGCGGATGAGATTCTTCCCCACCGGCTCGATTTCCGTCTTGTCCCTTGCGATCTGAGCGACGTTCCATTGGATGACGGTGCTCAGATCGGCCAGGCGCGGGTCTTCGATCTGCGCGAGTATCCCGTCGATCCACGCGTCGAGTTTGCCCTGCCAGGAGGACTCCTTGCCGACGCGATGGCGAAGGTAGGCGTAGACGGTGACCAGCCCCTGCTCGTAGGTGGCGACGATGACGTCGTCGCGGCTTCGGAAGTGCCGATAGAACGCCTGGTTCGTGATGCCCGCCTCGTGGACGATCTCGCTGACCTTGGGAACCTCGGTGCAGCCCTTCCGCAGCATGACCTCCGAGGTAGCCCGGATCAGAGTCCGTACCTCGGCGTCGTAGGCCTCCTGGCGGGCCGGACGGACCGCGCGCCGCAACTGCCGTCCCCCGGAGACCACCAGGAAGTCCGCGTCGAGCGCGTCACTGTGGATGGTGGACACGATCGACGCCACCTCCCTACCTCCGAGAACTTTGAGAATGCGATTCTGAGATTAGCAGCCGTCGCCGATCGCGACGACGACCTTCCCGACCGCGGTCCGATCGCTCAGACTGTTCAACGCATCGGTGACGTGGTCGAGGTCGAAGACCCGCGAGACGAGCGGCCGCATCCCCCCTGCGACGAGATCGGCGAGGGCACGCGCCGCGCCCGCAGGAGCATCCGGGTGGCGCTGGGCAAGGGTCCGCAGTTCGACGCCGCGCACCGTCAGATCCTTCAGGAGAACCAGATTCAGCGGGATGCGCGGGATCTCGCCCGCGGCATAACCGACGGTGACGAACCGGCCCCCGGGGGCCAACGCCCGCAGCGCCGGCTCCGCGTACCTGCCACCGACCGGGTCGATCACGACCTGTGCGCCCCCGCCGGTGATCTCCTTGATCCGCGCCTTGAGATCCTCGGAGTCGTAGGCGATCCCTGCTTCGGCGCCCGCCACGGCCGACAGGCGCTCGTGAGTCGATGCGCACGCGACGACCCGGGCGCCGAGCCGGTGTGCGATGTCGACGGTTGCGGTTCCCACTCCCCCGGCCGCACCGAGCACGACAACCCACTCGCCCGGACGCACACCTGCGGCGGTGACCAGGGCGTGGTAGGCGGTGGTGTACGTGACCCGGAACGCGGCCGCGGAAGGCCAGTCCAGTCCTTCGGGCACCGGGGTGAGCCCCTCCGCGGGAACGCAGATCAGTTCCGCGAAGGCGCCGCTCATCGCCGAACCCATGACCGCATCGCCGGCTTCGACCGACCGGACCCCCTCGCCCACTGCCCGCACGACACCGGCGAACTCACTACCGGGCGTGAACGGGGTAGGCAGGGACACCTGGTACTTGTCGGCGACCATCAGCACATCGGGAAAGTTGACGGCCGCGGCCCGGACCTCCACGACGACCTCACCGGGACCGGGGGTCGGGTCCGGGACATCGCGGACCGTCACCACGTCGGGCGGACCGTAGCTGTCACACCGGGCGGCACGCATCGTCTACCACCCCGCCCGGCCGGGTGTGCAGTGCCGCATCAGTACAGACCCCCGTCGACACGGACGAACGACCCCGTCGTGTAGCTCGACGCCGGGCTCGCGAGGTACAGCGCCGTGGTGACGATCTCCTCCGGCTGCCCTGGGCGACCGATGGCGCTGCGGGTCGAGCGACGCGACTCCTCGGGCCACGCGTCGGCGATGTCAGTGAGGAACGGCCCCGCCGAGATGGTGTTGACCCGGACCGTCGGACCGAACTCGCGCGCGAACACCCCGGTGAGAGCATTCAGAGCGGCCTTCGCACCCGCATAGGGCCCGAACTTCGGGGCGGGGAAGATCGCGCCGGACGAGGACACGTTGATGATCGATCCGCCACCTCCCGCGGCCATACGCTCTCCGACCAGCGAGGTGAGCCGGAACGGGCCCTTGAAGTTCACTCCGACGACCTTGTCGAAGAGTTCTTCGCTCGTCTCCGCCGAGGACGGCGCGACCGGCGACATCCCCGCATTGTTGACGAGTACGTCGACCTTGCCGAACGTCTCGTAGGCCGCCTCGACCAGTGCGTCGATCTCTTCCCACTTCCCGACGTGGCACGCGACCGGAAGCGCCTTGCGTCCGAGTGCCTCCACCTCCGCGGCGAGTGCGGCGCACGCGTCGATCTTGCGGCTGGTGATCACCACGTCGGCGCCGGCCTTCGCGAAGGCGAGCACCATCTGGCGCCCGAGTCCGCGGCTGCCGCCGGTGACCAACGCGACCTTTCCCTCGAGATCGAAAAGACTGTCGCTCATGCGATTCCGTACTTCTCGAGAACGTCGGCATGCTTGACCTTCGCCGCGGCGAGTCGGGTGGGGATGTGCTCGGACGGAAACAGACCCTCGACCGGGCTGTAGTCCTTCAAGATCCCGCGGGCAACCGCGACCTTGTGAACCTCGGTGGGTCCGTCGGCCAGACCGAGAGACAACGAATTCGCCCACATCTCGTGCAGCGGCAATTCGATGGTGACTCCGAGCGAGCCGTGCACCTGGATCGCCCGGTGAACGACGTCGTGATAGACCTTCGCCATCGCGACCTTGCACATCGCGATCTGCGTGCGAGCGGCGCCGTGCGGCTGGGTGTCGATGACCCAGGCTGTGTTGAGCACCAGCAACCTGAACTGTGCGAGTTCGATGGCGGAGTCCGCTATGAACTGCTGGACGAGCTGCTTCTTCGCGAGAGTCTCTCCCTGCGTGGTTCGCGAGAGCGCCCGTTCTGCCATCATGTCGAAGGCACGCTGGCATTTGCCGACGGTGCGCATCGCGTGGTGAACTCGGCCGCCACCGAGGCGTGCCTGCGCTACCTCGAAGCCCTGTCCCGGGCCCCCGAGGATCGCGTCGGCCGGCACGCGCACGTCGTTGTATCGGATGTAGCCGTGTGTCCCCTCGTCGAGTTCCTCGCGATCACCCATCACGGCGACGTTGCGGAGGATCTCGATTCCCGGCGTCTCGGCGGGCACGACGAACATCGACATCCGCCGGTACGGCGAGGCCTCGGGGTCGGTCACCGCCATAACGATGAAGAACGACGCGTAGCGCGCGTTGGACGAGAACCACTTCTCGCCGCTGATAACCCATTCGTCACCGTCCTTGCGGGCCGAGCACACGAACTCCTTGGGGTCGGCGCCCGCCTGGGGTTCGGTCATCGAGAAGCACGAGACGATGTCGCCATCCAGCAGCGGCTGCAGGTAACGCGCCTTCTGTTCGTCGGTGCCGAACATCGCGAGGATCTCGGCGTTTCCGGTGTCGGGCGCTGCGGTGCCGAAAACGGTCGGGGCCCACATGGAGCGGCCGAGGATCTCGTTCAGCAGAGCCAGCTTGAGCTGGCCGTATCCCTGACCGCCCAGCTCGGGTCCGAGGTGGCAGGCCCACAGGCCCTGCTCCTTCACCCGGTCCTGGAGAGGCTTCAGGATCGCACGGGCGGCCTTGTTCTCCGTGTTGTAAGGCTGACCGAGGTGGGGGAAGAGCAGGTCGAGCGGCTCGCACTCCTCGCGGACGAAGGTCTCGACCCAGTCGAGCTTCGCCTGGAACTCGGGTTCCGTCTGAAAATCCCACATGGTTGGTTCCTCCTGCGTGTGGTTCGTGGTCTACGGGCTGCGCTCGGCTCAGGCGCCGACGAGGGTGAGCGCCTCGCGCAGGAGATCCGGCAGCGCCGGTTCCATCCGCGCGAACGACGGGTTCATCGTGTTGTGCTTGCGGGCCCGCTTGATCAGCAGTGCCGTGGCGGCTGCCTCCTTGTACCGCGTGAGGGCGTCGAACCACGCCAGGTCCGGAACGGTCCCGCCGAACGACCGCTCGTACTCCCGGACGACGGCCTCGATACTCGGGGCTCCGCACGGTTCGTCGTGCGGGCGGGCGGGATGACGGGCCTCGTCGGTGAAGTAGGTCAGCCAGGTCAGATCGATCCGGGGATCGCCGACCGACCAGATCTCCCAGTCGATGATGGACGTGACCCGGTCGCCGTCACACAGGGTGTTGCCGAGTCGGAAGTCGCCGTGGTTGACGACAGGCGCCATCGGGGCCGGAATCGTGGCGCGCAACGCCTTCTCACAGACCCGGTAGTCCCCCTGTAGGTCCTCGGGGACCGCGGTGAACGCCTTTGTCCAACGGTCGATTTCAGACTCCAGGGTGACGACGGGTTCGCATCCCAGCCCCACGTCCTCGTGCGACACGCGATGCAGGTTGCCGAGCATCCGGGCGGCGTCGAGGAATCGCGCATGCGTCTGTGCGCGGAGTTCATCCGATCGCGCGTCCTCGAGAAGAGGCTCGACACACTCCCCCGTCACGAATTCCATCGCGACGAACGGAGGCACCTCGAGGGACTCGCCGTCCGCAGAGAAGTACACCGCCGGCACCTTCACGCCCGGGACCCCGTGCAGTGCGTTCATCAACCGCCCCTGCCGGACGACGTCGCGATTGCGGACGGGTTCGAGTCCGGGAGGCGCGACCTTGAGGACAACCTGCTCGACCCCCTCGGACGACGAGGCGTCCGCGATGAACGTCAGGCTCGACGAGCCGCCGGTCAGGGGACGGACGCCGGAGACCGTGAGGCCGTCTCGCCATTCCCGCCCCGCACGGGTGGCGCGCAGCGCCAGGTCGGCGAGCAGGTGCTTGTCGTCGAGCGACGTCATATGGATCGCCTTTCATGAGGCATCCCGGAAAACCAGGAATACTGTTCTCAGATTGCAATTCTGAGAACAGTATTCTGATCAACCTCCGACTGTCAACGGTTCGTCAACGGCGGCGCAACCGCGCGTCACGAACGGCGCGAGGCTCGAAGGCAAGGTCGCCGCGCGAAATGGTCGTACCGGGCGCCACCACCTTGTCGATCCGATCGAGCGTTTCGTCCGACAGGACGACTTCGCTTGCAGGAAACTGACTTTCGAGCTGTCCCATCGTGCGGGGCCCGAGGATCACCGATGTCACGGCCGGGTGCCGCATCGCGAACGCGAGGGACAGCCCGATGAGATCGGTGCCGGCATCCCGCGCGATCACCTCGAGTTCGGCAACCGCATCGAGCTTCCGACGGGCACCGGGAGAGTCCGTGCGCCACGCGCCCCGCGGCACACGCGCGAATCGAGAATCGGCGGCAGGCTCTTCGCCGTCCCGGTACTTGCCGGTGAGCCATCCGCCGTTGAGAGGACTCCAGACCAGGGTCCCCATCCCGTATCGCTGACAGGTAGGGAAGACGTCACGCTCGGCGCCGCGGACGAAAATCGAATAGGGCGGCTGTTCGGTACGGAACGGGACATGTCCGCGACGATCGGCGGCCCACTGCGCCTCGACGATCGTCTCCGCCGAGAACGTCGACGAACCGATCATCCGAACCTTGCCGGACCGCACCAGGTCCGACAGCGCCGACAGAGTTTCGTCCAGGTCGGTATCCTCGTCGTGCCGATGCACCTGATAGAGGTCGATGTGGTCGACGTTCAGTCGGCGCAGGCTGTCCTCGCACGCCTGCACGATCCACCGGCGGGATGCACCTCGCCGATTTCGCTCGCGGCCCATGGGATTGAAGAACTTGGTGGCGAGAACGACGTCGTCCCTCCGCCCGGCGATGGCCGCACCGACGATTTCCTCCGACCTCCCGCCGGAGTAGACGTCGGCGGTGTCGATCATGTTCACACCGGCGTCGAGTGCGCGGTGCACGATCGACGTGCACTCCTGCACATCGTCGTTGCCCATCGGGCCCAGGGACATCGCGCCCAGGCACAGGGCCGACACCTGCACTCCGGTTCGCCCCAGATAGCGATACTCCATGATTGCTCCATCCGACATCTCGACTCGATTTATTAAACCTCGTTATATTCGTTAACTATGACGACTGCAATATCCCTGGAGCAGCTGAGAGCCATCCGCCGGCCGCCCGTTGCCCGCATCCTGGATCTGGTTCGCGTCGACGAGGACACGTTCGAGGGCAGTGCCCACACCGGATCTCCGCGCATGTACGGAGGCCAGGCCCTCGGCCAGGCCCTGGTCGCAGCGGGATCCACCGTCGCCCCCGACAGGCCGGTCCACTCCCTCCACGGACATTTCCTCCAGCCCGGCCGTACCGATATACCCGTGACCTACCGGGTCGAACGGCTCCGCGACGGCGGAAGCTTCACGACCAGGCATGTGCGCGGCCTGCAGGACGGCCGGACGATCTTCTCCGCGACCGTCTCGTTCCAGCGCGCCGAGACCGGCCTCGAGCACCAGGAGCCGGCGAGCACGGCAGCCGTCGCCCCGGAACTGCTTCCACCCATCGAGGACAGTCTGAGCGCTGCGGAACTGAGCGAAGCCGGGTGGCTGGTCCCCCTCCTCTCGAATATCGGCGTCGATTTCCGATTCCCCGAGGAATACCCACGGCTGGCGAACCGCCGCGGTGAAGCCCGCCCACCCCGGCAGCGCGCGTGGATCCGGACCGTCGAACCGCTCGAAGCCGAACCCCTCACGCAAGCAGCAGGTTTCGCATACTGCTCGGACCTGTTCCTGATCTCCTCCACCCTGCCTCCGCATGCTCGGCACATCGAGACGCCCGGACTCCAACTCGCAAGCCTCGACCACACGGTCTGGTTCCACGCGCCGTTCCGCGCCGACGACTGGCACCTGTACGAGCAGCGCGGCACCTGGATGGGCGGCGGACGCGGCCTGGCCCACGGACACCTGTTCGATCGACGGGGCACCCTCATCGCCAGCACGACACAGGAGGGCCTGCTCCGGTTTCGGGACTGATCCGGCACAGGACGAAGGGGCACGTCGGCGCGGCCGGCGTGCCCCTTCCAGTCGCTGCGCTGCGCTGCGACCGGAGTGACACAAGAAGGCTTGAGTGATGCACTTTCATGAACTTGTAGACGTAGTGCACTTAGTTAGTTATAAATGTCACATCGCACGTTCGCGTACCCCTTCGAAAGGTCTGAAGTGAACGCCGTATCTTCCTCGTCCACCGCACCCCTTGCAGGTCTGACAGTCCTGGATCTCTCGACTACGACGCCCGGCGCGTACGCGAGCGTCTTCCTCGCCGACGCCGGAGCGGACGTCGTGATGGTCGAACCACCGTCCGGCAGCCCGCTCCGCACCCTGACCGGCTGGCCGGCGCTCGCCCGCGGAAAAAGGAGCATCACGCTCGACCTCCACGACGAGCGGGACCTCGCCACACTGCACTCCCTCGTCCGGACCGCGGACGTTCTGATCACGACCTCCCGGCCCTCCGCACTCGGACGCCTGGGACTGACCCCGGAGCAGCTGAACGCGCTCAATTCCCGTCTCGTCAGCGCCTCGATCACCGGTTGGGGCACTCGCGGTCCGTGGTCGAACGACAAGGGGTACGAAGCGCTGGTTCTCGCCCGGATGGGTATCTTCCACGGCAAGGCCAAGATGTCGGAGCGGCCCGGGCCGTCCTTCACCCCGACCCCGTGGGCTTCCTGGGGTGCGGCCCAGACGGCACTGCAGGGCATCCTCGCGGCGCTCTACGAGCGCGAATCCAGCGGTGCCGGACAGCATGTCGAAGCCGATCTGCTGCGCGGGGCCGCCTCGATGGACACCTACAACTGGTTCTTCGAACTCGTGTGCAAGCGCTGGCCCGACGCATTCCAGCCGATGTCCGCCTTCGACGATCAGGACCGCCCCGCAGCGCCCCTGATCTACCCGCTGCTCGTCGCACAGACGAAGGACGGGCACTGGCTCCAGTTCGCCCAGACCGAGCCCCGGCTCTTCTTCGCGATGATGACCGAATTCGGTCTCGCGCACGTCTTCACGGACCCCTACTGGCAGGGAGTACCCCTGTTCGAGGACGTCGAACGGCGAGTCGAGCTGTGGGAGTTGATGCTGTCGAAGGTGCGTGAGCGCACTCTCGCCGAATGGCAGCACGTCTTCGACACCAACCCCGATGTCAGTGCCGAGATCTTCAACGATCCGGTCGCAGCACTCGATCATCCTCAGCTTCAGCACGACGGACGGGTGGTCACGATCGACGATCCGGAGTTCGGCCCGGTCCGGCAGCCGTCGACGCTCGTCCACGTCGACGGTGCGCCGCTGAGTGAGCTCCGGCCCGCACCTCGTCTGGGTGCGGACACCGACGACATCGTCGCCACACTCGCGAACGGGAACCCAACCGCCGAGCCGATGGCGGCACCGGCCGGCGAACTTCCCCTCACCGGAGTGACGGTCCTCGAACTCGGCTCGATGTTCGCCGCGCCATACGGCGCGACCCTCCTGACCGATCTCGGTGCCCGCGTCATCAAGGTCGAGCCCCTGACCGGAGACTCGATCCGCGGACTCGTCGCCTTTCCCGAAGCGGGCGGAGCGAAAGTGTTGCAGGGCAAGGAATCCATCGCTCTCGACATCAACACCCCCGAGGGACTCGCGATCGTGCACGAGATCGCGAAGAACGTGGACATCGTGCTCCAGAGCTACCGGGCGGGCGCCGCGAAACGCATCGGTGTCGACGCCGCGACCCTCCAGGAGCTCAACCCCGATCTGATCTATCTCAACGCACCCGGATACGGCACGGGCGGGCCGTACGGGGGCCGTCCGGCCTACGCGCCGTCCGTCGGCGCTGCGTCCGGTCTGAGCATGAGCGATCTGGGCGGCCTGAACCTTCACGGCACCGACCTCGAGGGAATCAAGCGCGCCTCGATCCGTCGCCACACCGCAGGCGCGAACCCGTCGGTCCAGGCCGACGGTGTCGCGGCGCTCGCCGTGGGCACGGTGCTGCTGCTCGGCATCCTCGCCCGACGTCGCGGCCGTGCACTGGGCGAGCTGACCACGACGATGCTGTCCTCTGCCACCTATGCGCTGATGGATCGCAACGTCGACTACGCGCAGCGTCCCGAGCCGCCGGTGTCGGACCCGGAACTGCTCGGCCTCAGCGCTCTGTACCGCCTCTACGAGACCTCGGACGGCTGGATCTTCCTCGCCGCCCCGCAGGAATCCGAGTGGGCGCCGCTGGTCGAGGCTCTGGGTTCCCCCGCCGAGCTCACCCAGGAGACATTCGCTACCGCCGCCGCCCGCAAGGCCGCCGACGAGAGCCTCGGCGAGACGCTCGCCGCACTGTTCCGTACCCGATCGAAGTCGGAGTGGGAGAAGACCCTGACCGCGATGGACGTCGGATGCGTCGCAGTCGCCGAGCAGACCGCCGAGCGCGAGCTGCACGAAGACGTGTACTTCGATGCCGGGTACACCGTCCTCGCCGAGAGCCCCATTTTCGACGAGCATCGCCGCCTCGCCCCCCTGACCACGTTCTCGCGGTCGGGGGTCAAGGCCGACGCCGGTTGCACGATCGGTGAGCACACCGACGCCGTTCTCGGCGAACTCGGCTTCACCCCCGAGCGGATCGCCGAACTGCGGGACAAGAACATCGTCGCCTGACCCGAGCGTCGACGGCGACGAGGGCCGGTATCCGACAGGGTGCCGGCCCTTCTCCGTTGCCGCTCTCGCAGCCACCGACCTCATCGGTCCTCGGTCCCCGCCGTGATCTCGGTCCCGCCTTGACATCCCTCCCCAGCGACGACGAACCCCCACCTCGAGGAGTCGAGGTGGGGGTTCGTCTCTGCCGCGCCGGATCGGCCGCAGGATGCGTGCGGTCAGTGCAGGCGCTCGAACACCTCACCGACCGCGCGGTCGCGCAGTACGTGCGGGCGGCCGATCCAGGCCTGGTTGGCCGTCGCGCGGCGCAGCAGCAGATGCGCCGGATGCTCCCACGTGAATCCGATGCCACCGTGGATCTGAATGCAACCCTCGGCCGCATCGAGCGCGGCGTCGAGCGCAGCGGCGGTGGCCAGATTCGACGCCGTCGACCGATCGGGATCGTCGGCCGTTCGATCCGCAGCCGAAAGCACCTGCCCGCGAGCACCTTCCGCACCGACAAGCATGTAGGCACAGCGGTGCGAGATCGCCTGGTAGGAACCGATCGGCTGGCCGAACTGTTCGCGCTGACCCGCCCAGTCCACGGCCATCGCGAGCGCTCGGTTGGCGACACCCACCGAGTCCGCCGCAACGAGCAACTGCGCGACGCGACGCGCGCGGGTGAGTGCGTTGTCGACGGATTCCCCTTCGGCGAGCACCGTGGCCGGCGCACCGTTGGCGGTGACGATTGCCACGGTCGCGGTCAGATCCACCGAGTTCTGCACGGTGACCGTGACATCCGTGGGTTGCACCGAAACGAGTACGCGGTCCCCGGTGGCCGCGTCGGTGGCGAGCACCACGAGCACGTCGGCGACCGGGCCGCCCGCGACACGTTCGACCCGGCCGGTCAGCCGACCACCGTCGAGGACGGGCAGTCCCGAATCGGTCACCCAACCCTTGTCGTCGACAGGAACGACGAATGTTGCTGTGGCACCGTTGATTATGGCTCGCGCCACGCCCTCGGCGCCGGCCGCGACGAGAACCTCGAGGGTGATCGCGGTGGGCACCAGCGGAACCGGGCCGAGGTGGTAAGCGACTGTCTCGACTGCAGCACACAGCAGTCGGAGCGGCTGGCCTCCGCCGCCGAGCGAATCCGGCGCGGACAGACCCGGCAGTCCGAACTTCACGAGTTCGTCCCAGAGTCCGATGTCGTAGTCGCCGGGTGTGGACTCGCGGGCGAGCAGTTTCTCGGTGTCCACATACGAGGAGACCAGGTCACCGAGCACCTCGCGCAGCGCCGCCTCGTCCTCGTCCGGAGCGGTGAGCGGACGTCCCGGCGCGACGACCGGGTCACGGCGTCCCTCACCACGATGCGACGGCAGGCCCAGCACGTTCTCGGCGATGGTGTTGCGCTGGATCTCCGCCGTACCGGCGCCGATCGTCGCAGCGCGCGCCATCAGGTACCCGTACGACCAGCGCCCGTTCTCGACGACGCCCTCGGAACGCGTGTTCAGCACGGCCGCGGACCCCGTGAGGCGCAGAGCGAGCCGGTGCATGTGCTGTTCGAACTCGGACTTCACGAGCCGGTTCACCGATGCGACGCCACCCGGATCCTCGTTGCGCAGAACCGCATCGAGGGCGCGGGCACTGTTCGCGGCGATCTCACGGACCGACGTTTCGACCTTCGCGAGCTCCTGCCGCACCAGCGGATCTGCGGCGTAACCCTGCTCGGCCGCGAGCCGGAAGACCTTGTCGACCGTGGATCGGTAGCGGAACTCGTCGGCCAGGAAGGCCGTGGCACGCTCGTGGCCGAGCGAGGTGCGCATGATCGACCAGCCGCCGCCCTCCTCCCCGACCCGGTTGGCGACCGGAACGACGACATCGTCGAAGAAGACCTCGGCGAAGTGGTAGCCACCTGCGGCGTCGCGCAACGGGCGCACCTCGATGCCGGGCGAGTTCATGGGAATCAGGAGATACGTGATTCCCGAGGTGCCACGGCCTGGCGGGCCGGTCCGGACCAGGGTGAAGATCCAGTCGGCCTTGTCGGCCATCGTCGTCCAGATCTTCTGGCCGGTGACCCGGTAGTTGTCACCGTCGCGCACCGCACGCGTCGACAACGAGGCGAGGTCACTGCCCGCGCCCGGCTCCGAGAAGCCCTGGCACCAGAACTCGTCGGCGCGCAACAGCGGCTCGAGGAACCTGTCCTTCTGCTCCTGCGTTCCGTGCACGATGATCGTCGGCGCGACGATGAACGACAGCCCGCACGGATGCTTGGGTGCGCCGGCCTCGGTCGTCATCCGGTAGTAGTCGAGCTGATCCTCGAGCGACAGCGCCATGCCACCGACGGAGCTCGGCCAACCGGGAGCGGCCAGTCCTGCATCGACGAGTTCGGACTGCCATGCGATGGCTGCACCGAAGCGCTCGCGGGATGTCGCCGGTCGCGGGCGCTTCCGATAGTCGTCGAGGAGGGCAGCCAGTCTGCTGCGCCAGTCTCCTGTCGACGCTTCGAGTATCGCCGTGGCATTCTCTTCCACTACGCCACCCCTCCTGATGATCGTCTTGTAGCTTGTGGGTCAGTTCTTTTCGGCGCGTCGCTTGCTGAAGCGCGCACCCACGTCGGCACCGTCCGAGCGATAGGTCACGGAGGCCTCGGCTTCGAGACCGAGTGCGTGCGACAGCGAGGTACCGGCGCCTTCCTTGAGAAGTCGCAGCATGCGCTGCACGGCCCCGGGGTGTCCGGCCGCGATCCGGCCGGCGATGTCGAGCGTGCGCGTCATCAGATCCTCGTGCGGCACAACCTCGTTGGCCAAACCGATGCGCGCGGCGGTCGCGCCGTCGATCGGCTCACCGCTGAGAATGAACTGGATCGCAGCGGGCAGGCCGATCATGCGCGGCAGCATCGCGCTGCCACCCCAGCCGTTGAGCAACCCGATCTGGGCGTGGGTGTCCGCGAATTCGGCTCTCTCCGAGGCAATGATGAAGGAGCAGTTCACCGCCAGTTCGTAGCCTCCGGTGTAACACGGACCGTTGACCGCTGCGATCACAGGTTTGGAGGTACCCCGGATCACCTGCGTCGGGGTCACTCCTTCGGTGCGCGGCGGCGGTCCCGACAGCGCTTCGGGAAGGTCCACACCGGACGAGAACGAGGTGCCCGCGCCCGTGATGACCACGACGCGCACGTCGTCGTCGCCGTCGGCGCGCCACAGTTCCTTCTTGAGGGCTTTGCGCATCGCACGGTTGAGGGCATTGCGCCGATCCGGCCGGTTGAGGGTCAGGACGACGACCGCGCCGTCCTTGGTGACCAGCAGCGGGGCTTCTTCGTCGGACGGCCGATCTGCCGAGTTGATGTCGTGGGCCATCGTGATCCTCAGGCGACCGGGGCCGGGTCGACAATTCGACCGGCGACACCACGCAGAATCTGCTCGGCGTCCGCCGCAATGCGCTGCACCAGTTCCCCTGCGGGCGGAACGTCGCGAATCAGCCCCTGTGCGAGACCGACGGTCCAGATCCCGGCCTCAGGATCACCGTTCTCGTAGACCTTCCGTCCGCGGGTTCCCGCGACGAGATCCTTGACGTCCTTGAAACGCCCGCCCTTGTTCAGGATGTCAACGACCTCCTCACTGACCGAGTTCTTCGCCGCGCGCATCGTGTTGCGCAGCTGACGGAAGATCAGCTGGGTGTCGAGTTCGCTCGCTCCGACGATCTGCTGCTTGATGTTCTCGTGGATCGGACTCTCCTCGGTGCACATGAACCGGGTGCCCATGTTGATGCCGTCGGCGCCGAGCGTGAGAGCCGCCGCGAGCCCGCGGCCGTCGGCGAAACCGCCGGACGCGATGAAGGGAATTTCGAGGGCGTCGGCGGACGCGGGGATCAAGACCAGGCCGGGGACGTCGTCCTCACCGGGGTGACCTGCGGCCTCGAATCCGTCGATGCTCACCGCATCGACGCCGATTCGCTGCGCCTTGAGGGCGTGCCGGACGCTCGTGCACTTGTGGATGACCTTGATGTCGTGCTGCTTGAAATGCTCGACGTGCACGGTCGGATCGGAACCGGCGGTCTCGACGATCGTGACACCGGAATCGATGATCGCCTGCCGGTACTCCGCATAGGGCGGCGGATTGATCGACAGTGTCAAGGTGAGGTTGACACCGAACGGCTTGTCGGTCAGTGTCCGGCACCGCTCGATCTCCTCGACCAGCGCCTCCGGAGTCGGTTGAGTGAGGGCCGTGATGATGCCGAGCCCGCCGCCGTTGGACACCGCCGCCGCGAGTTCGGCGCGGCCGACCCACATCATTCCGCCCTGGACAATCGGGTGCTCGATACCGAATTCCTCGGTGAACCGCGTTTTCAACATTGCCGCTCCTTGTGGAGTCCGCCGGTCGCCCGGCGCATCGTCTCTGGGCCCAATCCCACCTTTACTTAGATAACATAGTTCACTATGTTTACCGGTGCAAGCAATCCTGGGTGCCGCCGACGCAGGTCTCGGCATCCTCGGGAACAAGCTCCACGACCGACTCGGAGAAACAATGACCGAAAGCCTGTTGTTCTCGCCGTATACGCTGCGCAGCAAGACGTTCCGAAATCGATTGTGGGTAGCACCGATGGCGCAGTATGCCGCGGGGACGGACGGCGTTCCGACGGATTGGCATCTCGCACACCTCGGCGGAATGGCGCGCGGGGGCGCCGGCCTCGTGATGACCGAGGCATGTGCAGTCGAACCCGCCGGACGGCTCGGTCCCGCCGATACCGGAATCTGGAACGCCGAGCAGGCCTCCGCCTGGAAGCGGATCACCCGCTTCATCTCCGACATGGGGGCGGTACCCGCAATCCAGCTCGCCCATTCGGGCAGGAAGGGCTGCGTGAGCCGGCGCGGCGTTCCCCTCCCTCCCGAAAACGGTGGGTGGCAGACAATCGCGCCCTCGGCTCTCGCATACGAGGGACTGCCCGAACCGCACGCACTCACTCGCACGGAGATCGCGGCGCTAGTCGACACGTTTGCCGCGGCCGCGAGGCGGTCGATCGACGCGGGTTTCGAAGTTGTCGAGATCCATGCGGCCCACGGCTACCTGATCAACGAGTTCCTCTCCCCCCTCGGCAACGACCGCACCGACGAATACGGCGGATCGTTCGAGAACCGGTGCCGTTTCCTGGTCGAGATCGTCGCCGCCGTCCGCGCGGCGATTCCCGAGGACGTTCCGTTGTTCGTTCGCATCTCGGCAACCGACTGGGCCGAAGACGGCTGGACCGTCCACGATTCCATGGAACTGTGCCGCCTTCTCGACGGCACCGGGGTGGATCTCATGGACATCTCGAGCGGTGGGATGGTCGCCCACCAGAAGATCACCGTCGGCCCGGGGTATCAGGTCCCATTCGCCCGAGCGGTGCGCTCCGCCGGTTCAATCCCGGTCGCCGCGGTCGGACTGATAACCGAAGCGGTGCAGGCCGAGCAAATTCTGGTGGACGGCGGAGCGGATGTCGTGATGGTGGGCCGACAACTGCTTCGCGAACCGCATTGGCCTTATCGTGCTGCTGTGGAATTGCGCTCGGAGTTGCGCTGGCCGGCTCCGTACGCGACCGCCCGCTATCGCGGCAGCATCCCGTGAGAATCTCGTTTGCGGTGACGCGGGTCATGCGCCTCGCACTTGGATTGCGGCGGCCGACGATACGGAGCGTACGCTTGCCTGTACGTTTACTAGGTGGGCTATGTGCCCTTGAGATGCAGGAAGGTGTCAACTCGTGACCGACGAAGCGTTGGCTCCGGTTTTCGACGCACGCGCTGCGACCGGACGAGCGATCCGCACCCCCAAGACTGCCGAACTCGTCGCACGGAAACTGCGCCGCATGATCGTCGACGGCGAGCTCAAGGACGGCGATCACCTGCCCCACGAGGCCGAACTCATGGAGCATTTCTCCGTGAGCCGTCCGACGCTCCGCGAAGCGGTCCGCGTTCTCGAGGCCGAGCGGCTCGTCGAGGTCCGCCGTGGCTCCCGCTCGGGCGCGCGGGTGTGCGTGCCCGGACCGGAGGTCGTCGCCCGCCCTGCCTCGCTTCTGCTCGAGTTGACGGGTGCCACCGTCGCGGATGTGTATGTTGCCCGCGAGGCGATCGAGCCGTTCGCGGCGCGCCTTCTCGCCGAGGTCGGCACCGACGAGGATTTCGACGAACTCGAACGCTTCGTCGACGAAGCGATCCCGTCGTCTTTCGCGTCCAACTCGTTCGGACAGGCTGCAGCCGAGTTCCATCTCCTCATGGTTCAGAAGGCCGGGAACGCGACACTTGCATTGATCGCGGGAATGCTGCACGAGATCTACGAGCGACACACCATGAACGTGACACGCGAACGCTTGGAGACCGACACCGAGAGGTACGAGGCGAACTACAAGCTGTTCGTCCGCTCCCAGCGCAAGCTCATCAAGTTGCTCCGGACCCGAGACGGCGCCGGAGCGTTCACCCACTGGCAGAAGCACATGACCGTCGCGCGGGAATTGGTCCTGTTCGGTCGTGAGAGCACGAAGGTCCGCGACATCCTGGACTGAATGCGGTGCCTCACCGAGCCGGTGACCGATCCTGCCGGCGCGGTGCGACGACGCGCCGTTGCGGTCGGGGGCTTGGACGCGGCGGGCTACAGACGCGGCGGGCTACATGGGACACGGAGGGCTACATGCGGCCGCCGATCCCACCCTCGGGAGCGATGCGGTCGATCGCGGCCAGATCTTCATCGGTCAGAGCCACGTCGGCGGCAACGATCGCCATGACCGCCTGGTCCGAATCCGAGCGCGCGGAGGCGGTCGAACTCCTGCGCCGTTCCTCCGACGCACTCGCCGCCGATCAGTCGACATAGGTTCGCCGAGCGGCGGTCGGGCCGACCACAGCGGTACGCGGCCGACGAGACTCGCGATCGGCCTGCACCGCCGTTAATCTGGGCCGATCATGACAGCGAAGACACCGTCGGCCGGGCCCGTTCGCATCAGCGTGCTGGGCTCGACCGAGGTCACGGTCTGCGACCGCATGGTGTCCCTCGGCGGTCCGGGGGCCCGTGCGGTTCTCGGTCGGCTCCTCGTCGCCTCTGGTCAGGTCGTCTCGACCGATCTTCTGATCGAGGACCTGTGGTCCGGCGGGCCGCCACCGAAGGCACTGGCCGCGCTCCAGGTGCACGTCTCGAACCTGCGGCGCCTGCTCGAACCCGCCCGCGCACCGAGAACACCGGCGACCGTCATTGTGAGCGCCCCACCCGGCTACGCGCTGCGGTTGCCCACCGAAGCGGTCGACGCGTGGCATTTCGACCGGCTCGTCACCGAGGGGCTCACCGCCGCCGACCGCGCGTCGCGGATCGAGATCCTGTCGCAGGCGCTGGACCGGTGGAAGGGCATCCCCTACCACGAACACCTCGACGCGGACTGGGCTCGGGTCGAGAGCGCACGTCTGATGCAGGTGTACGCCACGGCGCTCGAAGCGCGCGCCCACGCCTATCTCGACGAGGGCCGTGTCGAACTCGCGGCCGATCAGCTCGACCCTCACGTCGCCGAGCATCCGGAGCGCGAATTCGCGGTCCGGCTACTGGCGTCGGCGCAGTATCGCTGCGGTCGCCAAGCCGACGCACTGGCCACGCTGCGCCGCACCCGCGAATACCTGCTCGACGAGCTGGGAGTCGACCCCTCCCCCGAACTGCAGCAACTCGAACGCGACATCCTGCAGCAGCGGCCGTCGTTGTCACCCGAACGGGCGGACATCCCGCTGCGCGTCGAATCGTCTGTCCCCCAGCAACACCCGGATTCCGGCGACATCGTCGGCAGGGACGGCGAACTCGCCCAACTGTACGACGCGGCGCACCGATCGGAGACGAACGGGCTGCACCTGGTGTGGATCGCGGGCGACGCGGGCGAGGGAAAGAGCGCGCTCGCCCGCGCGTTCCTGCACCGGACCACGGCCGAGGGCCGGCTCGGTGCGTGGGGTGGATGCCCCGAGGTGGACGGTGCACCGCCCGCCTGGCCGTGGACCGAGATCCTGCGCGGACTCGGCGGACAGGAGCCGCCCGCATCACCGTTCGAGCTGAGCCGCGCGCTTGAGCACCTGCTGTCCCGGCCCGAGCAGACGACCGTCCTCGTCCTCGACGACGTCCACCGGGCCGACGAACCGACCCTGCAGGTGCTTCGGCACGTCGCCGCCTCGGCCCGGGACTCGGCGACCCTCGTCGTGGCCACGTTCCGTCCCAGCGAGGTCACCGACGATCTGCGCGCGACATGGGCTGCGACCGCCGGGATTCCGGGAGCCCGGATCACACTGCACGGAGTGGGCCGGGAGGAGGCCCGCACGATCGCTCGCCGGGCGGGGTCGGCCGACCTCGACGAGGACGTGCTGATCGAGCTCGTCGACCGCACGGGCGGCAACCCGCTCTTCCTCGAGGAGTACTGCCGCCTGATCGCCTCGGAAGGCGTCGGCACACTCGGGACACCGCCTGGCGTCGGTGCTGTGCGTGCCACGGTTCCCGACGGGGTGCGAAACGTCCTCGCGCGCCGCATCTCACGCCTCCCCGAGCGGACGGTCGTCGCGCTGCGACGCGGTGCCGTGCTCGGTCGCGACTTCGACCTGTCCGTCCTCGGCGCCGTCAGCGACATGGACGACGAGAGCGTGATCGACGCACTCGAACCGGCGGTGGTCACCGGAATTCTCGTCGAACCCGCGCCCGATCGTCTGCGGTTCAGCCACGATCTCGTGCGCGAAGCCCTCTACGACGCCCTGCCCGCCATGCGGCGCAGGCGGATTCACGCCGCAGCACTCGACATGCTCGCGCGGCGAGATCACTCCGACCCGACGGTCCTCGCACACCACGCGATCGCCGCGGCGACGCCCGCCACCGCGGAGCGGTGCGCGGAGTACGTGGTTGCGGGTGCCCGGGCCGCCGAGCGGCAGTCCTCGTTCAAGGACGCGTTCGCATTGTGGGCCGCGGCCCGGTCGTTGTCGGAGACCGCGAGCGAACCGAACAGCCGTCTCCTGCTGGAGATCCTGATCGGCCAGGTGGGATCGCAGGCCCGCACGGGCGACATCGGCGGGGCACGCGACACCCGGGTCCGCGCGGTGCGGGCGGCCCGCGCCCTCGGCGACCGCGATTCTCTCGTGCGCGCGCTCGTGTCGTGGACTGCGCCGGTGGTCTGGACGATCCGGGTCGACCCCGAGCCGGACACCGAGATTCTCGACGAGATCGACACCGCTCTCGCCGATCCTGCACTCCCGACCGCGACCCGCGCCCTGCTGCTGGTAGCGAAGGTGTTCGAACTCGAAGGCCTGGACGACGCAGGGAGCCTCGCGGCGGCCGTGGAGGCCCGCACCCTGGCCCAGGAATCCGGCGACCCGACGACGATGATGCGGGCGCTCAACGCCGTCGGTTACGTCGCGTTCGGTCCCGATCTGGTCGACGAGCGGCTCGGGAACTCCCGGCAACTGCTCGACGTCGCGCAGAAGGTGGGCGACGAGGGGTTCGTCTCGGTCGCCCACTTCCAGCGGTTCCTCGCCGCCACGGCCGTCACCGACTTCGATCAGGCATACGAGAGCGCTTCCGTCGCAACCACATACGCGGCCGGCCATCAGCTGGTACAGATGCTCGGGGTGCTCGCCGTGTTCGATGCGATGGTGGAGTTGATGGCCGGTCGCGTCGAGTCCGGACTGCGCCGATACGACGAGATCTCGGCGACGATGCACGCCCAGGGCATGGTTGTCGCGCAGTGGATCGGCACCATCGGCCGTATCGGTGTCGCCGTGGCACGCGGCGACCTGTCGCCACTGGTCGAAGAGCTCGAGCTGATCGAGGGGGTGCGTCCCCACTCGGTCCGGTTCCCACTGATCCTGGCGCTTCTGGACCGGGGCGACACCGACCGCGCCCGGCAGCTGTGGGAGGGAAGCCGGCCGTATCCGCGCGACTACTACTGGCTGGCGATGACCACGTTCCGTGCCCGGGTGGCCGCTCGTCTCGCCGACGCGGCGACCGCTCGAGAACTGCACGCCCAACTCCTCCCGTTCTCGGGCCGCATCGCCGGCCTCGACTCCGGTTCGTTCTACGCGGGCCCCGTCGACGTCGCGCTGGCCGAGACCGCCGAGGCCGTCGGAGACGGCGATGCGGCGGCCCGATGGCGGGCCGCCGCATCGGAACTGGTCACACGGCTAGCGGAGCGCCTGCACGATGCGAGGTCGCCGGCGCCGTCTCCACCGGCGGACGACCGTTCGCCCGCAGAATGAGAACCCCGATCGCGGCGAACGCCAGCCCCCGCGGCAACTCGATCACCAGTCCGCTCACGCCGGGCAGCTCGGGCAGCGGCAGGAGCAGAACCAGACCGCCGGCGGTCATAATCGCGCCGATCCAGCGGGGAACGGCGCCCGTGCGGAGCAGGCACACGCCGAACACGACCATGCTGAGCATGAACGTCAGCCCGCTCGCGGTCTGCAGCACGGTGAACGCCGTCGAGGGGAACAGGGAACCGTCCGCGGGGACGAGGTGGGCGGTCGCCGGGTTCGCCGCGAGTTCGTAGGAGGCGAATGCCTCGATCGTCAGGTGCGTGAGCGACACGAGCATCGACGAGCCGTAGAGCAGGACGAAGCCGATCAGCCCCGCGAGTCCGGCCTTCGCGGAGAACCACGCGTAGACACCCGGCAGGGCGATCAGCTGGACGACCGTACCGAACAGCAACAGCATCTGCGCCCACGGGCTGAACCCCGACGTCAGCGACTCGGCGGAATGCGCGTTGCCGTCGACGACCGGGTGCAGCAGGCCCCCGGTCAGGTTGAGCGCGAACGCGGCGATGGCGCCCGCGGCGCTGAGACGGTAGAGAAGTGAAGGTGTGATGGTCATTGCCCCACTGTGGATACCGGCACTTGGTCGCCACTTTCCGCGCCCGCACCGGGGGGTGATCGTCCCGACCAAGCGATCACCAAGTCGCAGCCAAGCACCGGCGGGCACGCTACCGACATGACATCTCTGACCAAGGCTCCGCGCCTCACCACGGATGAAGAACTGCTCGGTATGCGTCTCGCGCACCGCGTGATCGTCCACGACCTCGCCCGGCTCTCCCGTCTCGCCGACGAAATGGTCGCCGACCGGTCGCGTTTCGACCACGCCCGGTGCGCCGCGATCTCCGGCTACGTCTCCCTCTTCGCCGCGAGTCTCCACCATCACCACAACGTCGAGGACTTCTCGTTGTGGCCCCTGATCACCGAGTCGGCGGGCCCGCACGTCGATTTCACCGAGCTGACGGACGATCACGACGAGCTCGACCCGCTCCTCGACGATCTCGTCCGCTCGGCGGGGGCACTGCCGCAGAAGACCGCGGTCGCCGAATTCGCGCAGACCGTCCGCCGGCTCCGGGCGATGCTCGACGAACACATCGCCGACGAGGAACGCACCGTGTTTCCGCTGATCACCGGCTACGTGTCCGCCGAGGCATGGCAGACCTTCGAGAAGGGCGCGCAACGCGGCGCTCGCATGGACTTCGACCTCACCCGGGTCTTCGCGGTCATGACCCCCGAAGAAGCCGAGCGGGCCCGCAAGGAACTGCCGTTCTTCCTGCGCGCGCTGGTCTCCGTGCTCGCACGCAAGCAGCGTCGCCGCGAACGAGCGGTGTTCGGGGCCGCTGTGTGAGACAAGGGGCTGTGTGACACGCCGCCCGCTCCCCCGTGCGGACTCTCCGGGACTCGGGCATGATGTCGCCGTGCGTGTTCCCGATCGAATTCAACCCGCGCGGCGCGAGGCCGCTCGGGTGTTCGACACGGGAGGACACACATGGAATACAACGCAATGATCGAACTCGATGTGCTCGTCGATCTTCTGAGCGACGACGACTTCCTCGAGCCGATCGTTCCGCATCACGGTTGCGTGGGCCGCAGCGACAACGCTCTGGTCCACCTCACCGTCACGATCGACGCCGTGGACGCGATCCACGCGACGCAGTTCGTGCACGCCCTGATGCGCACCTCGTATCCGGACTACCGCGTCAACTACGTGGACGTGCTGCCCCCACGAGCGCCTTCGACGCGATCTTCGGATTCGGCGACTACTTCCGCTGACGGGCCCCCTGGTGCTTGCACCCGGCCTACAGTGCCGCACCCGGCCTACAGCCCGGCGAGCGATCTCCGGAGCAGATCCACGTACCGGTCGAGTGCGGCGTCGTCGAGCACGTCGGGGCTCGTCGTGACCGAGACCGCGACGGCGTCGCCGATGCCGTGCACGCCGTGGGTCAGTGCCATCACCGGTGACAGGCTCGGGTATCCGGTGGTGAACCGCACCGCGCCGCCGCCGAGCACGAGGTCGGCGGCGCCGCGGTTCACGCTCGACACCACGGTGTTCCCGGTGACGGTCGGCGGAACGACGGACAGGTCGGTGCGGTCGATCCCGAAACGCAGCAGCGGCGCGGGCACGTGATCCTCGGTCCGGGACCGCACCGCCATCGCCGGGTGCGCGGCGCGGCGGCGCCGCAACTCCAGTTCGGCGGCGATCGCCGCGGCCCGTTCGCCGCTGTCGCGGAGGTCCGGGCGAAGTGCGACCCCGACACTGCGGTACGCGTTCCGTTCGCTGCCCCTCGTCGGCACCGCCACCGGAACCTCCGCTCCGAGGGCGTCCACGTCCAGGAACGCGGCCAGGGCCGGACCGATCGCGGCCAGCGCCGCGACCGTGACGGTGCCGGCGCGCCGCAGGCCGGCGGCGTCGCACACGAGGGTCCGCACCGTGCGGCGGGGACCGGGCGCGGTGTTCACCGCGACGAGCGGGCAGCCCGGCGCCGGGGACGGCACGCCCGGTCCGGCCAGTTCCTGCTCGGCCCGGCTCGCCCTCACCCCGTCGGCGACCACCCCGACGATCTGTCCCGGCAGTTTCGCCGCCGCGCGCACGAGCATGGCCGGCGGCGCCGGGGCGCGGGGCGCCTCGGTGTGCGGCGGCGCGTCCTTCCCGAACAGGGCACGCGCCAACGCCGACGCGCGCACTCCGTCGGCGAACGCGTGCGAGATCTGCAGCACCGCGAGCAGCGCGGCCCCGTCTCCCCCGGGTGCGCCCGTGACGTCGGGGATCAGGTGCAGCCGCCACGGCGAGACCCGGATGTCGACCCGGCCCTCGACGAGCGTGCCGAGCAGGGCCGTCACCGCAGCCCAGTCACCGCCGGGATGGGTCCTGAACTGGTCGTCTCCGATCTCGCGGTTCGTCCAGTACGGGTAGTCGAGCAGGCCCGGAACGTCGACGGCCCGGGTGCGCAGGTCCCCGATCCTCGCGGCCCGCGCGGCGAGGTCGGCGAGCACCCGTTCTGGCGGCACGGACGGCGCGTCGAAGCAGTACACGAGGAACAGATCGCTGGGCAGACGATCGCCGAGCCAGTCGCGGCGCGCGTCGGTTGGATGCAGCTGCATGCCCGCAAGTGTGCCGGTCCGGGTAGAAATAGCCACATGACCTCTTCGACGAACTCCCAAGCCACGGCCTCCGACCCGACCGACCCGTACCTCTGGCTCGAGGACGTCACCGGCGAGCAGCAGCTGGACTGGGTGCGCACCCGGAACGCACTCACCGTCGACGAGTACACCCGCACCGACGAGTTCGAGACGTTGCAGTCCCGGATCCGGGAGGTGCTCGACACCGATGCGCGGATTCCCTACGCCCGGCGACGCGCGGAGTATCTCTACAACTATTGGCGGGACGCGGAGCACGTCCGGGGGCTGTGGCGCCGCACCACGATGGACCAGTACCTGCGCGACGACCCGGAGTGGGACGTGCTCGTCGATCTGGACGCGCTCGCCGAGCAGGAGGGCGAGAACTGGGTGTGGTCGAGCGCGCAGGTGCTGCGTCCCGACCACACGCGCGCGTTGATCGGATTGTCGCGCGGCGGCGCGGACGCCACCGTGATCCGCGAATTCGATCTGGTCACACGGCAGTTCGTGTCGGGTGCGGACAGTTTCGAACTGCCCGAGGCGAAGACGGACATCGGGTGGATCGACGCGGACTCCGTATACGTCGGTACCGATTTCGGTGACGGGTCACTCACCGATTCGGGATATCCGAGGATCGCGAAGCGGTGGCGGCGTGGCACCCCGGTCTCCGAGGCGGAGATCGTGTTCGAGGGCGAGAAGACCGACGTGGCGGTGGGCGCGTCGTACGACCGCACGCCCGGATACGAGCGGACCTTCGTCGAACGGGCCCTGGACTTCTACAACGCGCACCGGTTCGAGCTGACCGACGACGGCGAACTGGTGAAGCTCGAGGTGCCGGACGACGCCGGTGCCGGGGTCTACCGCGACCATCTGCTGGTGCGCACCCGGTCGCCGTGGCTGGGATACCCGGCCGGCGCACTGCTGGCCACGAACTATCCGGCGTTCCTGGCGGGATCACGCGAGTTCACGGTGCTGTTCACCCCGGACGAGCACACCTCGCTCGAGCAGTACGCGTGGACCCGCAACCACCTGCTGCTCGTGACGCTGCGCGACGTGCAGACCGAGGTGCGGGTGCTCACGCCGGGGCCGCACGGGTGGGAGGACCGCCCGCTCGAGGGCGTTCCGCCGGCGACGTCCACCTCGATCATCGACGTCGATCCCCTCGAGAGCGACGACTTCTTCCTCAACTCCAGCGGTTTCACCGTCCCGGCGACTCTGCTGTCCGGGACGGTCGGCGGTCCGCTGACGGCGATCAAGCAGGCGCCCTCGTTCTTCGACGCCGAGAACATTTCCGTCACACAGTATTTCGCGACGTCCGACGACGGAACCCAGGTGCCGTACTTCGTGGTGGGCAGCAACACCGACACCCCGTCGCCGACCCTGCTGTACGGCTACGGTGGATTCGAGAACTCGCTGGTGCCCGCCTACGGAGGCGGTATCGGCCGGGCATGGCTCGAACGCGGCTACACCTATGTGATCGCGAACATCCGCGGTGGCGGCGAGTACGGCCCCACCTGGCACACGCAGGCGCTGAAGGAGAACCGGCACAAGGTGTTCGAGGACTTCGCGGCGGTCGGGAAGGACCTCGTCGCGCGGGGCATCACCACCGCGGAGAAGCTCGGTATCCAGGGCGGCAGCAACGGTGGTCTGCTGATGGGCGTGATGCTCACCCGCTACCCGTCGCTGTTCGGGGCGATCGTGTGCCAGGTGCCCCTGCTGGACATGAAGCGGTACCACCTGCTGCTCGCGGGCGCGTCGTGGACGGCCGAGTACGGCGACCCCGACAACCCGGACGAGTGGGCGTTCCTGAAGGAGTACTCCCCCTATCAGAACGTCGATCCCGAGGCGACGTACCCGCCGATCCTGATCACCACCTCGACCCGCGACGACCGGGTGCATCCCGGCCACGCCCGGAAGATGGTCGCCCGCCTCGAGGAGCAGGGACATCAGGTGCGGTACTACGAGAACATCGAGGGCGGGCACGGCGGCGCGGCGGACAACGCGCAGGCCGCGTTCAAGTCGGCGCTGACGTTCACGTTCCTGGAGGACAAGCTCCGCTGACAACGGGGGCGGGTCAGCGGTCGTGCAACCAGGCCGCGACCCGCTCGACGATCTCCGCGTTGTCCCGGATCCAGCCGTTGTGCCCGAGCGGACGGTCGAGGTGCCAGGTGGTGACCTCGGCCGCGGGGAGCTTCTCGAGCAGATGCCGGGCCGCGGCGACCGGGGTCATGTCGTCGTTCTCGATGGTGATCGACAGCACCGGCAGCTTCAGCCGCGCGAGGCGCTCCTCGTAGTCGATGTCGGCGCCGTAAGGCTCGAATCGTCCGCTGCGGGCCAGGCGCGCCCAGTCCGAGATGAGCACGCGGGACTGGCGTCCGAACCCCCCGATGTCGAGCCGGTCGCCGGGCCAGAATCCCGCGACGCTCGCGGTGATCGACATGGCCGCGGACCCGAGCAGCAGGCCGGGTCCGCGGGAGCCCGGGAAGTGCCGGTAGTAGGGGGTTCCGGAGGCGACGAGGATCAGTCCGCCGAGGCGGCCGCGGACCCGCGACGCGTAGAGCACCCCGAGTTGGCCGCCCATCGAATGTCCCAGCAGGTACGGGGTCGAATCGGGGAATCGTTCGCGGACGACCTCGAACATCGCGGGGAAGTCCACGGACACCAGCTCGTGGTAGCCGTAGACGCTGTCGGCGTCCGGGCGCGGCCGGCTGTCGCCCTGCCCGCGGAGCTCGCAGATCGCGACATCGAAGCCGTGTCCGGTAAGCGCGTCGGCGAACGGTTCGTAGTAGCCGGCCGGGATTCCGAGCCCGGGGACGACGACCACCACGATCCTCGCGGCGTCCCGTCGCGTCTCGTGCTCGTGGTCCGGGCCCGGAAACAGGCGGACCGGCGCGGTGGTACCCCCCGGCAGCTGGATCGGTACGGTCTCCACCGGCTCAGAGTAGATCATCGGTGGCCGTCGAAGTCGGCGGTCCACACCCGTTGCAGCATGTGCCAGTCGGCAGGATGCGCGGCGATCGCGGCGGCGAACCGGTCGGCCAGCGCCTGCGTCGTGCCCTGCACACCGTCGACGGCCTCGATGGGCGGGCCCACCTGGAAACCCCAACCGTTCGGCGTGAACCAGCAGTTCACCGGCAGCAGCGGCGCACCGGTGTCGATCGCGAGCCGGGCGGGACCGGCCGGCATGCGGGCCGGTTCGCCGAAGAAGGTGACCGGCACACCCGTGCCGGTCATGTCGCGTTCGGCGAGCAGCCCGACCATCCGGCCCTCGCGCAGCCGTGCCGCCAACTGCTCGAGCGGTGGCGTCTCGGTGCCGGTGAGCGGAATGATCTCGAATCCCAATCCCTCACGGAACCGTACGAAGCGCCGGAACAGCGAATCCGGCCGCAGTCGCTCGGCGACGACGACCGGCGAGCCCACCCGCTGCGTCACCCAGACGCCCGCCAGATCCCAGTTTCCGCTGTGCGGGAGGGCCAGCACCGCACCCTTGCCGCGCTCGACCGATTCGTGGATGTGTTCGAGTCCGGTGGCGGAGGTTTCGATGTCGTCGGCGAGCCGGACCGGATCCATCGACGGAAGCCGGAAGGCCTCGCACCAGTAGCGCGCGTACGAACGCAGGCTCGCGCGCACCAGCTCGTCGGGGATCTCCTCCGCCGGAATGGCGAGAACACGGGACAGGTTGCGCCGCAACTGATCCGGTCCACCGTTGCGAGCGGCGCGATCGGCCGCGAGATAGAACAGGCGCAGCGCCCAGCGATCCGGCAGTGCGCGCACCAGCCGCCACGCGGCCGCGTAACCGAGGTCCCAGGTTCGATCCTTCGCGTTCACCGGCCATCACCACGCCTCATCACCCGAGTGTCCTCCCCTCGACCGCGAACACACCGGCATTGCGCCGAGTCGGGGGCACGATCCCCGGCTATTCCGGCGATCCCTCTGCGGGTCCGTGATCGCCCGGTTGCGGAGGACCGTGCTCGCCACCGGCCCGCGCCTCGAGGAACCCGGCGTTGTCGAGAGCCGCTTCGGTCAGTGTCCGGCCGAGTTCGATCATCTCGGCGGCCTTGTGGAAATCGAGGCTGCGGCATGCGCTGCGCGGTATTTCGACCAGCACATCCGGTGGGTACGCGGCGAGCTGATGCCGGGCCAGCACCGACTGCATGATGTCGATCGACCGGCTCATCACCGCGACGCGGCCGAGTTTCGGCGCGGCGACACCCCCGGACGCCACCGCGGCGGCTTCGAGCGCCGGGTCGACGGGCGGCTCGAACACCTCCTCGTCGGCAGCGGCATCGGAGTCGGCAGTGATTTCGGAGTACGCGCCGTTACCGGAGTCGGCAGGGCCCGAATCCGTATGGGCCCGGGCCGAACCGAACCGGCCCACGACCGATCGCACGATGTCGCGTTCGAGCAGGAATCCGGCACTGCGGCGGAAGCGGCCGATCCATTCCTCGACCGGGCGCGGTTCGGCGCTGACGTTCACCGGGGACGCGAGGCCGCGTTCCTCACCGCTGAGACTGATCCCGATCGTCAGGTCCGACGCCAGCGCCACGGTCGGCGCGACCGGCAACGGCGCGAGCGTGCCCCCGTCGATGAGCACCCGGCCGTTGAGGACCGCCGGAGTGATGACGCCGGGAATCGCGATCGAGGCGCGGATGGCGACGTCGAGCGGACCTCGCTGGAACCACACCGGCCGTCCCGCAGCCAGATCGGTCGCGACCGCGGTGAACGGGAGCGGCAGGTCCTCGATCTGCACGTCGCCGAGGATCTCGCGGACCCGGGCGAGCACCTTCTCGGCGCGGATGGCGCCCGCTGACGTCACCGACACGTCCAGCAGCCGCACCACGTCGAGCTGGGTGAGGGTCAGCGCCCAGTCGGTGTACTCGTCGAGCTTGCCCGCCGCGTACAGCCCGCCGACCAGCGCACCCATCGACGATCCCGCGATACCGACGATCTCGAGGCCGCGGCCGGTCACAGCCTGGATCGCTCCGATGTGCGCGTATCCGCGCGCACCCCCACTGCCGAGTGCCAGAGCTACCCGTTTCGGTTCGGCCATGGCTTCGACGGTACCGCGCCCGTTCCCCGAGAAACCCCGACCCGCGAATTCAGGGTGCAGATGGGTGGCTCACCCGATGTGCCCGGTGCGGCTGTCGAGCCACGATGGGAACGGTTCGGGATCACAGCCCACATCCCGTTCGCACCAACACTTTCCTGTTCTGCACGCCTGTTCGCATCTCCGAAAGGATCACCATGCGCACCATCGTTTCCGCCGCCGCCGTCACCGCAGCCACCGCAGCCGCCCTGCTCCTCGGGGGCCCCGCCGCGTCCGCCGCGTCGGCTCCGTACGTGGTCGGGATGAGCGAATCCGCAGCCCGCGCAACCCTCGACGCCGAAGGCGTGCCGTACACGGTGCTCAACCGCTCCGGCATCTCCTCGGATTCGTGCACGGTCACCGAGCAGCGCGACCGCGGCTACCGCACCGAGACCGACACCGTCTACGACCGCGACGACCACGAGTTCGACCGGATCGAGACCCAGGTCTGGCGGGGTCTCGGCCTCGTCGTGGTGTGCAACTGACCGTGATGGGCCACCGGCCGGAACCTACGGCGGTGGTCAGCGCAGGGCGCGGTCGAAGACCGGCCACGACCGGTGCAGGTCGTCCTGCCAGTAGGTCCACGAATGGGTCCCGGTGGGGCGGAGCTCGACGTGGGCGGGAATGCCGAGTTCGTCGAGTCTCGCGACGAACCGCCGCGTGCATTCACCGGTCGCGGCCTCGATGACCCCGCCGGTACCGGCCTGCCGGACGAGCACGAGCGGATCGCCCGCGACCTCACGGCCGTCCAGCGTGTCGTCGTACCCGGGAAGCCCCGTGCCACTGGAGATGTAGAGTTCGAGGCCGCGCAGTCGCTCGGCGTTGAGGTAGGGATCGTGCGCGGCCCACGCCGGATCCCCGACGGGACCCCACATGTTCGTCACGTCACCCCGCCCCCGTCCCTCGACGACCATTTCGACGAAGCGTCTGCTCACCGGGTCGCTCGTGGAGGGGCACCCGCTGTATGCACCGACCGCGCGATACAGTCCGGGGCTTTCCACGGCGAGATTGAGGACCGAGGTCGCCGAGGCCGACACGCCGGCGATCGCGTTGCGACCGGATGTGCCGAGAGTGGCATCGACGATCGGCGGAAGCTCACGAGTGAGGAACGTCGACCACTTGTGGCGTCCGAGCACGGGATCGTCACTGCGCCAATCGGTGTAGTAACTGGCCCGACCACCGATCGGGGTGACGACGTTGACGTTCTTGTCCGCGAAGAACGCGACGACGTCGGTGCGATCGTGCCAGTTGCCGGGTTCTTCCCCCCCGGTGTACCCGTTGAGCAGGTACAGGGTGGGGCGCGGGCGCGACCTGTCGGACGGAAGAATCACCCGTACGGGAATCTCCCGGTCCATCGCGGCGGAGTGGACGATCAGAATCTGCTGCCGGGTATCGACGGTCTCGACCCGGACGAGGCGTGCGCCGGTTGCCGGTTGCGCCGTGGCCGGCGGCCCGAGGGACCCGACCGCCGCCGCGAGCATCACCAGGGCGCCCAGCAGACTCGGGATACGATGCACCACATGCCTTTTCGTCGAAATGTATGCGGCGACCACGGCGGTTGCGCCGCGGTCGCCGCTGTGGGCCGTCAGGAGTTCGACAGCAGAAGTTGGATGATGATCTCGAGAATCTCCACGCCTCTCACCCCCTCATATCGAACGGTGGATCAGGTAACCATTCGGTCACGGGCGAGAAACTATCAGGCAAAGTCGGACAGGGAAGACATTTTGATCGAATCCGGAGAAATACCGATTCGCGACATGCGAAGGCGGGTGGAAACGACGAATGCGGGCGAGCAGCGCTCACCCGCATTCGCGTTCGTACGGTCGGTCAGTTCAGATCGAACCCCCGGCGTTCGAGCGCTTCCTTCAGCCCTTCCCGGACCCCGAGTGCCCCCGGTGTCGCGAACCGGCCCACCACCCGCTCGATCCAGCTGTCCGCCAGGCCCTGCTCGCGGTAGAACGCGGAGATGCGAGCCTCGTACTCGGCGGTGCCGGCTTCCTGCGCCTCCAGGTCGTACTGTTCGCGGTGCAGCACGACATCGACGCCCAGCCGCGGCTTGACCTCGGCGGCTGCGGTGGGATCCGGATGCCCGACGACGAGCCCGACCACCGCGAAACTGTGGGCCGGCAGGTTCAGCTCCTCAGCGAGCTCGGTGGGGTGGTTCCGGATCGCCCCGATGTACACGGTGCCGAGGCCCAACGATTCCGCGGCGAGTGCGGCGTTCTGTGCCGCGAGCGTCGCGTCGACCACTCCGAGCAGCGCCGATTCCACGAAGCCTGCATTGACGAGGTCGCGATCGTTCTGCTCGGCGATGCGGCCGGCGCGCGCGAGGTCCGCGACCCACACCAGCAGCAGAGGCGCGTTGCGGACCGCGTCCTGGTTCCCGGCGAGAGCCGCGATCCGGCCGAGCCGATCCCGGTCGGTCACCGCCACGACACTCCACAACTGCAGGTTGCTCGAGCTCGCCGCGGACGACGCCGCCGCGACGATCGCGCGCAACTGTTCTTCGGACACGCTGTCCGGCAGGAACTTCCGCACCGACCGGTGCGCGAGCTGCGTGGCGAGCACCTCGTTCCACACGAGCTCTCCGGCCAGCTCGGCGCGTTCGGCCTCGGCGGTGCCGTAGCGCAGGGCGAGCGCGGCGCGGCGGCCGGCGACAACGGTGTCGGTCATCTGAGTGTCCTTTCTGCAGCGAACGCTTCCCCATCCTGCCGGGCCGGCCCGACACCGCCCAGGGTTCGCCTCACCGCGATTCCAGACGATTCGGGCTCGGCGGGTCTACTCTGACCGCATGATGCGACTCCTCGCGACTGCGGTCGTCGCCCTGATCGCCAACGCGATCGCCCTGATCGTCGGGGCGTGGGTGCTCCCCGACATGTCTCTCACCCCAGTTGCGTTCCTCATCGCCGTGGTGATCTTCACGGTCGTCGCGGTCGTCATCGACCCGCTCATCCGCCAGGTTTCGGTGACGAAGGCACCCGTGCTGCTCGGCAGCAGCGCCCTCGTTTCGACGCTGGTCGCGCTGATCGTCACCGCACTCGTCAGCGACGGCCTGAAGATCAGCGGTATCACGACGTGGGTCCTCGCAACCGTGATCGTGTGGGCGGTGTCGGTGATCGCCCGCCTGCTGCTGCCGATGGTGATCTTCAGGAAGACGCTCGCCGCCCGCAAGTAGGAGCGACCCCGAGGCGAAAGATCAGGGTCGGAATCGGGGGGTCACCGGATGTGCCCGAGTGCCTCCCGGCGGCACGCTGTAGGCATGACATTCGAAAGCAACTCCACGCCCCGCCCCTTCGTCCGTTCCCGCACGCAGCGCATGCTCGGTGGCGTGTGCGGCGGCCTCGCCGAATACTTCAACGTCGACGTCAATCTCGTCCGTGCGGGTGTCGTCGTCGCCGCCTTCGTCACCGGCGGCGGTGCCGCACTGGTCTACCTGGCCCTGTGGATGCTGCTGCCGGAGTGACGGGTACGGCCGTCACCGGAGTCCGGTGTCCCGGCCCAGTCGGTGGGCGTTGTCCAGGATCGCCGAGCGCAACGCCCGCGCCGGTTCCCCGAGAACCGAGCGCCGCGCCAGCAGCACGAACTCGAGATCGCCGGCGTCGGGGAGCCGTCGCGTTCCCGCCCGCACCGGTTCGAGACCGGCGGGCGGGAGACTGCGCGCGTGCAGCACGACGCCGAGCCCGGCCAGCGCCGCCGCGCGCAGGCCGTTGAGACTGTCCGCGACGCACGTGATACGCGCGCCGAATCCGGCGCGTTGCAGCACATCGAGCGCGATCTCCCGGGTCAGCGACGGAGGCGGATAGGTCACCAGCGGCACCGGTCCGTCCGGCTCGAGCGTGAAGCCGGGGGCGGCCAGGAACGCGAGACGGTCGCGGAAGATCAGTTCCCCGTGCTGCTCCCCCGGCCGGCGTTTGCCGAACATCAGGTCGAGTTCGCCGTCGTCGAGGCGCCGGTGCAGTTCCTCGCTCAGCGCGACGGTGAGTTCGAGATCCACCCGCGGGTGGCTGCGCCGGAACTCGCCGAGGATCGCCGGGAGTTCGTGCAGTACCAGGTCCTCGGACGCCCCGAACCGCAGCCGGCCGCTGACCGGGGAGTCCTGGAAGTAGCGGCGTGCGGCGTCGTGCCGGTCGAGGATGTCGCGGGCGAAACCGACCATCGCACTACCGTCGGCGGTCGGCTCGACGGTATGGGTGTCCCGCAGGAACAGCCGCCGGCCCACGGCCTGCTCGAGCTTGGCGACGTGCTGGCTGACGGTGGATTGGCGCAGACCCAGCCGCCGCGCGGCGGCACTGAAACTGCGGTCGCGCTCGACGGCGAGGAAACTCCGCAGCTGCACCGGGTCGAACACGATCGCCTCCGATCACGATTTGTGATGACAGTAATCGTGGTGATCGGTTCTGTAAATCAGCGGTTGTTCCCCTACCGTCTAACCATGCTCTCGAAGATTCCCGTGCTGAACCGACTCGACCCGTTCCTGGTCGGCATCCTCGCGACGGTCGCCGTCGCCGCGCTGCTGCCCGCCGGCGGAGTCGTACTCACCGGGTTCACGTGGGCGTCCAAGATCGCGATCGGCCTGCTGTTCTTCCTGTACGGCGCGCGCCTGTCCACCCGCGAGGCGGTCGACGGCCTCAAGCACTGGCGGCTGCACACCACGATCCTCGCCACCACGTTCGTGTTCTTCCCGCTGCTCGGGCTGGCCGCGAAGGCACTGGTGCCGTGGCTGCTGACGGACCCGCTGTACATCGGGGTGCTGTACCTGTGCCTGCTGCCCTCGACGGTGCAGTCGTCGATCGCGCTGGTCTCGGTCGCGCGCGGCAACATTCCCGGGGCGATCGTCAGCGCGTCCGCGTCGAGCCTGCTCGGCATCTTCGTCACCCCGGTTCTGGTCGCGCTGACCATGGCGACGCAGGGCGTGACGTTCAGCGCCTCCGCGGTGCTGGACATCGTGCTCATGCTGCTCGTGCCGTTCGCGGCCGGCCAGGTGCTGCGCCGCTGGATCGGCACGTGGGTGAAGGAGCACGGCAAGGCCCTCAAACTCGTCGACCGCGGCGCGATCCTGCTCGTGGTGTACGTCGCGTTCAGCCGCGGCATGAACGAGGGCATCTGGTCGAGCCTGTCGATCGCGCGCCTGCTGGCTCTGGCGGCCGTGTGCATCGTCCTGCTCGCACTCGTCCTTGCGCTCACGTGGTTCGGGTCGCGCCGTCTCGGTTTCACCTACGAGGACCGCACCGCGATCCTGTTCTGCGGGTCGACGAAGTCCCTCGCGACCGGCCTGCCGATGGCGACGGTCCTGTTCCCCGGTCAGCCGATCGGGCTGATCGTGCTGCCGCTGATGCTCTTCCATCAGATTCAGCTGCTGGTGTGCGCCGCGATCGCGGCGCGTCTCGCCAAGAACGTCGCCGAACCGGTCCCGGTGACCGTGTCCTGACGACGGGACCTCACCGCCGGGAAGCGGCCGGACCCGCCTTCTCCATCAGGGTGAGATAGGCGTCGAGCCGCGCCGCGCCGGCGAGAAGACTGCGGCTGCGCGCGCCGAGCCGGTCCTGCCAGGACTCGAGGAAGACCCGCAGTTCCTCGGTCCCGCCCGCCTCACGCACCGAATCGACGAACCGCGCGATCCGGATCAGCGGATATCCGCCGCGCCGCAACTGCCGCGCGATCTCGGCGTCCCGCACACAGTCCGGCCCGTAGTTGCGGTAGCCGGTGGCACGGTCGCGGCCGGGACGCAGGATGCCTTCGGCTTCCCACGCGCGCAGCGTGGCCCGGTGCACGCCGAGCCGGTACGCGAGTTCGCCGACGGACAGCGGCCCACCGCTCGGAGCCGGGGTCGCGGTGGACAGGGCACCGAGCGCCGACGCTACCTCGGCACGGGTTTCCCGCTCGGTCAGCAGGTCGACGTGGGCGGTGTCGATGAGACGACAGGCGGACTCGGCGTCACCGCGGTTGACGCGGCGCATGATCTCCGCCGCCTGCCCGTGGCCGTGCCCGGCGCGCAACGCGAGAAAGGCACGCAGGGCATGCGCGTGCACCTGTGTGTATCGGCGGTATCCGGTGGCGCTGCGCTCGGCCGGCGGCAGGATGCCCGCGTCCTCGTAGTTGCGGATCGCCTGCGCCGACAGTCCGTGCTCGCGGGCCAGGTCGACGGGTCGCAGGGCGCACCTCCGTTTGAGACTTCGAACCGGAAACCACAGGTGATCTTCGTGAAAGTCTCACCCGATCCTTCAACGATACTGTCGACGGGGTAGGTACTTCCGCCAGAGGAGTGTTCATGCCGACCACCACATCGCTGCAGGAAATCGCCCGCCCACTCGACGACCGCGAGAGCCTCGGCCGGGTACTCGACGAACTGCTCGCCGCGCGGCCCGAGCCACCGGCCGTGCTCGCACTCGGTGAGCCGACCCACGGTATCGAGGCGTTTCCGTTGCTGCGCAACGATTTTCTGAGTCACCTGGTCGACCGGGGATTCCGGTCGATCGCGCTCGAAACCGACATCTTCGCCGCGTCGATCGTCGACGACTACGTGTGCGGGGCGCCCGCGGAGCTCGAGACGGTGCTCGCGACCGGGTTCAGTCACGGTTTCGGTGCCGTGCCGGGCAACCGCGAACTCGTCGACTGGCTCCGCGCGCACAACTCCGGCGTCGCCCCGGAGGATCGGGTTCGCTTCCACGGCTTCGACGCGCCGCTGGAGTTCTCCGCGGCACCGAGCCCGCGCCGCGCACTGTCCACGGTCGTCGAATACCTGCCCGCGCCGCTGCGACCGGCGTCGATCCGGGATCTCGACGCGCTGCTCGGCGACGACGCGGACTGGACGAACGAGGCGGCGATGTTCGATCCTGCCGTCTCGATCGGCAATTCGGATCGGGCGCGGGAGCTTCGCCTCGTCGCCGACGATCTCGCCGGTGCGCTGCACCGCGCGGGACCTCTCCTGCGGCCCGCCGACCCGGACGGATACGAGGACGCCGTCGCGCACGCCCGCACCGCGTCGGGCCTGCTGCGCTATCACGCGGCCATGGCGACGGCCGGACCCGACCGGATCGGGAATCTGCTCGGGATCCGCGCCGAGATGATGGCCGCGAACCTGCTCGCGCTCGTCGCGCAGGAACAGCGGCGCGGACCGATCCTGCTGTTCGCGCACAACGCGCACCTGCAGCGGGCGGAGTCCGGGATGCAGGTCGGGCCGGAGAATGCGAGCTGGTGCAGTGCCGGTGCGCTGGCCGGGCTCGAACTCGGTGAGCGCTACGTGTTCGTGGCGACCGACGCCGCACCCCGCCCGGAATCGGGCACCCTCCAGCACGCGCTCGCCGCGGCGACCGGCCGGAAAGCCCTGTTCCCGGTGCCGGAGCTGCGGGCTGCGCTGCCGTCGTCCGTCGGTGCGGGCGAGCCGATCGTGCCCGGCCACATTCCGTTGACGCCGGCCGCGGTCGCCGGTGCCGACGCCGTCGTGTTCGTCGCCGACACCGACGGGACGCGGAAGCAGTACTGGTAGAAGCGGCGGCCCGTCTACCGGTTCAGGGCGGCCTCGATCATCGGCCACGACTGGTGCAGGTCGTCCTGCCAGTAGCCCCACGAGTGGGTGCCGACCGGGCGGAACACGGCCTGCACCGGGATGTCGAGTTCACCGAGCCGGTTCACGAACCGGTGCGTGCACTCGTCCGTCGCGGCCTCGATGGCCCCGCCGACGAGGATCTGATTGGCGAGCGCCTCCACGTCGCCGTTCACCTGGGCCTGATCGAGGCGCTCGTACTGGCCGGGCAGTCCGGTCCCGCTCGATACGTACAGGTCGGTGCCGCGCAGCTTCTCCGCATTGACGATGGCGTCGTGGGCGACCCAGTCCGGGTCGTCTGCCGGACCCCACATGTTCTCCACGTTGCCGTCGCCTCGCGATTCGACGACGGTCGTCACGTAGGCCCGGCCCAGTTCGTCGCTGGTGGACGCGCAACCGCTGTAGGAACCGACGGCGCGGTACAGGCCGGGACGGGCGATGGCCAGGTCGAGAACCGAGGTCGCCGACGACGACAGGCCGGCGATCGCGTTGGCGCCGGTGGTCGCGAACGTGGCGTCGACGACCGGCGGCAGTTCCCGGGTGAGGAAGGTGGCCCACTTGTTCCGGCCGAGGACCGGATCGTCCTTCTGCCAGTCGGTGTAGTACGAGAAGGCGCCGCCGATCGGCGTGATCACGTAGACGCCCTTGTCCGCGAAGAAGGACTCGACGTCGGTCTTCTGCGTCCAGGTGGCATTGTCCTCGCCGCCGCCGGCCCCGTTGAGCAGGTACAGGACGGGCTTCGGCGTGGTCGTGTCGGCCGGAAGCAGGACCTCGAGCGGGATCGTGCGCCCCATGGACGGCGAGTAGACGTGCGCGGTGACCTTGCGATCGGTGATCCGGTCGATGTGGTCGACGTAGGCACCGGTCGAGGCCGCGTCCACGGTCCCGGCGTCGGAGGGGACGGGTTCGGCGGTGGCGACGGCGGTCGGGCCGGCGAGGGAGAGCAGGGCGAGTCCGGCGATGACGGTCCGGGAACGGAGGGTGGAGCGCATGTAAAGGAAAGAGCCTTTCACGCGTGACCGCAGCGGCGGAAAAATACCGCTGCGGTCACGGTTCGATGTCGGGAACGAACCCAGTCTACGAGGAACCGAATGCCGAGAAGGCAAGCACCAGGAAGTCCAGGAATTCGAACAGCCCCATTGGTTCCACAGCGGAACTCCTTTTCTAGCCGATGGCGGCGTCTCCTAGCCGATGGCGACGTCGCTGAAGCTGTCGAGAACCTGGATGAAGTCAGGGTTGGCGGCAGCCCACTGGAGCAGCAGAAGCAGCATGGATTCTCCCCTTGTTACTGAAACGAAATTTCGGACAGAAGGGTTATATCACTGTTTCAGCCCACAGGCAGCGCATCGACATGTTGTGAAGAATTCACAGAAAAATAGGTCGAACGGAATTGTTCACGTGTTTCGGACGGGGCTCGGTCAGCTAAAACGGGCGAAGCCCGACCCCACGGTGTGGGATCGGGCTTCGCGCGAGCTGGTGAGCCGGACTCAGAAGTCCATGCCGCCCATGCCGCCGGTCGGGTCCGCGACGGGCGCGGCCTTCTCCGGCTTGTCGGCGACAACGGCCTCGGTGGTCAGGAACAGGGCCGCGATGGACGCCGCGTTCTGCAGCGCCGAGCGGGTGACCTTGACCGGGTCGTTGATGCCGGCGGCGAGGAGGTCCTCGTACTCACCGGTGGCGGCGTTGAGGCCGCTGCCGGCGGGCAGGTTGCGAACCTTCTCCGCGACGACGCCGGGCTCGAGGCCGGCGTTGAACGCGATCTGCTTCAGCGGAGCCTCGAGGGCAACCTTGACGATGTTGGCACCCGTGGCCTCGTCACCCTCGAGCTTCAGGTCGTCGAGAACCGGAGCGGCCTGCAGCAGGGCCACGCCACCACCGGCGACGATGCCCTCCTCGACGGCAGCCTTCGCGTTGCGGACGGCATCCTCGATGCGGTGCTTGCGCTCCTTGAGCTCGACCTCGGTGGCAGCGCCGGCCTTGATGACCGCGACACCGCCGGCCAGCTTGGCCAGACGCTCCTGCAGCTTCTCGCGGTCGTAGTCCGAATCCGACGCCTCGATCTCGGCGCGGATCTGGTTGACGCGACCGGCGATGGCGTCGGGATCGCCCGCGCCCTCGACGATGGTGGTCTCGTCCTTGGTGACGACGACCTTGCGGGCCTTGCCGAGCAGCTCGATGCCGGCGGTCTCGAGGGACAGGCCGACCTCTTCGCTGACGACCTCGCCACCGGTGAGGATGGCGATGTCGGCGAGCTGGGCCTTGCGACGGTCACCGAAGCCCGGAGCCTTGACGGCGACCGACTTGAAGGTGCCACGGATCTTGTTCAGGACCAGGGTGGACAGAGCCTCACCCTCGACGTCCTCGGCGATGATCAGCAGCGGCTTGCCCGACTGGATGACCTTCTCGAGCAGCGGCAGCAGGTCCTTGACCGTGGAGATCTTGGAGCTGACGAGCAGGATGTAGGGATCCTCGAGCACGGCCTCCTGACGCTCGGCGTCGGTGGCGAAGTAGAGGGAGATGTAGCCCTTGTCGAAGCGCATGCCCTCGGTCAGCTCGAGCTGGAGGCCGAAGGTGTTGGACTCCTCGACGGTGATGACACCTTCCTTGCCCACCTTGTCGATGGCCTCGGCGATGAGCTCACCGATCGCGGGGTCACCGGCGGAGATGCCCGCGGTGGCAGCGATCTGCTCCTTGGTCTCGACCTCCTTGGCGGTGTCGAGCAGCTTGGCGGTGACGGCCTCGACGGCCTTCTCGATGCCGCGCTTCAGACCCAGCGGGTTGGCGCCGGCAGCGACGTTGCGCAGACCTTCGCGAACGAGCGCCTGAGCGAGGACGGTGGCGGTGGTGGTGCCGTCACCCGCGACGTCGTCGGTCTTCTTGGCAACTTCCTTGACCAGCTCTGCGCCGATCTTCTCGTACGGATCCTCGAGCTCGATCTCCTTGGCGATGGACACACCATCGTTGGTGATCGTGGGGGCGCCCCACTTCTTCTCGAGCACGACGTTGCGACCCTTGGGGCCCAACGTCACCTTGACAGCGTCGGCGAGGCTGTTCAGGCCCCGCTCGAGACCGCGACGGGCCTCTTCGTCGAACGCGATGATCTTGGCCATTGCGAAGTGATCCTCCGGATATCGGGGTGACACCTAGGACGACCGCTCGTCGGGTCGGCCCATTCACGGCTCGACCCGAGTCGGGTCGGTCCGTTCACAGGACGACCGCTCGTCGGGACGCCCCGTGTTGGCTCGGTCGGAAGCAGTGCCCGCGACGGACGACCAGGGGTGTCGATATTCCCGGCCTCACCATCCCGACCTGGCACTCACTCAGCGTGAGTGCCAACTGCATTTTTAGCACTCGGGTGTGGCGAGTGCAAGGGTCGCCACACCCGGTCGATGGGTACCGATCAGCGGCGCGTGGACCCCACACCGACCGCGCACCACTGACCCGACCCGGTGTTCACCGCGAACGACTGGGCACCGACGCACGTGACGCCGGTTTCGTCGGCGGTCGCACCCGATCCCCAGCCCGCGAGCGACAGGGTGATCACCGACGGACCCTGCGCCGACGAATGGCTCAGACCGCCACCGAGCGCGAAGGCAAACGAACGTCCGCCGTCCCGCGCGGCACTCAGCGCGGTGCCGAACCCGGTCGCCTGCGCCTCGGCCGCCCCGGCCGCGTTCGCGACCGACACCGCGGTGCCGCTGTCCGCCGCCGCCGCGCGGGCCGTGCTGCCGATCTCCGCCTTGGCACCGCAACTCGCGGTGTCCGACACGAGGATCTGATTCTCCGACGGCGGCGACACACAGGTCACCGGCGCAGCCGTCGCGGCACCCACTCCGAGCAGGGACGCGGCCGCCACACCCAGGGCGGCGACCACACCGGCACGCGCCGCGCGACGGCCGGGACGAACGGAGCGGAAGGAACGAATGATCAAGGCAGCTCCTCGAGAACTGGTTCGAGACTGATCGGATACCGGAGGAGAGACCCCCGGGGCGCGAGCGTATCCCGTCCCGAAAGGACCCGCCCGAGTGGGATGGGTCACAGCGCCCGACGGTGCCGGCGGCCGCTACAGCCGGTCCAGCAGGGCCGGAAGATCGGCGATCGAATCGATGACGTGATCGGGCCTGTCGACGGCCAGATCGAGCACCGACTGGCGGAACTTGCCCGTGCGCACGAGCACTCCGGACATCCCGAGCCGCTGCCCGGGGATCACCTCGGCGCCCAGATCGTCGCCGACCACGACGATGCGGTCCGCGTCGGTGCCCATCAATTCGGCGGCCTCGAGGAAACCCTGCATGGACGGCTTCCCGACCGCGACGACGCTGCGCCCCGACAGCTCCTCGAGACCCGCCAGGTAGGTGCCGGTGTCGAGGCGCAGACCGTCCGACGCCTGCCACGCGCCGGCCCGGTGCATCGCGACGACGGGCACCCCGTCGAGCATCAGTTCCGCGACCCGGCTCAGCGCCCGGTGCGTGAACTCGGGCCCGGCGCCACCGAGGACGACGACCTCCGGATCGTCGTCGTCGCGGACGACGCCGGCGAGATCGGCGTCGACGTTGCCGTGGTTGAGCAGCCAGCACCGGCGACCGGGATAGGTCTGCCGCAGGTATTCGGCGGTGAGCGAGGCGGCGGTGACGATCTCCGACTCGTCGACGGGCATGCCCAGTTCGGTGAGCCGGCCCGCGATCTCGGCGCGGGTGCGGGAGGTCGTGTTGGTGAGGAACGCGCGCGCGAGGCCGCGGTCGCGCAGACCCGCGAGCACGTCCGCGGCGCCGGGGACGGGGTCCCACGACAGGACGATCACGCCTTCGATGTCGAACAGAACCCCGTCCACGCCGCTCATGACGCCGAGCTTATCGGCCCGCGTCGCGCTACAGGCTGCGGGCGAGCTTGTCGGCGAGCAACCGCGCGAAGCGAGCCGGCTCGTCGAGTTCGCCGCCCTCGGCGAGCACCGCGGTGCCGTACAGCAATTCGGCGGTCTCGGCGAGCGCCGGGTCGTCGCTGCGCTGCTCGTGCGCGGTACGCAGACCGGTCACCAACGGATGGTCCGGGTTCAGCTCGAGGATCCGCTTCATCGGAGGCAGCGCCTGTCCCGATGCCCGGTACATGCGCTCGAGGGCGGGCGACATGCTGAACGTGTCACCGACGATGCATGCCGGGGACGTCGTCAGCCGCGACGACAGGCGCACCTCCTTGATGTGCTCGTCGAGCGTGTTCTTCAGCCATTCGAGCAGGTCCGCGAAGCCCTTCTCCTTCTCCTCGCGTTCCGCCTCGGCGGCCTTCTTCTCGTCCTCGCTGCCGAGGTCCACCTCGCCCTTGGCGATCGAGCGCAGCGCCTTGCCCTCGAACTCCGGCACCGACGACGTCCACATCTCGTCGACCGGGTCGGTGAGCAGCAGCACCTCGATGCCCTTGGCGCGGAACGCCTCCATGTGCGGGGAGTTCTCGAGCTGCTGCCGCGACTCGCCGGTCAGGTAGAAGATGTCCTCCTGGCCTTCCTTCATCCGCTCGACGTACTCGGCGAGCGTGGTCTGCGTCGCAGTCGCGTCAGGGTCGGCGCCGGCCTCCGTGCTCGCGGTGGAGTCGAACGACGACAGCGCCAGCAGGGTCTCGCGGTTGTCGGTGTCGGAGATCAGGCCTTCCTTGACGACGCGACCGAACTCCGCCCAGAACGTGCGGTACTTGTCGCGGTCGTTGGCGAGCATGTCCTTGATCGTGGACAGCACCTTCTTGGTGAGCCGGCGCCGGATCGCCCTGATCTGGCGGTCCTGCTGCAGGATCTCGCGAGAGACGTTGAGCGAGAGGTCCTGTGCGTCGACGACACCCTTGACGAAGCGCAGGTACTCCGGCATCAGCTCTTCGCAGTCGTCCATGATGAACACCCGCTTGACGTACAGCTGGACGCCGGACTTGCGTTCGCGCATGAACAGGTCGAACGGAGCGTGCGACGGAAGGAACAGCAGCGCCTGGTATTCGAAGGTGCCCTCGGCCTTCATCGGGATGATCTCGAGCGGGTCGTCCCAGGCGTGGGAGACGTGCCGGTAGAAGTCCTTGTACTCCTCGTCGGACACCTCCTCCCGGGAACGCGCCCACAGGGCCTTGCCGGAGTTGAGGGTTTCGGTTTCGACGACCGTCTCGACGACGGGTTCGCCGCCGTCCTCGGCGGGGGTGGTCTTCGTGCGTTCGATCTCCATCCGGATCGGCCAGGCGATGAAGTCCGAGTACTTCTTGACGATCTCGCGCAGCTTGCTCGGGGAGGTGTAGTCGTAGAGGTGGTCGTCGGCGTCCTCCGGCTTGAGGTGCAGGGTGACGGAGGTGCCCTGCGGCACGTCCTCGACGGCGGCGATCGTGTAGGTCGACTCGCCGCCGGATTCCCAGCGCGTGCCAGTCTCCTCCCCCGCCCGGCGGGTGACCAGGGTGACATTGTCGGCGACCATGAACGCCGAGTAGAAGCCGATGCCGAACTGGCCGATCAGTTCCTCCGACGCGGCGGCGTCCTTGGCTTCCTTCAGCTTGCGGCGCAGTTCCCCGGTGCCGGACTTGGCGAGTGTGCCGATGAGGTCGATCACTTCGTGGCGGGACATGCCGATGCCGTTGTCCCGGACGGTGAGGGTCCGCTTGTCCTTGTCGACCTCGAGGTCGATGTGCAGATCGGAGGTGTCGACCTCCAGGTCCTTGTTGTGGAACGACTCCAGTCGCAGCTTGTCCAGCGCGTCGGACGCGTTGGAGACGAGTTCCCGCAGAAACGTGTCCTTGTTCGAATAGATCGAATGGATCATCAGGTCCAGCAGCTGCCGGGCCTCGGCCTGGAACTCACGCTGTTCGACGTTTGTGCTCATTTTCGGTCCCCTTCGAAGCAGAACTGACGACCGTCGATCCTACTGATGACGGCAGGCAGCTTCGCTGCTCGTGTGCCTTTGTGGCGGTCAGGGGCGCCACTACGGCACACGGACGGATTCCGCCTCCGCGAAACAGCGGCGGAGCGAATCCATGCGCGCCTCGACGTGGGACAGATAGTGCGGGTGCGTGAGGATGTACGGAAGGTCGCGGGCGATGCCGTCGAGCACCCGCGCGCCGGCCTCCGCCGGGTCCATGCCGAGGCTGCCGTCGCCCTTGATGTGGGCGACGTTCTCGACCTGACCGCCCAGCCGGGTGGTGGTGCTGTCGAGGTTGGACCGGACCAGTCCGGGGCACAGCACCGACACCCCCACCCCGTGGGGCGCCATCTCCTGCCGCAGCGCCTCGGACATCGCCACGACCGCGCTCTTGGCCGCACTGTAGGCCCCGCGGCCCGGCGCACCCGCGGTCAGGGCCATCACGGACGCGGTGTTGACGATGTGGCCCCGCCCGCGGACGCGCAGGTCGGCCGCGAACGTGGAGATCCCGTTGAACACTCCCGTCAGGTCGATGTCGATGATCCGGTCGAACACCTCCGGGTCCAGGTCGGCGAAGTCCCGGCCGTTGAATCCGATTCCCGCGTTGTTGACAAGGATGTCGACGGGCCCGAACACCGCTTCCGACCGGGCCTTCGCCTCACGCCAGGCCGCGCGGTCGCGCACGTCGAGGTCGAGCCCGGCGAAGTCGTCCGGGCGGGTGGCGACGACCGCTTCGGTTGCCTCCCGGTCGATGTCGGCGATCGTGACACGCACCCCGGCGTCGGCGAGCGCCTCGGCGATACCCCTGCCGATACCACTGGCGCCGCCGGTGACGAATGCGTGGCGCGCGGAACCCAGGTCCACTTGCTTCCACCTCCTGCTGCGAAACCTCGACGAGAATGATGTTTCCGTAAAGCAGAACATCATTCTTGGCGATGGTCAAGCAGCTGCGCTGCCGGTGTGCCGAAATGGCGGTCGGAGGCGCCACTTCGGCACACCGGCGCCGAATCGGCGCTTCGCCACCGCATCACGGCACCGAGAGGGTGTAATCGGTACAGGCCCGAACACCGCGAGGTGATCATGACGAACCTGCCCGGCGCCCGGCCCGTCCGCGCTCCCCGCGGCCGCGACCTGCACTGTCGCGGCTGGCAGCAGGAGGCCGCGCTGCGCATGCTGATGAACAATCTGGATCCGGAGGTCGCCGAACGCCCCGACGATCTCGTGGTCTACGGCGGAACGGGGCGCGCCGCCCGTAGCTGGGCGGCGTTCGACGCGATCGTCGCCGCGCTCGAGACCCTCGCCGACGACGAGACCCTGCTCGTCCAGTCCGGCAAGCCCGTCGGGGTCCTGCGCACCCACGAGTGGGCTCCGCGGGTGCTGATCGCGAACTCGAATCTGGTCGGCGACTGGGCGAACTGGGAGGAGTTCCGCCGGCTCGAGGCGCTCGGTCTCATCATGTACGGGCAGATGACGGCAGGTTCGTGGATCTACATCGGCTCGCAGGGCATCCTCCAGGGCACCTACGAGACGTTCGGGGCGGTCGCGCGGAAGCTCGCCGCCTCGGGGCGCTACCCGGACAGCGGCGGCACCCTCGCGGGCACCCTCACCCTCACCGCGGGCCTCGGCGGAATGGGCGGCGCGCAACCGCTGGCGATCACGATGCACGACGGTGTCGCCCTGTGCGTCGACGTCGACCCGGCTCGCATCGAAAGACGCCTGGACCACGGCTATCTCGACGTGCGCGCCGACACCCTCGAAGCCGGACTCGAACTGGCGGTCGCCGCGCGCGAGGCCCGCACCCCGTTGTCGATCGGGGTGGTCGCCAACGCCGCCCACGCATTCCCGCGACTTCTCGAGCGCGGCGCGCCGATCGATATCGTCACGGATCAGACCTCCGCGCACGACCCGCTGTCCTACCTTCCGCTCGGGGTGGAACTCGAGGACTGGCACCGGCTGAGCGAGAAGGACCCGGCCTGGTTCACCGAGCAGGCACGCGCGTCGATGGCACGGCACGTCGAGGCCATGGTCGGATTCCTCGACCGCGGCGCCGAGGTGTTCGACTACGGCAATTCGATCCGCGACGAGGCCCGCAAGGGGGGCTACGACCGCGCGTTCGCCTTCCCCGGCTTCGTCCCCGCCTACATCCGGCCGCTGTTCGAGGAGGGGCGCGGCCCGTTCCGGTGGGCGGCACTGTCGGGCGACCCCGCCGACATCGCCGCGACCGATCGGGCGGTCGCCGAATTGTTCCCGGACAACACGCATCTGACGCGGTGGCTGCGCCTGGCCGGGGAGAAGGTGCAGTTCGAGGGTCTGCCGGCGCGGATCTGCTGGCTCGGGTACGGCGAGCGGCACCGGGCGGGCCTGCGATTCAACGAGATGGTGGCCTCCGGTGAGGTGTCCGCGCCGATCGTCATCGGCCGCGACCACCTGGACGCCGGGTCGGTGGCGTCGCCCTACCGCGAGACGGAGGCGATGGCCGACGGCTCCGACGCGATCGCCGACTGGCCGCTGCTCAACGCGCTGGTCAACACCGCGTCGGGAGCGACCTGGGTGTCGATCCACCACGGCGGCGGCGTCGGCATGGGCCGGTCCATCCACGCTGGTCAGGTCTGCGTCGCCGACGGCACCGAGCTCGCCGCCCGCAAACTCGAGCGGGTGCTCACCAACGATCCCGCGACCGGCGTGCTGCGGCACGTCGACGCCGGCTACGACAAGGCCGGTGAGGTCGCCGCCCGGCACGGCCTGCGCATCCCCATGCAGGAGCGGTGAGTCGTGACCTCGGGTCCGTGGACGCTGCTCGACGGCATCGGTGTCCTCGTCACCAACGATCCCGATATCGGGGTGGGCCGGCTGGGCCTGTTGCGAGACGCGGCGCTCCTGCTCGGGGACGGTGTCGTGCAATGGGTGGGCAGCAGCGGTCGGGAACCGCACGCCGACAATGTCTTTCGTCTCGACCTGGACGGCCGCACGGTACTTCCCGGATTCGTCGACAGCCACACGCATCCGGTCTTCGCCGGCGACCGCGCCGAGGAGTTCGCGTCCCGGATGGCCGGGCAGCCCTACACCGCGGGAGGTATCCGCTCGACGATCGCGGCGACCCGCGCGGCGACCGACGCGGAGCTGAACGCGACCGCGACCCGGTTGGTGACCGAGGCCCGCCGGTCGGGGACGACGACGATCGAATGCAAGTCCGGATACGGCCAGACCGTCGCCGACGAACTGCGCAGCCTGCGCCTGGCCGCGGCACACACGCCGGAGACGACGCTGCTCGCCGCGCACGTCACTCCGCCCGAATTCGACGGCCGCACAGACGACTACGTGCGCATGGTGATCGAGGAGATGATCCCTGCGTGCGCGCCCCACGCGAAGTGGATCGACGTGTTCTGCGAGCGCGGCGCGTTCGACGCCGACCAATGCCGCGCGGTGCTCAGCGCCGGTGTCGCGGCGGGGATGGTCCCGCGGGTGCACGGCAACCAGCTCGGTCCGGGCGAGGGCGTGCGGATCGCCGTCGAAACCGGCGCGGCGTCGGTCGATCACGTCACGCACACCAGCGCGGACGACATCGCGGCGCTGGCCGACAGCACCACGGTCGCAACCTTGCTCCCGGGAGCCGAATTCTCCACGCGGGAAACGTATCCCAATTCCCGACGACTGCTCGACTCCGGTGTGACGGTCGCGGTGGCGACCGACTGCAACCCCGGCACCTCGTACACGACGAGCATGCCCCTGTGCATCGCGCTGGCGGTACGCGAGATGCACATGAGCCCAGACGAGGCGGTGTGGTCCGCTACCGCGGGCGGAGCACACGCGCTGCGCCGCAACGATATCGGCGTGCTGAGACCCGGCTGCCGGGCGGATGTGATCGCGCTCGACGCCCCCTCGCACGTGCACCTCGCGTACCGGCCGGGCGTGCACCTCGTCTCGCACGTGTGGAAGGACGGAATTCGCCTATGATCCTGCGGACGGATGTGCCGGCGCAGTCGTGGACCGGCCGCGACGACGGCCCGGGCCGGGAGCACCTGCGCTGGCACGGTGCCGTCACGCCGTGGCCCGACGACCCGGAACCCGGGACTCCCGTATTGATCGGGTTCCGCAGCGACGAAGGCGTGCGCCGCAACCGGGGCCGGCCCGGTGCCGCCGACGGACCGGCCGCACTGCGCGCGGGGCTCGCGTCGCTGGCGGTGCCGCCGTCCGGACCGTCGACGGTGTACGACGCGGGCGACGTGGTCGTCGCCGGTGGCGACCTCGAGGGAGCACAGCGCCGCCTCGGCGCCGCGGTGACCACACTGCTCGACCACGGACACCCCGTCACGGTCCTCGGGGGCGGGCACGAGGTCGCGTACGGCACCTACCTGGGCATCGCGGGCAGCGCGGCCGTGCGTGACGGCGCGCGCTGCGGCGTGCTGAACCTCGACGCGCACTTCGACCTGCGGGCCGATGCGACACCGAGTTCGGGTACCCCATTCCTGCAGATGGCGCGCGAGGAGAAGTCGCGGGGTCGGGATCTGCGGTATGCGGTGGTGGGGATCGCGCAGCCGAGCAACACGACCGCGCTGTTCACGACCGCCTCCGAACTCGGGGTGCGATACCTGCTCGACGACGAGTGCCGCATCGCGCATCTGCCCGACGTCGAGACGTTCGTCGGCGAGTTCCTCGCGACGGTGGACCTGGTCCACCTGACCGTCGACCTGGACGTCCTCCCGGCCGCGATCGCGCCGGGCGTCAGCGCCCCGGCCGCGTACGGGGTTCCACTCGAGGTGGTCCAGCACGTGTGCGATCTGGTGGCGCGCAGCGGCCGGCTCGCCGTCGCCGAGGTCGCCGAGCTCAACCCGGCCTTCGACATCGACGACCGGACGGCGCGCACCGCGGCGCGCCTCGTGCACCGGATCGTCACCGGAAGACCCACCGGCACTCGCTAGAACCGGGACACGCCCCACGACCCGGGATCCGAGCCGATGTTCGCCGCCCCGGTCGCGCACACGCGTGCATGATGGAACCGGATGGGGCATTTCGGATACGGGAGTGCGTCATGACCGTTCGTCGGGTGATCGTCGTCGGTGCCGGTGTCGTCGGACTGTCCACCGCCTGGTTCCTGCAGGAGCGCGAGGTCGAGGTCACGGTGCTCGACCGCGAGGGTGTCGCCGCGGACGCCTCGTGGGGCAACGCGGGGTGGTTGGCTCCGGCGTTGACGCTGCCGCTGCCCGAGCCGTCGGTGCTGCGCTACGGACTGCGGTCGGCGCTGACTCCGTCGTCGCCGGTGTACGTGCCGCCGACCACCGACCTGCGGTTGCTCCGGTTCCTCGCCGGTTTCGCCCGCAACTGCACGCCCGGCCGCTGGCGTGCCTCGATGGCGGTGTTCGCGCAGGCCAACCGGGTCGCGCTGGACGCCTACGACGACCTGATCCGCGGCGGGCTCACCGAGCAGACCCGCACCGCCGATCCGTTCCTGGCCGCGTTCGTGTCCGAGTCGGATCGGCAGGGCCTGCTCGACGAGTTCGAGCACGTGCGGGCCGCCGGCGGCGAGGTCGACTACGAACTTCTCGATCGTGACACCGTGCGGTCGCTCGAGCCGCTGCTCGGCGAGGCCGTGCGAGTGGGGGTGCTGATCCGGGGGCAGCGGTTCATCGATCCGCCCCGCTTTCTCGCGGCCCTGGCCGACTCCGTGCGCGAACGCGGCGGTGAGATCGTCGAAGGGTTCGACACCGAGTCGGTACGTGCGCGCGCGGAGTCCGTGGAGGTCACCGGCCCGGACGGGCAGGCCTACTCGGCGGACGCGGTGGTGCTCGCGACGGGCGCGCGGCTCGGGGATCTGGCGCGGCCCTTCGGGGTGCGGACGATCGTGCAGGCCGGTCGCGGCTACAGCTTCAGCGTCCACCCCGCGGAACTGCCCAAGAATCCGATCTACTTTCCGACCCAGCGGGTCGCGTGCACACCGCTGCACGACCGGCTGCGGATCGCCGGGATGATGGAGTTCCGTAGCCCCGACGCCCCGTTCGATCCACGTCGAGTGCAGGCGATCATCGATGCCACCCGCCCGTTGCTCAGCGGAATCGATTGGTCCGCAACGAAAGAGGAGTGGGTTGGGTCGCGTCCGTGCACCGCCGACGGTCTGCCGCTGATCGGCGAAACCCTGTCGCCGCGGGTGTTCGTCGCGGGCGGGCACGGCATGTGGGGTGTCGCGCTCGGTCCGCTGACCGGCCGACTGCTCGCGGAGTTGATGGCGACCGGTATTCCGGATCCACTTCTGCGCCGTTTCGATCCCCTGCGATGAGTGTCGCCGGGTCGACCGTCACGGCAACGGACCGACGACCGCCTCGGCCGCGGCGACAAGTTCACCCGACGCGGCCATGGCCATCGCCTCGTCGATCTCCGGCGCGAGGTGCCGGTCCGTTCCGGGTCCGGGCACGCGGCGACGCAACGCATCCCGGACCGCCGCGGTGCCCGGCGCCGGGGTCAGCGGGGAACGAAGGTCCAACGCCCGTGCAGCGGTGAGAATTTCGATCGACAACACCCGCGTCAGTCCGTCCAGAGCGCGGCGAAGTTTGCGGGCCGCGGACCACCCCATCGAAACATGGTCCTCCTGCATCGCCGACGACGGAATCGAATCGACACTCGCCGGTGCCGCAAGTCTTTTCAGCTCCGCGACGATTCCGGCCTGCGTGTACTGCGCGATCATGTGGCCGCTGTCGACCCCGGGATCGTCGGCGAGGAACGGCGGCAGACCGTGGTTGCGCGCGACGTCGAGCAGCCGATCCGTGCGACGTTCGCTCATGCTCGCGACATCGGCCACGGCGATGGCAAGGAAATCGAGGACGTAGCCGAGCGGAGCCCCGTGGAAGTTGCCGTTCGATTCGATCCGGCCATCTGCAGTGACGACGGGATTGTCTATGGCCGAGCACAATTCGCGGCTCGCGACCTGTTCGGCGTGGGCGAGGGTGTCGCGGGCCGCACCGGCGACCTGTGGGGCGCAGCGCAGCGAGTACGCGTCCTGCACGATCGGGCAGTCGTCGGTGCGGTGGCTGGCGACGATCCCGGAGCCGGCGAGCAGGCGGGCCATGTTCGCCGCCGCGGTCGCCTGGCCGGGGTGCGGACGCAGCGCGATCAGGTCGGCGGCGAAGACCCGGTCGGTCCCGAGCAGCGCTTCGACGCTCATGGCCGCGGCGATGTCGGCGAGCCGCAGCAGGTCGGCGAGATCGCGGCACGCGAGCACGAGCATGCCGAGCATGCCGTCGGTGCCGTTGATCAGCGCCAGGCCTTCCTTCTCGGCGAGAACGACCGGCATGCATCCCGCCTCGGCGAGCGCCTCCACCGCGGGCAGGACGACACCGGCGCGGTCGCGAACCGTGCCCTCCCCGGTCAGCGCGAGCGCGACGTGCGCGAGGGGCGCCAGGTCGCCGGAACAGCCGAGACTGCCGTGCTCCGGCACGATCGGGGTGATCCCCGCATCGAGCATGGCCGCGTACGCGACGGCGGTGTCGACGCGGACGCCGGTGCGACCCGTCGCGAGGGTGGACAGGCGCAGCAGCATCATCGCCCGCACCACCTCCCGCTCGACCTCGGGGCCCGTGCCCGCGGCATGGGAGCGCACGACGCTGCGCTGCAGCCGGGCCCGGTCCTCGGCGGGAATGTGCCGGACGGCGAGGGCACCGAACCCGGTGGAGATGCCGTACACCGGCCGGGAGCCGCGGGCCAGCGCGTCTACGAGGGCTCGGCCGTCGGCGATCGCGGTGAGCGCCTCGTCGGACAACCGGACCGACGCGTCGCCGCGCGCGACCCGCACCACCTCGTCGGGGGTGACGGGTCCGATTCCGACGACGACCTCACCGGCCACTGCTACCTCCCGGATTCGCTTTCGAGGTCGTTGTGGGCTTCGAGGTCATTGTGGACGCCGTCCTCGCTCGGGGTGTCGCCTTTCGGGTTCGGGCCGGTCAGGCGGTCCCCGACGCGGTCGAACCAGTCGAGCACCGCGCGTTCGTAGAGCACGCCGAAGTCGAGGGTCGCTCCGAAGTAGGGGTCGATTCCGTCGAGCGCGGCGAGTTCTTCGTATTCGGAGAGGCGTTGTTCGTGGGCGGTGCGGTGGGCGGCGAGCATCTCGGCGAGACGCTCGGGCGGCAGATGGCCACCGAAGGCGACGGTCAGCAGCAGCGGGTACCGGATGTTCTCGGGGCCGGGTTCCCGGACGATCCAGTCCGCGAAGGCGCGACGGCCGGCGTCGGTGAGGGAGTAGGGCTTGCGGTCGCGCGGGCCCTTCTCCCCCGCCACGATCAATCCCGCGGTCTCCATCGCCGCGAGTTCCCGGTACACCTGGCTGGTCGTCAGGGACCAGAACTTGCCGATACGGTCCTGCGCGGTCGCGACCAGGTCCCATCCGGTCTTCGGGCCCTCGTGCAGGAATCCGAGCAGCGACGCCGCGGTCGCGTTGAGGGGACGGCCTGTCATCGCGGGTTCCTTCCGCCGAGGGGTTGACATTCCACTGTGGCATATCGCATGCTGGTTTACGCGACATTCCACAATGGAAGATCCTGGGAGGGATCCCGATGGACGCACTCGCCCCCGAAACCCCCATCGCCGGCCTCCGCATCTCCGACGCCGACCGCGAACGGCTCGTCCAGATCCTCGGCACCCATGTCGGCGCGGGCCGCCTGACCCTGACCGAGTTCGACGACCGCGTCGCGCAGGTCTACCGGGCCGTCACCGAGGACC
>NZ_JALPTB010000029.1 GCF_023218075.1 Rhodococcus sp. HM1 | reverse complement strand
TCTACACCTATTAAGTCGTCGGCAGCGTCAGATGTGTATAAGAGCCAGCCTCCCACACCGCCCGGGAACCGGACTCCCCCACCCGATACACCTGAACAACCGCGCCGACGGCGATGATCACGGCGACGACCGCGACGATCACGGTCACGATCCTCACCCGGGCGACGGGGATGCGTTCACGGGCGATGAGCACATGGACGGCAGCGACCAGCAGCGCCGCCACGAACAGGGCGATCACGACCCAGGGCATGGTTTCGCCGAGGTCGGCGTGGGTCTCGATCCGCGGGCTCTCCCCGAGCTGCTGCTCGAGCCATTCCCCCGCGTCGGTGGTCACGGGGGTCAGCACGAGCAGCACGACGGCCAGCACGAGCGTGGGCCACACCAGCCGGACGCGCGCGACCGGCCAGAGCGCCGAGAGAACGACCCCGAGTGCGACGAGCGGCACGAGGACCACGATGGCATGAACGAGCAGGACATGGGCCGGAAGTCCGCCGATCAGGGTCATGGCACTCCGCTCTGGACGAGGCCGGCGCACCCGGCTCCAGCCGTGCGAACGAATCTAGTCGACGGTCGGCGTTCACCCCACCGGATCCGCGCACCGCACTCGGTTCAGAGACCCGCGGGAAGCGTGAGGATTTGTGCGTCGCCGTCGGTGATCGCGATGGTGTGTTCGCTGTGCGCGGTGCGCGATCCGTCCGCGGACCGGATGGTCCATCCGTCCGGGTCGTAGACGATCCGGTCGGTGCCCTGCGCGAACCACGGTTCGAGTGCCAGGGTCAGGCCGGGCTGCAGTTTCAGGCCGCGGCCGGGACGTCCCGTGTTGGGTACGTGCGGATCCTCGTGCATCGTGCGACCGAGGCCGTGGCCGCCGAATTCGGTGTTGACGAGATAGCCGTACTCGGCTGCCACTGCGCCGATCGCCGCCGAGATGTCGCCCAGTCTGTTGCCCGGTCGGGCCGCGGCGATTCCGGCTTCGAGGGCCCGTCCGGTGGCTTCGACGAGCCGCTGATCCTCGGGTCGCGGCGTGCCGACGATGACGGTGCGCGCGGAGTCGGCGACCCATCCGTCGATCGAGACCGCGATGTCCATGGTCAGCACGTCACCGTCCCGCAGCAGATAGTCGTGTGGAAGTCCGTGCAGGACAGCGTCGTTGACGGACAGACAGATGACGTTCCGGAACGGACCGCTACCGAAGGAGGGTGCATAGTCCCAATAGCAGGACTTCGCGCCGCGCTCGGCGATCAGGTGCCGCGCGCGATGTTCGAGATCGAGCAGGTTCACGCCGGGCTTGGCCATGGCGGTCAGGTCGTCGAGCAGATCGGCGATGAACGCGCCGGTCGTCCGCATGGCCGCGATCTCTTGTGTCGTCTTCAGTTCCAGCAACGATCTGCACTCCTGCATCGGTCGAAGAATCGGTATTAAAATACCACCCTAGCGGATCGAATCGGTATTTTCATACCGGTTCGGGTAGGGTGGCCCCATGGTCCGCCTCCCCCTGACCCCGGAACAGCTCGCCACCGGCAAACGCCTCGGCGAACACCTGCGCCGCGCGCGCGGCGGGCGCACCCTGGCCGACGTCGCGACCGCCGCGGGCATCTCCCCCGAAACCCTGCGCAAGATCGAAACCGGGCGGCTGGCGACACCGGCGTTCACCACGGTCGCCGCACTGGCGACCGAGCTGTCGATCTCGCTCGACGATCTTGCCCGCCACTGCCTGCCACCGGCCGATCTCGAACGAACAGGCTAGTGTTCCAGGTCAGGAATTCTGTTCGAGTATGAGGCGTGGCGCTCGAGGATCTCATTCGCAGTCTTTGGTCCAGATGCACGGCATGCGATCCGTGTTCCACTGCGCCTTGATCGCCGGCGTCTGGTGGGTGGCGTAGTTGCCGAGCACCGGATGACGATCGCGACCCTGAGGTGCCTGTTCGTCCTGCGTAACCAGAAGCGTCTCGAACTCTTTCGCCATCCCCTCAACGATCACCGGCTCCCTAGCAACCGGCGGTACACGATCCGACTTCAGGCATCTCGTCCCGATCGTGACAAGGTCAGCGTCGAGTCAGAAGAGTGTTGTCCCGTCGACCACTACCTGTACCGACTCCTTCCACAGCCGTGACGTGGCCGGTAGCTCCCATCGGTACGAACGCCCACAAGAATCGCCTTGCCCACACGATCGCTTGCCCGAACCGGCCGGCGAGACCCCACCCACGTTGCTCGCTTCGGCAAAGTCGAGTAGTGAACTACTCGCGACTGCCGTTCCCGGCTACGTCAGGATCGGATCATCCCGTCCACACCACTCGACACCGCATCGAGGGCGGGGACGTCGCCGCAGATCGCGACGGCCTGCCCCCGGATGACCGGGCGGGAGTCCCGGGCCCCGCGGGCGAAGCCCGACGGGTGTCCCGAAGCGAAGAAAGGATACGACCATGGCCAAAGACGTACGAGGCAACTGGGACCTGCATCAGAGCAACGGATTCACGTTGCACGTTCAAGTCGCCGACGAGGACCCCAACGGCTCGTTCACCGGACGAGCCAATATCCATGGCAAGGCAGGGTTTACACAGTTCAGGGACACTCGGGCGACTGACGACGAGTTCACATTCCTGATGGGTCGAGGCCGGTACACCGGGCGCTTCGACTTCCAGGGGCGGCTGACCGGAACCACATTCGACACAGCTCACCCGCAGAGCCAGGCCACGTGGTTTGCGGACAAACTGTTCGGATCACTGTAATCCACACCCCGACCGACACCCGACGAAGAGGAAGAGGTTGCACGCAGCCGGCTTCGGATGACCGAGCCACCATTCGAACGCGGACGGCGGAACTACCGGAGCCGGTTCTGCATCCCGTACAGCCTCGTCGGTCGTGACCGTTCGCGATCGAATCCCGAATCAGGAACAGAAGGCCCTACGCCGTACCCGGCCGAGGAACCAGGGTCCGCCCGACCGGGCGCTGATGGACAGTGGATCCGCCTGCACTCGCGCGAAAGCCGCACCGGCCTCACCCGCACCGGGATATCGTCACGATCCATGCCGGACGACTCCCTGCACGATCTCGACCGTGTCACCTTCACCCACGACGGCAAGACGCGCACGGTCTTCCGTCAGGGCACGGGACCGGCGGTGATCGTGATCGCCGAAATACCCGGCATCACACCGAAAGTGCTCGAGTTCGCCCGCCGCGTCTCCGCGATCGGCTGCACGGCCGTGCTGCCCCACCTGTTCGGCCGGCCGGGACGCGCCTACCCCGACCCCGACGTCGACGGCAGGCTGGGCGCGGCCCGCGTGTTCGCCGAGTCGCTCGTTCCCGCCTGCATCAGCCGCGAATTCACCGTGCTGGCCACCGGCAAGACCTCCCCGGTCGTCTCGTGGCTGCGCGCCCTGGCCGCCGACGAACATCGTCGGTGCGGCGGGCCGGGGGTCGGAGCGGTCGGCATGTGCTTCACCGGCGGGTACGCCCTGGCGATGGCCACCGACGACCGTCTGCTGGCGCCGGTGCTCTCCCAGCCCTCGCTGCCGTACGGAATCACCGCACGACAACGACGTTCGATCGACATCTCCCCCGACGATCTGGCGAAGGTCAAACAGCGCTGCGCCAACGGACTCACGGTCCTGGGGCTGCGATTCAAGGGCGACAAGAACTGCCGTGCCGAACGCTTCGCCTATCTGCGCGAGCAGCTGGGCCCGGCATTCGTCGGTGTGGAGCTCGAGAACTCCGCCGCCAATCCCGCAGCGGCCCTCGGACCTCACTCGGTGCTCACCGAACACCTCATCGACGAACCCGGACAACCGACGCGGGACGCACTCGACCAGGTCCTCGACCTGTTCCGCACCCGGCTGTTCCCGCCGTTGTGACCCACCGCCTCGACCGTGGCGACACCGACAACCGGACTCGGCGCTGTACATGACCGCGACCCGCAGATCCCTCGTTGATCCGCGTGCCGGGACATACGGCAGCCGAGCCCTGTCGCACGATCGAGCCGAACGATCATGACGCTGTCGAGACCACCGTCCTTTCTTCGGTCACCGAGTGACGCCGCTTCAGCTCCCGGGCGGCGTGCCGGTACGAGGACGGGCGGGCAGGCAGCAGCCACTGCAGCAGTCGGGTGCCCGGGCCGACGTTCAGTCCGATCTCGTCGAGAACCTCGTCCACGTGCCGGAGAGAGAACGGGATGATGTTCGTGCCGCGGGCCTGCTTGCCCTCGGTACGGTCGATCATCCAGTCCAGTCGCGTGCGGACGAACGCGCGACGCTCCTCGACCGGCGGGGTCGCCCCTCCCAGCATGTGGTTGACGGTCCACAGTGCCGCCGCCTCGGCGCTGAGCGGGCTGAACAGCGAGGACCCGTAGCCGACGAAGTACAGATTGGACACCTCGTTCGGCAGGATCTGCCGGTACAGCAGGAAGTTGCCGTCGTCGTCGAACAGGCGTTCCTGCACCGTCGCCGACAGGAACGGCACTCGCTGCACGAACCCGGTCGCACAGACGACCACGTCCGCGGGCAGCACCGTGCCGTCGTCGAGTTCGGCGACCGGCCGCCCGTCCTTCTCCCTCAGCACCGCGATGGACCTTCCCCGCCGTACCGAGATCGTGCCGGCCTCGACCTTCTCGTAGAAGCCCTCGGTGGCGAGGCTGACCGCGTGACGCACGATCCGCTCGAACGAGCCCTCCGGCACCAGCCCGGTCCGGTCGAGCCGCAGTTGCCGACGCGCGACCCACTCGATGCCGCCGAGCAACCCGTTGCGAACGAACCGCCCCGACCCGGTCAGGAACCGCCCGAGTCCGCGTTGCTCGATGTGCTCGAACAGTCCCTCGCTGAGACGGGTGAGCAGGATGTACTTGTAGTTCAGTACGTTTGCGAGCTTGCGCGGCATCTTCCAGGTGACCTCACGGGCCACGAGGGTGGTCGAGGCCGCGACGTCGCTCAATGCCTCGGCCACGTCGCAGGACGATTTGCCGTAGCCGACGACCAGTACGTCGCGGTCCGCGGCGTCGGCGAGGTCGTGGAAGTCCGAGGCTGCGCAGAGCCGGCCTCCCGCGGCCTCGTACTCCTCCCGCCCCTCGTAGGGCGGGAGGAACGGGTCGCAGAAAATGCCGTTGGCGACCACCAGACGGTCGTACTCCTCGACCGCGGTCTCCCCCGAGACGGCGTTCCGGCTGGTGACCGTCCAGCGCTGCGAGACGGGATCCTGGTCCGCCGAGACCACTTCGGTGTCCAAACGCAACAGGCGCCGGAGATCGAAGTGCTCGACATAGTCGTCGAGGTACCGCTGGACCTGTTCCCCGGTCGGCCACTCGGGATAGTCGGCCGGCATCGGAAAGTCGGAGAACGCGTACGTGCCCTTGTTGTTCTGGGTGGTGACACCGGGATACCGCCGCGTCACACTCCACACCCCACCGACGTCCGGGGTCCGATCGTAGACGTGGACGTCGAATCCGAACTCGGACAGCAGTTTCGCCGAACACAGGCCGGCGATCCCCGCACCGACCACCGCGACTCTTCGTCCCTGGCCGGTCATGACCGATCGGCCCCCGCGGTGTCCTCGGCGAAGAAGGCACTCACCAGCTGCTGGAAGCGTGCGGCATGCTCGATCTGTGTCCAGTGACCGCACTTGCCGAAGACGTGCAGCTGCGAATTCGGGATCAGGTCGAACATCTTCTGCGACGCCGCAACCGGCACCACCCGGTCCTCCCGGCCGTGCAGGATCAGCACCTCGTGCTCGATCGCGGCCAGGTCGGCGTCGGGCACGATCTGCGCGTCCAGCCACCGCTGGCGAGGCTCGGGGAAGACCTGCTCGAAGGCCTCCTGTGCGCCGGGCCGCGCCGTCACGCGGTACCGCAGCTCGGCCAGCTCGTCGGTGACCAGCGACCGGTCGTAGGCCATGATGTCCATGATCTTCTTCATGTTCTCGACCGAGGGCGTGTAGCCCCACAGCGCGTCGAGTTCGGGCGTGAAGTCGAACTGCACACCACCGGCTCCCATCAGCACGATCCGGCCGAGCCGCTGCGGATGCCGGACCGCCAGGTGCAACGCGAGTCCCCCACCGAACGAATTGCCGACCACGTGCACCTTCGGAATCTCGAGGGCGTCGAGCAGCGCGAGAATCTGATCGATCCAGGTATCGAAGATCTCGAAGCGGACCGGGTCCGGCAGGGTGGTGTACCCGAAACCGACCAGGTCGGGGGCGATCACCCGACGCTGCTCGGCGAGCACCGGGATCAGTCCCCGCCAGTTGGCCCACGCCGAGACGCCGGCGCCGGAACCGTGCAGCAGCAGCACCGGGATGCCGTCACACGACCCTACGTCGTGGTAGTTGGTCTCGAACCCACCGGTTCGGATGGTCTGTGCAACTTCGGGGTTGGTGTCGACGTGCATCAGGACTCCTTCGAGGGGAAGACGGATGCCACCGCGGCGAGCAGGTCGTCCTGCGGCCGTTCGGGCGAGGGATACGCCTGCTTGCTGTGCGACAGGCCGGTCTGCACGAGCATTTCGCACATCTTGTAGGCCACGACACCGGGATTGAGCACCGGAACGTCGAGGACGGTGGACAGGTGGGCGTGGCTCTGATGCATCGTCGTCGAACCGAGGATGATGACGTCGGCGCCGTCCTCCGCAACGGCGGCCTTCGCCTCGCGCTCGAGCGCCGCGAAGACGAAATCCTCCTTGCCCGCCAGCAATTCGGCAGCATCCGGCCGGACGCCGATGTCGCGCACCGACGCCAGTCGGGAGGTGATGCCGTTCTCGCGAGCAGCCTTGTGATAGAGCTCGTGCCATTGCGGCCACATGGTGACCACCGAGAACTTCTTGCCGAGCAGGCAGGCCAGCAGCATGGTGGCCTGGCTCGGCGCGACGACCGGGATGGACAGCCGGGACCGCAGGGCGGCGAGCGCCGAATCGCTCATCGAGTTCACGCAGACCCCGACGTAGCCCTGCTCCTCGGCGCGACAGCCTGCGTCGAGCACGAACGCGTCCGCGAGGGTCGTTTCGTAGGCGCTGTCGAGGCTGCCGCCGCCGTTGCGCGCCGAGACGAAGACGTTCTCGAACGCCGGGTGCACGAAGTCTCCGGAGAGCTGGGCAGCGAAGGCGTCCAGCGCCTCCGGCGGAACCGGGACGGGGACGATGTTCAGTACACGTTTCACAGGTCGAGTTCCTCTCGGGTACGGGTCAGGGTGTCCACGACGGCGAAGGCGATGGCACGGGTCGCCATCATCACGTCGGTCACCGAGGCGACACCCATGCCGCCGAGACCCTCGTTGAGTTCGGCCGGGGCACTTGCTGGCGGCCAAGGGTAACCGATTCGGGCACAAGGAATTCCGAGACGGCGGATCAGAGTGCCGTCGGTCTGCCCACCCAGCAGAGGGGTGGACTCGTAGGGCTTGCCCTCGACTTCCTCCCAACCCCGTCGGCAGCTCTGGATGATCCAGTTGTCGGGGTCGGTCATGCCGCCCGGGAGGGACCCGTACATCTCCCAGTCCAGTTCGATGTCGGGATGTCGCGTGCGCAGGGCGCGGATCATCTCGGCGAACTGATGCCGCACCTCGCCGGGTGTGGTCCGCGGATTGACCCGCACATCGAGATAGATCTCCGTCGCTGCGGACGGGAAGGCCGGCTTGTCGGGACTGCCGGACCGGACCGCCGAGATCCAGCCCTCCGGCAGCGTCGACCCGGAGGTGTTGCGCGCCGTGTACTCCGGCAGCCACGCTTCGATCTCCTGGATCACCGTGGCGGCGGGCACGATCGAGGATCGGAAACCCTCGGTGCCGCGGCTGATGCCCGCGTACCCGAACGTGCCGCGCACCGTCACCTTGAACCAGCACATCCCGGGTTCCTCCGGGTACACCGCCCACCACGGCTTCAGCACGATCGCGTGATCGGGCATCATGCCGTGGGTGAGCAGATGGAACACCCCGGAGCTCATCCCGACCTGATCGCGATTGCTCATGCTCACCGGCATCCCGCCGCCCGCGAAGCCGATCGCCAGATCGCCGAGCAACGGCAGGTCCGCGTCGACGACCGCGTGCAGCACCTCGGTCAGCCCCGCCACCATGCACTTCGGGTTCGAGGCGCCGAGCCCGATCACCAGATCGCCGTCGACCTTCGCCTCGGGAATCATGTCGGGCCGCAACGACTTCCCGACCCACGGCACGTCGGCCTCGGGATCGATGTGGGTGTCGATGGGCGCGTACAGCAGCAATCGGCTTCCGCCACCGCTACCCCGTAGCTCGCCGATCGCATTGCCGGTGTGCTCGGAGATCGGCTGGTACCGGGCGTCGATTCCGACGTTCTCCTGCAGGTAGCTCGCCATGTGCTCGGACGCAGGACGCTCCCGGCCGGTCGGGCTGTGGATGTTCACCAGGTCGACGAGCAGATCCCGGAATCGATCGGGATTCAGTTTCGCGCAGACCTTCTCGTACATCTCCCGCCGGGCGGGATCGAGTGTCACGGCGTCCGTGGTGTCGAGAGTGTCGGTCACGGTCGGCCCCCTTCGTGGACTTCGAAGCGATGCGCCAGTCCGACGCGATCGGTCAGGCACGTCGCGATGCGGACCAGCCCCTGGTCGGCGTGGTGCGGCGCGATGAGCTGGATACCGAGGGGCAGGCCCTCGACCCCGCGCCCGGCGGGCAGGCCGACCGCCGGGCACCCGGCGATGCTGGCGAGCTTGTTGAACACCGGGTCGCCGGTGCCGGTCTCGATCGGCGGGGCCTCGCCCGGTGCCGCGAGCGTGACCAGCACATCGACCTCGTCGAACGCATGTCCGACGAACGTTCGCACGTCGCGCAGCACCTGGCGCGCCCGCTGGATCTCGCTGGGGGCGGCGGTGCGCCCGTCGTGAAGGAATCGGTGCAACTGCTCGGAGACCCGTTCGACATGCGGACGCGCGATGCGGTCGGTGAGCGAGGCGGACGCCTCGACGGCCATGACCAGGGTGTGCGCCCGGTCCAGCGCGTCCAGTTCGTCCGGCACCGGCACGTCCCGCACGTCGGCCACGACCCCGCGCAGGTTCTCCGCGAACTCGTCGAGCAGCGCCGCCGCGGCCGGGGTGGCCCGGTCCGCCCACGGGGGCCGGAGAATCCCCACGCGCAGGTTCCGCAACGCGGGAAGAACCGCGGCCGGCGGGGTGGTGGACCCGTCGGTCGAGAGCGACTCGTCGATCGCCCCCAGCCACGCCGGATGGCGGGCGAAGGCGCCGACGGTGTCGAAGGTGAGCGCGACGGGCAGGACCCCGTCGAACGGCCACCGCCCGTAGGTCGGTTTCAGGGTGAACACCCCGCAGAACGATCCCGGCCGCAGCACCGATCCCGCGGTCTGGGTACCGAGCGCGAGCGGCACCTGACCGTCCGCGACCGCGGCCGCGGACCCGCTCGACGACCCGCCCGGTGTTCGATCGAGTCCGTGTGGGTTCCGGGTGGCGGTGGGCCGGTAGGTGGCGAACTCCGTGGTGGTCGTCTTGCCGAGGATCACCGCGCCGTCCCGCCGGAGCCGACGGACCACCTCGGCGTCCTGCGCGGGCTGCCAGCCGGACCACAGGTCGGATCCGTAGCCGGTCGGCTGGTCACCGGTCTCGATGATGTCCTTGAGCCCGAACGGGATACCGTGCAGCGGCGACCGTCGCGGCGCGGCGTCCCGCGCCCGTGCCTGTTCGAGGGCGAGCGCCGGATCGAGGTGCGCCCACGCTCCGATTTCCTGGTCGCGCTGCGTGATCCGGTCCAGACAGCGCTCGACGGCAGAGACGCTGGGGTGCTCGTCGGCGAGGATATCGGCGATCGGAGAGACGGCCTCGGTGCCGGTCACGGTACTCATCCGACCTTCTGCGGCTCGTGGCCCCACCGCGACGGCGAGCGGAAGGTCTTGACCTCCCAGTCGTCGGAGTCGATCGTGTCGCCTCCGTAGCCGATCTCGATCGCGAAGCCGGACGGTGTGCGCATGTAGAACGAGGTGACGCCGTCGTTGGTGTGCCGGCCGAAAGTCATCTGCAGTGCGATGCCCGCGCCGGTGACGAGATCGTAGGCGCGGCCCACGTCGTCGAGCGATTTCGTCTCGATCATCAGGTGGTTGAAGTCACCGCCGGTGAAGCTGAAGCACTCGTTCATCAGCGCCAGGCTGTGGTGCCGCGGATTGCAGTGCAGGAAGGTGGCATCCGCACCGTCCCAGACGATGTAGTCGGTGAGCTCGAAGCCGAGGACGCGGGTGTAGAAGTCGACCGCGGCCGGGTAGTCCCGGCACATCAGGACCACGTGACCGAGGCCCAGTTCACCGGTGACGAAGCCACTGATCACCCCTCCCCCGGCGAGCGGGGTGTGGTCGATGGTGGGTCCGAACACGACCTCGTTGGGGAAACCTTCGGCGTCGGTGAACCGGAACGCCGCGACGGCCAGTCTCTCCTCCGGCGCTCCGGTGTCGATCCAGTCGACGTCGATACCTTCGGCCGCGACCCGCTCCGCGACGTCGCGGAGGTCGTCGAGGCTGTCGACCTCCCAGGTGATGGCCCGGATCCGGTCCTCGTTCGCGGGGTACAACGCGATGCGGTGGTGGTGGTCGTCGAGCCGGATCAGCAGGGGATCGTTGTCGTTGTGCCGGGGGCGTGCCTGCAGGCCGAGCAGATCGACCAGAACCTGGCGCCAGGTGTCGAGGTCGGTGACGTCGACGCTCAGAGCGCCCAAGCGGGTGATGCTCATATCGTCCTCTGTTTCGAAAAGGGGGGCCGCGGAGCGGCTAGCTGGGAAGGAATTGCTCGGCGTGGATGCGCTCGGCGGGCAGGCCGAGTTCGACCAGCCGGTCGTGTGCGGCGGCGAGCATCGCCGGCGGTCCGCACAGGTAGGCGGAGGTGCGCGGGTCGCGGACGTCGTCCTCGGTGAGGACGCTGACCGGGTTCCCGGTCAGGACCTCGTCGATGGAGGTCGGCTCGTCGCACGTCACCCGGACGTCGAGAGTGCGCATGAAGCTCCGGCGGGCGTCGAGTTCGTCGAGGTGGAACAGGTCCACCTCCCGGGCACAGCCGAACACCAAGCGGATCGGGTGGTCCTCGCGGGCGGTCTGCAGGTTCTCGAGCATGGACAGCATCGGTGCGAGACCGGTGCCGCCGGCGATCATCAGCGTGGGTCCCGGTTCCTCCGCGAGGCCGAATCCGCCGATGGGACCTTCGATTTCGATCAGGTCACCGACGGAGGCGGCGTCGCGCAGGTAGTCCGACATCGCCCCGGACGGCAGGACTCGAATGGTGAAGGCGAGTTTCTTGCGGTCCCGCTCACCGGAGGCCATCGAGTACGAGCGCCACTCGTCGGTGCCCGGTACCCGCATCCGGACGTACTGACCGGCACGGAAGGCGAACCGGACGGACTTCGGCAGCTTGAGCACGAACTCGACCACCGACTCACCGAGCCAGGTGATCGCCCCGACCTTGGCGGTGGCGGCGACGAGCGGGTACTCGTCGAGCATCGAGGCCGGGTAGTCGAGCTCGACCTCGCTGTCCGCGCACGCCACCGACTGGCACAGCAGTCGCTGTCCATCGCGAATCTCGTCCTGCCGCAACGAGAACACGCGATCCTCGGGCATCGCGAGGTCGCCACGGACGACCTTGCCGACGCACGTGCCGCACGTGCCGACGGTGCACTGGCTGACCAGACGGACCCCGGCGGCCGTCGCCGCCTCGAGGACCGTCGAACCCGCCGGCACGGTCACCGTCCTGGTGCCGTCCGCGAACGTCAGGTCTACCGTGTGGGCGACGCCGGCCTCGGACGCCGCCACCGCTTCGGTCGGGGTGATCGTCATGGGTCAGTCCTCGTCCAGGTACGGCGACTCGAAGAACCCGCGCGGATGACGGGCCGCCATCTTGCGCCACGCGATGATGGAATAGTCCATGTCGCAGAGCATTTCGTTGTTCCAGCCGTCGAAACGGGTGTAGTGCTCCTCGGTGGCCTCACGGGCGAAGACGTCGCTGTTGTTGAAGCCCTCGAGCGCCAGCGGCAGCATGAAGTTGTCGTACTTGAAATTGAACTCCGCGATCTCCTCGTCGGTGCGGGCGCGGGTGGCGATGACCTCCCAGTACTCGTGGTGGTGGTCGTCGATCGGGACGTAGAACTCGTACTGGACGTGGTCGGTGATCGGCCAGTGCTCGACCATCAGGACGCCGGGAACCCACAGCGAGGTGCGGAAGTAGTGCGGCACCGTGCCGCGGGCCTTCATGTTGACCTTGGGGTTGTCGAGGACCGGCTGGTACAGGTCGGGACGGTCGTAGCGGTTCATCACACCCTTGGGACCGTTCTCGATGTCGATTTCCTCGGTCGCCGAGTCGGTGAGCGCGTTGACGCCGAGGGGCAGGGCACGGTCGAGGGCGACGAGGATCTGGTTGTCCCAGTGCACCAGCAGGTGGCCCGGATCGAGGCCGTTCTCCGCGGCGAGGCGCCAGTTGCCGACCAGCTTGCGGTGGATCCCACGGATCACGACACCTTCGTCGAGCAGGTGCGGAACCGGAGAATCGTTGGGGTCGTTGGTAACCGGAGCCGGAAGGTCGCTGGCCAACGGCGGCGGAGTCCCGAAGTCCTCTTCACCCACGAACACGTAGATGATCCCGTTCGCCTCTTCCACCGGATATGTCCGGATGCGGGCCTTTCCGATCAGCGAGTCGTCGGGATTGCCGACGATCGTGGTCAGACTCCCGTCGTCGAGTCCGTAGGTGAAGCCGTGGTACCAGCAGGTGATCGTGCCCTCGGACAGGCACATCGGCTTCGCCGAGAGCTTCACGCCTCGGTGGATACACCGGTCCGACACCGCGTAGGTCTTGCCTGCGCTACGGCGCAGGGCAATGTCGTGCCCGCCGATGGTGACGCCCTTGGCGGTGCCGTCCTCGAGTTCACTGGACAGCAGGGCCGGGTACCAGTGATTGGCGAATCCCCAGTCCGCCTGGACATACGGGGCGTACTGGCGGGTGACGCCCGCCGAGGATCCACTGTGCGAAATAGCGGTCATGGAATGACCTCCCTGGAGGTGGTGATTGTGGGATCGGTCGCGATCTTGTGGGCTGAGACGCAACCGGGATGAGAACCCGCGAATCGGGTGATCCGAGAAGTGGAGCGACACTCACTGTGTCCGACACCACAATATCGAACTTCGATCGAGAGTCAATGGAAATTTCGTGCAATTTTCATTGATGCTGTGCGGCCGGGCTTGGTACCGTTGACCAGCGCGGCGCACCGCGTCGCGGGGCGATGAGCCCGGGCCGACCCCGGAAGACAGTGATGACCAGCGCAGACTCCGAGCCGACCGACGACAACACCCCCCTGCCCGACGGCAGGCGCTGGCATCTCGCCGAGAACGCCTATGAGGACGCGTTGACGTCCTTCGAGTTCGCAATCCTCCAGGCCGAGGGCGGGTTCCAACGCTTCGCCGTCCAGGCGATCCGGACGGCCACCGACCTCGACCTGGCGTTCAACGAGATCGTGGCGTTGCACGTCGTCCGGATGCAGGAACGGTCCAAGGACACTGCGACGATCGCTCAACTGACCAACCGGGAGGATCTGCCGAACCTGCAGTACAACCTCCGCAAACTCGTCACCCTCGGCCTGCTCGAACGACGGAAGGCCGGCACCTCGTCCGTCTTCACCGTCACCGAGAAGGGTCGGGCCGTCACCGACCGCTACGCCCAGTTGCGCCGCGAGACCCTCGTGTCCAAACTCGAGGAACTCAGCGACATCACCACGAAGATGCGGCACGCGTCGCGATCGATGCAGGTGCTCACCGGCCTGTACGAGGCCGCGAGCCGCGAACTCGCCACCATCAACACGGCCGTGCTGTTCGAGCCCCTCGAGAACGGATCGCGACCCCGCCGCTCGGCGAAGCGCACCTCCGACTGACCGACCCCCTCATCCATCCCCCCCTATGCACCCGGGTCTCCCGGGTGCGTCACCGGCGACCCCTGAAAAGGATCGACACATGACCGACGACACCCGGCCGTTGCTGGCCGCGCTCTCCCCCGACGCCGAGGACCGCCCGGCAGTCCGGGTCGGCGATCGGGCACTCTCCCGTTCGGAACTGACCGCCGCTGCGGCGGCCGTGGCCGACCGGGTCGCCGGGGCGAGTGCCGTCGCCATCGATGCGACCGCAAGCCTCGAGACGATCGTCGCCGTCACCGGCTGCCTGACCGCCGGTGTCCCCGTGGTGCCGGTGCCCCCGGACTCCGGCCCTGCCGAGCGTGGACACATCCTGACCGACTCCCGCGCGCAACTCTGGCTCGGCGACCCTCGCGAGGACGTCGCGCTCGAGACCGTCCCGGTCGACATCACTGCCCGATCCGGTTCGACTCACCGAGAACCGGCCGCCGACCGAACCGCGATGATCATGTACACCTCCGGGACGACCGGTGCACCGAAGGGTGTGCTGCTCTCCCGCTCGGCCGTGGCCGCCGGACTCGACGGGCTGGCACAGGCCTGGGACTGGAACCCGGACGACACCCTGGTCCACGGCCTGCCGCTGTTCCACGTCCACGGGCTGATCCTCGGGGTCGTCGGCGCACTGCGGCACGGGTCGCCGCTCCATCACACCGTCCGGCCGACCCCGGATTCCTATGCGGCTGCGGCGGGCTCGCTGTACTTCGGGGTACCGACCGTCTGGTCGAGGGTCTGCGCCGACGAGTCGTCCGCTCGCGCCCTCGGCTCCGCGCGACTGCTCGTGTCGGGGAGCGCACCGCTCCCGGTGCCGGTCTTCGAACGGCTGCGGGCGTTGACCGGATCGGCGCCCATCGAGCGCTACGGCATGAGCGAAACCATCATCACGCTGAGCACCCGGGTGGACGGCGAACGCCGCCCCGGGTGGGTCGGCCTCCCGATCGACGGGGTCCGCAGCCGGATCCGGGACGCTTCCGGCGGCGACGTGCCGCACGACGGCGAGACCCTGGGCAACCTCGAGATCACGGGCGCCACCCTCTTCGACGGATATCTCCGCAACCCGGAGAAGACCGCCGAGTCGATGACCGCCGACGGATGGTTCCGGACCGGGGACATCGCAGTCGTGGACGAAACAGGATTCCATCGCATCGTCGGCCGCGAGTCGATCGACATGATCAAGTCGGGCGGCTACCGGATCGGCGCCGGCGAGGTGGAGGCGGCACTGCTCGATCACCCGGACGTCGGCGAGGCCGCAGTCGTCGGAGTCCCCGACGACGATCTCGGTCAGCGCATCGTTGCATTCGTCGTCGGCGAAGGAAACGACGCGCGGACGCTCTCCGACTTCGTCGCACGCACCCTGTCGATCCACAAGCGGCCCCGGGAGATCCACTTCGTCGACACGCTCCCTCGCAACGCTATGGGCAAGGTGCAGAAGAAGATTCTCGTGGAAGAGCACCAGGCCGGGCGGTGAGCGCCCCGGCTCGGCGCCCACACAGCTACCGGCGGCGCACGGCGTAGGTCAGGTGGGTCACCCTCGGCGAGGACTCCACGTGTACCGGCTCCAGGGCCACTCGCTCCGCGTCCACACCCTCGAACAGGCGGATCCCGGAGCCGAACAGCACCGGTGACAGCGCGATCGAGAACTCGTCGATCAGGCCGGCGTTCAGGTACTCGAGGATCGTGGCGCCGCCGCCCGCGATGCGGACGTCCCGGTCGCCGGCGGCCACTCGGGCCCGTTCGAGCGCGGCCTCGATACCGTCGTTGACGAAGTGGAAGGTCGTGCCGCCGGGCCGTTCCCACGGGTCACGCTTCTCGTGTGTCACGACGAACACCGGGGTGTGGAACGGCGCATCTTCCGGCCACCCCTGCTCGCCGCCGTCGAACATGCGCTTGCCCATCACGCTGGCGCCGGTACGTTCGAACGTCTGACGCAGGATGTCGTTGTCGCGTCCTTCCTCACCACCCTCGCCGAGTTTCAGGTTCTCCCGGAAGAATCGCTGCGGAAAGACCCACTGCTGCAGTTCCATCCACTGCCGGCCCATCAGGTCGTCGAGGGACTCGGGCGCGATGAATCCGTCCAGCGACATGGACACGCTGAAGAACACCTTCCCGGTCATCAGCCCTCCGCCGCCTTCCGGACGATCTCGGTGACATAGGCGTCCAGGTGGCTCAAGGTCTGCCGGCCGCCCTCGACCGCGTGGTACTGCTCGACCGCCTGATCGCGCAGCTCCTTGGTGGGGAACACCGTGCGCATCTCGATCCGGGTCGCCGCACCGGCGGGCTCGAACGTCAGGACCGACTCGAAAGCGCTCGGGTCGCCGCGGAACTCGCCGTGGACCAGCGCGATCCGCTCCGGCGGGGAGATCTCGGTCCAGGAGATCCACTCCTGGTAGTCCGTCCCGTCCGGGCCGTGCATCACGAAGTCCCACTCCCCGCCGACGCGGAATTCGAACGCCCGCGTCGTGGTCGTGAATCCGTCCGGACCCCACCACCGTGACAGGTGCCGCACGTCGGTGAACGCCTCGAACACCAGATCCCTCGGGGCCTTGATGATTCGGTCGATCACGATCTCGCGGTCCGCCGTTGCGGACCGAGCCGGCACTCCTCGTCCCGTTGCGCTCATCAGCTATTCCTCTCGCGTTGTCTGCTCGAGTTCCTGCACGTACTTGTCCAGCCGGTCGAAGCTTTCGTTCCAGAACCGCTCGAATCCGCCGGTCCACTCGTGAACCGGCCGCAGCCCGCGGGCGTCGAGGCCGTACAGGCGCTGCTTGCCGACCCTGCGGTCCCGCACCAGCCCGACCTCCCGGAGCACCCGCAGGTGTTTGGACGCCCCCGGCTGCGTCATCCTCAGCTCCTGGGCCAACTCGGTCACCGGTCGCTCCCCCGCGCGCAGCAGCATCAGGATCTCCCGGCGCTGCGGCTCCGCGATCGCGTTGAAGACGTCCGACGTCGTTGCTGCTCGTGCCATAACCCAATCATATTCCCATATCGGAATGCGTCAATGGCAGAGAACCGGGAGGCTTCTACCGATGGGTCGCCGCACCGAACGTGTCCGACCCCACCGGCTTCATCTGCCATGACGAACACTGCCACGATCGGGTGGATCGCCTCCGAACTCGAGGGCGTCACCGAGTTGCTGCAGGCCGCGTACACGCGGATGAACGCGGTGAATGCCCGGGCGCGGTTGCTGTATCCCCGAGCGTGAAGGCAGGTCAGCGCCCCGGCCGGTAGCGCGACCGCGCCAGCGCGTGGGCCTGCGCCAGCAACTCCCGCACGTCGGCGTCGGTTCCGCGTCCCGGGTTCACGACCGACAGCCACCCGAGCGTGCCGTACACCGGATGCGCGAAGATCCGGTCTACCACGCTCGGGTCGGTCTCGAGCGTCCCCGCCTCGCGCGGTCGCACGCCCGTCCGCGCGATGAACGCATCCTTTCCGGCGAAGACGTTGAGCCGGAAGGCATCCGGACGATTCAGCTGTGACTTCTCGTCACCCGGGTAGTCCTTGGTCACGATCGTCGCGAACGGCTGGGTCCCCTCCGGTATCCGCCCGTCCGGGGCGTAGTAGAAGAACGTGTCGCCCCAGCTGATCTCGGGTGAGCCGTCGCCGGGAACCGGCCGCAAGGCCAGCACGCCGCCGGGTTCGGTGACGAAGTCGATGATCTCGTCGATACTCATGTCTCGAGTGTTTCATTCAAGTGCTTGTGGAGACCTGGACCGCAAACAGCGAGGAGAATCGGTGGAAAGTCGCCATTCGCGGCTGCGCACGAGCGACGTCGCGCGCGGTGCCGGGTACTCGGTCCAGCAGATCCGCAATCTCGAACGCGACGGCGTGCTGCCACCGGCGGCCCGATCGGATACCGGCTACCGGATCTACGGCGAGGAGCACCTGGAATCCGCATGCGCCTACCGGGCCCTGGCTGCGGGGGTGGGGCCGGTCGAGGCGAAGGCGATCGTCCGCGCGGCGCATACCTACCCGGCGTCGGATCTGCTCGCGCTCCTCGACGCAGCCCACGCACGCCTCCACACCGAACGCCGCGACCTCGCGCTCGCGCAGGAGGCGGCGGCGGCGATCTCCACCGAACCGATCGACGACGTCCACCCCTCCGACGCCATGAGCATCGCCGAACTCGCCGGCGCGCTCGGGGTGCGGGTCTCGACGCTGCGGCACTGGGAAGCGGAAGGGCTCCTCGTGCCGGACCGGGCCGGGGCGCGCGGCCCGCGCCGCTACTCCCCCACCGACGTGCGGGACGCGCGCATCGTCCATCAGCTGCGCCTCGCCGGGTACCGCATCCCGCAGCTGCGGCAGGTGCTGCCCCGGTTGCGGGCCGCCCGCGGCCGCGCCGAGCTGAGCGCGGCGCTGACCGCCCGGGGCGAGAACATCGATGCCCGCGCGCGGGCCCTGCTCGACGGTGCTGCCGCGCTTCGATCGCTGATCGGCCCGGCGCAATCCCCTAGGGTCGGTTGACCAACTGAGCCCGCAGGTCGCGGGCGAGATGATCGCGCTGCTCGAGCACCAAGCGGCGCAGCGCCCCCGGAGCGTCCGGGTGCGCATCCAGCCAGCCGTCGGCGAGTGCGACGGTGTCGGTGTCCGGGAACAGGCCGACGACGATCCGCCGGGCGATCTCGATACTCCGCTCGTCCCACACCCCGCGGATCGCGGCGAAGTAGTCGGTGTCGTAGCGCGCGGTCAGGTCTCGTCGACCACCGGCGCGGAATCCCGCGATGGTCGCGTCGAGGTGCTCGTTGGACAGGCTGCGATCGGTGAGGATCGCGGTCCACGCGGTGGCTTTGACGTCGGCGGCGGGTCGGGCCGCGAGGGCACGCAGGTGCGCGGTGCGACCGGAACCGGTGTCGTCGCGGGTCAGTTCGCCGTCGAGGTCGGCGGCGTCGGCATGCCCGGTCGCGGCCAGCGCCAGCCACAACGACCAGCGCAGGTCCGGGTCCAGCGCCAGTCCCTCGGGCGGCGGCGCGGCGCCGTCGAGGACGGCCCGGATGTCCGCGGCGCGGGCGTCGTCGTAGACGGCCGCCGCCGCGACCGTCCGCGCCCAGGCGAGTTGCGCGCCGGAGCCGGGATCCGCGGCGTGCAGCGCGGCCCACGCGGAGTCGAGCCACGCGCGACGGTAGCCGGAGCGCGCCGCTTCCGGCAGGTAGTGCTCGATCGCGGTGGCGACATTGGTCTGCACGGAGCCGAGCAGCGCGAGGTTCGATTCGGCCGGGGCGAAGCGCTGCGCCATCGTCACGTACCGGGTGGCGAGCAGTTCGGCGTCACGGGTGGCGTTCCACAACGCCGACCACACGAGACCGCGGGCGAGCGGATCGGTGATCCGGTCGAGCGACTCCTCGACGGTGGCGAGGGAGCGCGTGTCGAGCCGGATCTTCGCGTAGGTGAGGTCGTCGTCGTTGAGCAGCGTGAGCGGTGCGTCGGCGAGGTCCACCCGCGTGCGGCGCTGTTCGAGATCGACCTCGATGCGGTAGCGCCGCACCAGGTTTCCGCTTTCGTCGAAGTCGTACTGCCCGACCGCGAGGCGGTGTGGCCGCGGATCGCTCTGGACGATCTCGAACCCGTCGCTTCCGGCGGGTTCGAGGGTGAGCGTGGAGACGCCGGTGGTCTGCAGCCACGCGCGCGCCCAGCCGGTCAGGTCACGCCCCGAGGTCGCCGACAGTTCGGTGAGCAGATCGTCGAGGGTGGTGTTGCCGAAGGCGTGGGCACGGAAGTAGCGGCGAGCACCTTCGAAGAACGCGTCCCGGCCCACATACGCGACGAGTTGCTTCAGGACGGAGGCACCCTTGGCGTAGGTGATGCCGTCGAAGTTCAGTTTGGCGGCTTCGAGGTCGACGATGTCCGCGACCACCGGATGCGTGGTGGGCAGCTGGTCCTGCAGGTATGCCCACGCCTTGCGCCGGTTCGCGAACGCCACCCACGCGTCGGTGAACTCGGTGGCCTCCGCGCTGACGAGCGAACCCATGTAGTCGGCGAAGGATTCCTTGAGCCACAGGTCGTCCCACCACTTCATGGTGACGAGGTCGCCGAACCACATGTGCGCCATCTCGTGCAGGATCGTGTTCGCCCGGCCCTGGTACTGCGCCGCGGTCGCCGCGCCCCGGAAGACGTAGGACTCGGTGAAGGTGACACAGCCGGGGTTCTCCATCGCACCGAGGTTGTATTCGGGTACGAACACCTGGTCGTACTTGCCCCAGGGGTACGGGTAGCCGAAGTGCTCGGCGAAGAAGTCCAGCCCCTGCTCGGTGATCTCGACGATCGCGTCGGCGTCGAGGTACTGCGCGAGCGACGCCCGGCACAGCACACCGAGGTCGACGGTGAGATCGCCCCGGCTCCAGGATGATTCGACCAGATGATAGGGGCCGGCGACAACCGCCGTGATGTAGGTGGACATCGGCGGGGTCGGCGCGAACACCACGCGCTGCCCACCCAGCACCGAATTCCGGTGCGCGACGGCCTGATTGGACACGACCTGCCATCCCTCGGGTGCGGCCACGTCGAAGGTGAACGGCGCCTTGAGATCCGGCTGCTCGAAGCACGCGAAGACGCGGCGCGCGTCGGCGGGCTCGTACTGGGTATAGAGATAGGTCTGTCCGTCGGCGGGGTCGACGAACCGGTGCAGGCCCTCTCCGGACCGGCTGTACTCGCCGGTCGCCACGACCGTCACCACGTTGTCCTCGGCCAGCCCGCTCAACGCGATCCGCGCCCCGTCGTACGCGACCGTGACGGGGACGCCGTTGACGGTGACGGACTCGACGGACGGCCCCAGGAAGTCGAGCCAGGTCTCACTGCTCGTCGAGGTGAACTCGATCGTGGTGGTGGTCGCGAAACCGGTGGTCGCCGAATCGGGCGCGTCCCGCAGGTCCAGTTCCACGCGGTAGGCGTGCACGCGGACGGCGTTCGCGCGGGTCGCGGTCTCGGCTCGGGTCAGGTTCGCGGTGCTCACGCGACGATCCTATGGTGCCCGCACCCGGATCCGCCGTCACCGGAAGTGGCGTCGCGGGTCAGCCGAGCGGAACCCCGCCCACACCCCAGTTCTCGCGGGGCACCTCGGTGAGGGTCACCCACACCGACGACTCGGGTTTGCCGGAGGTTTCCGCGTAGGCCTTGGTGACCGCGGCGATGACGGCGGCCTTCTGCTCGGTGGTCAGGCCGGGTGTCTGGCTGATCTGGATCAGTGGCATGTAGGACACTGTGCCACAACCGTCCTCGGACCTCTCACGCGCGCTGTGTAGCGTTCACGGCATGAGCAGGTTGGACGAAGTGGGCGAGCGCGACGCGTGGCGATGCTGGCTCTGCGACGAACCCGTGGACCCGGACATGTCGGTCAACGATCCGCGCGGCCCCAGCGTCGACGCCCTCACCACCGCGAAGAAGGGCGCGAAGGGCGGGCAGGAACGACTGGCCCACCGCGCGTGCAACACGAAGAAGGGCGCGGTGAAACCGGTGGTGCCGTGGGCCGAGCACCTCTTCGTCGTCGACCCCGCCCCGATCATCGGGGTGGTGGATCAGCTCACCCGCAAGGGCGGCCGCGTCGCCGTCGCACGCTGCCCCACGGAAGCCGACGCGACCGAAGCCGGTGCCTGGCTGGTGGACCGGATGTCGCGCCTGGCACCCGACCTGAAGGTCGCGGCGCGGATCGACTCCGCCGGAGGCGGATTCCTCCTGTCGCTCACCGCGTCCTGAGCATCGGCCCCGGCCTGCCGACGGCTCTACTCGGCGGCGAGCAGCACGTCGGTGTCGAAGCAGGTGTGGGTGCCGGTGTGGCAGGCGGCGCCGGTCTGGTCGACGACGAGCAGCACCGTGTCACCGTCGCAGTCCAGCCGCACCTCGTGCACGTACTGGGTGTGCCCGGAGGTTTCGCCCTTGACCCAGTAGCTGTTGCGCGACCGCGAGAAGTACGTCGCCTTGCGGGTAGCGAGGGTGCGGGCGAGCGCCTCGTCGTCCATCCACGCCATCATCAGCACCTGGCCGGTCGACTTCTCCTGCACGACGGCCGCGAACAACCCGGCGTCGTTGCGCTTGAGTCGGTCGGCGATCCGCGGGTCCAGAATGTTGGTCATCGCACCGTGATCCCTTCTGCCCGCATGGCGTCCTTGACCTGGGGAATGGTGAGTTCCCCGAAGTGGAACACGCTGGCGGCGAGCACCGCGTCGGCCCCGGCCTTGACGGCGGGCGCGAAGTGCTCGACGGCACCGGCGCCGCCGCTGGCGATGACCGGCACGGACACGGCGGCGCGGACGGCCTCGATCATCTTCAGATCGAATCCGGCCTTGGTGCCGTCGGCGTCCATCGAGTTGAGCAGGATCTCACCGACCCCGAGTTCCTCACCGCGGCGGGCCCATTCGACCGCGTCGATGCCCGTGCCGCGGCGACCGCCGTGGGTGGTGACCTCCCAACCGGACGGGGTGGGTTCCTGCCCCTCGGGGACGGTGCGGGCGTCGACGGACAGCACGATGCACTGGGCGCCGAACCGCTCGGACATCTCGCGCAGCACCTCGGGGCGGGCGATCGCGGCGGTGTTCACGCTGACCTTGTCGGCGCCGGCGCGCAGCAACCGGTCCACGTCCTCGACGGTGCGCACACCGCCACCGACGGTGAGCGGGATGAACACCTGCTCGGCGGTGCGGGTGACCACGTCCAGCATCGTGCCGCGGTCACCGCTCGAGGCGGTGACGTCGAGGAAGGTCAGTTCGTCGGCGCCCTGTGCGTCGTAGAGGGCGGCGAGTTCGACGGGGTCACCGGCGTCGCGCAGGTTCTCGAAATTCACGCCCTTGACGACGCGTCCGGCGTCGACGTCCAGGCACGGGATCACCCGAACTGCCAGGGTCATGGTTGTTGTTCTCCTTCGAGGCGGGAATCGGTCACCGATTCCAGTATGTCGAGTATCTCGTCGTGCACGCCGGGCGCGGCCGCGACCACCGAGCCGGAACCGATCCGCCACGGTGCGCCGGTGAAGTCCGTGGCGATACCGCCGGCGGCGCGCACCAGGGCCACCCCGGCCGCGTTGTCCCACGGATGGTGCCCGAACACCACGGCACCGCCGAGTACCCCGGCGGCGGTGTAGGCCAGGTCCACACCGGTCGAGCCGTGCATCCGCAGCCGGGATACGCGCCGGCTCAGTTCGGTGATGACCGCGAGCCGTCGCGTGCCGGGGACACGGCCGCGGCTGTCGATGTCGAAGCTGCCGACGCCGACCATCGCGTCGGCGAGCCGGCCCGGCTTCAGCGGCTCGGCGGGCACGCCGTTGTGCAGCAGGGGCCCGTCGACCGTGGCAGCGAACCGCTCCCCCACCAGCGGGAGCCACGTCAACCCGATTATCGGTTCGCCGTCGTGCACGAGCGCGAGGAGGATCCCGGCGGTGGGCAGGCCGGCGGAGTAGTTCACGGTGCCGTCGATGGGGTCGAGCAGCCACACCGTGCCCGTCCCAGCGCCGGGTCCGCCGAACTCCTCACCGTGCACCGCGATGCCGGTGCGCTCGGTGAGCTCGCCGCTGATGCGTCGCTCCAGCTCGAGATCGAGATCGGTGGCGAAGTCGTCGGGACCCTTGTCGACCGATCGGGGCGCGCCGCGACCGGCGACGAACCGCTCCGCCGCGCCGTCGAGGATCTCACTCGCGACCGCAAGCAGCCTCGACAGGTCGGCGGTGTCGGTCATCGGCTCACCGGGAGACGGCGTCGAGCGCTTCGGCCAGGGTGAACCGTCCCGCGTAGAGCGCCTTGCCGACGATCGCACCCTCGACACCCTCGGGCACCAGTGTCGCGATCGCCCGCAGGTCGTCGACGGTCGAGATACCACCGGAGGCGACGACGGGCGCGTCGGTCGCGTTCGCCACCTCGCTCAGCAGATCCAGGTTCGGGCCGGTGAGGGTGCCGTCCTTGGTGATGTCGGTGACGACGAACCGGGAGCAGCCGTCCTGGTTGAGTCGCTCCAGCGTCTCCCACAGATCGCCGCCGTCGGAGACCCAGCCGCGGCCGCGCAGGCGCCAATTGCCGTCGATGAGCTTGACGTCGAGACCGACGGCGATGCGGTCGCCATACTCGGCGATGGCGCGGGCACACCATTCCGGGTTCTCGATGGCTGCGGTACCGATGTTCACGCGGGCGCAGCCGGTCGCGAGGGCCGCGGCGAGCGTCTCGTCGTCGCGGATGCCACCGGACAGCTCGACCTTGACGTCGAGCTCACCGATCACACCGGCGAGGAGGTCCCGGTTGTCGCCGCGACCGAAGGCGGCGTCGAGGTCGACGAGATGCACCCACTCGGCTCCGGCGTTCTGCCATTCGAGGGCGGCGTCACGCGGCGAGCCGTAGCTGGTTTCGCTACCCGCCTCTCCCTGAACGAGGCGAACTGCTTCACCGTTGACGACGTCGACTGCAGGCAAAAGGACCAGGCTCACTGCGCCCACAATAGTGCCTGGCGCCCTCGACCCGGAAAACGTGCCGCGGTCGACCCTGCCGCAGATCCAGAAGACAGCCGCGCGCGGCGGGCAGCGCGCTCCTGTCTGTTCGCTCGGCGGCTCTGCGCCGCCCGAGGATGCGCGGCGATTCCGTCACTCCCCCATCCGCGCGAACACCGTCGACTCGAGTGCCGAGACGATCGTGTAGGCGACGATCATCGTGCCCGTACACACCACGACGGCGGCCCACAACTGGTCGTACGAGAAGGTCGTGGTCGCGCGGAGCATGAGGTACCCGATGCCCGTCCCGGTGGCGAGCCACTCCACCAGCAACGCGCCGACGACCGCGGCGGGCACGGCGATACGGGCGGCGGCCAGCAGCGCGGGCAGCGCGGCGGGCAGCTGTGCACCGACGAAGGTGCGCAGGGCGCTTGCTCCGGATACCGCGAACACGTCGGTGATGCTGCTGGGCACGGCCCGCACGGCGGCGAGTGTCATCACGAGTGTCGGGAAGAAGGTGACGGCAGCACAGATGAAGGCGGCGGTGAACAGCCCCCGACCGAAGATGATCATGAAGACGGGGGTGAACACGCCCAGCGGCACCGATTGCAGGACGATCGCCGGCGGCATCATCACGTACTCGAGCGCCGGGAAGCGCACGAACGCGGTCACGAGCACCAAGGCCACCGCGGTTCCCGCGAGGTAGCCGACGGCGGCCGACGACAGTGTCTGGCCCAGCGCGCCGAACACCTCGGCCCGGTGCGCGGCCGCGTCGTCGCCGGTGAGCAGGTAGCGGACGACGTCGTCGGGGGTCTTGGCGACGAACGAGCTGAGGTCGAACAGTTCGACGGCCGCCCACCACGCCGCGATCATGACAACCACCGAGGCCACGAACCCCCCGGCGAGTCCGAGCAGCCCGACACGGTGCCCGGCGGCGCCGGTGGACCCGACCGTCACCGAGGACGCGGAGACCGTGCGCGTCCACGGCGACGTCACGCGGTTCACCAGCGCGGGAAGCGCGTAGGCGATGCCCGCGACGGCGGTCGCCGCGAGCGCGAGCGCCCACGTGCGGGGCACCTGCAGTTGCTGCTGGGCCGTCATCATGGCGGGACCGAGACCGTCGGAGCCACCCAGATATTCACCGATGATGGCGCCGAGCACGGCGGCGGGTCCGGCGATGCGCAGGCTCGCCAGCACACTCGGAAGGCTCGCCCGCAGGCGCGCGAAACGCAGTTGCGCGCCGCAACCGCCGCCGGCCGCGCGCACGACGTCGAGCACGGCCGGGCTCACCGATCGCAGGCCGACGAGCGCCCCCACCACGGTGGTGAGCACCACCCCGAGGGACGCGACCACGATCTTCGGGGCGTCCCCGTCGAGCAGCACGTACAGCACGGGCCCGATCGCCAGGACGGGCAGGAACGAGACGATCGCGGCGATCCGCAGCACGAACGATTCCAGCCGGGGCACCAGCACGACCAGTCCGGCCGCGGCGAGCGCGACGACGTTGCCGGCCAGCCAACCGGCCGCCGCGATCCGCACGGTCGCCGCGGTGTTGGCCGCGATCAGCGCGCGGTCGTCGACGAACGCGCCGAGAACCGCTGCCGGCGTGGGAAACAGCGCCGGGCGCAGCAGCGCCAGACCCGTCCACACCAGCAGGAGAACAGCGAATCCCACTGTGCCCGAGATCAACCTGCGGTCGACCCGGAACGTCCTGCTCCGACGCGCCGGGACGGCCGCCGAGGTTTCGGTGACGGGCCGGGCGGCGGTGGCGGTACTCATCCGGCGACGTCGGCGAGCGCCGTCGCCAGTTCGGGTCGCGTCTCGTAGATCTCGGCGAGCAGCGACAGATCGAACAGGTCCTCGGCGGTGATGTCGAGGCCGGAGTCGGCGAGGGTGGCGATGTTCTGCGCGACGAGTTCGTCGGTGACCGTCATGATCCCGGACCGGCGGGTGTCGTCGGTGACGACGAGCCCGGTCTGGACGCGGGCGATCTCGCTCTGCACGGCGGCGTCGAGACCCAGGTCCGGTGCGTACTGCTCGATCGCGATGGTCGCTGCCCGGTCGGGATCCTTGATCGCGGCGATCCAGCCCTCGATCTCGGCGGTCAGGCAGGCGAGCACGTCCGCGCGCCGATCCCCCGCGAGCGACGACTCGTCCGCGACGTAGACCTGCGCGACGAGGGGGTAGCCGTGGTCGGCGAGCAGCAGCGTCGTGACGGCATGCCCGGCCGCGGCGAGGGTCACCGGTTCGTTGGTCACGAACGAGAACCAGCCGTCCACCTCGCCCGCGGTCAGCGGGGTGGGATCGAACTGGACGGGAACGGTCCGGACGGAGGCCGGGTCGACGCCGGCGCCGGCGAGGAATGCGGCCCAGACGGTTTCGTTGACCGCCTGGACACCGATGGTCTTGCCGACCATGTCCTGCGGGGTCCGGATCGGCGAGGAGGCGAGGGACGTGACGCAGTAGGGATTCTTCTGGTACAGCGCACCGACAATCTTGACCCCGGCGCCGCCGTTGAGGCGCGCGGTCGCGACCTGGTCGGGGGACGACGCCACCCCGATCAGCGCCTTGCCGACCGCCACGTCGATAGGTGTCGGGGTCGCGGTGGGTCCGCCCTCGACGAGCTCCACGGTGTCGAAACCCTGTGCGGCGTAGAACCCGTCGGCGATCGCCAGGTAGGTGCCGGCGAACGAGACGCCGTGGGTGTACGACAGGCGGAACGTCAGCGAGCGCGGGCCGTCGGAGCCTCCGGTGGATTCGCCGTCGCTGCCGGAACAGGCGGCGAGCAGGGCGGATCCTCCGCCGAGCAGCACGAGGCCGCCCAGCGAGCGGGCGAGGAAGGCACGTCGGTGCATGGTCGTCAAAATGATTCTCCTGGGGAGTGCGTGCGGCCGGGTTGCGTCACCGATCAGGCGGTGAGTCCGACGACCTTGTATTCGAGGTATTCGCCGGAATGCACGGCCTCGTGGGCGATCGGAGTGTCGGCGTCGGTGCACGACGGCAGGCACTCGATGATCGTGGACCAGTTCGGGGTGTGGAAGAACGGCATCGAGACGCGCTCGCGCTCCCACTTCTCTTGCGGCGGGGTGAGGATGCGGTGGCGGGTGGAGACCCAGCGGTCGTTGGTCCAGATCGCCATGAGGTCACCGATGTTGACGACGAAGGAGTTCTCGACGAACGGCACGTCGACCCATTCCCCGGTCGACCGGTCGACGACCTGCAGGCCGCCCTCCTCGTCCTGGTACAGGATCGTCAGCGTGCCGGAATCGGTGTGCGGGAACTTGCGGTACTGGCCCTCGGCCGGCGGTGTGGTGATGGGCGGGTAGTAGTTCGCACAGAGGTTGGTCAGGTGGTTGTCGAACATGCCGTCGAAGAAGTGTTCGTCGAGGTCGAGTCCGAGCGCGAAGAACCGCATCACCTCGAGGGCCAGGTGTTCGAGCTCGGCGTAGTACGCGAGCCAGCTGGGCCGGAAGTCCTCGAGACCGGGCAGGTCGGGCCAGCGGTTGGGACGCGACCACACCTCGTATCCCTCGGCGAGTTCGGCGGGATCGGCCACTCCGGGTTCACCGGCGCGGTTCATGGTGAACAGCTCGCACAGGTCGGGCGGCGAGTCCAGGCGGGTCGCGAAACCATCGGCGCTGGCCCCGTCGCGGCCCGGGGTGCTGGCCCGGCCCTCGTGGAACAGGCGCAGCCCCCGCAGCGTGACGTCACCGGGCGGCGCGGCGAGGTGCCGGCGCTCCTCGAGCGGCACGTGGAAGAAGTCGCGGGTCACGCTCAGCACCCGATCGATGAGCGCCCGGTCGATGCCGTGGCCGGCGATCACGAAGAATCCCGAAGTGCTGCAAGCCTTGTCGAGGGCACGTCCGACGGCCGCGCGCGCCTGCGAATCTCCGGTCAACGCCCGGGACAGGTCGATCTGCGGGATGTACCCGTCGATGAGAACGGGGTCGCCGGAAACGGTCGAAACGTTCGAATCAGTCACAGGGATCATCGAACGGGACGAAGATGACGGCTCCTCACCGTCAGGTAAATGATTCGTTACCGATGCAACTGAAACGCCGGCGCGGGCGCCTCGATGCAGTCGCCGACCGAGGAGACAGCGGCGCGCTGCATGCCGCGCGCGGCTGTCTGCTGGGTCGGCGGGTGTCGGGCGGGGTCGTGGGAGCCGTCGATCATCACCCTTGCCACATACCCCCTGGGGGTATACCGTCGGTTGTGGCAAACCCCCATGCGGGTACAAGACCAGCAAGAGGTCCACCTTCGTCCAGCCCGGAGAGGTGCCCATGCACAACCACCAGCCCGAGATCGAACCCGGCGCCACGAAGACGACACTGCGCCCGGATCCACATGCCGGTCACGACGCGCACACCGCCGACGCCGCACACGGCGGTCACGATCGGCACACGGGACACGGAGCCCACGGGGAGATGTTCCGGCGACGATTCCGGATCAGCCTCGTGTTGTCGGTGCCGGTCGTCGCGTTCAGCCACATGGTCGCCGAACTGTTCGGCTACACCCTCCCGCACGCCCCCTGGGTCGCGTGGATTCCGCCCGTGCTGGGCACGGTGATCTTCGTCTACGGCGGCATGCCGTTCCTCACCGGCGGCTGGGCCGAGCTGCGGTCCCGGCGGCCGGGGATGATGCTGCTGATCGGGATGGCGATCAGCGTCGCGTTCGTCGCCTCGTGGGTCACCACGCTCGGCCTGGGCGGCTTCGACCTCGACTTCTGGTGGGAGCTGGCGCTGCTGATCGTCATCATGCTGCTCGGCCACTGGCTCGAGATGCGCGCGCTGGGTTCGGCGTCCGGCGCACTCGAGGCGCTCGCCGCGATGCTGCCGGACACCGCCGAGAAGATCACCGACGATGGCACCCGCGAGGTGCCGCTGGACGAATTGACGGTCGGCGACCTGGTTCTCGTGCGGGCCGGAGCGCGAGTGCCGGCGGACGGCAACATCGCCGACGGCCGCGCCGAGGTCGACGAATCGATGATCAGCGGCGAATCCAAACCCGTCGTCCGGCAGGTCGGCGACACCGTCGTCGCCGGCACCGTCGCCACCGACAGCTCCCTGCGGGTACGTGTCACCGCAGTCGGCGAGGACACCGCTCTGGCGGGTATCCAGCGGATGGTCGCCGACGCACAGGCCTCGTCGTCCCGCGCGCAGGCCCTGGCCGACAAGGCCGCGGCGTTCCTGTTCTACTTCGCCGCGGTCACCGGCGCGCTCACCTTCGCGGTGTGGACGCTGCTCGGCAACCTCGACGAGGCGGTGGTGCGCACCGTCACCGTGCTCGTCATCGCCTGCCCCCATGCCCTGGGTCTGGCGATCCCGCTCGTGATCGCGATCTCCACCGAACGCGCCGCGCGGGCAGGGGTTCTGGTGAAGGACCGCCTGGCGCTCGAACGCATGCGCACCGTCGATGTGGTGCTGTTCGACAAGACCGGCACCCTCACCCAGGGTCGCCATCAGGTGACCGGCATCGCGCCCGCCACGGGTGTCACGGACGAGGAGCTGCTCGCCGTGGCCGCCGCGGTCGAGGCCGACAGCGAACACCCGGTCGCGCGGGCCGTCGTCGCGGCGGCGGAGGACCGTGTGCCCCACGACGCGCGGGTCACCGCCACCGACTTCCGGTCGCTGCCCGGCCGCGGAGTGAGCGCCGTCGTCGACGGTGTGGAGGCGACGGTCGGTGGACCGGCGATGCTGCGCGACCTGCAGCTCTCGGTGCCCGACGAGGTTGCCGCCGTCACCGGCGGATGGGTGCAGCGCGGCGCCTCGGTGCTGCACGTCGCGCGCGGCGCGCAGGTGCTCGGCGCGGTCACGCTTGAGGACGCGGTGCGCGACGAGTCACGCCGGGCGATCGAGGCCCTGCACGCCCGCGGGGTGCGGGTCGCGATGATCACCGGCGATGCACAGCAGGTCGCCGATGCCGTCGCCGCCGACCTGGACATCGACGAGGTGTTCGCCGAGGTGCTACCGGAGCACAAGGACGCGAAGGTCACCGAACTGCAGCAGCGCGGCCACCGGGTCGCGATGGTCGGCGACGGCGTCAACGACGCACCCGCCCTCGCTCGCGCGGACGTCGGTGTCGCGATCGGCGCGGGCACCGACGTCGCGATCGAATCCGCGGGGGTCGTGCTGGCTGCGGACGATCCGCGGGCGGTGCTGTCGATCATCGAACTGTCGCGTGCCGGCTATCGGAAGATGTGGCAGAACCTGGTGTGGGCCACCGGCTACAACATCGTCGCGGTGCCGCTCGCCGCCGGCGTGCTGGCCTTCGCCGGGGTGGCGATCTCCCCCGCGGTGGCCGCGATCCTCATGTCGGTGTCCACCATCGTGGTCGCGCTCAACGCCCAGTTGCTGCGTCGCCTCGATCTGGATCCGGCCCGCCTGTCGCGTCCGTGAACCACCCCGCGGCGTGGTCCGGCTAGCTGCGATCGTCCCCGCGCCCGTAGGCCCGGCGCGTCATCCGCGTCGAAACGACACCCATCGCGGCGATGGCGCCGGCGATGCCGACGAGGACGATGATCAGCCCGACGACCGGACCCGGCTGCAGCACGATCATCAGCACGGTGACGAGCGCGAGCACCGCGGTTGCCGAACCGACGACCGCGAGCGCCAGCTTCCCCAGCGGCAGATCCTTGCGTGGATCGTCGCCTCGGCCGCCGGCGCCGGTCACAGGCTGCCGACCCAGTTGCGCAGCAATGCCGCGCCGGCGTCTCCGGACTTCTCCGGGTGGAACTGCGTCGCCGACAGCGGGCCGTTCTCCACGGCGGCGAGGAACCTGACGCCGTGCTCGGCCCACGTGAGCTTCGGCGGGGCGATGCGTTCGGGTTCGGGCAGTTCCCACACCTGCGCGGCGTAGGAGTGCACGAAGTAGAATCGGGTGTCGGCGTCGAGGCCGGCGAACAGCACCGAGTCGGCGGGGGCTTCGACGGTGTTCCAGCCCATGTGCGGCAGCACCGGGGCGTCGAGGCGGGCGACCGTTCCCGGCCATTCGCCGCAGCCCTCGGTCTCGACGCCGTGCTCGACACCCTTCTCGAACAGGACCTGCATGCCCACGCAGATGCCGAGGACCGGCCGGCCTCCGGCCAGGCGGGTTCCGATGAGCTTCTCGCCCCCGACGGCCCGCAGGCCCTTCATGCACGCGTCGAACGCGCCGACGCCAGGGACGACGAGGCCGTCCGCGTTGAGCGCGACCTTCGGGTCCGCGGTGACTTCGACGTTCGCTCCGGTGCGGGCCAGTGCCCGGGCAGCCGAATGCAGGTTGCCGGAACCGTAGTCGAGAAGGGCGACGTTCTTTGCGCTCATGGGTTCGATTCTATGGGTCGTGGTTTCGGGTCGGACGGCCCGGCAAGGCGGGCCAGGAGGGGAAGGACCGGAACGAGCACCGCGGCGATCGCGAAGGCCGCCGGGTACCCCGCGGCGGTCGCGAGTGCGCCGAGCAGAAACGCGCCGATGCCAGCACCGGCGTCGAAGCCGATGTTCCAGGCGGCACTCGCGGATCCGATGTGGCTTGGGCCGGCGCGACGGAACGCGACGAGCAGCGCCTCGTTCTGCACGATGCCGAAGCCGAGACCGAAGCATGCCGCCGCGCCGATCAGCGCAGGCGCGCCGGCGCGGTCGTCGGCGACGAGCGCGAACGGCACCATCGCGATCGCGGCGAGCGCCAAGCCGATCGGCAGCAACCGGCCCGCACCGATCCGGTCGGCCAGCGATCCCGCGCCGAACCGCCCGACGAGCGTGGACGCGCTCAGCGTGGCGAGGGCGATCGGCACCGGCAGGCCCACCGCCGCGATCTGCAGCAGCGACGTCAGGCCGCCGTAGGCGATGGCGCCGGCACCGATCGCCACGGTCGGCAGCAACAGTGCGAGCAGCGGAGGCCGGCCGTGCGTGGCGCCGGCGGCGGGTCGGACCCGCGGCAACCGTGCGGCGGCCACGAGCCCGAGTGTGGGCACGAGCGCACCGAGCACGAACACCGGTGCGGTCGAGAACCTTTCGGCCAGGAACAGGCCCAGCGGCAGACCGATCATCTGCGACGCGGCGATCGCGATGCCGAGGGCGCCGGTGGCGCGGCCCAACTGCCGGGCCGGGGTCAGTTCCGCGACCAGCGCGGCCGCGGCCACGGTGATCATGCCGAAGCCGATGCCGCGCACCGCCGAGATGCCCAGCACCACCGGCGGCGCGGTCGAGGCGAGCAGCCCCAGCGACGGCAGACCGAGCAGCAGGCACCCGGCGATCAGCAGTTGCCGATGTCCCCGGGCGCGCATCAGCTTCGGCATGGCCAGCTGGGTGAGCACCGTGGTCGCCATGAACACCGTCGTCACCGATCCGGCGAGCGTGTCGCTGCCTCCCGCCTGCGCGATCGCCCACGGGACGACGGGCAACAGCAACGAGAATCCGCCGAACGCGGCGGCCGCGAGAGCCCAGGACGCGAGAAGGCCACGGATGCCGAGCAGGCCCGGCGCAGCCGTCACAGCAACCTCAGGATCCCGGCGATCGCGGCGAGCAACGTCAGGGCCAGCAGCACCCCGGCGAACAGCTGGTTGCCGGCTTTCCATGCCGACCACGTTCCCCCGGCGGCCAGCCCTGCGACCAGGAAGCAGCCGTAGGTCAACAGGACATCCATCGGCTACAGGCTGCCCTTGGTCGACGGGATGCCGCTGACCCGCGGGTCCGGTTCGACGGCCTCGCGCAGCGCCCGCGCCACCGCTTTGAACTCGGCCTCGGTGATGTGGTGCTGGTCGCGGCCGTACAGCACGCGCACGTGCAGCGCGATACGGGCGTGGAACGCGAACGACTCGAACACGTGCTTGTTGATCACCGTGGCGTAGGGCACGCCCGGGTAGCCGCCGATCACCGAGTGCACCATGTAGTCCGGTTCCCCGGTGTGCACGCAGTACGGCCGTCCCGACACGTCCACCGAGGCGTGCGCGAGGGTCTCGTCCATGGGGATGAAGCAGTCACCGAAGCGGCGGATGCCGCGCTTGTCGCCGAGGGCCTGGTTGAACGCCTGGCCGAGCACGATCGCGGTGTCCTCGACGGTGTGGTGCGCCTCGATCTCGACGTCGCCCTTCGCGTGGACGGTCAGGTCGAAGGAACCGTGCTGGCCGAGCGCGGTGAGCATGTGGTCGTAGAACGGGATACCCGTCGAGATGTCGGTGCGGCCGGTGCCGTCGAGATTGATCTCGACGCTGATGCTCGACTCCTTGGTCGTGCGTTCGACCTTCGCGATCCGGTCGCTCATCGGGTTCCCTCGATTTCCGTTGCGGCGAGTTGCTCACTCACGCGCAACAATTCGTCGTTCTCGTGTGCCAACCCGATGGTGGTGCGCAGGTAGCCGGGGATGCCGACGTCCCGGATGAGCACGCCTTCGTCGAGGTAGCGCTGCCAGGTGGCGGGGGCGTCCGCGAACCGGCCGAACAGGATGAAGTTGGCGTCCGACGGGATCACCTCGTAGCCGAGGCGCGCCAGTTCCGCGGCGACGCGGATGCGCTCGGCGGTCAGTGCCGCGACCGACCCGAGCGTCTCCTCGGCGTGCCGCAGCGCCGCCCGGGCGGCGGCCTGGGTGATCACCGACAGGTGGTACGGCAGTCGCACCAGCAGCAGTGCCTCGACGACGGCGGGCGCCGCGGCGAGGTAGCCGAGGCGACCCCCGGCGAACGCGAACGCCTTGCTCATGGTGCGCGAGACGATGACCTTCGCCGGATACTCGTCGATCAGCGCGAGCGCGCTCGGCACCGCGGAGAACTCTGCGTACGCCTCGTCGACGATGACGATGCCCGGTGCGGCCTCGACGATCACCCGCAACTGGTCGAGCGGGATGCTGTGCCCGGTGGGGTTGTTCGGGCTGGTGACGAACACGACGTCGGGCTTACGGTCCCGGATCGCCGCGACGGAGGCCTCGATGTCGAGGGTGAAATCGTCGCGCCGGTAGGTCGCCAGCCACTCGGTCTGGGTGCCGTCGGAGATGATCGGGTGCATCGAGTACGACGGCACGAAGCCCATCGCACTACGGCCCGGCCCACCGAACGCCTGCAGGATCTGCTGCAGGATCTCGTTGGATCCGTTCGCCGCCCACAGGTTTTCGACACCCACTGCGACACCGGTCTGCCGGGTCAGGTAGGCAGCGAGGTCGGTGCGCAGGGCCACGGCGTCGCGGTCCGGGTAGCGGTGCAGCTCACGCGCCGCCTCACGCACGGCCTCGGCGACGTCGTCGACGAGCGCCTGCGTCGGCGGGTGCGGGTTCTCGTTGGTGTTCAGCTGCACCGGCACCGTCAACTGCGGTGCGCCGTAGGCGGATTTGCCGCGCAGGTTCTCGCGCAGGGGCAGGTCGTCGATGGTGATGCGGCTGCCGGGCACGGTCCCGGTCTGTGCGCCGCTCATCGCAGAGCCTCGAAACGCAGACGCACGGCCTCACCGTGGGCGGGCAGGTCCTCGGCGTTCGCGAGGGTGATGACGTGCCCGGCGACGTCCTGCAGCGCTTCGCGGCTGTAGTCGACGACATGGATGCCGCGCAGGAAGGTCTGCACGCTCAGCCCGGACTGGTGCCGCGCGCAGCCGGCGGTGGGCAGCACGTGGTTCGAGCCGGCGCAGTAGTCGCCGAGGCTGACCGGCGCCCACGGCCCCACGAAGATCGCGCCGGCGGCACGGACCCGCGCGGCCACCTCGGAGGCGTTCTCGGTCTGGATCTCGAGGTGCTCGGCGGCGTAGGCGTTGACGACCTGCAGGCCCTGCTCGAGATCGTCGACCAGGACGATGCCGGACTGGCTGCCGGACAGCGCGGTCGTCACACGTTCGCGGTGCTTGGTGATCTCGAGCTGCGCGGCGAGGGCGGCGTCGACGGCGTCGGCCAGGTCGGTGCTGGTGGTGACCAGGACCGAGGCGGCCATCACGTCGTGTTCGGCCTGGCTGATCAGGTCGGCGGCCACGTGCACGGCGTCGGCGGTGTGGTCGGCGAGGATCGCGATCTCGGTGGGCCCGGCCTCGGCGTCGATTCCGACGACGGCGCGGCACAGCCGCTTGGCGGCGGTGACGTAGATGTTGCCGGGGCCGGTGATCATGTCGACGGGGGCGAGCTCGGTCGCGGCGTCGTCGACGTCGGTGCCGCCGTAGCTGAGCAGCGCGACGGCCTGGGCGCCGCCGACGGCCCACACCTCGTCGACGCCGAGCAGCGCGGCCGCGGCGAGGATGGTCGGGTGCGGCAGACCGTCGAAGTCCTTCTGCGGCGGCGAGGCGATGACGAGCGATTCGACGCCGGCGGCCTGGGCCGGGACGACGTTCATCACGACGGACGACGGGTAGACGGCGTTGCCGCCGGGCACGTACAGGCCGACGCGCTCGACCGGCACCCAGCGTTCGGTGACGGTGCCCCCGGGCACGACCTCGGTGACGGTGTCGGTGCGGCGCTGATCGGCGTGGACGAGGCGGGTGCGGGTGATGGCGACCTCGAGGGCCGCGCGCACGGCGGGGTCCAGTTCGGCGAGCGCCCGGTCGATCGCGGCCTGCGGTACGCGTACCTGCGCGGGGCGCACGCCGTCGAACTTCTCGCTGTAGTCGAGGGCGGCGACGGCTCCGCGGTCGCGGATGTCGTCGACGACGGGACGGACGTGATGCAGCACCGCGTCCACATCCACTCCGCCTCGGGGCAGGGCGCCCCTCAGCTCCGCAGTGGTGGGGGTACGACCGCGCAGGTCGGTGCGGGCAAGCATGAGGTGTCCTCTCTCGTAGAACAGGGATCTGTTCCATTATCCGCGATACACGCAAACGAGTTGTCGGCCGGTCGCCCGGCGGCGCGGCGTCCCTGCCCCGGCGGCACCGATTCCGGGCTGCGGCGGTCCTATGCTGGGCGGCATGGACGACGACGCATCGCACCCTGCCACCCTGGGTGAGCTGATTCGCCGCCAGCGCGAGCTCGCCGCACTGCCGATGCGGCAGCTGGCCGCGATGGTGGGAATCTCGAACCCGTATCTGTCGCAGATCGAGCGGAATCTGCGGGCGCCGAGCGATCGGGTGCTCAATGCCATCGCCGAGCAGCTGCACCTGTCGGCGGACACCCTGACGGCCCAGGTCGCCTCCCCCGCCGCGGCCAAGGAATCCGCAGTGCTGCAAGCGATCCGGGAGGATCCGGATCTGACCAACCCGCAGCGCCGGTCGCTGGAGGAGATGTACGAGGCGTTCCGGGAGGTGACCGTCGCCAAACGGAGACGGGGCATTCGGGACGAGTCGGACGAATCCCCGACAGCGTGACGTGATTCACATCTGAAACAAGTTCTACGAGTGCGTCACAGCACCTCGCAGGTCGGGCGAGTGCCCGTGCGCCGCGTCACTACCTGCAGTGACCATGTACCTCGAAGTAAGGTGCGCGCCTCTGCGGTCCGTGTCACCCTCGGGCATCCCCCAACCATGACCTGAGGTGAGCCCGTGCTCGACCATGTGCACAAGAAGTTGAAGTCCAGCCTCGATCCGATCGGCTGGGCACCCGCCGTCGCGTCCGTGGCCGGACGCGCCGTCCGCAATCCGCAGAAGGTCGCCTCGGCGACCACCGGATACACCACGCGCCTGGCCAAGATCCCCGCCGCCGCCACCCGCGTGTTCAACGAGGCCGACCCGCAGCCGCCGCTGCCCGTCGATCCCCGGGACGGGCGGTTCAGCAACGCCGCGTGGAAAGAGAACCCCGCCTACTTCTCGCTGCTGCAGAGCTACCTGGCCACCCGCGAGTACGCGCTCGAGCTCACCGAAGCCGGCGCCGGTGACCCGCTGCAGGACGGCAAGGCCCGTCAGTTCGCGAACCTGATGTTCGACGTCCTCGCACCGTCGAACTTCCTGTTCAACCCCGCGGTGCTGACCCGCGCGCTCGAGACCGGCGGCGCGAGCCTGCTGCGCGGCGCCCGGTACGCCCTCGACGACCTGACCAACCGGGGCGGCCGGCCGCTGAAGGTCGACGTCGACGCCTTCAAGGTCGGCGAGAATCTCGCGGCGACGCCCGGCAAGGTCGTCTACCGCAACGATCTGATCGAGCTGATCCAGTACGCGCCGCAGACCGAGCAGGTGCACGAGATCCCGATCCTGGCGGCGCCGCCGTGGATCAACAAGTACTACATCCTCGATCTCGCGCCCGAGCGCAGCCTGGTCGAGTGGGCCATCCGCCACAACCGCACCGTGTTCATGATCTCGTACCGCAATCCCGACGAGTCCATGCACGACGTGACCATGAGCGACTACTACGCCCAGGGCATCGCGTCGGCGCTGGACGTGGTCGAGGAGATCACGGGATCGTCCCGCATCGAGGTGCTCTCCATCTGCCTCGGTGGCGCGATGGCCGCGATGGCCGCCGCCCGGCTGGCGGCCGAGGGCGACCGCCGCATCTGCGCGCTGACCATGCTCAACACCCTGCTCGACTACCGCGACGTCGGCGAGCTCGGATTGCTGACCGATCCGGCCACCCTCGACAACGTCGAGTTCCGGATGCGCGCCCAGGGCTTCCTGTCCGGCCACGAGATGTCCGGCAGCTTCGACATGATCCGGGCCAAGGATCTGATCTTCTCGTACTGGGTATCGCGGTGGATGAAGGGTGAGAAGCCGACGGCCTTCGACATCCTCGCCTGGAACGAGGACAGCACCCGCATGCCCGCGGCCATGCACTCGCACTACCTGCGAACCCTCTACGGACGCAACGAACTCGCCGAAGGCGTGTACGAACTCGCCGGCAAGACACTGGATCTGGGCGACATCCGGTGCGACACGTACATCGTCGGTGCGATCAACGACCACATCGTGCCGTGGACGTCGTCGTACGAGTCGGTGCGGCTGCTCGGCGGCTCCGTCCGGTTCGTGCTGTCCAACGGCGGTCACATTGCGGGAGCGGTGAATCCGCCGGGGCCGAAGTGCTGGTTCGAGGCGGTCGGCGCACCCGACGCGGAAACCCCTGCCGCTCTGCCGAATTCGGCGCAGGACTGGAAGGAGCGAGCCACCCGGAGCACGACGTCGTGGTGGGAGGACTGGGCGGCATGGTCCGGTTCGCGGGCCGGCGCGCTGGTCGCACCGCCGTCGATGGGCAGCACTGCACATCCGGCGCTGTGCGACGCACCGGGCACCTACGTCTTCGGATGACGCTCGGGTAGCGCGTTAGCAATCACCGTGCTAACTTGCTAACAGCGTCGTTCGAGGCGCTTCCACCACCGACAGAAGGACTCGTTATGACCTCCCCCAAGACCACCAACGCCGCCAAGGTCGCCACCGACGCCGCCTCCAAGGCCGCCACCGACGCGACCGACGCCGCGCAGAAGGTCGCCGCCTCCGCCACCCAGGCCGCCACCCGCGCCACGGAGGAGCTGAGCAAGGCCGTCGACGACACCGCCGCCCGCGTGAACGACTTCAACGGCAAGATCGTCGACGCCGCCAAGCAGAGCGGCAACCTGGCCGTCGACACCTACGAGAAGACCGTCTTCAGCCTTCTCGACCTGCAGGAGAAGTTCGCCGAGGCCACCCCGATCGAGTGGGTCGCCGACCTCGCGAAGGCACAGGTCTCGTTCGCTCGCGAACTGACCGCCACCACCGCCACCACCGCCCGCGACCTCCTCAAGTGAGGCCCGTGCGCACCGTCCTCGCATCGAAGGACGGGAAACGCGCACCGGCTACCGAGCCGCAGGCTTAGGGTGCGCGGCATGGACGCCGTATCACCCGCCGCGATCGCCGCGGCCCCGTTCCGCATCGGGGCCGCGGCGATCGCCGGTTGGAGCGCCTATCTGCTCGGTCTGGCCCGGCGCGGTGCCGGTCCGCTCGACCTCGTCGACGACGCCACCGCGTTCGTGAACGTCCTCACCGACCGCGACCGGCCCGGCTGGGCCCACCCCTGGCCCGTGGCCCTGCAGTGGCCGCTCGCGCGGCTGCGGGACTGCACCGTCGCATCACCGTCGACGGCCGGGACCGTGCCCACCCTGCTCCTGCCACCGCAGGCCGGCACCGATTCGTGCATCGTCGACCACTCCACCGAACGCAGCCAGATCGCGGCGCTGCACGCCGGCGGACTGACGCGGCTGTACTGCCTGGACTGGCTGCCCGCGACGGCCGAGACCGACGGCGACTCGATCGACGAACATCTCGCCGTGGTCGCCGAGGCGGTGGCCCATCTCGGCGGACGGGTCAATCTCATCGGTGACAGCCAGGGCGGGTGGCTCGGCGCCGTGTACGCGGCGCTGCACCCCGACGAGGTGCACACGCTGACCGTCGCGGGGGCACCGATCGACTTCCACGCCGATCGTCCGGGACTCGGCCTGCTCGGCCACCTGCCCCGCAGGGCGGGCGCCGCTGCGGCGGCCCTGGTCTACGACACCGGGCACCTGCTCGGCGTCCATCTCACCGACCCCGTCGGCGAGGTGCAGCGGGCGATGGATCTGCTCGCCGGGCTCGACGATCCCGAGGTGATCGCGCGGATCACCGAGCAGCGCCGCTGGTTCGTGTGGCGCCAGCCGATCCCCGCCGCGTTCCGGGACTGGATCGTCGAGCACCTCGTGGTGGGCAACGAACTGGTCCGGGGAGAGCTGGTGATCGGCGGGCGGCGCGTCGACCTCGCCGAGATCGACTGTCCCCTGATCCTGCTCGCCGGAACCGGCGACCTGCTGGCCCCGCCCGCACAGGTGCACGCCCTGGCCGCGCTCGTGGGCACCGCACCCGAACGGATCTCCCTGCACACCGTCGAGGACGGGCACATCGGGCTGTTCGTCGGGCGCCGGGTCCTGGCCGAACAGTGGACCCCGATCGCGTCCGCCGTCGCAGCGCAGTCCGGATCGGCAGCGGGGTTCGGGTGAACCGGGTGCGGGCGGCGGTCGTCGCGGTGGCGCTGATCCTCACCGCGTCGATCCTGCCCACAACGGCCGCAGCGGCACCGACCGAGTTGGCACCGACCGAGTTTCTGTGGGAAGTCTCCTCGTCGGGCTTCCAATCCGAGGGCTCGTCGCCGGACAGCAACTGGTCGCGCTACTCGGCCTCGGGCCGCACCCGCGACCCGATCGGTGCCGCCGTCGACTTCCGCCACCGCTATCGCGAGGACATTGCCCGCGCCGCCGACCTCGGGGTGGACGTGTTCCGGTTCTCCGTCGAATGGGCCCGGGTCCAACCGCGGGCCGATCACTGGGACGAGACGGAGTTCGCGTACTACGACGACGTGGTCGCCGCGATCCGGGAGCACGGCATGACGCCGATGATCACCCTGGACCACTGGGTGTATCCCGGATGGATCGCCGACCGCGGCGGCTGGGCCGATCCCGGCACGGTCACGGCCTGGCTGGCCAACGCCGAACGGGTGGTCGCCCGGTACGCGAACGCCGGGGCGCTGTGGGTCACCGTCAACGAACCGACGATCTACGTGCGGCAGGAACTCACCCTCGGCGGGTTGTTCCCCACCGACGTCCCCCGCATGTTCGACGGGCTCGTCGCCGCGCACCGCGGTGCGTACGAGCTGATCCACCGGCACGATCCGGACGCGAAGGTCACCTCGAACGTCGCGTACATCCCCGGCGCCCAGTCCTACCTGGACACGTTGTTCCTCGACCGCGTCCGCGACCGCCTGGACTTCGTCGGGGTCGACTACTACTACGGGGTGGAGCCCGGCAATCTCACCGCGATCCACGCCGCGTTCGACGACTTCGCAGCGGTGCGCCCGCATCCGCAGGGGCTGCACGACGCGCTGATGGACTACACCCGGCGGTATCCGGGGCTGCCGCTGTACGTCGTCGAGAACGGCATGCCCACCGCCGACGGGGCGCCGCGTCCGGACTGCTGGACCCGCTCCCGCCACCTGCGCGAGCACGTCGCCGCGGTGGCCCGCGCGATCGACGACGGCGCACCGGTGTTCGGCTACAACTACTGGTCGCTCACCGACAACTACGAATGGGGTTCGTACACACCACGGTTCGGCCTCTACACCGTCGACGCCCGCACCGATCCGACGCTGGCCCGCCGTCCCACCGACGGCGTCGAGGCCTATCGCGCGATCATCGGCGGCGGCGCACCCTAGATCTGCGCTGCCCTAGAATCGTGCGATGACCTGGCAGATGTGGCTCGCCTTCCTCGGCGCGGCGTGGGTGATCAGCCTGTCCCCCGGCGCCGGGGCCGTCGCGTCGATGTCCTCGGGACTCGCGCACGGCCTGCGCCGCGGCTACTGGAACATCCTCGGTCTGCAACTCGGCCTGCTGCTGCAGATCGCGGTGGTCGCCGCGGGCGTCGGCGCCGTCCTGGCCCGGTCCGCGACCGCGTTCACCGTCATCAAGTGGTTCGGCGTCGCGTATCTCGTGTATCTCGGGATCCGGCAGTGGCGGGCCCGGCCCACCGAAACCGAGGCCGAGACGCCGACGCGGGGCGCGTCCGCGCCGGCGCTGGTGCTGCGGGGCTTCCTCGTCAACGCCTCGAATCCGAAGGCCGTCGTCTTCATGCTGGCGGTGCTGCCGCAGTTCCTGGAACCGGCGGCGCCGCTGCTGCCGCAGTATCTGGCGATCGCGGCGACCATGGTCGCCGTCGACGTCGTCGTGATGACCGGCTACACCGGTCTGGCCGCGCGCGTGCTCACCCTGATGCGGTCCCCGCGGCAGCAGTCGATCACCAACCGCGTGTTCTCCGGACTGTTCCTGACCGCGGCTGCGTTCCTGGCGACGGTGCGCCGCGCCGCGACGGTCTGACCCGCCCCCCGAAAGCCCCGCGAGCGCGGGCGGAACGGGGTTAGGCTGGCCCGGACCAGCCAACTGCCGGTCGTCCGGTACCGGGTGTCGGTACCCGCGTCCGAACCTCTCGGTGGTGCACGACTCGGCCGTTCTCGGACGGCGGACCGGAGGCATCGTGAATCCAGTGGTGACCGCACCCGCGCCCCGCGCGACGCGTCCCATGCCCGCGCGTTATCACCTCAAGGGCTCGGTGCTCTACAAGCTGATGACCACGACCGATCCCAAGGACCTCGGGATCATGTACATGGTCACTTCGTTCGGGTTCTTCCTGGCCGGCGGCCTGATGGCGATGCTGATGCGCGCCGAACTCGCGGTCCCGGGCATGCAGTTCCTGTCGAACGAGCAGTACAACCAGTTGTTCACCGTGCACGGCGGCGTGATGCTGCTGATGTACGCAACGCCGATCGTGTTCGGTTTCGCGAACTACATCCTGCCGTTGCAGATCGGCGCCCCCGACGTCGCGTTCCCGCGTCTGAACGCCCTGAGCTACTGGCTGTACCTGTTCGGTGCGCTGATCGTCGTCTCGTCGTTCATCACCCCGGGGGGCGCCCCCGACTTCGGCTGGACCTCCTACACCCCGCTGTCCGACGTGACGCACACGCCCGGCGTCGGCGCGAACCTGTGGGTGATGGGTCTGGCCATCATGGGTCTGGGCACGATCCTCGGCGCCGTGAACATGACCACGACGGTCGTGTGCCTGCGGGCCCCCGGCATGACCATGTTCCGGATGCCGATCTTCACCTGGAACATCCTCATCACCAGCGTGCTGATCCTGCTGGTGTTCCCGCTGCTCACCGCCGCGTTCATGGGGCTGTTCGTCGACCGGGTGCTGAACGGGAACGTCTACGACCCCGCCACCGGCGGGGTGATCCTGTGGCAGCACCTGTTCTGGTTCTTCGGGCACCCCGAGGTGTACGTGGTGGCGCTGCCGTTCTTCGGCATCGTCTCGGAGATCTTCCCGGTCTTCTCCCGTAAGCCGATCTTCGGGTATTCGGGTCTGGTGTACGCGACGATCGCGATCGCGGCCCTGTCCATCGCGGTGTGGGCGCACCACATGTACGCCACCGGCGCCGTGCTGCTGCCGTACTTCTCGTTCATGACGTTCCTCATCGCCGTCCCGACCGGCGTGAAGTTCTTCAACTGGATCGGCACGATGTGGAAAGGTCAGCTCACTTTCGAGACCCCGATGCTGTTCTCGGTCGGCTTCATCATCACGTTCCTCTTCGGTGGCCTGACCGGCATCATCCTCGCGAGCCCGCCGATGGACTTCCACCTGCACGACTCGTACTTCGTGGTCGCGCACTTCCACTACGTGCTCTTCGGCACCATCGTGTTCGCCACCTACGCGGGCATCTACTTCTGGTTCCCGAAGATGACCGGCCGCATGCTCGACGAACGCCTGGGACGGTGGCACTTCTGGCTGACGTTCATCGGCTTCCACACCACCTTCCTGGTGCAGCACTGGCTGGGCAACGAGGGCATGCCGCGTCGCTACGCCGACTACCTGCCCACCGACGGCTTCACCACGCTGAACAGCATCTCGTCCGTGGGCGCGTTCATCCTCGGCGCGTCGACGCTGCCGTTCCTGTGGAACGTCTTCAGGAGCTACCGGTACGGCCAGGTCGTCACGGTCGACGACCCGTGGGGTTACGGCAACTCGCTGGAGTGGGCCACCTCCTGCCCGCCGCCGCGGCACAACTTCACCGAGCTGCCGCGCATCCGGTCGGAGCGTCCGGCGTTCGAGCTGCACTACCCGCACATGTCGGATCGGATGCGCGCCGAATCGCACGTCGGCTGGGGCAGCAGCAGCCACGAGGTCACCGAAGGAGCGCACCTCCAGGATCTCGCCGACCGCACGCCGAAGGAGCACTGACCGCCCTCGGGCGGGGCGTTCGAGTCAGTGCTCGGCGGGCGCGACGCCGAGTCGCTCGCACGCCGCGTGGTAGAGCGCCACCACCGCGCCACGGATCGCCGCCCGGTCGCCGGCCGGTTCGAGCCACGGCACCCGCACGATCCGCTCGTCGCCGTCGCCGGTGGTCAGCTGCCACTGCCCGGCCTCGGCGTCGAGACCGATCATGCGCGCCGCCGTGGCGGTGGGCTCCGCGAAGGCACGGACGATCAACAGGTTGTCGTCGGCATGGTCGTCGTTCATGTGTCCGGTCACGGCAGCAACGACGTCGGCATCGAATCGAGTCACGGCGAGGAGCCTAGCGAAGCCGAAACCGGCGCAGGCAGCCGCGCATCGGTCACGAGTCGGTAAAGACTCCGGGGCGGGTCGCGACCCTGGCATACGCTCGATGTCTGCCGGTGCTGGACGCGGGCGGATAACGGACGAGCGGATGGATCGGAGATCCGGATGCGAATCGCGGATGTGCTGCGCAACAAGGGCCGGGCCGTCGTGACCGTGCCCCCGACCGCGACAGTCGGGGAGGTCGTCGAAGTCCTGGCCACCCGAAATTTGGGCGCCCTGGTCGTCCTCGAGGACACCGCCCCGATCGGCATCGTCACCGAACGCGACGTGGTCCGGCTGATCCACGTGCACGGCCCCGGCGTCCTCGATGCACGCGTCTCCGACGTGATGACCACGGCGATGTACACGTGCCTGCCGAGCGACAGCGTCGACAGTCTCGCCGAGACCATGACCGAGCGGCGGATCCGGCATCTGCCCGTGCTCGTGGACGGGCACCTCGCGGGCATCGTCAGCATCGGCGACATCGTCAAGAGCCGCATCGACGAACTGCAGGCCGAGCGCGACCAGCTCGAGTCGTACATCGACCACGGCTGACGACCACCGCCTACGCCGGGGCCCCCACCTCGTACGCAGCCTCGAGCGCCTCGAGTTCCGCGCCGAGATGATCGAGCAGTGGATGCAACTGCCGGATGCTGCGCCCGCACGACGTGAGACCGAACGCGATCTCGCCGTCGGTGCTCGTGCACGTGATGTTCAGCGCCTGCCCGTCGACCGGCACCGACAGCGGATACAGGGCGTCGACGCGGCAACCGTTCCAGTACAACGGATCCGTGGGACCGGGCACGTTCGAGACGATCACGTTGAACGGTGGCCGCGGCAACGCCCGGTTCCCGGTGAGCACCCCCACCGCGAGCGGCGCGATGCCCAGGGCACTCGCCGCGAGCCGCGACACCGTCGACATCCCTTCCATCGACTGCTTGCCCTCGGCCATCGAGTCCCGAACGGCCTCCAGGCGGGCCTGCGGGTCCGCGAGGTGGGTCGCGAGATTGCACATGAGGACGCCGATGTCGTTGCCGCCCGGATCCTTGTCCTTGCGCAGCGACACCGGGACCATCGCGATGAGCGGATCGTCGGGCAGGGCGTCGTGTTCGAGCATGAACGTGCGCAGCGCGCCCGCCGACATCGCGAGCACCACGTCGTTGACGGTGGCCTCGGCGGCCTTCGCGACCATCTGCACGCGTTCGAGCGGCCACGATCGGGCCGCGAACCGGCGTGCCCCCGCGATGGGCACGTTGAACATGCTGTTCGGCGCGGACAGCGACATCGACCCACCGCGGTCGTGCAGCGCCCGATCGACGGTTCCCACCAGCGCCGGCACGAGCCCGACGGCCTCCGCGACGGTCGCGCGCACCGCGCGGACGATCGCGCCGGGCAGATCGATGGCGGTACCGACCGCGGACCTCGCCGGGTCCGAACGGTCCACGGTGCCCCACGGCGCCGGCATCCCGGTCTCGCACGGATCGGTGGAGAGCACACGCCGCAGCAGTTTCATCGCACCGACACCGTCGGCGAGGGCGTGGTGGATCTTGACGTAGATCGCGTACCTGCCGTCGGCCAGCCCCTCGATCAGGTAGATCTCCCACAGGGGCCGGGACCGGTCCAGGACGGTGCTGTGCAGGCGCGACACCAGCTCCCACAGCTCGTCGATACCGCCCGGTCGCGGCAGGGCGTTGAAGCGTACGTGGTGGTCGAGGTCGAAGCGAGGATCCTCCTCCCACGCCCACTGCCAGAGCGTGGACAGCGACCGCACCGCGCGGCGGCGCCACAGCGGCGCCACATCGTCGTCGCGGGACAACGCCTCGACGAACAGAGCTCGAACATCCTGATCGGTGGCGCCCTCCGGTGGCTGCAGCAGCAGCAGTCCCCCGACGTGCATCGGATGCTCACGGGACTCGCCGAGCAGGAACATCGAATCGGTCGGTGACATCGGTAACCGCATTCGGTTTCTTTCCGCTACCCGCCACGCGAGAGCTCACTTCGGGGTGAGCCCCCTGCAGCTCACCGGAAAAGCACCCGTAGTGAGAGCGATCACATCGGGTGCTCTCCAAAGTTCTACGTGATGAACCACCGGGATCGCCACCGTTCGAACGACCGATCTGATGCACTGCGAATGCATGTTCAGTTACCGGTGTCCGTGGCCCGGGCCGCGGCGAGGCCGGAATCGGGTCGCAGCGGTACCTCCCGCCAGAGCAGCACCAGCACGACCGTCACCACACCGACGACCGAGGTCACGAGGAAGACCGTGTCCATCGCGTCGGCGAACCCGTCGGCGAGCGGTCGCGCGAGAACCGGGTTCAGCCGCTGCACGATCGAACTGTCCCCGAGCACCGATTCGAGCGCACCCGGATCCCGTTCGAGCACACCGCGGGCGAACGACGCGTCGACCGGATCACCCCCGCGCGTCGCCGCGGTCAGCGCCGACCGGAAACCGGGATCGGCGGCCGCGGCGGCCAGACGCTCGGCGATCGCGGAAGTGACCCGGGCGAACAGGATCGACAGGAACACCGCCACCCCGAGGGTGCCGCCGATCTGCCGGAAGAACGTGGCCGCCGCGGTGGACACCCCCATGTCCTGCGGTGGCAACGCGTTCTGCAACGCGAGGGTGATCGGCTGCAGGAGATTGCCCAGGCCGAACCCGAGGATCGCCATGTAGGCCATCACGAGCGGCAGCGCCGTGTCCGTGGCGATCGTGTGCAGCAGGAACATGCCGACGGTGAGCATCGCCGATCCGATGATCGGGTAGATCCGGTAGTGCCCGGTGTGCGCGATGAGCTGGCCCGAGAACACCGAACCGGTCATGATGCCGAGCACCATCGGGATCATCTGCAGCCCGGCGACCGTCGGTGACGATCCACGCACCACCTGCAGGTACTGCGGCAGCAGTGAGATGCCTCCGAACATCGCGGTGCCGACGAGCAGCGAGATCAGCACACCCAGCGCGAACGTGCGATTGCGGAAGAACCGCATCGGGATCAGCGCCGCGTCCTTCATTCCGATCTCGACGGCGACGAACACCGCCACCCCGACACCGCCGACGAGATAGCAGCTCACCGCCGGGCCGCTGCCCCAGCCCCATTCGCGGCCCTGTTCGGCGACGACGAGCAGCGGCACCACCGCGACGACGAGCGCCAGCGCACCCCACCAGTCGATGCGGATCGCCCGGCGCTGCGCGGGCAGCCGCAGATTACGGGCCACCACCGCGAGGGCGAGCACCCCGACGGGAACGTTGACCAGGAACACCCACCGCCAGCCCGTGATGCCGAGCAGGCTGCCGGTCCCGGCGAAGAAACCGCCGAGGACCGGACCGAGCACGCTGGAGACGCCGAACACGGCGAGGAAGTACGCCTGGTATTTGGCACGTTCGCGAGGCGCGAGGATGTCGCCGAGAATCGCCAGCGCCAGCGACATCAGGCCGCCGGCGCCGATGCCCTGGATCGCCCGGAACGCGGCGAGCATGTACACCGAGGTGGCGAACGAGCACAGCAGCGAACCCAGCAGGAACACGGAGATCGCCGTCAGGTACAGCCGGCGTCGCCCGTAGATGTCGGACAGCTTGCCGTACAGCGGCGTCGTGATCGTCGCGGTGACGAGATACGCCGTGGTGACCCACGCCTGCAGCGCATAGCCGTTCAGGTCGTCGGCGATCGTCCGGATCGCGGTGGCGACGACGGTCTGATCGAGGGCGGCCAGGAACATCCCCAGCATCAATCCGCTGAGGATGGAGAGGATCTCGCGGTGCGTGAACGCGACCGATGCGGCCGGGTCGGCACGGTCGCGGTCGGTGCCCGTCACCGTTCCACTCTGTGCCCGGCCCGGCCCGTCGGCAAGTACCACCTGTCGTCGGCGGCGTGACCTCGCCGGACACGCCCGGCGTCCTCGCCGACCCGACCCTGCCGCCGTCCCGTTCCGCCGGCGAACCCTCAGGGGGACGGGACGGCGGGTGTATCGAGGTAGACCGTGCCGCCGGCGGCTCGGAACTCGGCGGATTTGTGCTGCATCCCGGCGACGACCGCCTGCTCGGTGGCATCACCGAACCGGTCCCGGATGTCCTGGGAGATGCGCATGGAGCAGAACTTCGGCCCGCACATCGAGCAGAAGTGCGCGGTCTTGGCCGGTTCGGCCGGCAGCGTCTCGTCGTGGAACTCCTCGGCGGTCTCCGGATCCAGGGACAGAGCGAACTGGTCCCGCCACCGGAACTCGAAACGCGCCTTCGACAACGCGTCGTCACGCTCGGCGGCACCGGGATGACCCTTGGCGAGGTCCGCGGCGTGGGCGGCGATCTTGTACGTGATCACCCCGGTCTTCACGTCGTTCCTGTTCGGCAGTCCCAGATGTTCCTTCGGAGTGACGTAGCACAGCATCGCCGTGCCGTAGCGGGCGATCTCGGCGGCCCCGATCGCGGAGGTGATGTGGTCGTAGCCCGGAGCGATGTCGGTCACCAGCGGGCCCAGGGTGTAGAAGGGCGCGCCGTGACACAGCTTCTGCTGCCGCTCCACGTTCTCCCGCACCAGGTGCAGCGGGACGTGGCCGGGCCCCTCCACCATGACCTGCACGTCGTGGGCCCAGGCGCGGGCGGTCAGCTCGGCGAGGGTGTCCAGCTCGGCGAACTGGGCGACGTCGTTGGCGTCGGCGATCGACCCGGGCCGCAGCCCGTCACCGAGGGAGAAAGCGACGTCGTAGCGGGCGAAGATCTCGCAGAGCTCGTCGAAGTGGGTGTAGAGGAAATTCTCCTCGTGGTGGGCCAGGCACCACCCGGCCATGATCGACCCGCCCCGGGAGACGATGCCGGTGACCCGCTCGGCCGTCAGCGGCACGTAGCGCAGCAGCACCCCGGCATGAATCGTCATGTAGTCCACACCCTGTTCGCACTGCTCGATCACGGTGTCGCGGAAAATCTCCCAGGTCAATGCTTCCGCCCGCCCGTTGACCTTCTCCAGGGCCTGGTAGATCGGCACCGTGCCGATCGGCACCGGGGAGTTGCGGATGATCCACTCCCGGGTGGTGTGGATGTCCTCGCCGGTGGACAGGTCCATCACGGTGTCCGCGCCCCAGCGGGTGGCCCAGCGCATCTTGTCCACCTCCTCGGCGATGGAGCCGGTCACCGCCGAGTTGCCGATGTTGGCGTTGATCTTCACCAGGAACGCCCTGCCGATGATCATCGGCTCGGACTCGGGATGGTTGATGTTGGCCGGGATGATCGCCCGCCCCGCCGCCAGTTCGGTGCGTACCAGTTCCACATCGCAGTTCTCCCGCAATGCCACGAACCGCATCTCCTGGGTGATGATCCCGGCCCTGGCGTAGTGCATCTGCGTGACCGTCCGGCCCGCCTTCGCCCGCACCGGGACACGGCGGGGGCCTTTCCACTCCCGGGACGCCTCACCACGCCGGGCGGCCGAGCGACCGTCGTCGAGCAGATCCCGTTCCCGGCCCGGGTACTGCTCGACGTCGCCGCGAGCGGCGATCCAGGAGGCCCGTGCCGGCGGGAGCCCGACCTCCGGGTCGCTGCCGGGACCCTCGGTGCGGTAGACCCGCAGTGGCGGGTTCGGGACCCCACCCGGGGAGTTCTCCAAGCGGATTTCCGTGACGGGAACGTGGAGGTCGTGTTCCTCGTCGTGGACATGGGTCAGGGCCTGGGCGTTCGATGCGCTCATCGGAACTGTGCCTACTTCCTTCGCCGGCATTACCCGGACAGGTTCGACGGTCGCAGGCTGCGTCAGCCCGATCTCAGCCCCTGCAATAGGGCTCCCGTGTGGACGGCACCGACACTAACACCGTTGCCGGCCCGGGTCTCCCACCAGGGTCCGCACCGACGGTGCGCCTTCAGGGACTTGCGTTGCCGTGATGGATGTTTCGTGGTCACGATGGATGTTTCGTGGTCACGCGGATTGGGCATCGCCGAGATCGCACCCTGGTGCTGTCGATATCCATTCGTACACCGCTGCTTCCGTCGTCCGGAACGTCGCGCCGAGCTCCTCCGCGTCGAGATACATACTGCTTGAATGTGCTGTCTTGTAATGCAATTCGATATCGTCGGCCGCCACGGCACCTATGCGGTGCGACAATTCAGGTGTCGAAGGGAGACCCGCGATGACCCAGACACGACCCGTGATCAGGGACGACGTCGAGGAATCGATCGGCGGTGGCGAGGACGTCGCACCCCCTGGGCTCGGGATGGCCCTCGGTGCCCTGGCCGATGTGTTCGGCCACGGACGGACAGTGGCCCGGCACAGCGCCGCGTTCGGCAAGGAACTGGCGAAGATCGCCGTCGGCCGGTCGACGGTGGCCCCGGCCAAGGGCGATCGCCGGTTCACCGACCCGGCATGGGATACACACCCGGCCTACCACCGACTCGAACAGACCTACCTGGCGGCCACGGGCGCCGTCGACGGCGTGGTCGACGACGTCGGCCGCGCGATCGACGCGCGCCGGGCGGCCGAGGCCAAATTCGCCGCCGACATCCTCACCGCGGCCCTGGCCCCGACGAACTACCTGTGGACCAACCCCGCGGCACTGAAGGAAGCGTTCGACACCGCCGGACTCAGTCTGGTGCGCGGCACCAAGCATTTCGTCACCGATGTGATCGAGAACCGGGGCATGCCGTCGATGGTGCCGCGCGACGCCTTCACCGTCGGTAAGGACCTCGCGGTGACCCCGGGAGCGGTGGTCTCCCGCGACCCGGTCGGCGAGGTGATCCAATACACCCCCACCACGACCACGGTGCGCAGCCGGCCGGTGCTGGTGGTGCCGCCACCGATCGGCCGGTACTACTTCCTGGACCTGCGGCCGGGACGCAGCTTCGTCGAGTACAACGTCGGCCGGGGCCTGCAGACCTTCATGCTGTCGTGGCGCAATCCCAGCGCCGAGCAGGGCGACTGGGACATGGACACCTACGCCGCGCGGATACTCCGGGCGATCGACGAGGTGCGGGAGATCACCGGCAGCGACGACGTGAACCTGATCGGGTTCTGCGCCGGCGGCATCCTCGCCACCACGGCGCTCAACCATCTCGCCGCTCAGGGCGATGACCGGGTGCACAGCATGGCGTACGCGGTGACGATGCTCGACTTCGGTAACCCGGCCTTGCTCGGCGCGTTCGCGCGCCCCGCGCTGGTCCGGTTCGCGAAGGGCCGCTCACGCCGCAAGGGCCTGATCAGCGCCCGGGACATGGGCTCGGCGTTCACCTGGATGCGTCCGAACGATCTGGTGTTCAACTACGTCGTCAACAACTACCTGATGGGACGCACCCCGCCGGCGTTCGACATCCTCGCCTGGAACGCCGACGGCACCAACCTGCCCGGCGCCCTGCACGGTCAGTTCCTCGACATCTTCCGCGACAATCTCCTCGTCGAGCCGGGCGGGCTCACCGTGCTGGACACGCCGGTGGACCTGAAGTCGATCACCGTGCCCACCTTCGTCTCCGGTGCCATCGCCGATCACCTGACCGCGTGGCGCAGCTGCTACCGCACCACCCAATTGCTCGGCGGCGACACCGAGTTCGTGCTCAGCTTCTCCGGGCACATCGCCAGCCTGGTCAACCCGCCCGGCAACCCCAAGGCCCACTACTGGACCGGCGGCACACCGGGCCCGGATCCGGACACCTGGCTCGAGCACGCCGAACGACAGCAGGGCAGCTGGTGGGAGGCCTGGGCGGACTGGGCAATCGCCCGCAGCGGAGAGGAGACCGCTGCACCCGCCGCACCCGGCAGCGACCGGTATCCGCCGCTCGAGGCTGCCCCCGGCCGGTACGTGCGCGACCTTCCCGCCGACTGACCACCGGCCTGCACCCTGTATCAGGACAGCGGCCGCGGTGCCGAGCTCTCGTCACCGCGGTCGACTCCGCTCACTTCGCCTGGCGCGGAGGAAGATTCGCGCCGGATCGACGCCCGAACCGGTGTTACATGTCCAGGCCGAGATCGAGCACCGTCACCGAGTGCGTGAGCGCCCCGACCGCGAGGTAGTCGACGCCGGTACGCGCGTAGTCCGCGGCGACCTCGAGGGTCAGCCCACCGGACGATTCGAGCCGGGTCTGCGGCGCGTGGGTGTTGCGGCGCTGCACCGCGATCTGCGTCTGCCACACCGGGAAGTTGTCGAGCAGGATCAGCTCGGCCTTCTCGGCGAGCACCTCGTCGAACTGTTCGAGGCTGTCGACCTCGACCTCGCACGGGATGCCCGGGGCGTGCGCACGCACCGCGCGCAGCGCCGCGACCACCGAGCCGGCAGCGGCGACGTGGTTGTCCTTGATGAGGGCCTCGTCGCCGAGACCCATGCGGTGGTTGACGCCGCCGCCGACACGCACCGAGTACTTCTGCAGGGCGCGCAGTCCGGGCAGCGTCTTGCGGCTGTCGCGGATCTTCGCCTCGGTCCCGGCGACCGCGTCCACCCAGTGCGCGGTCGCGGTGGCGATGCCGGACATGTGGCACATCAGGTTCAGCATGGTGCGCTCGGCGGTGAGCAGGCCCCGCGTCGGCGCCTCGACGATGAGCACCGGCTCACCGGCCTGCACCCGATGCCCGTCCTGGACCCGGTCGAGCACCTGGTAGTTGCCGTCGCCGATCACCTCGTCGAGGACCATCAGACCCGCGTCGACACCGGCGATCGTGCCCGGTGAGCGCGGCACCACCGCCGCGGTCGCGACCGCGTCCGCCGGCACCGTCGCTTCGGACGTGACGTCGGCGCCGTAACGCAGGTCCTCGTCGAGCGCGACGCGGATCAGGGTGAGGATCTCGTCGCGGTCGAGGCCTTCGGGCAGCTCGGTGGCCATTGTCTAACGCACTCCTGTCAGGGTGGGGACGGTCAGGTCGACATCGCCGTCGACCAGGCGGATTTCGAGGCTGCGCGCCTGTGCCGGATCGGTGTCGGGGCAGTCGCTGCGGGTGTGGCAACCGCGGCTCTCGGTGCGGGCGCGGGCCGCGACGAGCAGTGCGTCCGCGGTGACGGTCAGCGCCGCGTCCTCGAGCGCGGTGGTGTCGGTGCACAGGCTGTGCCCGGCGTCCAGGAGACCGGCCTGGGCCGCGGCGAGTCCGGCGTCGTCGCGGACGACCGGGGCGTGGCGCGTCATCAGGGCCTGCAGGGTCGCGCGGTCGGCACGCCGGCGGGCCGGCAGCGCCGCGTCGGTCGCTTCCACGCGCAGGCCGGCGCGTTCCTCGGCGGCGGCGTGCCCGGCGCGTTCGCCGAGCACGAGTCCTTCGAGGAGGCTGTTCGAGGCCAGCCGGTTCGCACCGTGCAGGCCGGTGCGGGCGACCTCCCCGGCGGCGTACAGGCCGGGCACCGCGGTGCGGCCGTGCACGTCGGTGACGACGCCGCCGCACGAGTAGTGCGCGGCCGGGGCGACCGGGATCAGGTCGTCGGCCGGGTCGAGACCGACGGCCAGGCACGAGGCGGTGATCGTGGGGAACCGTTCGGCGAAACCGTCGAGGTGCCGCGCGTCGAGGAACACGTGCTCCTCCCCCAGCACGGCGAGCCGCTCGGCGATGGCACGGGAGACCACGTCGCGGGGTGCGAGATCACCCAGCGGGTGCACCCCCGCGGTGATCGAGGCCCCGTGGGAATCGACGAGGCGTGCGCCCTCGCCGCGGACCGCCTCGCTGATGAGCGGGCGCCGGCCCTCGCCGCCCCGCGCGTACAGCACGGTCGGGTGGAACTGCACGAATTCGACGTCCGCGACCGCGGCACCGGCGTGCAGCGCCAGTGCGATGCCGTCGGCGGTGGCACCGGCCGGATTGGTGCTGCACGCATACAGCTGGCCCAGCCCACCGGTGGCGAGCAGCACGGCGGGGGTGTGCACGACGCCGAGGCCGCGCTCGTCGAGGACGAGGACTCCGGTGACGCCGCGCGCATCGGTGAGGATCCGGGCGGCCGCAGCCCCGAACAACACGGGCAGGCTCGCGGCGTTGAGCGCGCGCTGCACCTCCATGCCGGTGGCGTCGCCGCCGGCGTGGATGATGCGCCGGGTCGAGTGCCCGCCCTCGCGGGTGCGGGCGACGTCCCCGTCGCGGCCGCGGTCGAAGACGGCACCGAGATCGGTGAGCGCGGCGACGGCGTGCGGGCCGGCGCTGACGATGGAACGGACCGCGTCCTCGTCACACAGGCCACCACCGGCGGCGAGGGTGTCGGCGACGTGCGAGTCGACGCTGTCGCCGGTCGGGGCGACCACGGCGATGCCGCCCTGCGCGTACTGGGTGGAGGTGTCGGTGGGGCCGCCCTTGCTGAGGGTGAGCACGGTCAGGCCGCGCCGCGCGGCCGCGCGGGCCGCGGTCAGTCCCGCAACCCCGCCGCCCACGACCACCAGGTCGGCGCGGGCCTCCCAGCCCACGCCGACCCCCGTAGGCGTCGTCACTCGCCGCCGCCGGGATTGCCGATGGCGATCATCCGCTGCACGGACAGGCGGGCACGCTCGGCGACGGCCGGGTCCACGTGCACCTCGTCCTTGCCCTCGCGCAGGCAACGCAGCAGGGAGGCGGGGGTGATCATCTTCATGTACGGGCAGGAGGCGCGGTCGTTGACCGCCTGGAAGTCGATGCCCGGTGCGGCCTTGCGGAGCTGGTGGAGCATGCCGACCTCGGTGGCGACGAGGACCTGCTTGGCGCCGGTCGCGCGCGCGGCGTCGATCATGCCGCCGGTCGAGAGGATCTTGACCTTGTCGTCAGGCACGAAGCCTTCCCCGGCCAGGTAGAGGGCGGAGGTGGCGCAGCCGCATTCGGGGTGGACGAACAGGTCCGCGTCCGGGTGCGACTTGGCCTGGGCGGCCAGTTCCTCGCCGTTGATGCCGGCGTGGACGTGGCATTCGCCGGCCCAGATGTGCATGTTCTCGCGGCCGGTGACGCGCTTGACGTGGGCACCGAGGAACTGGTCGGGCAGGAACAGCACCTCACGGTCGGGGTCGATGGAGGCGACGACGTCGACCGCGTTCGAGGACGTGCAGCAGATGTCGGTCAGGCCCTTGACCTCGGCGGTGGTGTTGACGTACGAGACGACGACGGCGTCCGGGTACTCGGCTTTCCATTCGCGCAGCTGATCTGCGGTGATCGAGTCCGCGAGCGAGCAGCCGGCGCGCTCGTCCGGGATCAGCACTGTCTTGTTCGGGCTGAGGATCTTCGCGGTCTCGGCCATGAAGTGCACGCCACAGAAGACGATGGTGTCCTCCTCCGCCTCGGCAGCGATGCGCGAGAGCGCGAGGGAGTCACCGACGTGATCTGCGATGTCCTGGATGGCAGGCAGCTGGTAGTTGTGCGCCAGCAGCGTCGCGTTGCGCTCGCGGGCCAGCCGACGGACCTCCTCGGCCCACTCCGGCGTCGCGTCGATGCCGGCGTAGCCACCGGGGCCGTCGACGATTGCGGCGGCTCCCGCCCACTCGATCGTGGTCATGGACTGGCTCCTTCGTGCAATCCGGGGCGGGCTGCGCCCGGATTTCCGTATTCGGGGGTTTTCGACTTAGGATCGAAAACATGCCACATAGTAACACTCATCACGAAGTGCTCATCGTGGTGTTCCAGGTTCGCCACTTTCCGGCCACCCCCGAGAACCCCGCAACCGGGCCGGAACTGGCGGTTCTGCTCTGGCAGCGGGCCCTGGATCCGGAGGCCGGGACCTGGTCGCTGCCCGGTGGGCAGCTGCGCGACGACGAGGACCTCACCGCCTCTGCGCGCCGCCAGCTCGCCGAGAAGGTGGATGTGCGCGAGGTCTCCCATCTCGAACAGTTGTCGGTGTTCTCCGCCCCCCACCGCATCCCCGGCCCCCGTACCATCGCGTCCACCTATCTCGGCCTGATACCGAGCACGTCGGATCCGCAGTTGCCCGACGACACCGCCTGGCACCCCGTGGCGCACCTGCCGGAGACGTCCTTCGACCACGGCGTGATGGTCGACAACGCCCGTGCCCGCCTGGCCGCGAAGCTGTCCTACACGAACATCGCATTCGGGCTGGCCCCCGCGGAGTTCGCCATGTCGGAACTGCGCGACATCTATTGCGCTGCACTGGGTTACCAGGTCGATACGACGAACCTGCAGCGAGTTCTCAAGCGCCGCAACGTGCTGACCGCAACCGGTACGACAGCCCCGCCCGGACGCACCGGGGGCCGCCCCGCCGCCCTCTACCGGTTCACCGACTCACGCCTGCGCGTCACCGACGAATTCGCCGCCCTGCGTCCGCCCGGCTGAGATGGATCGCGCCTGATCGAACATCCGGGTGCAGTGGATGATTCGAGACCGCGCACCGACCCCGGTGATCATCACATCCGAAATCGCCGCGATACGAGTCCGTTTCACTCGGTCACTTCCTCCGGCCCCTCGGGATCACACGACTGTGTGCACAACAGCGGCTCGCACGGACAGCCCAGGTCCGGGTTGCACGACCGGGGGCAGCGTGCCGGGAAACAGACTTCGGCTTCGATCCTCGGAACCCCGCGGTGTCATTGTCGATCGCCAGTACCGCCGCACGGGTCGGCACCTTCCGTTCGATCAGCCGGCGCAGGTTTCCGGTCGTGCGCCGATGACTCCCCCGAACCTGTGTGACGGTGTCGTGGACCGCGGGATCGCCCGAGTAGACCGAGGTGGCGAAATGGATTCCGTTGGCTGCGGAGAATTCGAGGGTCGCCTCGTCGAGCCGCGTGAGGTTGGTGAACACCTCGACGAAATCGAATCCGACGTCGATACTCCGGCGCAGCAGTCGGCCGAATGCCGGATTGAGCTGCGGCTCCCCTCCGATGAACTGAATTTTCCGGCGGCCGAGTGCATACGCCTCGGCCGGGATCCGCGGCCACGCCTGCCCGATGGTGAACCAGATCTCACAGTCCGGAGCCGTCCGGGCTCTCCCAGCAAAACCAGCCGGCCCAGAGACTTTCGGCGGCACGGAGAAGGGCGCTCGGGTCGGGTTGTCGTCATCGGCCACGGATTCGTTCCTCCCGTGCAGTATTCGACATGCAACGGTCAGTGCCACGACAAAATCGAGATGCAGAGCCCGCGGCAACCATCAGGCCACACCGCGTAGCCCTCAGGGAACATTGGGCGCGTCCGACATCCTACGAGTCGAAGCCACAGGGCCGCTGCGTTTTCGCTCATTCGCCCGCAGCCGGTACCACCTGGCACCGGACACAGATCGGCGACGCGGACCGCGGAAATGTAACGCCGTCGCCGGGGCAGCCGACATGCCCTGTGACGCGGGGGCACCCCATTGCGGGGTGGTCGATGGGTGACCACAACCGGATTGGACGGATATGGCAGAGCAGACGGCGTCGCACCGACGGCGGATCGCAGCGGGCCTGGCGGCTCCGGCAGTGTTGGGAGTGGCGGCGCTGGTGGCGGTCGCCGTGACGGGGACCGACACGCCGGTCAGAACGGACACCGCTCTGGTCGCGATGACCAACGAATGCCACGACATGGTGAGCATCGCCATCGGCGGCCGGACCGACACCCCGCGCACCGGTCAGCACGCCATGCTCACCACGCCCGACGGCACGACGCTGCCCGCCGCGATGTCCGGGGACTACAACAGCCCCTGGGTCGACCCGGTGGTCAACGCCCCGCGCGACGCCGGCAAGGACTACGCCGCGTTCTACGTCGAATATCCAGCGCACATGGCGACCTACGAGGACGCGGTCGAGACGGGCGTCGACAACGCCCAGACCGTGATGAAGGCGATCCGCGCCGAGTGCCCGAACACGCAGTTCGCGATCGTCGGATACAGCGAGGGCGCCGACGTGGCCCGCCGCGCCGCGATGGAGATCGGCAACCAGAAACCGAACGAGGACGGCTCGTACGACATCGTCGACCCGAACTACGTGGTCGGTGTCGTCATCCTCGCCGACGCGGGCCGCACCGCGGGCGAGGGTCCGTTCCCCGGCGCGCAGGATCCGTTCCGCAATCCCGACGGATACAACCGCCCCTACCAGTCCGGGAACACGAGCGCCGACGGCAGCGGCATCGCGACGGACACCAGCGGCGGCTTCGGCGCGCTGGACGGCAGGATCGCCTCGTTCTGCTCCGAGGGCGACTTCACGTGCGACGCCCCGGAGAACATCGCGCTGCTCCAGCTCGCCTCGAACGTCGGCCGGCAGCTCAACATCGACCGGATGCAGGACGAAGGCCTCACCCTGGCGACCGGCCAGGACCTGGCGGTCACGATCGGCCGCGTCGCGATGCTCGCGTTCGCCGACATCCAGGCGCAGGGCAACTGGATGCAGTCCGACGAGACCTTCCTCGACGTGCTGATCAAGGTGTCCGATCCCAGCTACACGCCGACCCAGCCGACGGACGTCGCCGCCGACACGGAGCTCCAGCTCAGCGCGGCGGAGAACCTGGTGTATCTGCCCACGAAGGTGCGCAACGAGATCATCGGCTTCATCGCGGACAACGCGAACACCATCCCGGTCGCGCTGAGCGATCCCTACCAGCAGACCCTCGGCGAGGTCAGCGGACACCACTTCGACTACTGGCGCGACGCGGACGCGGCGAACGGCAAGCCGCTGACCTCGGCCGAATACGCCGCCCAGTGGCTCACCCACCTGGCCGAACAGGCCGACAAGGGTGAACTGCCCAAGTCCACCGCGAAGAGCGCCTCCGCGGACGCGCTCGCGGTGACCGCGGAGACCACCTCCGAGACCACGACGAGCACCACGACAACCCCGGGCACCGACGCGGTGACCACCGAGCCCGGCACCACCCCGGGAGGCACCACCCCGTCCACCTCGGGAACCACCACCACGGGAACGTCGGATGCCGCCCCGGCGCCGGTCGCCGACACCGCTGTGGCACCGGCCGCCACCGATCCGGCGGCAGCCACCCCGACCGCGACCCCGGAGACGGTGACCGAAACCGCCACGACCGGGACCACCACGACCGAGACCACCACGTCCGGAACCACCACGACCGAGACGACGGAGACCGCACCGGCCACGTCGACGACGACCCGCACCACGACCGTCGCTCCCACCACGACGACCCCGGTTCCGCCGCAGCAGCGCTGAGCGGAACGGCAGCGCCGCACCGAACGACGACGAGGCCCGGAGGGTTTTTCCTCCGGGCCTCGTCGCATGTTCAGCGCAGTCGCATGTTCAGCGCAGTCGCATGTTCAGCGCAGTCGCACGCTCAGCGCTGCTCGTCCTGGGCCGAATCGATCGTGCCGTGGCGGGAGCACCGCGCCCACCATCCGTCCGGGGTGATCTGGACGATCATCCGGCGGCCGCACTGTGCGCAGAAGCGCGGCGGTTCGAGGCCGAGTTGCGCGGCACGCGGCCGGACCGGCTCGGCGCCGTCGAGCTCGGCGCCCGTGAACGGATCGAACATGTCAGAAGCTTTCGCTCAGGGCCTTGATCGGCATCTTCAGCTCGCCTAGCAGATCCAGATCGGATTCGGCGGGGCGTCCCAGCGTGGTGAGGTAGTTGCCGACGATGACGGCGTTGATGCCGCCGAGGATGCCCTGCTTGGCACCCAGGTCGCCGAGGGTGATCTCCCGTCCGCCGGCGAACCGCAGGATGGTGCGGGGCAGCGCGAGCCGGAACGCGGCGACCGCGCGCAGGGCGTCGGCCGCGGGCAACACGTCCAGGTCGCCGAAGGGCGTGCCGGGGCGCGGATTGAGGAAGTTCAGCGGCACCTCGTCCGGGCCGAGTTCGGCGAGTTCGGCGGCGAACTCGGCGCGCTGCTCGAGCGTCTCCCCCATCCCGAGGATGCCGCCGCAGCACACCTCCATACCCGCTTCGCGGACCATGCGCAGCGTCTCCCACCGTTCCTCCCAGGTGTGGGTGGTGACGACGTTCGGAAAGTACGAGCTGGAGGTCTCGAGGTTGTGGTTGTAGCGGTGCACACCCATCGCGGCGAGCTGGTCGACCTGCTCCTGGGTGAGCATGCCCAGCGAGCACGCGACCTGGATGTCGACCTCGTTGCGGATGGCCTCGACACCGGCGGCGACCTGCGCCATCAGCCGGGCGTCCGGGCCACGGACCGCGGCGACGATGCAGAACTCGGTGGCTCCGGTCTTGGCGGTCTGCTTCGCGGCCTCGACGAGGCTCGGGATGTCGAGCCACGCGGAGCGCACCGGGGAGGCGAACAGACCCGACTGCGAACAGAAGTGGCAGTCCTCGGGGCAGCCGCCGGTCTTGAGGCTGATGATGCCCTCGACCTCGACCTCGGGTCCGCACCACTTCATGCGCACGTCGTGCGCGAGGGTGAGCAGGTCCTCGAGCCTCTCGTCGGGCAGCTGCAGCACTTCGAGGATCTGGTCGCGGCGCAGACCGTCACCGCGGTCGAGCACCTGTTCGCGGGCCACCGCGAGGATGTCGGTGGGGGCGAGTGCCTTGGTCACGGCGGATCTCCTGGAGTATCGGGAACAAACTTGAACACCGTTCACTTGAACAGCGTTCAGGTTAGGGCGGTGGTCGACTACTGTCAAAGGGGACAAGCACGAAACAGAGGGAGCGAACAGGTGCAGTTGCGACGCGGCGACGTTCTCGACGGCGCCATGGCGATCCTCGACGAATACGGTCTCGGCGACCTGACGATGCGCAAGCTCGCCGGATCGCTCGGCGTGCAGCCGGGCGCCCTGTACTGGCATTTCCCCAACAAGCAGACACTGCTCGGCGCGATGGCCGACCGCATCCTCGAGGGCGTGGACGCCCCGCCGAGCACCGAATCGTGGGACGAGGCCCTCGCCGAACTCGCCCACCGATTCCGCGCCGCACTGCTCGCGCACCGCGACGGCGCCGAACTCGTCGCCTCCAGCTACGCGTCCCGGTTGACCACCTCCCGCGCCCGCGACAGTTTCGTCGCCGTCGCCCAGCGCGCGGGGCTGTCCCGCGCGCACGCCGAACTCGCCGGCTACGCGCTGCTGCACTATGTACTCGGCCACACCGTCGACGAGCAGTCGCGCCTCCAACTCGCGGAATTCGGCGCGCTCACGCGGTCCCCGGTCTCCCCCGACGTGACCACCGAAACCCCCGCTACCTCCGACGACGACCTGCTCGACGGCGATCCGGCGGTCCGGTTCGACTTCGGTCTGGATCTGCTCGTCGACGGCATCCGGCGCCGGCTCGACGAACACGTCACGCACTGACGGTTGGCGTCCTGTCGGACCCCTCCCGTACGTTGCTCCGACGTGACGACACCCTGGTCCCCCGCTCAGATCGCCGCGGCCGCCCCCGACCGTTCGTCGGAGACGGCGGCGCGCGGGCTGGCGTCGAAATGGACGGAGACCGGACGCAGCGACCGCGCCCTGTGGGGTGTGTGCCGCGGCAGCGGCGCGAGCAACTACCTGGCTTCGGTGGACCTGACCGGGCCCGCCTACCGGTGTTCGTGCCCGAGCCGGAAGTTTCCCTGCAAGCACGCCCTGAGCCTGCTCATGCAGTGGTCCGCGGGGTCCGTCCCCGAAGGGACCGCACCCGACGCCGTCACCGCCTGGCTGAAGAGCAGGGCCGAAAAAGCCGAAAAGGCAACGACTTCCGAGGACACTGCTCCGAAGGAAACCGACCCGGCCGCGCTGCAGCGCCGCCTCGAACGGGCCGCCGCGGGACTCGAGGATCTCGATCGCTGGCTCACCGACCGCATCCGCAACGGACTCGGGTCCGTCGACCACGGCTACGCCACCTACGACGAGATCGCCGGACGCATGGTCGACGCGCAGGTGCCCGGCGTCGCCGGGGCGCTGCGGGCGCTGCCGTCCGTCGTCGCGACCCACGAGGACTGGCCCGCACGGGTGCTCGCTGAATACGCGCGCCTGCACCTGCTGATCCGGGCCTTCCGGAGCCTCGCGGAACTGCCCGAACCGCTGGTCCGATCGGTCTGCACGCACCTCGGATTCCCCACCAGAACGGACGAGGTGCGCCGTGAACCCGCGGTCCGCGACCGCTGGCAGGCGGTCGCGAGCCGCACGACCGAGGACAACCGCATCTACACCCGCAAGCTGTGGCTGCGCGGACGGGACACCGGACGATGGGCGGTGGTGCTCGATTTCTCGCACGGCACAACACGATTCGACGCCGAGGCGCCGGTGCCCGACACCCTCGTCGACGCCGACCTGCACTTCTATCCCGGGGCCGCACCGTTGCGCGCGCTGATCGGCACCCGGCACGCGGCACCGGAACCGTTCACGACCCTGCGGGCGACGGATTTCGACACCGCGCTGAGCGACTACGCCGGCGCGCTCGGTGCCGATCCGTGGATCCGCTCGTGGCCGGCGCTGCTCACCGCCGTGACACCCACCCGCATCGACGACCGGTGGTGGCTCGTCGACCGGGCCGAACGTGCCCTTCCACTGGCCGGTGATCTCGACAGCCGCTGGCGTCTGCTCGCGGTGTCCGGCGGCCACCCGGTGACGGTGTGCGGCGAGTGGGACGGGCACGCCGTGATACCGGCCTCGGTGTTCGAGCCGGGCCAGGAGGCGGTCGCCCTGTGAGCACGCACGGACTCGAGACCCTGACCTCGGCGGCGTTGCTGGGCACCGCCCGTACCGAACCCGATTTCGCCGCGCTGCACACCCAGGACGCGGCAGCCGCCATCGTGGCCCCGCCCGAGCACCGCCTGCTCGGTGCCGCGGCACTGGAACGCGCGTTCGTCGCCGCCGGATCCGTTCCCGTGACGCGCCCGCTGCCCGAGCCCGCCGCCGACGACGACCGGCCGCTGCTGCCCCCGGCAGCAGGCGAACGACTCCGTGCACTGCTCACCGTGCGATCCGACCTGATCGGCGAATGGCTCGATGCCGCACAGGGTTTCCGCGCCCCGCACGGCATCGTCGTGGACCTGCTCGGGCGCGCCTCGGCGCTCGACGAGGAGCTGCGGGACAAGCTGCTCGTCCTGCTCGGGCCGCGCGGCCGATGGCTGGCGCAGCAGAATCCGCGCTGGTCCGATCTGGTCGCGCCCGACACCGACGATCCGTCCGTGTGGCAGCACGGTGCCGCGGCCGCCCGGCGCCGCTGGTTCCGGGCCCTGCGCGCACAGGACCCCGCCGCGGCGACCGAGTTGCTCGCCGCGTCGTGGAGCACCGAGACGGCCGCGAACCGCCAGAACCTGCTCACCGAACTCGCGGCCGGGTTGGGTGCGTACGACGAGGACCTGCTCGACACCGCGCTGGACGACCGCAGCCGCAAGGTCCGCAACGTGGCACTCGATCTGCTGCGCCGGCTCCCCGAGTCCGCGTTCGGCCGCCGCATGACCGGGCGTGTCCGAGCCTGGGCGCGCGTGCACGACGGCGCCGTCGAGTTCACGATCCCGGACGTGCTCGACGCGGAAGCGATGCGCGACGGTCTCGACGATCCGCTCCCCCGTGCCGCCGAGGCGGCACGCGCCGACCGCGCGTACCCGGTCGAGGAGGCCCGCGACCGGGCCCGGGTGTGGGCGCTGGCGGCGTCCGCGCCGCTGTCCGCGTGGCTCGCGTCCGGCATGCGGATCGGCGACGTGCTGGACCTCGAGGTGAGCGAGCACCTGCGGGACGTCCTGCGGCACGGCCGGGAGACCGCCGTCGATCATCAGCGCGACAGCGCCTGGGCCGCCGCGCTGCTGCCGCGCGAGGACCGGGCCGGCCTCCGGGTTGCCGAACACGCACCTCGGGATGTGCTCGTCGAGCACCTGCGACGCATGTCCGCCCGGCAACTGCTGCTCGTCGACGACATCGCCGCGCTGCCCGCACCGTGGCCCGCCGACATCGCCCGGAAGGTCCTCACCGTCCTCTACACCGCCGCGGCGCCGACTTCGCACAGCTTCCGGGCGCTGACCGACCTGCTCGCGCGCCGCGCCCCGTTCGAACTGGTCGACCTGTTCGACGACGCCGCCACCCGCACCGACGACCTCGTCCGGCTCAATCGCTTCGCGACGGCCGCCGACATCCTGAAACTTCGCCGAACCCTTCACGAGGAGTTGAGTTGACCGACACCGTCATCGACGAGCCGAACCTGCTGCGCCCGCACGCGGAGCAGCAGTACGCGCACGAACTCGCCGCGCTCGCCCGCGTCGACGATCGTCCGCGGCCGCCGTCCTGGCAGCTGTCGCCGTGGGCGGTCGTGACGTACCTGCTCGGCGGGGAACTGTCCGACGGCACCGTCGTCAGCCCCAAGTACGTCGGGCCGCGTCGGCTCATGGAGGTGGCGGTCGCGACACTGGCCACCGATCGCGCATTGCTGCTGCTCGGTGTACCCGGCACCGCCAAGACCTGGGTGTCCGAGCATCTGGCGGCGGCGATCTCCGGAACCTCCACGCGTCTGGTGCAGGGCACCGCCGGCACCGCCGAGGAAGCGGTCCGCTACGGCTGGAACTACGCGCGGCTGCTCGCCGAGGGTCCCACCCCGGCCGCGCTGGTGCCGTCCCCGGTGATGACCGCGATGCGCGACGGCGCCGTCGCCCGCATCGAGGAACTGACGCGCATTCCCGCCGACGTGCAGGACGCGCTCATCACGATCCTGTCCGAGAAGACGCTGCCCGTCCCCGAACTCGGCATCGAGGTGCAGGCGGCCAAGGGATTCAACGTCATCGCCACCGCCAACGACCGCGACCGCGGTGTCAACGACCTCTCGTCGGCGCTGCGCCGACGGTTCAACACCGTGGTGCTGCCGCTGCCCGCCAGCGAGGACGACGAGGTGGAGATCGTCGCGCGGCGCGTCGCCCAGCTCGGGTCCGCACTGGAACTGCCGCAGGTTCCGGCGGCGGCCGACGAGATCCGGCGCGTGGTAACGGTTTTCCGGGAGCTGCGGCGCGGCGTGACCAGCGACGGCCGCACCAAGCTCAAGTCGCCGTCCGGCACCCTGTCCACCGCGGAGGCCATCTCGGTGGTCACCAACGGGCTCGCCCTGTCGGCCCACTTCGGGGACGGTGTGCTCCGCTCGGCCGACGTCGCCGCCGGCATCCTCGGTGCCGTGATCAAGGATCCGGTCGCCGACACCGTCGTGTGGGACGAGTACCTCGAAGCCGTCGTCCGCGGCCGTCCCGAGTGGGCCGACTTCTACCGTGCGTGCCGCGAGGTCGCCGGGTGAGTGTGACCGCGCAGGTCCGGGTGCTGGGCATCCGGCACCACGGGCCGGGCTCGGCGCGCGCGCTGCTGCGCGCGCTCGCCGAGTTCGAACCGGACACCGTGCTCATCGAGGGCCCCGCCGACGCCGATCCGCTGGTAGCTCTGGCGGCGTCCGAGCAGATGTGCCCGCCCGTCGCGCTGCTCGGCTACGCGAGCGGTAATCCGGCGACGGCCGCGTTCTGGCCGCTGGCCACGTTCTCCCCGGAGTGGCAGGCACTGCAGTGGGCGATCCTGCACGACGCGGACGTCCGCTTCTGCGATCTGCCGGCGACGCTGAGCCTCGCGGCGGACCGGCCGGCCGGCGAGCAGGGTCCGGATCCGCTGGACGCGCTCGCCGCGGCCGGCGGCTACGACGATTTCGAGCAGTGGTGGGACGCCGTCGTCGAATCCCGTACCCGGCATCGAGACGACACGAACATCGAAAATGACTGTCACGCAGACAGTTTCGATGCCATCACCGACGCGATGGCGGCAATGCGCGAGACGATGGAGATCGACGAGCACACGCTGCGACGCGAAGCGCACATGCGCCAGGTGCTGCGCGCGACCGTCAAGGCCGGAGCCCAGAAGATCGCGGTGGTGTGCGGGGCGCTGCACGCGCCGGCGCTGTCCGGCAAACTCGGGCCCGCGGCACCCGATGCGCGACTGCTCAAGGGCATGCCGAAGATCAAGTCGTCACTCACGTGGGTGCCGTGGACGCACTCGCGGCTGTCGTCGGCGTCCGGATACGGCGCGGGCATCACCTCGCCCGGCTGGTACCACCATCTGTTCACCCACCACGACCACACGATCGAACGGTGGTTCACTCGGGTCGCGCGGGAACTGCGCCGCGAAGACCTGCCGGTCTCGAGCGCACACGTCATCGAGGCCACCCGACTGGCCGAGGCGCTCGCCGCGCTGCGCGAGCGCCCCCTGCCCGGCCTCACCGAGGTCACCGAGGCGACCCGGTCGGTGCTGTGCGACGGCGACGACGTGCTGCTCGACCTGGTGACGCGGCGACTCGTCGTCGGCGAGGCGCTCGGCGAGATCCCCGACGACACCCCGACGGTTCCTCTGGACGCGGACCTGCAGGCCCGGTCGAAGACGCTGCGGCTCAAGCGGTCCGCGGTCGACAAGAACCTCGACCTGGATCTGCGCAAGGACAACGACCTGCAGCGGTCGCGGTTGCTGCACCGCCTCGCGCTGCTCGGCATCGACTGGGCGAAGCCGGCGACGAGCGCGGTCCGTTCCACCGGCACCTTCCGTGAGTCGTGGACGCTGCGGTGGGAGCCGGAACTGTCCGTCGCCGTCGTCGAGGCCTCACGGTGGGGAACGACCGTCGAATCGGCGGCGCACGCGGTGGTCCTCGACCGGGTAAGCCGCCCCGACGTTTCCCTCGGTGCGGTCACCGAGACGCTGGAGAAGGCGCTGCTCGCCGACCTGCGCACAGCGATCCCCGATGTGCTGTCCGCGGTCGATGCCGCAGCCGCGCTCGATCACGACGTGCTGCACCTGATGTCGGCGCTGCCGGCGCTGATCCGCACACTGCGGTACGGCGATGTCCGGGGCACCGACCTGTCCTCGCTCGCGCACGTCACCGACGCCTTGCTCGCGCGGATCTGCGCCGGCCTGCCCGCGGCGGCGACCGGCCTGGATGCCGATGCCGCGGACGCACTGCGCAAGGCCGTCGACGAGGTGCACACCGCGATCGCCGTCCGCGACGACGCGGACACGACCGGGCGGTGGCTCGCCGCCCTCCGGGTGATCGCGGACCGCGACGACGTCGACGGCATCCTCACCGGACGGACCGTGCGACTGCTGCGCGACATCGGCCGGATCGACGAGCACGAAACCGCGCTGCGGGTGTCGCGGGCACTGTCGGTGGGCAGCGATCCGGGTGCGAAGGCGCGCTGGATCGACGGATTCGTGGGCGGCGGCGCGGTCCTGCTCATGCACGACCGCGACCTGCTGCGGTTGATCGACGACTGGGTCTCGGCACTTCCCGCACAGGATTTCGTGGACGTGCTGCCCGTGCTGCGCCGCACCTTCGGCTCGTTCGCTCCCGCCGAGCGCCGCACGCTCGGCGCGGTGGTGCGTGGCGGCGAGCGGACCCCCGGCAGCGTCGCCTCCGTCGATGCCGAGCGCGGGGCCCGCGCCGTCCGCACCACCGCACTGATCCTGGGAGTTCCTGCGTGACAACATCATCGGACGAGACGGAACGGCTGCGTCGCTGGCGGCTGCTGCTCGGCGAAGCCTCCGAGGACTCCACCGGCGGGCTGAGCTCCAGCGACGACGAGGCGATGGACGGTGCCCTCGCCGCTCTCTACGATCGCAGCGATCCGGATCCGAGCGGCCGGCGCAGCGCCGGTCTGGGCGGTTCGGCGCCGCGGGTCGCGCGTTGGCTCGGCGACATCCGCACCTACTTCCCCACCTCGGTGGTGCAGGTCATGCAGCGCGACGCGATGGAGCGGCTGGGGCTGACGCAGCTGCTGCTCGAACCGGAACTGCTCGACGCCGTCGAACCGGACGTGCATCTCGTCGGCACATTGCTCAGCTTGAACAAGGTGATGCCGGAAACCACCCGCGCGACCGCGCGGATGGTCGTGGAGAAGGTGGTGCGCGAGATCGAGGAACGCATCGCCCAGCACACCCGGTCCGCTGTGACCGGTGCGCTGAACCGGGCGGCGCGGACCTCGAATCCGAAGTTGCGCGACATCGACTGGGATCGCACGATCCGCGCGAATCTCGCGCACTATCTGCCGGAGTACCGCACGGTGGTGCCGCAGCGGCTGATCGGATACGGCCGGCGCTCGCAGGCCGTGCAGCGCGACGTGGTGCTGGCGATCGACCAATCGGGGTCGATGGCGTCGAGCGTGGTCTACGCGTCGGTGTTCGGGGCGGTGCTCGCGTCGATGCGGGCGCTGCGCACGTCGCTGGTCGTGTTCGACACCGCGGTGGTGGATCTGACCGACAAGTTGTCCGATCCGGTGGAGGTACTGTTCGGCACGCAACTCGGCGGCGGCACCGACATCAACCGTGCGATCGCATACAGCCAGTCGCTGATCACCCGGCCCACCGAGTCGCTGTTCGTGTTGATCTCCGACCTGTACGAGGGCGGGATCCGCGCGGAGATGCTCAGCCGGATGGCGTCGATGCGCGACGCCGGGGTGCAGGTGGTGGTGCTGCTGGCCCTGTCCGACGACGGTGCTCCGGCCTTCGATCGGGAGAACGCGGCGGCGCTCGGGGCGCTGGGAATCCCGGCGTTCGCGTGCACACCCGACAGGTTCCCGGAACTGCTGGCGCTGGCGCTCGAACGCGGTGACATCGGGCGGTGGGCGCAGTCGTTGTAGAGGTGCTTCGATGCTGTGAGGTGTCTCGATACCGCGTGACGGAGGTTGCGACACCGAACTCACCGCACGTGGCCCCCTATGTCAACAAGGTTCCGCAGGGACAGTCCGTGTTCGTACATGTCGACGTGACGAACATCGGCGACAAGGCGACGAACGCGCACAGCGGATGAAAATCGAAGCCTCGCTTGAACATCGCCTGTTCCGCGAAGAATGAACCACGTCGACCACGCCGATCACGTCGTCACCGGCGCGGCCCCCACACGAATAAACCCCTCAGCACCACCTGGGTAATTCCGTTCCCGAACATCGGCGCGGAATGTCACCGGTTGCTGCGCAGACCCGGACCCGTCGACGCCGCAGCCACCTGCATCCCCGGTTGGTAACCACTCGGGCTGCTGTCGATACACCTGCTCACGCGTTGTGTTGCAGCCACGGTTGCATCGGCTCAGGAGGTGGAGATGCGGCCGAAGCGAAACCTCGCGACACTGCTGGGTCTCATAGCTGTCCTGGCAAACGGCTGCTCGTCTTCCGCGCCATCCGAGTCCCCACAGACGGGCGATCTACCGATGCGGCAGGTCGCGCAGGTGGAGCTGACCGGCGGACCGGTGCGGTTCGACTACACCAGCCTCGACAGCGGGCGTGGACTGTTGTTCATCGCCCACATGGGCGCCGGTGAGATCGTCGAAGTCGACGTGCGCAGCCACCAGGTCGTCCGCACCGTCACAGACGTTCCGGACGTGCACGGAGTGCTTGCGGTCCCGGACAAGCACCGGGTGTACGCCACCGCCACCGGACGCAACCAGCTGGTCGCCTTCGACGAGGACACCGGTGAAGTCCTGTTTACCGCACCGACCGGCGAATATCCCGACGGGTTGGCCTACGATCCGATCCGCAACACGGTGTGGACGACCAACGAGCACGCCGGAACCGAGACCGTCGTGGACGCGGATTCGGGGGCCGTGCGAGCGACCGTCGACCTGGGTGGCGAGGTCAGCAACGTCGTCTACGACCCGGTCATCGCTCGCATGGTGGTGGCCGTGCAGGGCCGCGGCGATCTCGCGGAGATCGATCCGGCCGGATACACCGTAACCGACCGCATCCCGATCCCCGGATGTGACAGCCCGCACGGCCAGGTCCTCGATGCGGCCGGTCCGACCGGATCGACTCCGGCAAGATCCACATCAACGAAATGACCGTCGCGGACGAGACGAACGCACCGTTCGGAGGTGTGGGCGCGTCAGGTACCGGTTCACGTTTCGGTGGCCCGCTCGCGAATATCGAAGCGTTCACCGAGACACAGTGGGTGACCGTTCGTCCGGACATCGCCCGTTACCCATTCTGACCGTCCCGCCCGTGTGATCACCTTCTATCCACGACATCACAGCTCAGCCGATGGAGATCTGCCCCCGGTTACAACGAGGGCAGATCTCTGTTTCGTGCGTTGATCCGCGGTGTCGGATCGGCCAGATACTGCTGCCGCACCAGAACGAAAGGATGCTCCGGCATCCGTCCGCGTGTGACCTCACGCTCGGCCACGGCCACCGCGGCGAAGTCACCGCCCACGTGGACCGTGCCCGCCCCCGGCGCGAGGCCTCGTGAACCATGGCACCTCGCTTTCGATCGTGAAGTCCTCCCAGAAGGCGGCGGGTCCGTGCCGGTAACGGGTGAGCGCGCGACAAACGCGCCGGGGCATCCGGTCGCCGAGGACCCGATCAGCCGCCGCAGGGGGCGACGTCGAGCATCACCGCATCGGGATCGTCGAGTTGATCGACCGTGTCACACAGACACCGGTGACAACCTTGCCCCCAGTTCCCCCAACCCCGCGATCATCGCACGACTGATCGCGCCCGAGCGGCCCTCGGCGACCGACCATCCATACCGTGGCACGGACTGGACGACGGCACCATCGCCTACTGAAGTGCTCTCGGAGGTCCCTTGAGGCTCCGCCCCGGGTAGCCGGTCAGTGCCGCGGTGACCCCTACCGCGACGCCGGTGTGGGATCAGCGGTAGGTCGAAGATCATCGGCACAAGCGGTCCGGCCCGCCGACGACGTGCCCGTTCGATTTCTCGGCGTGTACCGATCGAGCCTACACTTCGAGTTGCTTTGGAGTAGAGGGCAGTTCGGCGCGTCGTTCGTCGGCACGTTCCAACTCGGCCGTGGCGGCGGACGGGCAGCGGCGAGATCGGATTCGAGCCGACCGATGGTGGCAGTCGCGGCCGCAGCTGCATTCTCCGCGTCGGCGCGCACCCGGGCCGCCCGGTCACGAGGCTGCTCGCCCTGTCCGGCCAGGACAGCCATCCGGTGCTCGAGGTCGGCGCTCCGGTCCTCGTACTCGGTGTGGATGCGGACCCGTTCGTCGGCATTATCGCGGCGGGCATCGCCGGGAGCGGATGGTCGACCGCGAACGATGGCTCGGGCGAGGTCGGATCCATCAGCCGCTCGTGCAGCTGGGTTGCCGCCTCGGATGCGTCGGCCCCATCACGGAATCGGAGAATTGTGCGGATCATCCGCGCCGGGTGTGGATATGCCAGGCATGCGATGGGGTGATCGCGGTGCCCCCACACGTCGGGCCGCGGTTACCGGGAGTCCCGGTGGTCGCGAACTCGCTCATCCGTTGCCGTTGCCGTTGCCGTTGCCGGGTTTGTCCTTATCGGGTTTATCAGGTTTATCCTTGTCGGGTTTGTCCTTATCAGGTTTGTCCTTGTCCACTTCGGTGCCTTGCCCCGGCGGGACCGCGGTGGTCGGGAATGTGCCCGGGGCGCCGGAAACGGGGGGTGCCTCGACGGCGGTGGTCTCGACGGCGGTGGTCTCGACGGCGGTGGTGGTGGCGAGGGGGAAGAGGCCGGCGAGTTCGGTCTCCACGTTGTCGGCGGCGGCAAGGATTCGGTCCGCCCTCTCGGCGGTGATCGCGTTACTGTCGCGGAGCCGGAGCACATCCGCGCGGAGTCGGGCCAGGGCGTCGGTGGTTCCGGCCTCGTCCCGGGCGTTGACCGCCGAGCGCACCGTCGCGGTGTCCGCCTGCAGGAAGGTCAGGCCGGATTCGGTGCTCGCCTCCGGTGCCTCGCTGCACCCGGCGAGCGTGACGACGATGGCAAGGACGGCAGCTCCGAGCATCGGTCGGTTCACGGCTGCACCGCCCGGTCGAGCTCGTCGAGAGCGTTCGAGAGCGGCGCCGGGAGCGGGCCGGCGCCAGCCGGGGTGGGGACGGCTACCGGCGGTGGGGTACCGTCCTGCCCCCGGGAGCCGACGAGGGTGACGGCGACGAGGGCCACGGCGACGAGGGCCACGGCGACGAGCACCGGCGCGAGCGTAACGCGGACCCGGGCCAGGCCACGGTGAGGGACCCGGTCCGTGCCCACCGGGGTCGACGCGGACACGAGGGCGGGTGAGGGAGGGGCGAGCACCCGCGTGGGCGCCCGTACCTCAACGGTGACCGGTTCTGAGCCGCGGGAACGCACAGCCGCGAGCATGACGCGGGCGTCGAGGTACCGCCGCCGGGGGTCGCGAGCGAGCGCCCGGTCGATCGCAGTCGCCAGGGCAGGGTCGACGTCGCCTCGCTCGGCGGCCAGAGGCGGTGGCGGCTCGTCGAGGATGGCGCGGACCAGCGCCGCCGGGTTGTCCCGCTCGAAGGGGCGGTGCCCGCAGAGGGCCTCGTACCCCAGGACACCGACCGCGTAGAGGTCATCGGTGACGGTGGCGGGGTTCCCGGCGAGTCGCTCGGGGCTGAGATAGGCCACCGTGCCCAGGAGCTCGCCGGTTTGGGTGAGGGTGTGCTCGGCGCCAAGGCTCTTGGCGATCCCGAAGTCGGCCACCTTGACGGCGCCGGTGGCCGTGAACAGGATGTTGCCGGGTTTGAGGTCGCGGTGGAGGATGCCGGCGTCATGGGCGGCGGCCACAGCTTCGAGCACCTCGGTCAGAATCGTACGGACCCGTTCACGCGGCAAGGGCCCGCCTGTGAGGTCGTCGGCGAGAGTGCGTCCGGGCAGGCGTTCCATCACGATGTAAGGGATCCCGCCGTCCTCGCCGCTGTCGTGGACGGCGATCACGTGCGGGTGGCTCAGGGTGGCCGCGGACCGGGCCTCGGCCTCGAATCGCCGCCGGATCTCGGACTGGGTCGCGAGCGCGGGAAGCAGCAGCTTGATCGCCACCGGTCGGTCGAGGCGGGTGTCCCAACCGTCGCGCACCTCACCCATCCCGCCGCGGCCCAGCACACCCCGCAGCTCGTAACGGCCACCGAGGACTTGGGGCGCCGGCATGATGTCGACGCTAGCGGGCGCACCCACCCCAGCGCCAGCCGGTCGCGATGTTCGCGGTGCAGGCGACTTCCCATCGAGCGGCTCCGGTGCCACCGCCCGCTCCCCCAAATTCGATACAAGTACTTGTATTGAAAATAATGGCGTTACACAATGTAGTGGTGAGCACGAACGCGGACGCACGCGGGACTGCATCGACCACCCCGAAGGCGCGGCGGTACGACGCGACACTCCGGCGCCGTCAGGCCGAGGAGAGCCGACGCCGAATCCTCGACGCCGCCGCGGCCCTGTTCACCGAACGTGGCTGGTCCGTCGGGATGCGCGAGATCGCACGCGCGGCCGGCGTCTCCTTCGAGACCGTGTACAGCCACTTCGGTTCCAAGCCTCGCCTGTTCAACCAGGTGCTCGATATCGCGGTCGTCGGCGACGACGAGCCGGTGGCGCTGATGGACCGGCCCGAGTTCGCCGCTATTTCCCGCGGAAGTCACCTGGAACGGGCCGCCGCGGGAGCCAAGTTGGTCGCCGGCGTGAACGGGCGCACCGTCGGCCTGCAACGCGCCCTGCGCGAGGGAGCCGCCGCGGAACCGCAACTCGCGTCCCGGCTCGACGAGATCCGGCAGGCCCAGCGGCAGACCGTTCACATCGCGGGAGCGGCCATCGCGGGCCGCGAACTGACCCCGCTCGAAGGCGACGGCCTCTGGGCGGTGATCACGTTGGAGGTCTACGACCTTCTCATCCGCAGCGCAGGGTGGAGCCCCGCTCGGTACGAAGAGTGGCTCACCGACACGATCGTCAAATTGCTCTCCCTGGAGAAGTGAAAGGAGGGCGGGCCATGAACACCAACAGGATCGAGCCCGCCGACACACGAAGCATGGGAATCGTGCACAGTGCACTGCGTCGCGACCTGCGACGAGCCCGCATGGTGCTGGAGGCTCCTCCGTATCCCGACGAGCCGCGCCGCAGAGCACTTGCCGCACACATCCTCTGGATGTGCCTATTCCTGCACATGCACCATGCCGGCGAGGACGCCGGACTGTGGCCGGCGATCCGGGCGAAGGACCCGGCGGCCGGTGCGCTGCTCGATCGGATGGCGTCCGACCACGAACAGATCGGCGGAGCGATCGCCGTCGTGGAGGACGCCGCGCGGGCCTACGGTGACGACCCGTCCGCACGGGCACGGTTGCTCGCCGCCGTGACCGGACTCGAAGACGTTCTGCTCCCCCACCTGCAGCGCGAGGAACTCGAGATGATGCCGGTCGTTGCCGCCACGATCACCACCGCGGAGTACCGCGCAATCGAGAAGAAGTACTTCGTCGAGCCGAAGGGTTTCGCCGAACTCGGCATGGAAGCGCACTGGATCATCGACGGGGCGACACCCGAGGATCGCGACACGATCGTGCACGTCGTTCCCGCCGTGCCGCGCTTCCTCCTCCTGCACGGTTTCGCCCGAAAGTACCGTCGGCAGGCCGCCGTGCTGTGGGGCACGGGTCCTGCGTCCACCGTGCCGTCGCTGCGCGTGGCACCGATCGAGGAGCATTCGTGATGGGCACGCTGGCACGACACGGACGCACCGAAGCGATCACCGCCGCGCCGCCAGAAGCCGTGTGGCACATCATCACCGACGTGACCCGGATCGGTGAATGGAGTCACGAATGCCGGGGCGCCCACTGGATCGGCACCGGCCAGCGTGCAGCGCCGGGCGTTCGATTCCGCGGCACGAACCGGTCCGGCATCTTCGTCTGGAGCCGCTCGTGCATGTTCACCACGGTCGATCCCCCACGGTCGCTGGCATGGAAGACGGTGGGCCTGTGGGGCAAGGTCGACAGCACGGTGTGGCGAATCGACCTGGAACCGAACGGAACCGGAACACGGATCGTGCAGACCTACGACATCGTGCACGTCGCTCCCGGTCTGGACCGGGTGTACTGGCTCCTCGTCAAGGCACACCGCGACCGTCGCGACGCGCTGTCCGACGACCTGCAACGGCTGGCGCGCCTCGCCGAGGTCCCCCGCTTCCACCAGGCAGCGTAGGTGCTGCGGAGGTTATCCGTCCGCGCGATCGCGGACGCGGTTCACGGCGTCGACCACGGCGTCGGGTCGTTGGGTCTGGATGTAGTGCGTGGTACCGGGGACGACGACGAGTTCGGCATCGGGCTGGCTCGCGACGAAGTCCGTCTGGGCCTGCGGCTCGGCACCGTGCAACGCCTCGAGATCGGCGGCCGACATGCCGGGAGGCAGCGGGTCGGGAAGCGGCGTGTCCTCGCCGCGGACCAGCACCTCCATCGGCACCGGCGGTAGCGGCGGCGCAGTCCCGATCTCGTCCATGAGCTGGTCCAGAGAATATGTTTCGGCCGTATATCCGTCCGGATAGCTTCCCGGCGTCAACTGCGGGTGGGCCATCAGGTTCCATTGATCGGCGGTCACGCTGTCGCGCAGTTCCGGCATCGGTGCGTCCACCAGGACGATCCCGGCCACCTCCGAGGGATACGTAGCGGCATAGAGCGCCTGCAGCGGACCACCCAGCGAGTGCCCGACCAGCACATATGGCCCGGTTTCACCGGCTGCCGTCAGCAGGTCGTGCAGTTCGGCGACCACCTCCGCCGGATCGCGCGGCATCGGGACCTCGTCGCTGCGGCCCGGCGACGGCTCCTCCGCGTCGACGACTTCGCCATCGCGAACGGTCGTGGTGACGAGGGAACCGGGCCGGTCGTAGGAGCACACGCGAGTCGACGTCGCGAGCGCCGGTTGCACAGCCGGAGAATCGGATTCGCTCAGGCTCCAGATGTCGCCTGCGTTGCCGAACCCGGATTGCAGGACCACTGTGGGACTTCCGGTGCCGCGACAGTCCAGATACAAATGGTGGCCGTCCCCGATGTCCACCCGACCCGCGACGTCGCCGCTCGCCACGGCGTCCTCGGCCTGCGTGTCCGTGCCACACGAGCACACGAGCACCCCGCCCATCAGCGCGGCGACCAGAGCGCGTCGCAAGACAGCCATCACAATCCCTTCCGAAGATGCTGCCGGGGCGGCCCGCAGCAGGCTGTTCGTTTGTCGAGACTAGTCCGTCGGACCGTGGCACGAAGCCGCATCCGCCGGTCGGCCGGCCGTTCGATGCCGTCCGGATTCCGGGATGGAAACCGCGGGACACATGCGACACTGGTCATCGACGGCGCCCCTGACCTGAGGCATTCCCCGGGTCGAGGGTTCCGCGGGAACACAATCCGTCTCACCCTTACAGGTGCCCGGGCCAGAGGTATCCGCTGATGCGAGCTCGATCGTCCTCGATGCGCAACCATCGTGCCGCGGCGGCCACAGTGCTCGGGACGATGATGTTCGCGACGCTGACCGGCTGCGGCAACTCCGCCCCGACTGCCGAAGCCCCGCCGGCGCAGGACGATCTCGAAGCTGCGGTGCGGCCGGTGATCACCGAGCAGATGGAGGAGATGGGCATTCCGGGACTGGTCGCCATCGTCCGGAGTCCCGAGCGGGGCGACTACGAGATCGCGGCCGGCGTCGCGAACATCGACACCGGCGAACCGGTGGAGATGACCGACCACTTCCGGATCGGAAGCATCACCAAGACGTTCACCGCGACGGTCGCCCTGCAACTCGCTCAGGAGGGCAAGTTCGGACTGGACGATCCACTCGAGCAGTACTTCCCACAGGTCGACACCAACGGGGCCACCATCCGTCAGGCACTGAACATGACCTCCGGGATTCCGACCTACACCACCGACGCGTTCCTGAACGCGCTGGCCGACGATCCACAACGAGTGTGGACCCCGGACGAGCTGCTCGCGACGATCGAGGGCACGCCCGCCGAATTCGCGCCGGGCGAGGGCTGGGACTACTCGAACACCAACTATGTGCTGCTCGGAATGCTGGCCGAGCGCTTCGGTGGCGCGCCCTTGAAAACATTGATCCAGGATCGCATCTTCACCCCGCTGCAGATGAACGGCTGCTCACTCCCCGCCGCTACGGATGCGACCGTTCCCGACCCGTTCAGCCACGGCTATCAGTACGGCACCGAGTGGGACGACCCGAGCCCGCC
>NZ_JALPTB010000028.1 GCF_023218075.1 Rhodococcus sp. HM1 | reverse complement strand
ACGATCGGACGAACACGCTCGGTTTGCGTGCCACGACCACCTCCTTGTCTCGACTCGGAGATAGTCTGCCGTGGACGTGTCGGTCAGCCGGGGATTACCCGGTCAACGATCTGTGTCGAGCCACTAGGACATGTCTCCGCCCCGGGGGAGTGCCGACGATCAGGTCACAACGTCGTGCGCTCCGCCGCGGTGGCGATGTCGTCGAGGTCGCACTGCAGCGCCTTGCTCGTCGCACGCATCGCGAGGGGTCCGAACACCGGCGTCATGATCCGGGTGAACAGCCCGGGGGAATCCGTGGCACCGGAGAACTCGACCGACAGTTCGGTGCCGTCGGCTCGGGGCGCCAACTCGAACACCGTGCGGTAGGTCGTGCCTCCGGATTCCGCGGTGACGACGGTGCGGCGCTCCGGTTCGACCTCGGCCACCCGCATCTCCTCGGTGGCGGATTTGCCGAACATCACCCGGGTCTCGCGCCAGCGGGTGCCGACCTCGTACCCGGTCGCATCGAGACGCTCGATTCCGGTGACACCGTTCAATGTTCGTGCGGCGTCGTCGATATCGGTCAGGACTCGCCACACGGCGCTCGGCGGCGCCGCGATCGATCTGCTCAGTGCGATCCGGTGTTCCACGTGCGCTCCTTCGGTTGGGGCGGGTCGGAGTTCGGCCGGGCTCAGAGGGGGAGGCCGGTCTCCGCGAGACCGGGGGCGGCACCGCGCCGGCGGAACCATTCGATGCCGAAGGCCGCCCGCAACATGTCGTCCGGAAGCGTCAGCATCGGGCCGAAATCACCGACCTGCGACGCATGAGCCTGCATGGCAGCACGTTTGGCGGCCATCGTCGCCGAGACGTCCACCGTCGTGGTGAGCTCCGACTCGGGCAGCCCGAACGAGTCGATGTCCGGTGGCGTCCGGCCCTCGGTCATGTCCGGATTCGCCGCGATCAGGCGCCGCAGATGGTCACGGTTCAACGCCGATTCGTAGACGGCGTGATGACCGACCATCTCGCTCGCCCGCAGCCCGACGCGATGCACCTGCACGTGATCGGGGTGCCCGTAGCCGCCGTTCGGGTCATAGATGGTGACGACGTCCGCGCCCTCCTCGTCCAGCACCGCAGCCAGCCGGCGGGCCGCCGAATCGACGTCGACGTTGCAGAACGCCGCGGGGTTCGCGTTCTCGGGGGTGCCGGCCATCCCCGAGTCGGGGTAACCGAGCGGAACGAGCCGGGCAACCCCGAGCGCGTCGGCGGACCGCTCGACCTCGGTCAACCGCCGCTCCGCCAGGCTCTCGCCCGGACGCAGCAGACCCTCCGGAACCTCACCGGCCGCGCCGTCCGTCGCGACCACCAGCACCACCCGGTGGCCCGCGTCGGCGGCCAGGCGCATCACCCCGCCGGTGCCGAACACCTCGTCGTCGGGATGTGCGTGAAAGCAGACCAGGACACCCATACCGTGCATGCTGGCACGAATGACCGACACGCGGGGGACCGGAGCGAAGGACGAGCATCAGTGACACAGAAGGACGAGCGTCGGTGACGCCGAGAGCCGATGGTTCCTACCGCACCCTGTTCGCCGCACCGGGTGCGGCCGCGTTCTGCGCCGCCGGGTTCGTCGCGCGGTTGCCGATCGCGATGGTGGGGATCGGCATCGTCACGATGTTCTCCCAGCTCCGCGGTGACTACGGGCTCGGCGGTGCCCTGTCGGCGGTGTTCGCGTTGTCGTACGCGGCGTTGACGCCGCTGGTGTCCCGCGCGGTGGACCGGCACGGCCAGTACCGGGTGCTGCCGGCGGCGTCGGCGATCAGCGCGGCCTCGACCGTCGCGATGCTCGCCGGAGTCCGGTTCGAGGCGCCGACCGCGCTGCTGTTCCTGTGCGCCGTCCCCGCCGGGCTCATGCCGACGATCGGCGCGATGGTCCGGGCCCGATGGACCGAGCTGTACCGCGGCACCGACCGGTTGCGGACCGCGTTCGCCCTCGAGGCCGTGATCGACGAGGTGTGTTTCATCGTCGGCCCCGTGCTGTCGGTGGGTCTGAGCGTCGCCCTGTTTCCCGAGGCCGGACCACTGCTGGGAGCGGTGCTGCTGTTGGTGGGCACCCTCGCCCTCGCGGCCCAGCGGCGCACCGAACCACCCGTGACCGGGCACCGTCCCGACGCTGTCGATCCGGAGCGTTCGCACCACGGCGCACTGCTCAGCCCGGCGCTGATCGCCCTCACCGCCGTGATGGTCGCGATGGGCACGATCTTCGGGGTCGTCGACGTCGTCGGTGTCGCGTTCACCGCCGAGCGCGACGCGCCCGGCGCCGCGACGTTCGTGCTCGCCCTGTTCGCGACCGGGTCCGCGGTGAGCGGACTGGTCTTCGGGGCACGCCGCGTGGCCGCCCCGCTCACCCGGCAACTGCTCGTCGCCACCGCGGCGGTCGCCGTGCTGCTGTGGCCGCTGCTGCTCGCCGGCACCGTCCCCGCCCTGGCCGCGCTGTATCTGCTGGCCGGGATGACGATCTCGCCCACGATGATCGTGACGATGTCGCTCGTCGAACGTCTCGTCCCCGCCGACCGGCTCACCGAGGGCATCACCTGGACGGTCACAGGGCTCGGCGTCGGTGTTGCCGCCGGATCGGCGCTGGTCGGGCAGGTCATCGACCGGTCCGGCACGTCCGCGGGCATCGGGGTGGCACTCGCCGCGGGACTGATCGCCTGCACCCTGGCCGCCGGGATCCGGTTGCGGACGCGGCTAACGTAGCCGCCATGACCGTGCATCAAGTTCGCGGTGCCGACGGCACTCGCATCGTCTACCGGACCTTCGGGGATCCTTCGTCGCGGCCGCTGGTCCTGCTGCACGGATGGGCGCAGTCGTCGCACTGCTGGGGTGACCCGCTCCTCGAAGACCTCGCCGCCCGGTACCGGGTGATCGCCGTCGACCTGCGCGGGCACGGGTGCTCCGCCGCGCCCGCGGACGGATACGACGACCGCGCCGCGTGGGCGTCGGACGTGCGGACCGTGCTGACCGCCGAGAACTGCACCGGCGCGGTACTGCTCGGCTGGTCCTACGGCGGCCTCGTCGTCTGCGACTACCTGGCCGTCCACGGGACCGCGGACGTCGCCGGTGTCGTGCTGGTGGGTGCGATCACGAGCATCGGCCGCGGCGAGAAGGGCGGCAAGGTCGGTGCGGCGATGCGCGCGGCGATCCCGGCCGCGATGTCCGAGGACCCGCAGATCGCGGTCCCGGCCCTCGGCGCGTTCGCCGAATCCCTCGTCGGGGCGGGCCGGTCCGAGGCGACCGGGGAGACCGCCCAGGCGCTCCTCGGGAGCAGCCTGAGGACACCGCCGCGGGTCCGGTCCGCGCTGTTCGCCCGCACCGTCGGAAACGACGACCTGCTGCGCGAACTCGACCTCCCGGTCCTGGTGTTGCACGGCACGGCCGATGCGGTGGTCGACATCTCGGCGGCCGAGCACGCGGCGAGCCTCCTGCCACGCGCGACCACCTCCTGTTGGGACGGTGCCGGGCACGGGCCGTTCGTGGAGGACCCGCGTCGGTTCGCCGAGGACGTCGTGCGCTTCGTCGACACGCTCGGGTAGGCGCGGGGCGGCGACGGGGGCAGATGGGAGCGTGGGTGCCGGACAGGGCAGTATGGAGCCCGTGACGTCTCAGCCCGGCAGACCCCGACGCGTAGCCGTGATCTCGGTCCACACCTCTCCGCTGGCGCAACCCGGCACCGGGGATGCGGGCGGAATGAACGTCTACGTGCTGCAGACGTCGCTGCAGCTCGCCCGCCGCGGTGTCGAGGTCGAGATCTTCACCCGGGCCACGTCGTCGGCGGACCCGGCAGTGCAGGAAGCCGCACCCGGTGTGCTGGTCCGCAACATCGAGGCCGGGCCGTTCGAGGGCCTGGACAAGCACGATCTGCCCACCCAGTTGTGCGCGTTCGCGGCCGGTGTCCTGCGCGAAGAGGCCCGCCACGCGCCCGGCTACTACGACCTGGTGCATTCCCACTACTGGCTGTCCGGCCAGGTGGGCTGGCTCGCACGGGACCGCTGGGGAGTGCCGCTCGTGCACACCGCCCACACGCTCGCCGCGGTGAAGAACGCGTCGCTGGCTGCGGGGGACACCCCGGAACCGGTGGCCCGGCAGATCGGCGAGCAGCAGGTCGTCGCGGAATCGGACCGGCTGGTCGCCAACACCGTCGACGAGGCGCACGCCCTCGAGAGCATCTACCACGCCGATCCGGCGAAGATCGACGTGGTCGCGCCGGGCGCCGACCTTTCGCGCTACCGCCCCGGCGACCGCGCCCGCGCCCGGTTCGAACTCGGGCTGGATCCGCGCGAGACGATCGTGACGTTCGTCGGCCGCATCCAGCCGCTCAAGGCGCCGGACGTACTGCTGCGTGCCGCCGCGCGTGCCGTAGCCGACGCACCGGACCTGCCGTTGCGGGTGCTGATCGTCGGCGGTCCCTCCGGTACCGGCCTCGAACGCCCGGATTCGCTGATCGAACTCGCTGCCGAACTCGGTATCACGGCGCGGGTGACGTTCCTGCCGCCGCAGCCCTCGGATCGCCTGGTGCAGGTGTATCGCGCATCGGATCTCGTTGCCGTGCCCAGTTATTCGGAGTCGTTCGGGCTGGTTGCCATCGAGGCACAGGCGTGCGGTGTCCCGGTGATCGCTGCGAACGTCGGGGGTCTGGGTGTGGCGGTGCGCGACGGCGAGACGGGTGTGCTCGTCGACGGCCACCGCACCGAGGACTGGGCCGCGGCCCTGGGATCGCTGGTCGCCGACCGCGGCCGCCGCGAGGTGCTCGCGGCCGCGGCGCCGAGGCATGCCGAGAACTTCTCGTGGGAACACACCGCAGACGGACTGCTCGCCGCCTACCGCAGAGCCGGCGCGCGACGGAACCGGGCATTCGGGACCGGCGAGTTCTCGATGCGCAGGCAGCGCGGATTGTGGAAGCTGCGTCGGACAGGAGGGGTGAAGGCATGAGTGCGGACCTGAGCGAACTGATCGAGTCGACGCTGCGCGACCGCGGCCTGAAGTTCTCCCGGAAGGAGGGCGGGCACTTCGTCGTCACGCTCCCCGGAGAGAACAAGCTGGAGACGACGACGCTGCTGACGCTCGGCAACCACGGGGTGCGTTTCGAGGCGTTCGTGTGCCGCAAGCCCGACGAGAACTTCGAGGGCGTCTACAAGTACCTGCTGCGGCGCAATCGCCGCCTGTACGGCGTGGCGTACACCCTCGACAAGATCGGCGACATCTATCTGGTCGGCCGGCTGTCGGAGCAGTCGGTGACGCCGGAGGAACTCGACGCGGTGCTCGGGCAGATCCTCGAGGCGGCCGATTACGACTTCAATGTGCTGCTGGGACTGGGCTTCCTGACGTCGATCAAGCGGGAATGGGACTGGCGGGTCTCGCGCGGGGAGTCGCTGCGCAATCTGGAGCCTTTCCGTCACCTGATCGAAAACGACGGTGCGGGAACGGAATCACCGGGCAAGTCCGACATTCCCACGCCAGACGCCGGCAATGTCACGTCCGAGGACGGCACGCCCGGCGGTTCGTGATCTGTCCGATACGCGTGACCCGGTCCACAGAATCCATGTGACGCTCGTCACGAAACACCGCTGTAACGAAACGGTGGGTGCGCGCCGATAATTCGGGAGCGACCTGGCGTTTTTCCGTAGTTGATCTTGGAATGTGGGACGGGCGTCCCGAAAAATTGGGGCGTGACCTTTCCGAGACGGGCGCTTAACGTCGTTATCGGCTCGAAACGACGAGCCCGGCCCGAACTCAACGGGCCTTACCGAATACCGACCCGCCGCCGCTTGCTCTGCCCCCGCGGGATCGGTCACACAAAACCTTCGAGGGGCAGGGGCGGAACGATCCGCAGTTCCGGACCCGCGTGTTCCGGGAGCCAGCGCTCACAAGAGCCGGTTTTCGGGTGCATGTGTTCTCCGGGCGCACTTTTCGCAGATCGTCCCGTCAGCAGACGCGGAGAGGATTCCACCCCACATGGCAAAGCTCACCTTCACCAAGCGCACCCTCGGTTCCATCGCGGCAGGCGCCGCCCTCCTGGTCGCCCCTGTTGCCCTGGGCGCCGGCACCGCCAACGCTGCCTCCGGAAACTGGGATGCCGTGGCGCAGTGCGAGAGCGGCGGCAACTGGGCCATCAACACCGGCAACGGTTACCAGGGCGGCCTCCAGTTCACTCCGAGCACCTGGGCCGCGTACGGCGGCACGCAGTACGCCCCCACCGCCAACCAGGCCAGCCGCGAGCAGCAGATCGCGGTCGCGGAGAACGTCCTGTCGGGTCAGGGCCGCGGCGCGTGGCCGGTCTGCGGTCAGTACCTCTGATCGTCTCCCGGCGGTCGGCCGGTGACGCATCCACGAAGCCCTCGGGCGCGAGACATTCGCGTCCGGGGGCTTCCGTGCATGTGGAACACGGTGCAGTGGACGTGTGGAACACGGTGCAGGTGGCCGTGTGGAACACGGTGCAGGCAGACGCGGGGTGCGTGATCCTCGGGGCGATCGCGGGTAATGTCCGGATCTTGATGTGACTTCATTCACATCGGTCGGGTAATGTTACCTGCGACCCGCCTGGCACCGAGTGCCACCACGTCTGTACCGGAGGACATGTCATGAGTTTCCGCAGCCCGTTCCCCGACGTCGAGATTCCGGCACTGAGTGTCTACGATTTTCTCTTCGGTTCCGTCGCCGAGGCCGACCTGGACCGACCCGCATTCGTCGACGGGCTCTCCGGTCAGGTGACGGACTACCGCACGCTCATCGGGCAGATCAACGGCGTGGCCGGGGCACTCGCCGCGCGCGGCGTCGGAGTCGGAGACGTCGTCGGCCTGCTCTCGCCGAACATTCCCGCATTCGGCTCGGTGTTCCACGGCATCCTGCGGGCCGGCGCGACCGCGACGACCATCAACGCGCTGTACACCGCCGAGGACATCGTCAAGCAGCTCGAGGACTCGCACGCCAAGGCGCTCGTCACCATCTCGCCGCTGCTCCCACAGGCGAAGGAGGCCGCCGCGAAGGTCGGCATCCCGGACGAGCTGCTCGTCGTCCTCGACGGCGCCGAGGGACATCCCTCGCTGCGTGACCTGCTCACCGAAGGCGCCCCCGCCCCGGACGTCAGCTTCGATCCCGCCACCCACCTCGCGGTGCTGCCGTACTCCTCGGGCACCACCGGGCGGCCCAAAGGGGTCATGCTCACCCACACCAACCTCATCGCCAACGTCTGTCAGATCACCCCGCGCATGGGGATCGCCGCCGACGACCGCATCCTCGCCGTCCTGCCGTTCTTCCACATCTACGGCATGACCGTGCTGCTCAACGCCGCCCTGTACAACCGGGCGTCGCTCGTGACGATGCCGAAGTTCGACCTTGTCCAGTTCCTCACGCTCGTCTCCGAGCAGAAGTGCACCTACGTGTTCGTCGCCCCGCCGGTCGCCGTGGCACTGGCCAAGCACCCCCTCGTCGACGAATACGACCTGTCCAGCGTGCACACGATCTTCTCGGGTGCGGCGCCGCTGGACCGGGAACTCGGCGGCGCCGTCGCGCGCCGGCTCGGATGCAAGGTCCGGCAGGGCTACGGCATGTCGGAGATGAGCCCGGTCAGCCACGCCATCCCGTTCGACGACGACGACACCGCCCTCGACTCCGTCGGCCCGACCATCGCGAATATGGAATGCAAGATCGTCGACCCGGTCACCGGGGAAGAGGTCGCGTACCCGGAGGGCGACGGCGTCTCCGAGCCGGGAGAGCTGTGGTGCAAGGGCCCGAACATCATGGTCGGCTACCTCGGCAATCCCGAAGCCACCGCCGAAACCCTCGACGCCGACGGCTACCTGCACACCGGTGACATCGCGACCGTCGACGGGCACGGCGTCGTCACGATCGTCGACCGGCTCAAGGAGCTCATCAAGTACAAGGGCTACCAGGTACCGCCGGCCGAGCTCGAGGCGCTGCTGCTCACGCACCCGCAGATCGCGGACGCCGCCGTGATCGGTGTGCTCGACGACGAGGGCGAAGAGGTTCCCAAGGCGTTCGTCGTGCGGCAGCCCGGCGCCGAGCTGAGCGAGGACGAAGTGATGACGTTCGTCGCCGAGCGCGTCTCGCCGCACAAGAAGGTCCGTCAGGTGCAGTTCATCGACGTGGTGCCGAAGTCGGCGGCCGGTAAGATCCTCCGCAAGGATCTGCGGGCGGCGAACGCCTGAGTTCAGGCGCGCAGGATCCGGTCCAGATACGCCTCGAGCGTGTCGAAATCCGGATCCTGCGCGCGCGAACCCACGTATCCGTCGGGTCGCACCACCACCGCGGCGGTCCCGTCGAGGTGGTAGCCGCGGGCGAAGCTGCCGAGGGAGTCGCGCAGCACGCGACCGCAGGCCGGGGCCGGCAGCTCGGACGGCACGAGCGTGTACACCCGCATCCATTCCCCGAAGCGTTCGATCAGCCGCGCCGCGAGCTCGCTCGTCGCCGCGAGCGCCGGTTCGGTGGGCGCCCACAGCAGCACCGTGTGGCCGGTGTGCCGGAACAACTCGTGGACCCGCAGGTCGCGGGCCACGCTGTCCTGCCGTAGCCCGGTCGCGTCGGGTGCCCGCTCGCCGGGTGCGGGAGCGCGACCGTCCGACCCGGACGTATCGACGATCGGGCTTCCCGGATATCCGACGAGCAACTGCGCCTCGCGCGCGATGACCGTGGCGGCGTCCTGCTCGCCGGCACCGATCCCGCTGCGCGCGGCGCGGACCGTGCGGCCGACGACTTCCGCTCCGACGGGCCGGCGTTCGGCGTCGTAGCTGTCGAGCAGTCCGTCCGCGGCGCGGTCGCGAACCGCGAGGGCCAGTTTCCAGCCCAGGTTGTAGGCGTCCTGGATTCCCGTGTTCATTCCTTGCGCGCCGGTCGGCGGATGGATGTGCGCGGCGTCGCCGGCCAGGAAGATCCGGCCCGAACCGTAGTGCGCGGCGATGCGATGGCTGATTCGGAACACCGACGACCACCGCATGTTTCGCGCACGCACCGGTTCGGGAGCGAGCCGGTCGAGCACCGCTTGGATGTGGCCCAGTTCGGGGCGGCGACTGCTCTCGAGACCGTGCGCGATCTCGCCGCTCCGCGCACCCACGGGGAGATCGTCGGCGGCGAGCATCGACATCCGGTAGCGGCCGGTGCCGGGCAGCGGAATGCACACGAGCAGATCGGTGACGGCGCCGTTCTCCTGCCGGGTCGACCGGACCGCGTAACCCTCGGGCAGCGACCAGTCGACCTCGACGTCGGCGAGCATGTACTCCTCGGGGAACGCGTCGCCCTCGAACTCGAGACCGAGACCTTTCCGGACGGTGCTGTGGGCGCCGTCGCATCCCACCAGGTACCGGGCGGTGAACGGCGACGAAGCGCCGGAGCCGTCGCGCAAGGTCGCCACGACCCCGGTGTCGTCGTGCGTGAACCCGGTCAGTTCGACGCCGCGGTGCACCACGGTGCCGTGGTCGGCGAGTGCCTGCCGCAACACCCGTTCGGTTTCGTTCTGGGGGAGTGCGACGAAGCGGTACGGCACGTCGTCGGGCAACGACAGGTCGACCCGCCCGGCGGGTTCCCCGTCGACGAACATGAGCTGTCCCCGGAACGGGGTCGCGGCATCGAGCGCGGGCCGTACCACCCCCATCGTGTCCCAGATCTCGAGGGTACGTGGCTGCACACCAACGGCTTTCGCGTACTGCATGGGTTCGGCCGACCGGTCGACGACGGTCACGTCGATGCCCCGCCGGCGTAGTTCGAGCGCCGCGGTCAATCCCACCGGGCCGGCGCCCACCACGAGTACGTCGCTGTCGGTGCGTGCGTCGGTCATCGTCCGGCCTTTCGTCGAGGAATCCCGCGACGATTGTCGTCTCCGGTATGCCGGTTCGTGGCGTTTCCGGCCGTGTCGCTGCTACGCCAGCAGGTGCGGTAGGCCCGCCCGATACCGATCCGCGTCGATGCGCCGCGCGGGTTCGAGTTCCGGCGGCTCGTGCAGGCGGTACATCGCCGGTGGGGCGGCGGGGGAGTCGGCGGCCTCGAGCAGTGCCGTCACCGCGGCGCGGGCCGACTCGTTCGCCGATTCCATCGTCGCCAGGTCGATGTCGGTGCGCACGTAGTCGCCGGACAGGAACAGATTCGGGATCGCGGTCCGCGCCTCGGGCCGGTTCGCCCTCGATCCGACGGTGTTGATGAGCAGCGGCGTGTCGTTGGTGATTCCTCCTGCGCCCCAGCGTAATCCGGGGTCGAGAAACCAAGACACCACGTCGTTCTCGTCGAGCGTTCCGGCGCTGTCGGCGAGGCAGGCCGACATCTGCGCCCAGGTTTCCTTCGCGATCTCCTCGCGAGTGCATTCCTTGGCGGTCTTGCCGAACAGGATGCCGGGGGTGTCCCAGTCCGAGATGTCGACCGACAGGCAGTCGTGCGCGGAGCCGTCGCCGTAGCGCGCGGCGAAGTCGCCGCGCCAGAACTGTGCCTGGCTGATCGAGGTGAGGGCCCACGGTGATCCGAGGTAGGCGACATGGCCTTTCGCGATCGGGGTGGGGCGGCGCAGGAAGTACTGGATGCCCACCATCCAGTCGGTGTGGAGCTGCCGCATCCCCTCCAGGCGAGGATCCGCGGCGAGGATCTCCGGTGACCACAGCGGCACCGCGCGTTCGACGGGCATCGCCGCGACGAACCAGTCCGCCTCGACGGTCCGAGTGCCGCCGGAGCGGTCGACCATGCGGGCCGCGCTGATCCGGCCGCCGGACATCTCCAATGCCTCTGCTGCCCAACCCATCTCGAACCGGACGCCGAGGTCGCGCAACAGCTGCGCCCACGGCTCGATCCAGGCCTCGTTGGTCGGAGCGGACAACAGCCTGTCCAGGTGACCGTAGGTGGGGACGGTGCCCATCGCATTCCAGACGAATGCCTGACCCATGATCCCGATGGTGCGGGTCGACACCACCGCGGGACGGGCCGCGACGAGTTGCCGGGTCAGCGCGGAAACCAGGATGTCGCGGTAGCCCTGCGATTTTCCGTCGCTCTCGAGCGTCTGCGACCAGGTCTGGTGCTCCCATTCCCCGTCGCGCCGCTCGATGCTGCTGGTGAGGAACATGACGAGTTTGCGCAGGAAGACGGCGAGCTCGTGCGGCGGGATCGCGCCACCGAGTGAGAACGCCGCGGCCAGCGACTGCTGCAGAGTCGCCGGGTCGTAGATGTCGGTGCGCAGCGGCGCGATCGTCGCCGGTGCCGTCAGATCGGGGGCGCCGGGCAGGGCGAGCCGGAAGGCGTCGCCCGCGACGAGATTGTCGAAGACGCCGTTCGGGTTGCCGGGGAACGGGATTCGGCGCATCGTATCCGGGATGTGCTGGTAGAAGCCCGGGAAGAACCGGAATCCGTGCTCGCCGGGCAGGTCCAGCCGGCCGCCCGCCGCGGTGCCGGGCGACGGGATGCTCCGGGCCTTGCCGCCGAGTGCGGTCGGTTCGTGGACGGTGACCTCGAATCCGCGCTCGATCAGTTCGTGGGCTGCGGTCAGTCCGGCCATGCCGCCACCGAGAACCGCGACGCGGCGACCGGTCGACCGCAGCGCGGGTGAGCGCGGTCCGGGCCGGGGTGCGGGACCTGCGCCGACGCCGCCCGGGAGTGCGGCGGCGGCACCGAGAAGTCCCAGGGCGGTCAGGGCGGTGCGGCGGGAGAAACGGGCGTCGATCATGTGAACCCCCCAGCGTTCGCGAGTCGAGTGAAAACGCTTGTTGTCACATATAGTCGACGGGACGGCCCTCCCGTGGCCGAATGGCGATCGTGACGTGCCAGGATTGGGAGCTATGAGTATCGGAACACTTGTATTGCTCCGCCACGGCGAGAGCGAATGGAACGCGATGAACCTGTTCACCGGCTGGGTGGACGTGCGCCTGACCGACAAGGGCATCGCAGAGGGCAAGCGCGCCGGCGAACTGCTCAAGGAGCACGGCGTGCTCCCGGACGTGCTCTACACCTCGCTGCTGCGCCGTGCCATCAGCACCGCGAACATCGCGCTCGACGCCGCCGACCGCCACTGGATCCCCGTCGTTCGCGACTGGCGCCTCAACGAGCGGCACTACGGTGCGCTGCAGGGCAAGAACAAGGCCGAGATCAAGGACGAATTCGGCGAGGAGCAGTTCATGCTGTGGCGTCGTAGCTACGACACCCCGCCGCCGCCGATCGAGCCCGGCAGCAAGTACAGCCAGGACGCGGACGTGCGCTACGCCGGCGTCGACGAGATCCCGCTCACCGAGTGCCTGAAGGACGTCGTCGAGCGGCTCATCCCGTACTGGGAGGAGACCATCTCCAAGGACCTCCTCGCCGGCAAGACCGTGCTCGTCACCGCACACGGCAACTCGCTTCGTGCGCTCGTCAAGCACCTCGACGGAATCTCCGACGAGGCGATCGCGGGCCTGAACATCCCGACCGGCATCCCGCTGCGCTACGACCTCGACGAGAACCTGCGCCCGCTGAACCGGGGTGGCACCTACCTCGATCCCGAGGCCGCCGCGGCCGGTGCCGCCGCCGTCGCCTCCCAGGGCGGCCGGTAGCACCCCTCGCCTCTTCGGCCCCCGCCCTTTTCCGAGCGAACGGTACATTCGCTCGATCAGTCAGAGGAGACGAAGGATACATTCGCTCGGATCGGGAGAGCGGGAGCCGGGATCCGGACGGGGAGCTCGGGCGAGGAGCTCTGCCGGGGCCGCGCGCGACGTCGTGCGGTCCCGGCAAACTGCCGGTTAACAACCGGCAAACCTCGCAAAAATGCCGTGTGACGTGCCCCGAAACGGGCGAACCCGCCGTTCTCATCTCCCCGGCCGTACGTACGATTCGAATCGTGAGTGTGTTGCAGAGCGTTCTGCTCGCCGGTTTCGCCGCGGTCGTCGGAGCCGCCGTCGGCGCCGGACTGATGTGGATCGCCCGGTCCCGCAGCAGCGGAAGCAGCGAGACCGAACTGACCATGGGGCAGGTCCTCGACCGCGTCGTCTACTCCGCCTCCACCGGCATCGCCGTCGTCGACAAGTTCCACGACGTGATTCTGTTCAATCCTCGCGCCGAGGAACTCGGACTCGTCCGCAACCGGCGCATCGACGACCGCGCCTGGGTCGTCGCCAACAAGATCCTCGATCGCGACCAGGTCATCGAACTGGACCTCGGCGATCCGAACCGGCGCGGCCGGGACGGACTCGCGGTGCGCTGCCGTGCCAGCCGTCTCTTCGACGACGATCCCCGCTTCGTCGCGCTGTACGCCATCGACGACTCCGAGATGGTGCGTATGGAAGCGACCCGGCGCGACTTCGTCGCGAACGTCAGCCACGAACTCAAGACGCCGGTCGGCGCGATGGCGCTGCTCGCCGAGGCACTCCTCGAATCCGTCGACGATCCCGAGACTGTGCGCTACTTCGGGCAGCGGGTGCAGAGCGAAGCGCATCGGCTCGGCAACATGGTCACCGAACTGATCTCCCTGTCCAAACTGCAGGGCGCCGAGAAGATGCCCGACCTCGACATCGTCGACGTCGACTCCGTCGTGAAGGAAGCCCTCGAACGCACTGCGCTGACCGCGGAGAACGCCGACATCGTCGTCGCCACCGATCGGTCCACCGGCTACGAGGTACTCGGGGACCAGAGCCTGCTCGTCACCGCGCTCACCAATCTCATCGAGAACGCCATCGCGTACTCGCCGAAGGGCTCGCCCGTCTCGGTGAGCCGGTCGCTGCGCGACGGGAAGGTCGCGATCGCGGTCACCGACCGCGGCATCGGAATCGCGAAGGAAGACCAGGAGCGGGTGTTCGAGCGGTTCTTCCGGGTGGACAAGGCGCGGTCGCGGGCGACGGGCGGCACCGGTTTGGGTCTTGCGATCGTCAAGCACGTCGCGGCCAACCACAACGGCGAGATCACCCTGTGGAGCCGACCCGGGACCGGTTCCACATTCACCCTGCTGATCCCGGCCCATTTCGAACAGAGCGACGAGGACGAGGTCCGGGCGAAGCCCGAGGCGGGGGCCGGACAGCGTTGAACGATCCCAGCTGCCCTGAGAAGGAAGATTCTGCCGCATCTCGTGTGGCGAACCACGCGACTGTCGCGGTCGCGGACGACGAAAGGTACGGAGGCCTGCGGTGACGAATGTGCTGATCGTGGAGGACGAGGAATCGCTGGCGGATCCGCTGGCGTTCCTGCTGCGCAAGGAGGGTTTCGAAACCACCGTCGTCACCGACGGGCCGTCGGCTCTGGCGGAATTCGATCGTGCCGGCGCGGACATCGTCCTGCTCGATCTCATGTTGCCCGGAATGAGCGGCACCGACGTGTGCAAACAGCTGCGCAGCCGCTCGAGCGTGCCGGTGATCATGGTGACCGCGCGGGACAGCGAGATCGACAAGGTGGTCGGGCTCGAGCTCGGCGCCGACGACTACGTCACGAAGCCGTACTCGGCGCGGGAACTGATCGCCCGCATCCGCGCGGTGCTGCGCCGCGGTGCCGAGAGCGATGCCGACAGCCAGGTCGACGACGCGGTCCTCGAGGCGGGTCCGGTGCGGATGGACGTCGACCGGCACGTCGTGCACGTCGACGGCGAGCCGATCACGCTTCCGCTCAAGGAATTCGACCTGCTCGAGTACCTGCTGCGCAATTCCGGTCGCGTGCTCACCCGCGGACAGCTCATCGACCGGGTGTGGGGCGCCGACTACGTCGGCGACACCAAGACCCTGGACGTGCACGTCAAGCGGTTGCGTTCGAAGATCGAGGCGGATCCCGCCAAGCCCCGGCACCTGCTCACCGTCCGGGGCCTCGGGTACAAACTCGAACCCTGATCCTCGTGCGTGGTTTCGGTAGCGGCTGCTACCGAAACCACGCACGGGTCACTTTTGGGTTTGGGCGGCGGCCGTGGCGGGATGCACCGCGATCAGGCCGAGGCCTTCGCGGCGCTTGCACAGGCGCGCGAGTTCGTCGTACGCGGCGGTGCCGAGCAGCTCCCGCAGCTCCGGTGCGTACGACTGCCACACCGGCCGGGATCCGACATGCGCGTCGGGGGAGCCGGAGCAGTACCAGTTCAGGTCGTGCCCGCCCTCACCCCAGCCGCGGCGGTCGTATTCCGTGATGACGGTGCGGAGGATCTCGGTGCCGTCCGGGCGCTCGACCCAATCCTGGGTGCGCCGGATCGGCAGCTGCCAGCACACGTCGGGTTTCATCTCGAGCGGTTCGATGCCGCGACGCAGTGCCATCTTGTGCAGGGCACAGCCGATGCCGCCCTCGAAGCCGGGACGGTTCAGGAAGATGCACGCGCCCTTGTAGCGGCGGGTGCGCAGCGCGGGCTCGTCGTCGAGGTCGTCCTCCTCGAGGTAGCCCTTCTTGCCGAGCCCCTTCTTCATGAGCTGCCAGTCGTCGGCCGTGAGATGTTTCACTGCCGCGTTGAGCTTCTCGAGGTCCTCGTCGTCCGACAGGAACGCACCGTGCGAGCAGCAGCCGTCGTCCGGCCGGCCCTCGATGATGCCCTGGCATGCGGGTGTGCCGAACACGCATGTCCAGCGCGAAAGCAGCCAAGTGAGGTCTGCGGCGATCACATGTTCGTCGTTGTCGGGGTCGGTGAACTCGACCCATTCTCGTGGGAAATCGAGGGGAACTTCCGGGGCCGGGTCGAGCTTGGGTTCGCTGCCGGACATACCTGCTGTCACAGTGTCCGACGGTAGACCCAGTACCTTGTGTATGTGCGGCTAGGGGTACTCGACGTCGGAAGCAATACGGTTCATCTGCTCGTGGTGGATGCTCATCGGGGCGGACACCCGACCCCGATGAGCTCGACCAAGGCAACCCTGCGGCTCGCCGAGAGCCTGGACGACGACGGCAACATCTCGAAGTCGGGCGCCGACCGGCTGGTCGAGACGGTGCACGACTTCGAGAGCATCGCCCGCACCTCCGGGTGCGGTGAGCTGATGGCCTTCGCGACCTCCGCGGTGCGCGACGCCTGCAATTCCGACGCGGTGCTGCAGCGCGTGCGTACCGAGGCCGGCGTCACCCTCGACGTGCTTTCCGGCGAGGACGAGGCCCGGCTGACCTTCCTCGCGGTCCGCCGCTGGTACGGGTGGAGCGCCGGACGCATCCTGAACTTCGACATCGGCGGTGGGTCCCTCGAGCTCGCGTTCGGCGGCGACGAGGATCCCGACGTCGCCTACTCGCTGCAGCTCGGTGCCGGCCGGTTGACGCGCGACTGGTTCCGCGAGGATCCGCCGGGCAAACGCCGCATCTCGGCGCTGCGGGACTGGCTCGACGCCGAACTGGCCGCTCCGGCCAAGCACCTGCGTGCCGCCGGTGACCCGGACCTGACGGTCGCGACCTCGAAGACCTTCCGCACCCTGGCGCGGCTGACGGGCGCGGCGCCGTCGTCGGCGGGGATCCGGGTGCAACGGACCCTCACCGCGAGCGGGCTGCGTCAGCTCATCGCGTTCATCTCCCGGATGACCACGTCCGATCGCGCGGAACTCGAGGGCGTGAGCTCCGATCGTTCGGAGCAACTCGTCGCGGGCGCACTCGTCGCGGAAGCGAGCATGCGGGCGCTCGGTGTGGAGTCGGTCCAGATCTGCCCGTGGGCACTGCGCGAAGGGCTTATCCTGCGCAAGCTGGACACGGAGATGGGGGGCGAACTGGTGGTGGCGCAATGACGGAGCACAAGCCCGACACCGGGCAGATCTCGGTTGCCGAACTGCTCGCGCGCAACGGTAAGAAGGTGGACACCCGCGCGGGTGGGCGACGTCGTCGCGGCACCAGCGGGGGTATCTCGGTCGCGGAACTGACCGGCGAGATCCCCGTCACGCCGGCGCAGCCGTCCCCGGCGGAACCGATCGTCGAGGCGAAGGCCGCGCCCGCGCCTGCCCCCGAGCCGGTGGTCGAAGCCCCGAAGCACGAACCCCTCGGACTCGAAGCCACGCAGCTCCACGCCCCGAAGCTCGAAGTCCCGAAGCCGGAGGCTCCGAAGCGCGATACCCCGAAGCGCGAGGTCCCGAAGCAGGACGTCCCGTCGCCGTCCCGCGCGGTGGTCGAGGCGCCCGCCCCGAGTGCGCCGAAGCCCGAACCGGTCACGGCCTCGAAGCCTGCACCCGTCCCGGCCCCGAAGCCTGCACCGGTCACGGTCTCGAAGCCCGAGCCGGTCACGGCGAAGCCGGCACCCGCCGCCGGTAAGGCGCGGACCACCGAGGACGCGCCGACCACCGCGGACGGCGCGAAGGTCGAATCGCCGACCGAGGTGATCCGCCCGTCCGCGCTCCCGCGCCGTGCGCGCGCCCACCTCGAGACGACCGCGGCCGCCGCGGCGATCGTGCCTCCCGCGCCGGTCCTCCCGCGGCCGGCCGACGGCCCGGAACCGCGGTTGCTGTCGGGACCTGCCAGCGACCTGCACGGAACCGGACCTGACGACGCGGACGCGCTCGAGGACACGGATCTGATCGGTGGCGCCGTCGCCGATCCGAAGAAGGCGAACGCGAAGAAGACGAACGCCAAGTCGAAGGCCGGCTCGAAGGACGCGAAGGACTCGGCGGAGGACGCCGAGGACTCGAAGGCGGGCGGCCGGAGCAAGCGCCGCCGCGACGCCGTTCAGGACGGTGAGGATGCCGACGCGGGCGAAGAATCCGACTCGGAGACCTCCGAGGGCACCGCGACCGGTCTCAAGCAGTGGGCGATGCTCGCCGGTGAGAGCATCGCCGCGATCGTCGCCGGCGCCCTGCTGTTCAAGGGCTTCGAACGCCTGTGGGATTCGCTCCCGTGGGTCGCGTTCGCGCTGGCGTTGCTGGTGATCGTCGGGCTGGTGGCGGTCGTGCGCATCCTGCGCCGGACCGACGACATCACCAGCCAGCTCATCGCGCTGGCCGTCGGGGCGTTCGTCACGTTCGGTCCGCTCCTGTTCCTGTTGCCGAACGGCTGAGGTCGCATCGGTATGGGGACGGCGCAACGGATCCTGGTGGGGTTGTCCACCGCGTCGGTGTATCCGGAGAACACCGAGGCGGCATTCCGGTTCGCGGCCGACCTCGGCTACGACGGCGTCGAGCTGATGGTCTGGGCCGATTCGGTGAGCCAGGACGTCGGTTCGGTGCAGTCGCTGATCCGCAAGTACGCGATGCCGGTGCTGGCCGTGCACGCCCCGTGCCTGCTGATCTCCCAGCGCGTGTGGGGCGCCGATCCCGCGGCCAAACTCGATCGGTCGGTCCGGACCGCCGAGAAACTGGGGGCGCGGACGGTCGTGGTGCACCCGCCGTTCCGGTGGCAGCGCCGCTACGCGGAGGGGTTCTCCGACCAGGTCGCGCGGCTCGAGGAGAGCAGCCACGTGTCGGTGGCGGTCGAGAACATGTACCCGATGCGGGCCGACGCCTTCTTCGGCAGCCGAAGCGCCGAACGGATGCGTCGTCGCGGAGGTCCCGGGCGGGCAGTGTCGGCGTACAGTCCGTCGATCGACCCGACGGACACCGGCTACGCGAACTACACGCTGGATCTGTCGCACACCGCGACCGCGGGTATGGATGCGACGGCGCTGGCGGACCGGATGGGGGAGCGGCTCGCCCACCTGCATCTCGCGGACGGTCGCGGTGCGTCGCTCGACGAACACCTGCTGCCCGGTGACGGCACGCAGCCGTGTGAGGAGATCTGCCGCCGGCTCGCCGACAGCGACTTCGCCGGGCAGGTGGTGCTCGAGGTGAGCACGCAGAGCGCCCGCACCCGGGCGGAGCGGACGGTCCTGCTGCGGCGGGCGCTCGAGTTCGCGCGCGAACATCTGGAGCGGGCGCCCCGCCGGGCGATCACCGCGGGTCCGGTGCAGCCGCGTTCCGCGGCGATCGCGCGGATCGAGGCGGGTTCACAGAGCGGTGATGCCCGCGGCGAGGACCGCGACTCCTGAGATCACCAGCCCGGCGACCAGCGACACCGCGCCCGCCCACACGGATGTGAACATCCGTCCCGGTCGCTGCGGGTCGGCTCCGAGAACGGACAGGAAGAATCCGGCCGGGATGAGGATTGCCGAGGTCAGCACGGCGATCGCGCCCGTCGTCCCCCACACGGTCGAGGTGCCGGCGACGTGGGTGAGTACCGCGACGAGGACGCCGAGCGTCACGAGGACACCGGCGTGCGCGTGGCCCGCCCGGAAGAACGTTTTCTGCAGGTCGTTCGCCGGAACACTGCCGTTGCCGACGCGGAGCAGGAAGGTGCCGCCGAAGGCGATGCCGACGACGGTGAGCAGGGTGATGCCGAGAACGATGGTGAGCACGGGATTCATGAGGGTTCCTCGCTGATCTGCCGGGCCGGGAAATCATTGGATAGTGCTGCTATCCAATATTGGATAGTTATAGTATCCGGTGTCAAGGATCGGAGGTGAACATGCGAATCTCGGAACTCGTCGCCCGCACCGGAGTGCCGCTCGCGACCGTCAAGTACTACCTGCGCGAAGGCCTGCTCATGCCGGGTGAGACCACCAGCGCCACCCAGGCGCGCTACGACGAACGGCACGTGCGGCGTCTCGCCCTCGTCCGCGCGCTCGTCACCCGAGGGCTGCCGCTGAACCAGGTCAAGATCGTCGTCGACCTGATCGACAACCGCGACGACCCGCTGTTCACCGTCCTCGGGCGCGCCATCGAAGCGCTGCCGCCCTATGCGCCGGACACCGAAACCGGCGACCCCGGTACCCGCGACCACCCGCGGGCCCGGCGCGTCCTCGAACGTCTGGGCCAGATCTACGATCCGCGCTTCGCGGCCGTCGCCCAGCTCGAACGCGCGCTCGAAACGCTCGAAGCCGCCGGGCTGCCGATGACCGACGAACGCATCGACGTCTACGGCCGGCACATCCGCGGGATCGCCGAGCTCGAGCTCGCGCTGCTGCCCACCGGATCGCGTCAGGACACCGTGGAGGCCGCGGTCCTCGGCACCGCCCTCTACGAGCCGGTGCTGACAGCGATGCGCCGGCTCGCCCACCAGGACCTCGCGTCCCGCATCTTCTTCGACGACCCCCGCCCCCGACAGGAGCAGCAGTGACCGAGCTCGGCCCCCACCCGTTCCGCGACCTCACCACCGTCGACGCCCTCGGCGACGGCCGATGGCGCGCCCACATCCATCCGACCTGGACGATCGGGCCCAAGGTCCACGGCGGCTGCATGCTCGCCGTGTGCGCCGCCGCCGCGCGCCGGACGCTGCTCGCCGACGACACCGGCGACAGCGCGATTCAGCCTCTCGCCGTGAGCGCCTCGTTCGTGGCGGCACCGGACGCGGGGGATGTCGACCTGATCACCACGGTCCGCAAGCAGGGTAAGCAGGTCTCCCTCGTCGACGTCGAACTCGTGCAGGGCGACCGCGTGGCCGTGCGGGCCTCGATCACCCTCGGCCGCCCCGACGAGGGCGACGACGTGTTCGCCGCGGCACAGCCGCTCGCGGACCTGCCGGCCGAACCGACGCTCGGATCGAGGCTGGTGACGCCGGAGCATCCGATGGGGAAGATCGTCAACGTGAGCGGCGGCGCGGACCTGTGCGTCGACGAGACGAGTGCGCACTTCCTCACGGGACGACAGGGCGACCCGGTCGTACGGATGTGGGCACGACCGCGTCCCGAGGACGAGGCCGACCGGAACACCGCGGCGCTGTTCGCGCTCATGGCGGGGGACATCTCCGCGCCGGTCGCGATGAACCTCGGCCGGTTCGGCTGGGCGCCGACCGTGCAGCTGACCGCATACCTGCGTCGGCTTCCGCAGCCGGGCTGGTTGCGCGTCATGGCGAGCAGCACCGTCCTCGGCGGCACGTGGTTCGAGGAGGACCACACCGTCGTGGACTCCACCGGTGCCGTCGTGGTGCAGAGTCGCCAGCTCGCGATGATGCCCCGGTAGGTAGGGGCTCTCCGCCCCGGTAGGGCGGCCTAGGCCCGGTTCCGGCGGCGTGGCAGGCTTACGGCCATGACGAGAATTGCGGTTATCGGTGGCGGCAGAATCGGCGAGGCCCTCGTCTCGGGCCTGCTGCAGGGTGGATTCGCGACGAAGGACCTCGTCGTCTCCGAGAAGTTCCCGGCCCGAGCCGAGACGCTGGCCCAGGAGTACTCGATCCGCGTGACCGGCTCCGTCGCGGACGCCGCCGAAGGCGCCGACGTCCTGGTCGTCGCGGTCAAGCCCGGTGACGTGGACGCCGTCCTCAACGACCTGGCCAACGCGGACCTCGAGGGTGATCGCGAACAACTGCTGCTGTCGCTGGCGGCGGGGATCCCCACCGCGCGGTACGAGAACAAGCTGCCCGCCGGCTTCCCGGTCGTGCGGGCCATGCCGAACACTCCGATGCTCGTGGGCGAGGGTGCCAGCGTCATCGCTGCGGGCCGGCATGCCAAGGCCGACCACCTCGAGCTGGTGCGCGAGATCCTGTCGTCCGTCGGCACCGTGACGGTCGTCCCCGAATCCCAGATCGACGCGGTCACCGCGGTGTCCGGTTCCGGTCCGGCCTACTTCTTCCTGATCGCCGAGGCGATGATCGACGCCGGTGTCTCGCTCGGCCTCAGCCGCGCGGTGGCGACCGAACTGGTCGTCCAGACGATGACCGGTTCGGCGGCGATGCTCGACCGCTCCGGGGAGAACGCGGCGGACCTCCGCGCGGCGGTCACCTCGCCCGGCGGAACCACCGCGGCGGCCGTCCGCGAACTCGAACGCCACGGGGTGCGCACTGCCTTCTACGAGGCGCTGACCGCAGCCCGCAACCGGTCGGCCCAGCTCGGCTCAACCGGAGAGTAGAACACGGACGGATCGGACGGCGTGTCAAATTCGTCGTCCGCACCGTCGCACAGGAACCAATCGTCACGCTAAGCTCGGATTAGCACGTGCGTGTCTGTTCCGCCGGAGGGGAAGCCGGCGGCGCGGGACGTGCCGGAGGTGTCCAATGGTTTCTGGAAACACACCGTCGAAGGGGCAACAGCCTCAGGACGGACAGTCGGTCCTCGCCGGCACCCAGTTCCTCACCGTGGCCGAGGTTGCGGCGTTGATGCGGGTATCGAAGATGACCGTGTACAGGTTGGTCCACAGTGGCGAGCTGCCTGCCGTGCGCGTGGGACGGTCGTTCCGCGTCCACGCAAAGGCCGTTCACGACTACTTGGAGACTTCGTACTTCGACGTCGGGTAACTGTCGTCGGGCGCATCGACGAGCGGAGCGGACCTCGTTTTCGTTCGGCGGATTCGCCCCGGTACGATTGCAAGTCGTCGTACCGGCCAGCCGGTGTCGTAAGGCGCTGCGCTCGTCACCACGGGGCCCAGCGTCGACATACAGGCGTACGTCACCGGCGTGCGCAGGACCGATAGAGAGAACGAGGGAAGCCCACCATGGGTTCTGTGATCAAGAAGCGCCGCAAGCGCATGTCGAAGAAGAAGCACCGCAAGCTGCTCCGCCGTACGCGCGTTCAGCGTCGTAAACTCGGCAAGTAATTTCGACATTCCGGATGCCCGTCACCGTTTCGGTGGCGGGCATCCGGCATTCCGGGGGTGATTCGTCCGTTGTGCGGACTTCGGGAAGAGTGTTGACCTCTGTGTAATGCGGTGTCGCGCAACTCACCGTATTGTTGGGACCCATACCGCGCGAGAGTCGTTCCGTGATACGAGTCGATTCGGTCGACACCACGAGGTCGGTCTGCCGACATGACGAGCGCCGGTTCGCCGAGCACGTGGGGTCCGGAGAGCCGGTAGGTCTGGAAACAGGGGGTTGTGCGTGACTTCGACTGCTGACATCGAGCCGCCGAAGGTAGCTCTGGTGACCGGTGCCAGCCGTTTCCTCGGCGGATTCCTCGTCACCCGGCTCGCTCAGAATCCGGCGATCGAAAGGGTCATCGCGGTCGACACCCAGTCGCCCACCAAGGACATGCTCCGCCGCATGGGCCGCGCCGAGTTCGTCCTCGCCGACATCCGGAACCCCCTGATCGGCAAGGTCATCCGCAACATGGACGTCGACACCGTCGTCCACGCGTCGACGGTGACCAAGGCCCCCAAGTCCGGTAGCCGCACCGCCATGAAGGACATGAACGTCCTCGGTGCCATGCAGTTGTTCGCGGTGTGCCAGAAGGTGCCGTCCGTCCGGCGCGTGGTGCTGCGGTCGTCGTCGGTGGTGTACGGATCCAGCGCCAAGGACCCCGCCAAGTTCACCGAGGAGATGAGCGCCCGTCGTCGGCCGACCGGCGCCTTCGCCCGCGACATGATCGAGATCGAAGGTTATCTGCGGGGTCTGGCCCGCCGGCGCAGCGACATCTCGACCACGATCCTGCGGCTCGCCCCGACCGTCGGGAACCGGATGCCCGGTTCGGTGTCCACATATCTGACCTCGCCGTTGGTGCCGACCGTGTTCGGGCGCGACGCCCGGCTGCAATTGCTGCACGAAGAGGATGCGCTGGGCGCACTCGAACGAGCCACCGTCGCCGGTCCCGCCGGGACCTTCAACATCGCCGGGGACGGCGTCGTGATGGTCTCGCAGGCCGTCCGCCGCGCGGGCGGGATCCCGGTTCCCATGCCGTACGGGCTCTTCCGCACGGCGGGACAGGCCCTCATGGGATCCGTCATGAAATCGTTCACCAAGGAAGAACTCGACTACTTCCACTTCGGTTGCGGACTCGACACCACCCGGATGCGTACCGAACTCGGGTTCGAGCCGCGCTGGACGACGATGGACGCACTCGACGACTTCGCCCGCAGCATCGGGCTGAGCCGCATCGTGAAGACCGAATGGGTCGATCGAGCCGAATCGATGGTGCTCTCCGCACTGGGAGAGAGGACGGAGGCGCGATGACGCAGGTTGCAAAGGTCATTCCGCTGCACGGCGGACCGAATGCGCAGCGCCGCGGCGGTGCGAGACCCGGCAGCGGTCATCCCGCCGGCCGCGACCTCGAGCCCTTCGATCTGCCGAAACAGCACACCCCGGCGGACGGTTTCCTCGACGACCTCCGCCGGACCCTGATCGAGCAGGTCACCGGGACCGCCGAGTTCGTGCGGCGCCGCATGACCGGTGACTACGACGTCGACGACTTCGGATTCGATCCGCACTTCACCGAGCACGTCGTGATGCCGGTGCTGCGGCCGCTGTTCGACAAGTGGTTCCGCGTCGAGGTCCGTGGCATCGACAACATCCCCGCCGACGGCAGCGCCCTCGTCGTCGCCAATCACGCCGGCACCCTGCCGCTCGACGCGCTGATGACCTCGGTCGCGGTGTGGGACCAGGCCCACCGGCCGCTGCGGATGCTCGCCGCCGACCTCGCCTTCGACATGCCGGTCATCGGCAACGTCGCCCGCAAGGCCGGCCACACACTCGCCTGCCACCCGGACGCCGAGCGGCTGCTGCGCGACGACCAGGTGGTCGCGGTGTTCCCCGAGGGCTACAAGGGCCTGGGCAAACCGTTCCGCGAGCGGTACAAGCTGCAGCGGTTCGGCCGCGGTGGATTCGTGTCCGCGGCACTGAAGACGCGCGCCCCGATCGTGCCGTGCTCGATCGTCGGTTCGGAGGAGATCTACCCGAACATCGCCGACCTCACGTCGCTCGCGCGGGTGCTCGGCCTGCCCTACTTCCCCGTCACGCCGTTGTTCCCGGCCCTCGGTCCGCTCGGCCTCGTGCCGCTGCCGTCGAAGTGGTACATCGAGTTCGGCACCCCGATCACCACCGACGTGTACGACGACGCGGCCGCCGACGACCCGATGGTGCTGTTCGAGGTCACCGACCACGTGCGGGAGACCATTCAGCAGACGCTGTACAAGCTGCTCACCCGGCGCCGCAACGTCTTCCTCGGGTGACGCGCACCGGAACCGGAACTACGCGGCGCGGTCCCGCCGCCGCCCGAGCAGGACCGCGAGCGCTCCGCCCGCCGCACCGATCCCCAGCGCGGTCGGCACACCGATCCGCGCGGCCTTGCGGGCGGTCCGGAAATCCCGGATCTCCCAGCCGCGGGTCTTTGCGAGTTCCCGCAGGTCCGCGTCGGGATTGATCGCGACGGCCGTACCCACCAGCGACAGCATCGGCACGTCGTTGTGGCTGTCGGAGTAGGCCGTGCACCGCTTGAGGTTCAGGCCCTCCCGGATCGCCAGGGCACGCACCGCGTGCGCCTTGCCGAGCCCGTGCAGGATGTCGCCGACGAGCCGGCCCGTGAAGACGCCGTCCTTCGATTCGGCGACCGTACCCAGGGCGCCGCTCAACCCGAGCCGCTTGGCGATGACGTCGGCCAGTTCCACCGGGGTCGCGGTGACCAGCCACACCTGCTGGCCCGCGTCGAGGTGCATCTGCGCGAGCGCGCGCGTGCCCGGCCAGATCTTGTCGGCGATGATCTCGTCGTAGATCTCCTCTCCCAGGCGGCGCAGTTCCTCCGTCGACCGTCCCTGCACGAACGACAACGCCTTCTCGCGGCCGCTCGCGACGTCGTTCGAGTTCTCCTTGCCGGTGACCCGGAACTTCACCTGCTGCCAGGCGAACTCGAGCAGATCGGTCTTGCGGAAGTAGTCCCGCGCGACCAGACCCCGGGCGAAATGGATGATCGAGGCGCCCTGCACCATCGTGTTGTCGACGTCGAAGAACGCCGCCGCGGTCAGATCGCGCGGCGCGGGGGTCGCGGCCTCGGTTTCGATCCCGGCCTCGACCTCGGCCTCGGCGCGCGCCTCGTGCAGCGCCAGTGCGGCGTCGGCGCTGGCCTCACCGGCCAGGTTCGCGCGCACCTCGGCCTCGCTGGGACCGAACTTGCTGAACCACCGGCGGCGTCCCGGTCGGATGAGGCCGGACAGAAACTCGCCGATTCCCCACCCGTACGGCAATGAACGTCCAGGCACTCGCACCTCCGTGTCACGACGGCCGTGTCGCCGCGGGCAACGGACGACGCGCCCAGCCTAGCCCGCGACCGGACCGCATTCCGGGCGGGAGCGAACGCACGGACCGGGTGTGACGTTCATCTCGACCGGCGATGGCGCACAGTAGGGGAATGACAGAGCCTCGACAGGACGCCGCCGGCGCCTCCGCACCCGCCCACGAAGTCACTCTCCTCGTCCGCGCCGGCTGCGGCGCGTGCGCGCCCGCACGCGCTCGGCTCGAGCAGGTGTGCGAGGAGTTCGGGCTCACTCCGACATGCGTCGACGTCGACGCCGCTGCCGCAACGGATCCCGAGCTGCGCGCCGAATTCGGGGACCGGTTGCCGGTCGTTCTACTCGACGGCCGCGAGCACAGTTACTGGGAGGTGGACGAGCCGCGACTCAGGGCCGATCTCGCTCGCTGACCACGGTCGGCGCGGTCCGTCGCGCAGGTAGCGAGCACATTCGGGGCCCTTCGAGCAACTTTGTGCATGGCTTCACAAGCGGTTACCGTGGTGTGAACGAAACCCCGGATCACCGTGAGGACCGACGTGTATCCGTCGGCCGGACGAGGAGCCACGAACGTGACAGAGCTGCACCCCCCGCAGGGCGACGACGCCCGCGACAACGCCGGGGGCGGCGGGGGTGCCTCTCCCGGAGTTCCGGTGCGCGACATCCCTCAGGCTACTGTGACGCGTCTCGCGACCTATCTGCGGGTCCTCGGTGGGCTCGCGGACGCCGGGACGCTCATCGTCTCGAGCGAGGAACTCGCGACCGCGTCCGGGGTCGGATCCGCCAAACTCCGCAAGGACCTGTCGTTCCTCGGCCCCAACGGGGTTCGCGGCGTCGGCTACGACGTGCTGCGCCTGCAGGCGCGCATCGAGAACGCGCTCGGCCTGGACCAGGGACACCGCGTGGTGCTGGTCGGCGTCGGCAATCTCGGTCGTGCGCTCGCCCGGTACCCGGGTTTCGACCGCCGCGGATTCACCATGGCCGGCCTGTTCGACTCCGATCCGCAGATCGTCGGCACCCGTGTGGGCGATCTGACGATCCGCCACGTCGACGGCCTCGAGTCCGGTGCCCGCGAACTCGGCGCGACCATCGGGGTCGTCGCGACACCCGGTGAGGCCGCCCAGCAGGTGTGCGACGTCCTGGTCCGTTCCGGGGTGCGCAGCGTCCTGAGCTTCGCTCCGACGCCGCTCGAGGTGCCCGAACACGTCGAGGTCCGCCGCGTCGATCTTTCCGTCGAGATGCAGGTGCTCTCGTTCAACAGCGCCCGCAACGACGAACTCGCACACGCTGCCGGGGACGCACGTCCCACCGGAATGGGGCAGCCGATGAGTTCCCGCGCTACCGCGGTGAAGGCAACGAGCGCCCCGCACCGGGCCTCGTCCGGGAAGTCGGGCCCGCTGGGTTCGACCGTGACAAGAAACGGATCGGTGATCGCGCCGTGAGTGTTCTCCTCGTCGGGATCTCGCACCGGAGTGCCCCGGTGTCAGTGCTCGAGAAGGTCGCGGTCACCGACACCGACCGACCGAAGCTGACCGACAAGATGATGTCCTCCGGGCACATCTCCGAGGCGATGATCGTCTCCACCTGCAACCGGGTGGAGATCTACGCGGTCGTCGACGCGTTCCACGGCGCCCTGGCCGACGTCAGCGCACTGATGGCCGAGCATTCCGGTCTGACCCTGTCCGATCTGCACCGGCACGCCTACGTGCGGTACAGCGAGGCCGCCGCCGAGCACCTGTTCTCGGTCGCCAGCGGCCTGGACTCGATGGTCGTCGGGGAACAGCAGATTCTCGGCCAGATCCGCGCCGCCTATGCCAGCGCGGACGCGCAGCAGGCCGCGGGCCGGGCACTGCACGAACTCGCCCAGCAGGCGCTGCGCGTCGGCAAGCGCGTCCACAGCGAAACCGGTATCGACGCCGCCGGCGCCTCGGTGGTGTCGGTCGCGCTGGACAAGGCCGGTGCCCGGCTCGGTGGTCTCGCCGGCCGCACCGCCGCCGTCGTCGGTGCCGGTGCGATGGGCGGTCTCGCGGTCGCGCATCTGACCCGGGCCGGGATCGGGCGGATCATCGTGGCCAACCGCACGCGCGAGCGCGCCGAACGACTCGCCGAAACGGCCCGCGGCAACGGCGTCGAGGCCGAGGTGGTCGCGTTCGGTGATCTCGCGTCCGCGCTCGCCTGCGCGGATGTCGCGGTGACCTGTACCGGCGCGGTCGGAACCGTCGTGACCCTCGCCGACGCACACCGCGCGCTCGCCGAGCCCGGCCGCGGATCGGACCGCCCCCTCGTCATCTGCGACCTCGGCCTGCCGCGCGACGTCGACGCGTCCGTCTCGGGTCTTCCCGACGTCACCGTCTTCGACATGGAGGCGTTGCAGAACGATCCCGCCGCCGGCGCGGCCGCATCGGATGCCGAGGCCGCCCGCGCGATCGTCGCCGCCGAACTGTCCGACTACCTGACCTCTCAGCGTCTCGCCGAGGTCACCCCGACCGTCACCGCGTTGCGGCAGCGCGCCGCCGAGGTCGTCGAGGCCGAGCTGATGCGTCTCGAATCCCGGCTGCCCGATCTCGACGAGGGGGAACGCGGCGAGGTCGCGCGCACCGTCCGTCGCGTCGTCGACAAACTCCTGCACGCGCCGACCGTGCGCGTGAAACAACTGGCCTCCACTCCCGGCGGCGACCAGTACGCCGAGGCATTGCGTGAACTGTTCGAACTGCGTCCGGGTGCGGTCGAGGCCGTCGCCATGCCCATGACGAAGGAACCGGGTGCCCTGGCGGAGCCGGTCGGCACCGACCTGTCCGCAGCTCTCGATCCCGCCCTCACAACGGAGCTGCGGACTCCACGAAAGGACAGGCAGGCATGAGCGCCGAGGCCGCATCGGTCACCCGGAGCGACGACCGGGCCGGCAGCCGCACGTTGCGTATCGGAACGCGCGGCAGCCTCCTCGCGACCACGCAGGCGGGCACCGTCAGAGACGCACTGATCGCCGCCGGGCATCCCGCCGAGCTGGTGATCATCACGACCAAGGGCGACGTCACCGCAGGCCCGGTCCAGCGGATCGGCGTCGGCGTGTTCACCGCCGAACTGCGTGAGGCGCTGCTCGCCGGCGAGGTCGATCTCGCCGTGCACTCGTACAAGGACCTGCCCACCTTCCAGGATCCGCGCCTGGTCATCGCCGCGGTCCCGCCGCGCGAGGATCCCCGCGACGCGCTCGTCGCGCGGGACGGCCTGGTGCTGGGCGAACTGCCGCCCGGATCGAAGGTCGGCACGTCGGCGCCGCGTCGCCGCGCGCAGCTCGCCGCGCTCGGTCTCGGCCTCGACATCCAGCCGCTGCGCGGCAACATCGACACCCGGCTCGGCAAGGTCGAATCCGGCGAGCTCGACGCGATCGTCATCGCCCGCGCCGGTCTCTCCCGCATCGGCCGGACCGACCGCATCACCGAGTCCCTCGAACCGGTGCAGATGCTGCCGGCACCGTCGCAGGGGGCACTTGCCGTCGAGTGCCGTGCCGACGATCCGGAGATGATCGCCGTGCTCGCCGAGCTCGACGACCCGGCCAGCCGCGCCGCCGTCGACGCCGAGCGTGCACTGCTCGCCGAACTCGAGGCCGGGTGCACCGCGCCCGTCGGGGCGCTCGCCGAGGTCGTCGAATCCCTCGACGACGACGGCCGGGTGTTCGAGGAGCTGTCGGTGCGTGGCTGTGCCGCCGCGATCGACGGTTCCGACGCGATCCGCGCGAGCGCGGTCGGACCGCTCGAGCGTGCCACCGAGCTCGGTCGCGCCGTCGCCCGGGAGCTGCTCGACCTCGGAGCCCGCGACCTCATGGCCGCCGACGAAGGTGCCGGCAGACCGGCAGAAGAAAGTGCAGCAGATGTTTGACGCCCTGCCTTCCCGTTTCCGATTTCCCGATACCGCAGATTTGATCGCACTGGAGAATCACCGATGAGCCGAGTCCGCAAGCACACTCCCGGACGGATCCTGTTCGTGGGATCGGGGCCGGGCGACCCGGCGCTGCTCACCGTGCGCGCACGCGACGTGCTGACGAGCGCCACCATGGCCTTCACCGACCCCGACGTGGACAAGGCCGTCGTCGCGCTCGTCGGCCGCGACGCCGGCCGCTACCCGGAGACCGGGGAACCGATCGCCGAGGTCCGTCCCGCGCTGGGCGAGCCCGCCGAGGTCGCGAAGACGCTGGTCGCCGAGGCCAGGAACGGCCACGACGTGGTGCGTCTGGTCGCCGGGGATCCGATGACGACCGATTCGGTGATCGCCGAGGTCAACGCCGTCTCCCGCACCCAGGTGGTGTTCGAGGTCCTGCCGGGCCTGCCGTCCGGCTCGGCCGTCCCCAGCTACGCCGGCATGGCGTTGGGTTCGTGCCACACCGAGGTCGACGTCCGCGGCGAGGTGAACTGGGCTGCGCTTGCCGCCGCACCCGGCCCGCTCGTGCTGCACGCGACCTCCGGTCACCTGGCCGAGACGGCGAGTGCCCTCGTCGAGCACGGTCTCGCGCCGCAGACCCCGGCCGCGATCACGGTGCGGGGCACGACCCGTCAGCAGCGCACCGTCGAAGCGACCCTCGCGACCCTCAACGACGCCGGATCCGAGCTGGTGGGCCCGCTGATCGTCACGGTCGGCAAGGTCGTCTCGCACCGCAACAAGCTGTCGTGGTGGGAATCGCGCGCCCTGTACGGCTGGACGGTGCTGGTGCCGCGCACCAAGGATCAGGCCGGTGAGATGAGCGATCGTCTCGTCACCCACGGTGCGATTCCCATCGAGGTGCCGACCATCGCGGTCGAGCCGCCGCGCAGCCCCGCCCAGATGGAGCGGGCCGTCAAGGGCCTGGTGGACGGTCGCTACCAGTGGGTGGTGTTCACCTCCACCAACGCGGTGCGCGCGGTGTGGGAGAAGTTCGAAGCGTTCGGTCTGGACGCACGTGCGTTCTCCGGCGTGAAGATCGCCTGCGTCGGTCAGGCCACCGCGGACAAGGTGCGGTCGTTCGGTATCACCCCGGAGCTGGTGCCGACGGGGGAGCAGTCCAGCGAGGGCCTGCTCGCCGAGTTCGCGCCGTACGACGACGTGTTCGACCCGGTCAACCGGATCCTGCTGCCGCGCGCCGACATCGCGACCGAGACGCTCGCCGAGGGATTGCGCGAACGCGGCTGGGAGATCGACGACGTCACCGCGTACCGCACCGTCCGGGCCGCGCCGCCGCCGGCCGAGACCCGCGAGATGATCAAGACCGGTGGTTTCGACGCGGTGTGCTTCACCTCGTCGTCGACGGTCCGGAATCTCGTCGGTATCGCCGGTAAGCCGCACGCGCGCACGATCGTCGCCTGCATCGGTCCCAAGACCGCGGAGACCGCGATCGAGTTCGGTCTGCGGGTCGACGTGCAGCCCGAGACCGCGCAGGTCGGTCCGCTGGTCGAGGCGCTCGCCGAGCACGCCGCCCGGCTGCGCGCCGAGGGCGCTCTGCCGCCGCCGCGCAAGAAGTCCCGAGCCCGGCGCTGACTCCACTCGTGCGCGGTTTCGGTAGCCACCGCTACCGGAACCGCGCACGACTCGTATCGGAAGGTGTGAACCGTGTATCCGGAATTTCGTCCCCGCAGGCTGCGTACCACCCCGGCGATGCGGCGACTCGTCGCCGAAACCTCGCTCGAGCCAAGACATCTGGTGCTGCCGATGTTCGTCGCCGACGGGATCGGCGCACCCCGCGAGATCTCGTCGATGCCCGGCGTCTTCCAGCACACGTTCGACTCGCTGCGGGCCGCGGCGACGACGGCGGTCGAGGCGGGCGTCGGCGGTCTGATGCTGTTCGGTGTGCCGCGCCCGGAGGACAAGGACGCGCGCGGATCCGGCGCCACCGATCCCGACGGGGTGCTCAACCGGGGGCTGCGGGATCTGCGCGACGAACTCGGTGACGCGACGGTGATCATGGCCGACACCTGTCTCGACGAGTTCACCGATCACGGGCACTGCGGTGTGCTCACCGAGTCCGGGCGGGTCGACAACGACGCGACACTCGAGCGCTACGCGGAAATGGCTGTGGCGCAAGCAGAGTCGGGTGCGCATCTGCTCGGTCCGAGCGGAATGATGGACGGGCAGGTCGCGACGATCCGCGCGGCTCTCGATGCGGCCGGCTTCCAGGACGTCGGGCAGCTGGCGTACGCGGCCAAGTATGCGTCGGCGTTCTACGGCCCGTTCCGCGAGGCCGTCGGATCGTCGCTCGAAGGTGATCGCCGTACCTACCAACAGGATCCGGCGAACCGGCGCGAGGCGCTCCGGGAGGTCGACCTAGATCTCGCCGAGGGGGCGGACCTGGTGATGGTCAAGCCGGCGATGTCCTATCTCGACATCCTGCGCGAGGTCGCGGATCGTTCCGACGTTCCCGTTGCGGCGTACCAGATTTCGGGAGAGTACTCGATGATTACGGCCGCCGCGCAGAACGGCTGGATCGACCGTGACGCCGCCGTCCTCGAGTCGCTGACGAGCATCCGTCGCGCCGGCGCCGACATCGTCCTGACCTACTGGGCCGCCGAGGCTGCAGGCTGGTTGTCGTGACCGGGCCCATGCCGATGCCCACGCCGGGGCAGAGGCCGGTCGGTGAACAGCGTCCGATGCCCGTCGACGTCGGAACGGCGTACCAATTGTGGTGTGGCGTCCTGATTCTCGGAATTGTGTCGGCGGTCACAAGTCTGGCCGTGATGTGGCGTGATCGTCAGGCGTTCGTCGATCGATTGATGGATCAGATGCCGGAGATGTCCGGATCCGAGGCGATGACGCGCGACGATTTCCTCGCGCTGATTCCGTTCGGTCTGGGCGTGGCGGCGGTCGGCAGCTTCGTGATTCTCGGCTTGCTCTATCTCGTCGTGCGACAGATGCGCCGCGGAAAGAACTGGGCGCGCATGCTGTTGACGCTGGTCGGGGTCTTCATGACCCTGTCGACGGTGCCGACGCTGTTCGGCGTGGGCGCCGGTACGGGCGTCGAAGGCTGGGTGCTCGGCATCGTCGGCATCCTCCAGTCGGTGCTGACGGTGGGCGCGATCGTACTCATGCATCGGCGCGACGCAAATCTGTACTTCCTTCGGATTCCTAATAATTGAGCTTACGGAGAGGGTTTCATCCGGCTATTTGACCTTGCGCGCGTAGGGAGTACGGTGGGCTCGACCAACGGTCTGTGGCCGTACCCGACGAGCGTGAGGACTCATGCAGGTGGAACACCCGTACGTGGAACCGCGACCCTACAGCCGTCGACGTGAGGCGCTCCTGATCGGCCTCATCGCAGTCCTGGGTCTCGTGACGCTCGTGCTCCTGGTCGTTCCCGGCACCTTCTCGGCCTGACGGACTGCTGCACCCGACGGACGGCTCACGTTGAACGGCGTCTCACGTTGAACGGCAGTGCGCCCGCGCCGCTGTTCCACGAACCCGGCGCCCGCTGGCGGGCGGTCGCGTCGGGTCCGCTGTTCTGCCTCGTCGGTCTGCTGATCGAAGTGGCGACCGGGCCGGTCGTGCACTGGTTCGCGCTGCCGGTGATGGCGGTGGTACTGGCCGTTTTCGCGTACATCATGGTCGTCGCAGGCCGTCGGCACGTGAGTGTCGAACTGACCGAGACGGTGCTGCGGCAGGGGACCGAGGAGCTGCCCGTCGCCGACATCGAGGCGGTCCTGCCACCCGCAGATCCCGCGTCGCGGGACCCGGCCCGCTGGGAGAATGCGCGCACCCTCGGGGAGCTGTCCGGCGTACCGCGCAAGCGCACCGCCGTCGGATTGCGGTTGCGCGGTGGCACGTTCGTGAGGGCGTGGGCGAAGGACGATGCGGAGCTGCGCAGTTGCCTCGACGGCCTCGTGAGCGGGCGTGCGCGCTGACGGACCGGATGACGGCAGGTACCCCCTGGGGGTATCGTCGGTGGTGATGTCGAGACTCGAAGGAGCCACAATGCAGAACACCTACCGTGTCGAGGGCATGACCTGCGGACACTGCGTCTCCGCCGTGCGCGAGGAGATCTCCGCGATCCCCGGTGTCTCCGAGGTGGACGTGAACCTCGAGACCGGCACCGTCGTGGTTGTCAGCGACATCGAGTTGGATCCGAAGGCCGTCGCGGATGCCGTCGACGAAGCCGGATACGCGCTCGTCGCCTGATCCCGTGACCCGGCCGGCATCATGAGCAGCAGACTGCGCAGGACCGCCGGGTCCCTCCTGGCCGCCGCCACACTCGTGTGTGCGGCGGCCTCGTGCACGAACGCGGAGCCGCCCAGGACACCGGTGGCTAAGCCGCCCGGGGATACGGTGGAGGAAACCTCCGTGACGGTCCCCGCCGTGAGCGCCCCGCCGTCGGTCACCGTCGAGATACTGATCGACGGGCTGGACCATCCGTGGGACGTCGTCCGGGCTCCCGACGGCACGCTCCTCACCGGCGAGCGCGGCGGGCGTTTCGTCGTCCGCCGCCCGGACGGGCAGGTCACCGCGCTGCAGGCCGACCTGTCCGACCTCTACGCGGTCGGGGAGACCGGCCTGATGGGGCTGGCGCTGTCCGACGACTTCGCCACCGACCGGACCTTCTACTCGTGCCAGGGCCACCGTGACCCGGACGACGTGCGCGTGCTCGCCTGGACGGTCGACCCCGACTGGACCACCGCCACCCGGGCCCGCACCGTGGTCTCCGGCATGCCGGTCGCCGCGGGCGGCCGCCACGCCGGCTGCCGGATCCTCGTCCACCCGGACGGCACCCTCTACGTGGGCACCGGCGACAGCGCCCGCCCCACCGTCCCGCAGGACCGGGCGAGCCTCGGCGGCAAGGTGCTGCACCTGAACCCCGACGGAACACCCGCTGCCGGCAACCCGGATCCCGGCAGCCCGATCTACACCCTCGGCCACCGGAACGTGCAGGGACTGGCACTGCAGCCCGGCACCGGGCGCATCTACGCCGTCGAACAGGGCACTCGCCGCGACGACGAGGTCAACCTGCTCGAACCCGGCGGCAACTACGGCTACCGGCCCGACCGGGAACCCGGCCGCTACGACGAGTCGGTGCCCATGACCGACCCCGACCGGGTGCCCGGCGCGATCGGTGCGGTGTGGAGTTCCGGGTCCCCGACGATCGCGACACCGGGCCTCGCATTCGTCACCGGCGATGCGTGGGGGCCGTGGTCGGGAGCCCTCGTGGTCAGCAGTCAGCAGGCGGCCCGGCTGATCCTGTTGAAGCTGTCCGAGGACGGGCGCAGCGTCGTCGATTCCGCGACCCTGCTCGAAGACACCTACGGGCGGCTGCGGTCGCTGACCCCGCTGCCCGACGGTTCCCTGCTGGTGACCACGGACAACGGAGACGACGACCGCATCCTCCGGGTGATTCCGAACTGAGGTTCAGACCCGGCCCGCGTCGGTTCCCGGCCCGTCGAGCATCGCCGACCCCAGCAGGAATTCGGGCACGCCGAGTCCCTCGACGAGCGTCGCCGCGTGCGGGCGCAACGTCCGGCACCGCTCGTTGATGCCGCGCAGCACCGCCTTCGCCCGCTCCACGGACAGGTGCCGATGCTCCATGAACCACGCCTTGTCGTCCTCGATGACGCTCAGCGCGTACAGATCGCACACGTCCGACAGCAGTTCCCGGGCCGTCTCGTCCTCGCACGACTCGATCCCGGCGACGAACGCCTCGAGCACGACCCGGTCGATGTGTGCGCGGGCCGCGTGCAACACGTGGTCCTGCACGAAGTTGAACGCGTCGAACTGGCTCTCCTCCCGCTTCGACGCCGCCTGCAGCCGCCGCGCCGCCGTCGAGAGCAGGTACTGCTCGCGGTCCTCGAACATCGTGAGCTGCGTGCCCCGGTTGAACAGGCTGCCGTCCTCCTCGTTGTCCTGCCGGGTGTCGACGAGCGTCTGGATGATCTGCTGCGCCGCGGTGCGCTTCTTGACGATGTCGGAGACGGTGGTCGCCGCGAACCGCATCCACTCGACCGGGCTCATGCCACGCACCTCGTCGGCGTACGCGGTGAGCAGTTCCTTCGCGACGAGCTGGGTCAGGACGTGGTTGTCGCCCTCGAAGGTGGTGAACACGTCCGTGTCCGCCCGCAGCGACGTCAGCCGGTTCTCGGCCATGTAGCCGGCGCCGCCGCACGCCTCCCGGCACTCCTGGATCGCGCGGGTCGCGTGCTCGGTGTTCGCGACCTTCAGGCCCGCCGCGCGGCCCTCGAGCTCGCGCTGCTCCTGCGGGTCGACGTCCTCGACGGGGGTGGTCTGGATGCGGTGCATCGTCGAGATCAGCTCGTTCTGCGCGAACCCGAGCGCGTACGAGCGGGCGATGAGCGGCAACAGCCGGCGCTGGTGGACGAGGTAGTCGAGCAGCAGCACCTCCTGCTCGTCGTTCGGCGCGGAGAACTGGCGGCGCTGCAGCGCGTACTGCGTGGCGATCGTGAGCGCGACGCGCGCCGCGGCCCCGGCGGACCCGCCGACCGTGACGCGGCCGCGCACGAGGGTGCCGACCATGGTGAAGAACCGGCGGTTCGGGTTCTCGATGGGCGAGTGGTAGGTGCCGTCCGGGTCCACGTCCGCGTACCGGTTGAGCAGGTTCTCCCGCGGCACCCGCACCCCGTCGAAGCTGATGCGGCCGTTGTCGACGCCGGGCAGCCCGCCCTTGTATCCGCAGTCGGAGGTCGTCACGCCGGGCAGGTCGTTGCCGTGCTCGTCGCGGATCGGCACGACGAAGCAGTGCACACCCTCCGTCACGCCGCCGGTGATCAGTTGCGCGAACACCGCCGCGACCGTCGCGTGCTGTGCCGCCCCGCCGATGTAGTCCTTGCGCGCGGACGGGGTGGGGGAGTCGATGACGAACTCCTGCGTGGCCGGGTCGTATGTCGCGGTCGTCTCGAGCGCCTGCACATCGCTGCCGTGGCCGGTCTCGGTCATCGCGAAGCACCCGAGCAACTCGAGGTCGATGAGCGGGCGGATGTAGCGCTCGTGGTGCCGCTGCGTGCCCAGGTTCTCGATGGCACCGCCGAACAGGCCCCACTGCACGCCCGACTTGACCATCAGCGACAGGTCCGACATCGCGAGCATCTCGATCGACGCGACCGCGCTGCCGGGGTCGCCGGTGCCGCCGCTCGCCTCCGAGAAACCGGCCGACGCGTAGCCGGCCTCGGCGAGCAGCCGCATCTGGTCGAGGACGGTCGCGCGGGCCCGGTCCAGATCGGGGATGTGATGGGGAGCGAATTCCTCCCGTGCCAGGTCGGTGCGGGCCCGGGAGCGGGCCTGCCGCCACGCGCCGTCGAGAGTGTCACGGAGATGATCAGCTGTGGTCGCCATGAATCCGACCCTAGGGCGGTGCCCCTGCTGGTGCTGCGGTTCCGCGTGCGGCACGCCGTGAACCGGGTGCCGTGAATCGGCGTTCCCGCCGGACAACCGGTGTTCCCGCCGGACCGAGACGGAGGTCACGCACGCCCGGGTGCCTTTTGGCAAATCCGCCGAAACTGGGACACTGGAGGTCGTGACTGCGACCCCCGATGCCTCCCGCACCCACGACACTGCTTCCGCCGCCCTGTTCGACCGGGCGTCGAAGGTGACGCCCGGAGGCGTCAACTCGCCGGTTCGAGCGTTCGGTTCGGTCGGCGGAACCCCCCGGTTCATCGCCTCGGCCTCGGGCAGCACCCTCACCGACGTCGACGGCAATTCCTATGTGGACCTGGTGTGTTCGTGGGGGCCGATGATTCTCGGCCACGCGCATCCCGCGGTCGTGGAGGCGGTCCGCACCGCCGCGACGTCCGGTCTGTCGTTCGGTGCGCCGACCGCCGGTGAGGTCGAACTCGCCGAGGAAATCGTGGCGCGCATCGCGCCCGTCGAACAGGTCCGGCTCGTCAATTCCGGGACCGAAGCGACGATGAGTGCGGTGCGTCTGGCGCGCGGATTCACCGGCCGCAGCAAGATCGTCAAATTTTCCGGGTGTTATCACGGTCACGTCGACGCGCTGCTCGCCGACGCCGGCTCCGGTCTCGCGACCTTCGGCCTGCCCACCTCCCCGGGCGTGACGGGCGCGCAGGCCGAGGACACCCTCGTGCTGCCGTACAACGACCTCGAGGCCGTCCGTGCCACGTTCGCCGCCAACCCGGGGCAGATCGCCGCCGTCATCACCGAGGCGGCCGCCGGCAACATGGGTACCGTCCCGCCGCTGCCCGGGTTCAACGAGGGACTGCGGGAGATCACCCGCGAGCACGGCGCGCTGCTGATCATGGACGAGGTGATGACCGGGTTCCGCGCGAGCGCCACCGGCTGGCACGGCATCGACGGGGTGGCCGGCGACCTGATGACCTTCGGCAAGGTGATGAGCGGTGGCCTGCCCGCCGCCGCATTCGGTGGCCGCGCCGACGTCATGGCCCGTCTCGCCCCCGCCGGCCCGGTCTACCAGGCCGGCACCCTCTCCGGTAACCCGGTCGCGGTCGCCGCGGGTCTCGCGAGCCTGCGCGCCGCCGACGCCGACGTGTACGCGGCCCTCGACCGCAACGCCGCGACCCTGGGCCGGCTGCTCGACGAGGCCCTCACCGCCGAAGGCGTGCCGCACCGCGTGCAGAACGCCGGCACCCTCCTCAGCGTCTTCTTCACCGACGCGCCGGTGACGAACTACGACGAGGCGAAGGCCGCGCAGACCTGGCGCTTCCCGGCGTTCTTCCACGCCCTGCTCGAGCACGGCGTGTACGCCCCGCCGAGCGCCTTCGAGACCTGGTTCGTCTCGTCCGCCCTCGACGACGACGCCTTCTCGCGGATCGCCGACGCCCTGCCGCACGCCGCGAAGGCCGCCGCGGCGGCGACCGCCCCCTGACCTGACCCGACCCGCCTCCATCCCGATCCGCTGACGCCCGACGCGAGGAATACCCACGTGACCGAAACCGTCCCGTCCGAGAAGCGCACCATCGTGCACGTGCTGCGGCACGGCGAGGTGCACAACCCCACCGGCATCCTCTACGGCCGGCTGCCGGGCTACCGGTTGTCCGTCACCGGTGAGTCGCAGGCACGGTCGGTGGCGGCGGTGCTCGCCGACCACGACATCGCGCACGTCGTCGCGTCCCCGCTGGAGCGCGCGCAGCAGACCGCCGCGCCGATCGCCGAGAAGCACGGACTGCCGGTCCTCACGGACGAGAACCTCATCGAGGCGGGCAACCAGTTCGAGGGCCTGAAGGTCGCGGTGGGCGACGGCGCGCTGAGCCGTCCCCGGCACTGGTGGAAGCTGCGCGACCCGTTCACCCCCTCGTGGGGCGAGCCCTACCTGCAGATCGCGCATCGCATGCTCGCCGCCGTCAACGCCGCGCGCGTCGCCGCGGTCGGCCGCGAGGCGGTGTGCGTGAGCCACCAGCTTCCGGTGTGGACGCTGCGCCGATTCCTCGAAGGGGAGCGGCTGTGGCACGACCCGCGGAACCGGCAGTGCAGTCTCGCGTCTCTGACGTCTCTGGTGTACGACGGGGACACCCTCGTCGACATCGTGTACTCGGAGCCGGCCGGGGCCTCCGACCCGAATGTGCACGGCGCATGAGAAGGATCTTCGTGGTCGTCGCGGCGCTGCTGTGCAGCGTCGCGGCTCTGACGTCGTGCGCGACCGGTGACGACGCCGTCGCCACCGGCGGCACGTTCGATTTCGTTTCCCCGGGCGGTCAGACCCGCATCTTCTACGATCCGCCGGCCGAACGAGGCACCCTCGGTGACCTGTCCGGTGAGGACCTGATGAACGAGGGGCAGACGCTCTCGCTCGCCGACTACGAGGGCCAGGTCGTCGTGCTGAACGTGTGGGGTCAGTGGTGTGCTCCCTGCCGCAGCGAGGTCGGGGACCTCGAGCAGGTGTACGAGTCGACCAAGGACCTGGGCGTGCAGTTCCTCGGCATCAATGTCCGCGACAACCAGCGTGACAAGGCGCAGGACTTCGTCGTCGACAACAAGGTGGCCTATCCGTCGATCTACGACCCGGCGATGCGGTCGCTGCTCGCGCTGGGCCGCAACTATCCGACCTCAGTGGTGCCGACGACCGTGGTGCTCGACCGCGACCATCGCGTCGCCGCGGTGTTCCTCACCGAACTGCTCGCCGAGGACCTGCAGCCGGTGGTCGAGCGGATCGCCGCCGAACCGGCCGGACAGCAGTGATGACGAGTACGGCAGTGACGACGAGTACCGCAGCGTTCTCCGCGACCGACGCCGACACGGTGCTGGCGTCCGGGGTGGGTGACACCTTCCAGTCGATGGCCGCGAGCGGGCCGCTGCTGCTCGCCGCCGGTGCGTGCCTGCTCGCCGGGCTCGTCTCGTTCGCGTCGCCGTGCGTGGTGCCGCTCGTTCCCGGCTACCTGTCGTACCTGGCCGGGGTCGTCGGTGCAGAAGCACCGGCGGTCACCGAGGCGCAGGCCCAGGCCCGCACGACGACGCTGCGCAGCGACGGCCGGTTGCGGGTCGCCGGCGCCGCAGCGCTGTTCGTCGCCGGGTTCACCGTGGTGTTCGTCCTGGCCACCGCGTCCGTCTTCGGCGCGATCTCGTTGCTCTCGGTCAACCGTGACGTCCTGATGCGGGTCGGCGGGGTCGTCACCATCGTCATGGGCCTGGTGTTCGTGGGCCTGATCCCGGCGTTGCAGCGCGACACGCGGCCCGAACCGCGTCGGCTGTCGAGCCTGGCGGGTGCGCCGCTGCTCGGCGGCGTCTTCGCGCTCGGCTGGACCCCCTGCCTCGGGCCGACGCTGGCCGGGGTGATCTCGCTGGCGGCCGGCACCGAAGGCACGACGGCCGCGCGGGGTGTCGCCCTGATCGTCTTCTACTGCCTCGGGCTGGGTCTGCCGTTCGTGGTGCTGGCCCTGGGGTCGGCGCGCGCGTTGCGGGGGGTCGGCTGGCTGCGATCGCACGCCCGCACCGTGCAGATCTTCGGCGGCATCATGCTCGTCGCGGTGGGGGTCGCCCTGGTCACCGGCGCGTGGGACATGTTCGTGTCCTGGGTGCGGGACGCCTTCATCTCCGAGGTGACGCTGCCGATCTGACGGCAGAGGTCGCCACCAGTTCCGAACGTTTCGAGAGGCAGTACATGCAGCCCGATCAGATGGTCCCCGCGGGCAACCCCGGCGTCCCGGCAGGAGGGCGCCGGTGACCGCGACCGACACCCCGACCACCACGCCGCAGCCGGTGCCGCCTCGGCAGGGTCCGACCGGGCGCGCCGTCGCATTCGTGCGCAACACATGGCGCGGGCTGACGTCGATGCGCACGGCGCTGGTGCTGCTGTTCCTGCTCGCGCTCGCCGCCATCCCGGGTGCCCTGCTGCCGCAGCGCAGCCTCAACGCCGGCAAGGTCGACGAGTACATCGCCGCGCGGCCCACCCTCGGACCGTTCATGGACAAGCTCGAGCTGTTCGACGTGTTCGGCAGTTTCTGGTTCACCGCGATCTACGTGCTGCTGTTCGTCTCGCTCGTCGGGTGCATCCTGCCGCGGTGCGTCGAGCACTTCCGGGCGTTGCGCACCCGCCCGGTGCCGGCGCCGCGGAACCTGGGCCGGCTGCCGCACCACGCCGAGACGACCGTCGGCGGGAGCCCCGAGGAGGTTCTCGCCCGGGTCCGTGGGCAGCTGAAGGGCTGGCGCATCGCCGAACGTGCCGGGGGACCGCGCGCGAAGGACTGCGAGCTGACCCTGTCCGCCGAGAAGGGCTATCTGCGCGAGTTCGGCAACCTGGTCTTCCACATCTCCCTGGTCGGTCTGCTCTTCACCGTCGCCATGGGCAAGCTCTTCGGATACGAGGGACAGCGGATCCTCATCGCGCACGGGGAGGAGTTCTGCACGACCTCCCCGGCGTCGTTCGATTCGTTCCGTGCCGGTGTCACCCTGGACGGCACCGGGTTGAACCCGATGTGCATCCGCGTGAACGATTTCGAGGCGGACTACCTCGACAACGGTCAGGCCGAGATGTTCACCTCGAACATCGACTACCAGTACGGCGACGACATCACCTCGAACACGTGGCGTCAGGCCGAGCTGAAGGTGAACCATCCGCTGCGCGTCGGCAGCGACCGCGTGTACCTGCAGGGTCACGGATTCGCGCCGACGTTCACGGTGACCTGGCCGAACGGCGAGACCCGCACCGAGACGCTGCAGTTCGCCCCCGACGATCCGAGGACGTTCCTGAGCAGCGGCGCGATGCGGTTCGACCCGCCGGGCGGCATGTTCCCCGATGCCGACGAACGCCGCAGGAACCAGATCGCGATCGAGGGCCTGTTCGCGCCGACGGCCGCACTCCACGGGTCGCTGCTGTCGTCGGCATTCCCGAAGATGCTGGATCCGGCCGTCGCGATCGACATCTACAAGGGCGACGCCGGCCTCGACACCGGCAGCCCGCAGTCGCTGTTCTCGCTCAACGGCGAGCTGATCAACCAGGGTCGCCTGGTCAAGCAGGATCGGGTGAACCTGAAGCAGGGGGAGAGCGCTACGCTCGCGGACGGCACCCAGGTCCGCTTCGACGGCGCCACCGATTTCGTGAACCTGCAGGTCTCGCACGACCCGGCGCAGCAGTGGGTGCTCGTGTCGGCGCTGGCGATGATGGCGGGACTGCTCGTGTCGCTGCTGGTCAAGCGGCGGCGCGTCTGGGTCCGGGTGTATCCGGCCGGTACAGTGGCAGGCGGCGAACGACAAACCGTAGTAGAGCTCGGTGGTCTGGCCCGCACGGATCAGGCCGGCTGGGGTGACGAGTTCGACCGTCTGGTTGCGCGCCTGCTCGGTCACGACGCTGCCGGTTCGGCAGAGGAGAAGAACAGATGATTGCTCACGAGACGCTCGCGCGGTACAGCGACTGGGCTTTCGAATCGGCATTCGCCGTGCTGGTGCTGGCGCTGGTGCTGCTCGTCGCCGAGTACGCGACCCACCGGGCCGACCGGGTCGCCGAGCGCGAACTCGTCACCGCCGGTGCCCCCTCCGGGGGAACGCAGGTCCCGGGCCGCGTCGGCGGCCCGCCGACCCCGGGCCGCGTCGACGGTCCGCAGAGCCCGGGCCGCGTCGACGGTCCGCAGAGCCGGACGATGTCGGAGCGGCTCGGCAACATGGGTCGCGCCCTCGTGGTCGTCGTCGCCGCGCTGATGGTCGCCTCGATCGTGCTGCGCGGATTCGCCACCGAGCGTTTCCCGCTCGGCAACATGTACGAGTTCGTGGCGATGGCCTGCACCGCCGCGGTCCTGTTCGGCCTGGTGGCGCTCCGCAAGCCCGCCTACCGCATCATGTGGGTCTACCTGCTGGTGCCGGTGCTGATCCTGATGTTCCTCGCCGCGACCGTCCTCTATGCGGACGCCGCGCCCGTCGTGCCGGCTCTGCGTTCGTTCTGGTTGCCGATCCACGTGACGATCATCAGTATCGGCAGCGGCATCTTCCTCGTCTCCGGTGTTGCCAGCCTGCTGTTCCTGCTGCGCATCCGATTCCCGAAGGACGCCGAGGGGAGCGGTGTGTTCGGCCGCGTCGCCCAGCGCCTGCCGGACGCGCAAACCCTCGACCGCCTGGCCTACCGCACGACGATCATCGCCTTCCCGCTGTTCGGTGCCGGCATCATCCTCGGTGCGATCTGGGCCGAGGCCGCGTGGGGTCGGTTCTGGGGCTGGGATCCGAAGGAAACCGTCTCGTTCATCACCTGGGTCGTCTACGCGGCCTACCTCCACGCCCGCGCGACGTCCGGGTGGCGCAACACCCGTGCGGCCTGGATCAACGTGGCCGGGTTCGTCGCCATGCTGTTCAACCTGTTCATCATCAACATGGTGGTGTCCGGTCTGCACTCGTACGCCGGCCTGACCTGATCCTGCTATCGTCTCCGCGATCGTTGGTGGGGGCGAGAACAAGGGGGAACGGGCGATGCCGGACGGAACGAAGCGGGGGCCGTCGGCGCAGGATCTCGATGCGTCGCTGCTGGTGCGGCGGGTGGCGCCACCCCCGGCGCGGGGCTGGCGGCGGGCGCTCTACCGGGGTACGGGCGGTCGCATCAACGTCGGGGAGAACGGCCGCGACCGCAACCGCGGCGAACTGACCGACCAGGTCCGGCAGCCACTGCACGGCTGCTACCGCATCGCACTGCTCAGCCTCAAGGGCGGGGTCGGCAAGACCACGACGACGGTCACGCTCGGATCGACGTTCGCGGCGCTGCGCGGGGACCGGGTGATCGCGGTCGACGCGAACCCGGACCGGGGCACGCTCAGTCAGAAGGTGCCGTCGGAAACCCCGGCGACCGTGCGCACCCTGCTGCGCGACGAATCACGCGTGCGCACCTACGGCGACGTCCGCGCCTACACCTCCCAGAACCGGCACCGGCTCGAGGTGCTCGCCTCCGACAGCGACCCGGCGGTATCCGAGGCGTTCAGCGCGCAGGACTACGAGCAGGTCCTGTCGACGCTCGAGCGGTTCTACAGCATCGTGCTCACCGACTGCGGAACCGGGCTGATGCATTCGGCGATGCGCGCGATCCTCGAGAACGCCGACGCGCTGATCGTCGTGAGTTCCGGTTCGGTCGACGGCGCGCGCAGTGCCTCCGCGACGCTGGACTGGCTCGACGCGCACGGCTATCGGCAGCTGGTGGCGGAGTCGGTGGCGGTGGTCAACGCAGTGCGGCCGCGGTCGGGCAAGGTCGACATCGATCGGCTCGTCGGGCACTTCGCGCAGCGCTGCCGCGCGGTCCACGTGCTGCCCTTCGACCCGCATCTCGAAGAGGGCGCCGAGATCGATCTCGATTGCCTGCACGCAACCACCCGCCGCGCGCTGCTGGGGCTCGCGGCGGATGTGACCGCGGATTTTCCGCGGCGGTCGGGGAATCAGTCGCCGGGGTCCTGATCGGGGGCGGCCGGCCCTTCGGTGCGACGCCGGTGTACCTCGCGATCGACCTTCCATAGGAATTCGGGATCGTCGTCCGGACCGAGAGCGCGTCCGGATTGCGTGTGCATTGCCGGACCGAACGCCTTCCACAGCAGAACCGCGAGTGTTACCGCACCGATGAATGCCAGCAGATAGAGCACGATGCACCTCCTTGCCGTGGACGCGCCCCTTGTCGGTCCGGACCGGGCCGTGGGCGACTCTTCCGCCAGTCTATGCGCCCCGACCAGCGGGGACACGGTCAGGCGTCCCCGACGCCCCCGGCGACCCGAGGTGCCGGGTTCGTCCGAAAGGTCGGAATGCGACTCTCGGTGTGGTGTCGAGAAGAGGTGCTGTCAGCGGGTCGCCTCGGTGGTGAGCGAGCGGAGCAACGCCAGGACCTCCGATTCCCGGAAGCGGCGATGTCCGCCCGGGGTGCGCAGGGAGCCCAACCGGCCGGCGTGGGCCCACCGGGTCACGGTCTTGGGATCCACGTGGAAGAGGGCGGCGACCTGACCGGGCGTCAGCAGAGATTCCTTGGCGCCGTTGAAAGCGGGTGCACTCATTGCTGTAGTCCTCCGGGTGTTTCGTCGTGATCGGGTGATTCGATCGGTTGTTCCCAGCCATGTTGACACCGAAACCCCTGGTTGCTCGAACGGTCTACGGTTGGTAAAGCGGAAGTAATAGACAAAACGGACGTTTTGTCTTCCGTCCCGGAGGGGGACGCGGCACGAAAATTCGGGGCTGCCGCGGACGGCTACCCTGGATGCGTGAACGACGCAGCCGCCAACCGCCCCGACCAGGACCGACCGACCGCCACCGGCAAGGGAGCACTCGCCCGCGACGTGGTCGTGTACTCGCTCGCCCGGATGCTGCTGGTTCTCGTGCTCGCAGTCCTGATCCTCTACGTTCCGCGCTCCTTCGGGGTGGAAATCCCGCTCCTCATCGCGGCCCTGTTCGCGGTCCTCATCGCGATGCCGCTGTCGCTCGTGCTGTTCGCGCCGCTGCGGCGGCGGGTGAACGCGGGCATCGCCGACGTCGACGCCCGCCGTCGCGCCGAACGAGCCGACCTCGAGGCCCGCCTGCGCGGCCGGGACGGCAAGTGACCGAACCCGGCGAGCCGGTCGTCGTCGACAACAGCGCGCCGCGGGACTGGGTCGACAACGCGATCCGGCTCATCGAGGCCGACGCGCAGCGCAGCGCGGACACGCATCTGCTCCGGTACCCCCTGCCCGCGGACTGGGGCATCCAGCTCTACCTCAAGGACGAGTCCACCCACATCACCGGCAGCCTCAAACACCGGCTCGCGCGGTCGCTGTTCCTCTACGGGCTGTGCAACGGCTGGATCCGGGAGGACACCCCGATCGTCGAGGCGTCCTCCGGATCGACCGCGGTCAGTGAGGCGTACTTCGCGAACCTGCTGGGACTGGACTTCGTCGCGGTGGTCCCACGCAGCACCAGCGCCGCGAAGGTCGCGCTGATCGAGGCGCAGGGCGGGCGCTGCCATTACATCGACCGGCCCCCGGAGATCTACTCCGAGGCCCAGCGCCTCGCCACCGAGCTCGGCGGCCACTACATGGACCAGTTCACCCACGCCGAGCGCGCCACCGACTGGCGCGGCAACAACAACATCGCCCAGTCGATCTTCGCGCAGCTGCAGCTCGAGGAACATCCGGTGCCGGAGTGGATCGTCGTCGGCGCGGGCACCGGCGGCACCAGCGCCACGATCGGCCGCTACCTGCGGTACCAGCGTCATCGCAGCCGGCTCGCGGTTGTGGACCCGGAGAACTCCGCCTTCTTCGGCGGCTATGCCACCGGATCGGCCGACTACACGACGGGGATGCCGTCCCGCATCGAGGGCATCGGACGGCCGCGCGTCGAACCGTCGTTCGTCGGCCAGGTCGTCGACCGGATGATCCGCGTCCCCGACGCCGCGTCCATCGCCGCGGCACGGCACGCGAGCGAGGTCCTCGGCCGGCGCGTCGGTGGGTCGACCGGCACCAACCTGTGGGGTGCGTTCGGGCTCGTCGCCGAGATGCTCGCCGAGGGTCGCCGCGGCAGCGTCGTGACCCTGCTGTGCGACGGTGGGGAACGCTACGCGCAGACCTACTACTCCGACGAGTGGGTCGCGGCCGAAGGCCTGGATCTGACCGGCCCGGCCGAGACCCTGGAGCTGTTCGCGAAGACCGGGAGCTGGGCTCCCTGACACTGTGCGGCTCCGCCGCCCGTGTGCCTTAATGGCGGCTGGGACCGCCACATAGGCACACCGGCCGAAGGCACCCGCGTACCGTGGACGCATGGATCGCCCCGAGGTGACCCTGGCGAACGCCGACGCCGTCTACGACTTCTACCGCGACCACCGGCAGCCCCGCCTGCTCGCCCTGGCCGCCTACGCGATGCTCGCGGCCCGCTACCGGCCCCGCGTCAACTATCGAGGCGGGGCCCGCGATGCGCTGCGCGCGGTGATCGCGGACGGCACGCCTCTGGTGATCGTCGCGAATCACCTCACCTACAGCGACCAGTACACCCTTGCCGCCACCGCATGGCGGTCCCCGCTGCGCACGCTGATCGGCCGCACCCGGGTGCTGGCGAAGGACGAACTGTTCCGCGAGCCGCGACAGCGTCGCGAGGTCGACATGATGGGCGGTATCCCGGTGTTCCGCGCGAAGAACTACGGGGTGCGGGCCGCCGCCGAGGCGGGCCGCCGCATGATGGATGTCGCTGCGCTGCGCCTGAGCAGGGGTGATTCGCTGGCGATCTTCCCGGAGGGAACGTGCAACACCGTCGACCTGGCCCGGGTGCAGGCAATGGGCACCGGCATCGGCCACATCGTGCGCCGCGCCGACGGGCTCGGCGCGAAACCGGCGCTGGTGACCGTCGGCATCTGCTACGGACCGGACAACGATCCCCGGAAACCCGCGAGCGTCTTCATCACCCAGCCGGTACTCGGGCTCACCGGCACTCCGCGGGAGGTCACCCACCGGGTCGCGGAGGAACTGCAGCGGGCGGTCGACGGCGCCGTCGCACGCTATTGACGCCGCCGTACGGTATCCACATCGCACGGTTTCCACACGGAGTCGGGGAGGGACGGCCATGGCGGTGACGAGCGCGGGTCTGCTGCTGTACCGCATCGATCCGTCGGGCCTGCTCACCGTGTGGCTCGTTCATCCCGGCGGTCCGTTCTGGAAGGGGAAGGACGAGGCGGCGTGGTCGATCCCGAAGGGGGAGTACACCGCGGACGAGGATCCCCTCGTCGTGGCACTGCGCGAATTCGAGGAGGAGTGCGGATTCCCGGCCCCGGAGGTGCCGACCTCGCTCCTGGGGAGGTTCCGGCAGCCCTCCGGCAAGGTCGTCACCGTGTACGTGGGTGAGGCCGACGAGGACGCCGAGGGCTTCGCGTTCGTCCGCAGCAACACGTTCGAACTCGAATGGCCGCCGCGGTCGGGACGGCTCCAGGAGTTCCCCGAGGTCGACGACGCCCGCTGGGTCACGCTGCCCGTGGCGGAATCCGCGCTGGTGAAGGGGCAGCGGCCGATCTTGGGGGCGCTCCGGGAGTATCTCGACGAAGCCGGACGGGTGTACCGGACCGGCTGATACGCGACGGGCGCCCCGCTGCCCCAGTTCGAGGGGTGAGGGAGGCGCCCGTCGTGTGCCGTGGTGGGTGCATGAAGCCGACCCGTCCGGGTCAGGCGTGGGCCGGAACGGCCTCCTGATCCGGGGTGCTCGGCTCGGCCGGGGCCTGCTTGGTGCGGGCCGGGACGAGCAGTGCGACCAGGGCGCCGGCCAGGGCTGCACCCGCACCGACGAACAGGCAGAGGTGGAACGCGGACTCGGTCGGGATCGAGTGGCCCCCCAGGTCCATGGTCTTGCTGGTGAGCACGGCTGCCATGACGGCGCCGGCCACGGTGGTGCCGACCGAGCGCATCAGCGAGTTGACACCCACGCTCGAACCGGCCTCCTCCATCGGGACGTTGTCCAGGATGAGGGTCGGGAAGGCGGCGTAGCCGATGCCGACGCCGGCGGAGGAGATGACGACGCTGACCATCAGCTTCCACGGCGCGTCCATCATGACGGCGCCGAAGACATAGCCGCAGGCCACGATCGTGGCGCCGATGGCCAGGGTGAGGCGGGCGCCGATGGCGGACATCAGCCTCGCGGAGATCGGGGCGAAGATCATCATCATCAGGCCACCGGGGAACATCCACAGGCCGGCCTGGAGGATCGTCTGTCCGAGGCCGTAGCCGGTGCGCTCGTCCATCTGCAGGAGCTGCGGCACGACGATCGAGGACGCCATCATGCCGAAGCCGATCAGGATGGCGGCGATATTGGTGAAGAGGACCGGACGGTGGCCCATGGTGCGCAGGTCGACCAGCGGGTCGTGGTGACGCAGCTCGAAGACACCGAAGAGGACCAGGACGATCGCGCCGCCGATGATGCAGCCCCAGGTGGTGCTGCTGCCCCAGCCCCAGGTCGAGCCCTTCGAGACGCCGACGAGCAGTGAGACGAGGCCGACTGCCAGGAGCAGGACGCCGACGTAGTCGAGGCGGGCCGGGTGGGTGTCCTGGGTGGCCGGGACGACCAGTGCGGTGGCCACGAGGACGATGATCGCCAGGGCGCTGGAGACGTAGAACAGCGCGTGCCAGTCGAAGGTCTGGGCGATCCAGGCCGACAGCGGCAGACCGATGGCGCCGCCCACACCGAGGGTGGCGGAGACGGTGGCGACCGCGGTGCCCTGCTTCTCCTTCGGGGCCAGCTCACGGACGGCCGAGATGGCCACCGGGATGTAACCCATCGCGATACCCTGCAGCGCGCGACCGACGAGGAACGGCACGAGGCCGGAACCCAGTGCGCAGAGCAGCGAGGCGACGACGAGCACGGCAGCAGAGCCGACCATGACGCGTTTCTTGCCGTACATGTCGGCGAGGCGGCCGGTGACCGGCATCGAGACGCCGGCGGCCAGCAAAGTGGCGGTGATCGCCCACGACGCGTTGGCGACCGTGGTGTTCAGCAGTTCGGGCAGTTCGGACTGGATCGGGATGACCAGCGACTGCATGAGTGCTCCGGCCAGGGAACCGAAGCACAGGGTGATGATGACGGCGGTGGCGCGGCTCGACGAGATGAGCGGTGCCGGCGCGCTCTTCGCGGCGGTGGTGTCCATGAGTTCCTGACGTAACGAGATATGTAAGTTACATATTTAGATGTGTAGAATACACATGTCCGCGGGTGAAGAAGTACTCGAATAGGGGTGGTTCCTATCACAGGCCTGGTCGATTCGGTGCGCGCGATGCCCGAGTGGGCACTCGTCGTGGCGACCTCACGTTTCGAACGAGGACAGCGCGCCGCGCAGTCGTTGAATCAGCTCAACGCTGCCGACAACCGCCTGCTGTGGTTGCTCACCACGCAGGGGCCACAGACGATGCGCCAGGTGGCCGAGGCTCTCGGGCTGGAACAGTCCACGGTGAACCGTCAGGTCCACGCCGCCCTGGCCCGCGGCCTGGTCGAGCGCCTGGACCAGGCCGGCGGCGGGGCCAAGACCCTGAAAGCCACCGCCGAGGGCCGGGGCATGTTCGAAACCGAACTCGCACGCAAGATGACGATCTTCGCGGCCGCGCTGGACGCGCTCCCAGCGGACGCGCGCGACGACTTCGTCCGGAACCTCGAAGTCTTCACCGAGGCCTACGCCGAGGCGGCCGAGCGGCAGGTGCAGTGCGAGGGTGACCGTTCCGGCGACGCGGTCTCCGGGTGATCGGGCGGCGTTCGCCCGAGTTTCGCGTGGGCGGAATCGGCAACGAATCGTCAACATTCGTTGACACGGTGGGGTTGTCAACCTAGATTGACAACATGAGCGAAGCAACGGCGCTCGCCGCATCCGCCGCCAGCCCCGATCCCGCCGAAGGGCTACGGGCAGTACGTGCGCTGCGGCGACTGCTCGAACGACTCGAAGAGATCCAGGTCGAGAACGCCCGCACCCAGGGCTGGTCCTGGCAGGCCATCGCCGACGAACTCGAGGTGAGCCGGCAGGCCGTCCACCAGAAGTACAACCGGAAGCGCAGGTGACCGCGATGTTCGAACGATTCACCGACAGCGCCCGTGCCGCTGTCGTCGACGCCCAGGCCCAGGCCCGAGCGCTCGACGCGACCGAAATCCGCCCGGAGCACCTCCTGCTCGGAGTGCTCGCGACCGCCGACCGATCGCTGCGCGCGCAACTGGCCGGTGTCGGACTCACCGGCGACGCCGTCTTCGCCGACCTCGAAGCCGCAGACGGCGTGCTCGGACCGGACGACGCCGACGCCCTCGAAAGCATCGGCATCGACCTCGACGCCATCCGCGAACGACTCGAGAGCACCTTCGGAGAAGGGATCCTCGACCGCCGATCGCCCGCTGCAGGACGCCCGGGCCGGTGGGGCCACATGCCATTCGCCCGCGGCGCCAAGAAGTCGCTGGAACTGGCCCTGCGCGAAGCCATTGCCCGGCGAGAGCGATCCATCACCGCCGAACACCTGCTCCTCGGGATCCTGCGCTCCGACGACCCGACCGCGCTCGGGCTGATCGAAAAGCACATCACGCGCGGGGACCTGCGGCAACTACTTGCCGCGCGCCTCGACCGCGCTGCCTGATCGCCCCGCCGGTCCCACCCGCCACAGCGGCCGACGTGTGTAACAGTGGCGGTATGACATCACTGATCCTGCGATTGGTCATCAACGCCATCGGGCTATGGCTCGCCGCCACGCTCATCGACGGCGTCCGGATCGGCGCGATGGAAGGCGAGGACGGGCTCACCGGCCGCACCGTTCTGGCTCTGCTGGTGCTCGCCGTGATCTTCACGATCGTCAACGCCCTCGTGAAGCCGTTCGTCAAGCTGCTGTCGCTGCCGCTGCTGATCCTGACCCTCGGACTGTTCACCCTGGTCATCAACGCGTTGATGCTGTGGCTGACCTCGTGGATCAGCTCGTTCACCGACTACGGCCTGACCCTGAGCGGATTCTGGGCGGCCGTGTGGGGCGCCCTGATCATCTCCATCGTCAATCTCGTGCTCGGCGCGTTCGTGCCCGGCGACTGACCGCCACCGCGCCGCGCCCCCGCCGGAGGCCGAGCCGAATGCTCAGCCGAACGCGAGGGCCGGCGCGGTCGCCACCGCCCACACCAGCATGGCGAGCCCCGAATCCTGCAACGCCGGGATCAGGCTCTTGCCCAGACCTCCGGCGCGGACCGGGGCGTGGGCGCGCACGGCGAACGGCACGGCGAGCAGACCCGCCAGGGCCCACGGTGTCACCGCGACCAGCGCGAGGGACGCGACGAACGGCACCACGACCAGAATCAGATGCAGCGTGCGGGTGCGCGGATCGCCGAGCCGCACCGCCAGCGTGCGCTTGCCGCTGACCGTGTCGGTCGGGATGTCCCGGAGGTTGTTCGTCACCAGCACGGCCGTCGACAACGACCCGACCGCGACCGCGCAGGCCAGACCTGCCCAGGTCACCCGGCCGGCCTGCACGAACTGCGTGCCGAGCACCGCGACGAGACCGAAGAACACGAACACCGCGACCTCACCGAAGCCGGCGTAGCCGTACGGGTTGCGGCCACCGGTGTAGTACCAGGCGCCGACGATGCACACCGCGCCGACGAGGATCAGCCACCACGCGCTCGTCGCCGCCAGCACGAGGCCCGCGACCGCGCCGATCCCGAAGCACACGAACGCCGCGCGCTTGACGCTCGCCGGTGAGGCCAGACCCGAACCCACCAGGCGCAGCGGACCGACCCGATCGTCGTCGGTACCGCGGATACCGTCCGAATAGTCGTTCGCGAAGTTCACCCCGATGACGAGGGGCAACGCCACACACAACGCCAGCAGCGCCTTCCACCACACCGCGCCGTCGATGGCGGCGGCGGCGCCGGTACCGGCGACGACCGGAGCGATCGCATTGGGGAGGGTGCGCGGGCGGGCGCCTTCGAGCCATTGACCTGCGGTTGCCATGGATCGATCTTTGCACCCTGCCCGGTGGTCAGGAGAATCGGGCGACGAGCGCGCGGCGATCGACCTTGCCCGGTCCCCGCAGCGGCAGGGCGTCGACGACGTGCAGTTCGCGCGGAGCGGCGGTGCGGTCGAGTGTCGCGGCGACGTGGTCGCGCAACTCGTCGAGAGCGGGGGAGCAGCCGGGTGTCGCGACCACGACGGCGGCCACGCGCTGCCCCAGGCGGGCGTCGGGCAGGCCGATCACCGCGACCTCCCGCACCGAGGGATGCTCGATCAGGACCGCTTCGACGACCTGCGGCACGACGGTGAGCCCGCCCGTCGACAGGGCTTCGTCGAGCCGGCCCAGGATGCGGAGCACCCCGTCGTCGAGGATCCCGGCGTCGTCGGTCCGGAACCAGCCGGGAGTGGCGAACCCGGGATGGTCGGGCAGGCCGCGGTACCCGGACGCGAGGGTCGCGCCGCCGAGCCACACCCGCGATTCGGCGTCGACCCGAACGTCCACCCCGGTCAGCGGCACCCCGTCGTACACGCAGCCGCCGCACGTCTCGCTCATCCCGTAGGTGCGCACGACCGTGATGCCGGCCTCGCGGGCGCGGCGCAGCACCGGCGCCGGGGTCGCGGCACCGCCGAGCAGGATCGCGTCGAGTCGGGCCGCGGCGCGCGTGGCCTCCGGATGCTCGAGGGTCTTGATCAGCTGGGTCGGCACCATCGACGAATACCGCCGCGGCCCGTCCATCGCGGCGACCGCCGCGGGAAGCGCTGCCGGATCGAATCCGTTCGCGACGTCCACCACGACCGGATCGGTGCCCGACAGCAGGCTGCGCAGCAGCACCTGCATTCCTGCGATGTGGTGAGCGGGCAGCGCGAGGAGCCACGATCCGGTTCCACCGATCCGCTCGTGCGTGGCGTCCCCGCTGGCACGTAGGGCCGCCGCCGTCAGCTCGGCGCCCTTCGGGGTTCCGGTGGTGCCGGACGTCGCCATCACCAGCCCGATGCCGTCGTCGATCGGCTCGCCGGGGCGCAGCGCGTCGGTCAGGCGGCGGGTCTCGCGCTCGTCCGCGGCGGGCACGGGCAGCAGAGCGGGACCGTCACCGTCGAGCATGCGGCGCAGCGCGGGAAGTATCGCGACGACGTCCCGCCCCGGCGGGACGGGCAGGACTTCGAGGACGTCACTCACAGGTCGCGGCCGGTGAGGGGCCAGCCCCCGGCCTCCAGGTGCTTCCGGACCCGGTCCACGTCCTGGTCGAGCGGCATCTCGTTGGTCACCTTCGTGATGAGCACCGCGATGTCGGTCTTGGTTATCGGCAGGTCGCCGGCCTCGATCAGCGCATCGGCGACCTGGTCCACCTCGTCCTCGGACAGGCGGCGGGTGAGCAACGCCAGCAGCGGAACGTAGTCCTGCTCCGGCACTCCTTCGGGGTAGCCGGCGCGGAGCCATTCGATGATCGAGGAGAGGAACGGAGGCAAGATCACGGCGCCCCTCGCGCCGGTCCGTGGGCGGCTTCTTCCTTCTCGGCCGTGCCGTCCTGGGCCGTTTCGTCCTCGGTCCTGTGGTTCCCGCTCGTGTGGTTCCCGGTCGTGTCGTTCCGGGCGGTGTCGTTCCGGGTCGTGTCGTCGGAGGCCGGGTCGTCGCCCGGGGCGGGTTCGTCGGCCACGGCGGTGTCGGGAGCGGGGGCCGCTCCGCCGGTGGCGGTGCCCTCGGTGGAAGAGGTGTTCTCGGCAGAGGCGGTGTCCTCGGCAGAGGCGGCGTCCTCGCCGGACGTCACCGGCCATCCGCCTTCGGCGAGACGTGCGGTGACCCGCTCGACATCCTCCTCCGTGGGCTCCTCGTGCAGGACCCCCGCGATGATTTGTTTGAGGGTGTCGTAGTCGACGTGACGATCGGGACGTTCGTGCGCAGTAGCGATGGACAGTTCGACGACCTGGGCGATCTCTTCGTCGGTCAGCCGTCTCCGAAGCACCGCGAGCAGCGCGAAGTGGTCCTTTGCCGGAATGCCTTCCGGGTAGCCGGCGCGCAGCCAGTCGAGGACCGAGCGGAGCGAATACTTGGACACTGGGCTTCTTTCGTGGTGTGCGATCAGAACAGGTTGATGCCGAAACTGCTGGACAGGAAGTCGGCAGTCAACAGCAGTATTCCCGCAATGATGGCAATCACAACCACAGCGAAGCAGACAATTGCACCGGCCTTGCCGATGAGGGTGGGACCGGCGTTCTCATCGGTACCGCCCGACGCCAGCGACCGCATTCCGAGGGCGAACAGTGCCGGAAGACCGGCACCGAAGATCAGTCCGACCAGCACGACCTGCCAGAGGGAACTCAGGGTGTGGACCAGGAGATTCACAGGCGCCCCTTCGACCCGGCCGGCCGCGCGTCGGGATCCGTCGACACGGTGTGGGCGCCGGAGGCGGTGCCTTTGTTTCCGCCCTCCCACTCGGCGGTGACGTTGGAGGCGTCGATCGGCTGCTTACGCGACCGCAGATACATGAACAGTGCCAGAGCGCAGAGGATCGCGAACACCACCAGGACACCGGGGAGGCCACCGATCAGGTTTGCGATGCCCCAGCAGATCGCGCCGACCAGCGCGGCCGACGGCAGCGTGATCAGCCAGGCCACGGCCATGCGCCCGGCGACACCCCAGCGGACGTCGGCCGATTTGGTGCCGAGTCCGGTGCCGAGGATCGAGCCGGTCGCGACGTGCGTGGTCGACAGCGGCAGACCGAAATGGCTGGACGTGAGGATGATGGCGGCCGACGAGGACTCCGCGGCCATGCCCTGCGGCGGGGAGATCTCGACGAGGCCCTTGCCGAGGGTGCGGATGATCCGCCAGCCACCGAGGTAGGTGCCCAGCGCGATCGCGACCGCGCAGGCGAGCTTGACCCAGAACGGCATCTCGGCGTCGGCGGTGATGGTGCCGTGGGCCACCAGCGCGAGGAAGATGACGCCCATCGTCTTCTGGGCGTCGTTGGTGCCGTGAGCCAGCGACACGAGTGACGCGGTCCCGACCTGCCCGATGCGGAAGCCGCGGGTGCGGTGATCCTCGGGAATGTCGTGGGTGAGCCGATGCACCGCCCAGGTGCCGACCGTTGCGACGAGGGCCGCGACCACCGGCGCGAGCAACGCGGGGATGATCACCTTGCCGAGCACGCCGTCCCACACGACGCCGTTGATGCCGATGGCCGCGAGTGCCGATCCGATCAGGCCGCCGAACAGGGCGTGCGACGAGCTGGAGGGCAGGCCGAACAGCCAGGTCGCGAGATTCCAGAGGATGCCGCCGACGAGGCCTGCGAAGACGATGATGAGGAGTTCCTCACCGCTGGTGCTGTCCAGATCGACGACGCCCTTCGCGACGGTCGCGGCGACCTCGACGGACAGGAATGCACCCACCAGGTTGAGGGTGGCGGAGAGCGCGACCGCGACCTTCGGCTTCAGTGCACCCGTGGCGATGGATGTGGCCATTGCGTTGCCGGTGTCGTGGAATCCGTTGGTGAAGTCGAATGCGAGGGCAGTGACGACCACTACCAGGAGGACAACAAGCTCAGCGGTCACATCTCATGATTCTGCTGTAGCGGGGAGGTAAAAGTACAGCGAAGCTCTGATGACGTCGAAGCGTTTCGAACGTGTTACACGAGGTCGCGGGAGGGTGCCGGTCGCAGCGTGTGGGAGGAGTCACTCGCCGAGCGATGTGATCTTGTTCTCATCGTTACTTTCCCGGGTGCCCCGGACCGGTCCTCGGCCCGGTTTCCCGGCACCGCCCGCGCTACCGGGTGTCGCGGCGGATCGGGTGGTCCGGGGGAATCTGCACGAGCACGATGGGGATGCCGTCGGGGTCCGCGATCCACAGTTCGTGCAACCCCCACGGTTCCTGCTTGGCCTCCCGCACGATCTCGACGCCGGCGAGAACGAGTTCCGCCTCGGCGTCGTACACGTCCCGCACCTGCAGCCAGAGGGCGCCGGCGAAGTGGGTCGGTTCGTCGGACGCGCCGTGCCCCGCGATCTCGATCAGCCCCTGCCCGGCGAAGAACACCGTGCCGCCCGGGTACTCACGGGAGATCGCGAGACCGAGCGTCTTCCCGTAGAACTCGAGCGCGGCGTCGTAGTCGCGCGGACGCAGGATCGTCCGGCTGCTCAGCACCTCCACGTTCCGGGTTCCTTCCTCTACTCGTGCGTGCCGGGGCACGATTCGTGACCTCGCCGGCCGTGGGTCCGTCGTTCCTCTTTCATCTCGGCCTCGAACAGGTGCCGGCGACCGTCGACCAGTTTGCTGCGCACGTCCGAGTCCAGAGCCCGGAACTCCGACCAGTAGCCGTCGTCGAACTCCTCGACGAGCTGGAAACTCCACCGCCCCTCGATGACGTTGCGGCCGACGAGTTCGGTGCGCACCTTCTCGGCGAGTTCGGTGTGCCCGGCGGCCTCGAGGAGATCGGCGGCGTCGCCGGCCTGCAGATCACCGCGGCCCATGAGCTGATGGAAGGCATAGAGGTGACCGCGGGCCTGTTCGATGGTTTCGAGCGCCTCGGACAGCTTGCCCACTGCCTCGATCGTCGCGTCGTCGACTCCGTCCGGCCGGGTGTGTTCGGGTGCCGGGCGCTCGCGGTCGGTCATGGACCACAGTGTGCCGGACCGGCCGGGATTCGCGACCGATTCGCCGAACGAAACGCCCGGCTTTCTCCGGTTGCTCGCCCGGAGACGAGCAACCGGAGAGGAGGTCAGAAGTACCAGGGGAACGGCGACCAATCCGGGTCGCGCTTCTCGAGGAAGCTGTCGCGACCTTCGACGGCCTCGTCCGTCATGTACGCCAGGCGGGTGGCCTCACCCGCGAACAACTGCTGCCCGACGAGTCCGTCGTCCTGCAGGTTGAACGCGTACTTGAGCATGCGCTGCGCCTGCGGGGACTTGCCGTTGATCTTGGCCGCCCACTCGAGCGCGACGTTCTCGAGCTCGTCGTGGTCGACGACCCGGTTCACCGCGCCCATCTGGTGCATCTCCTCGGCGGTGTAGGTGTCGCCGAGGAAGAAGATCTCGCGGGCGAACTTCTGCCCGACCAGCTTCGCGAGGTAAGCGCTGCCGTACCCCCCGTCGAAGCTGCCCACGTCGGCGTCGGTCTGCTTGAAGCGGGCGTGCTCGCGGGAGGCGAGGGTCAGGTCGCACGTGACGTGCAGGCTGTGCCCGCCGCCGGCGGCCCAGCCGTTGACGAGTGCGATCACGACCTTCGGCATGAACCGGATCAGCCGCTGCACCTCGAGGATGTGCAGCCGCCCGGCCCGCGCCTTGTCCACGGTGTCGGCGGTCTCGCCGCTCGCGTACTGGTAGCCGCTGCGGCCACGGATGCGCTGGTCGCCGCCCGAGCAGAATGCCCAGCCGCCGTCCTTCGGGCTCGGACCGTTGCCCGTGAGCAGAACCGCACCGACATCCGACGTCATGCGCGCGTGGTCGAGCGTCCGGTACAGCTCGTCGACGGTGTGCGGGCGGAACGCATTGCGCACCTCGGGCCGGTCGAACGCGACGCGGACGGTGCCCTGCGTGATGTGCCGGTGGTACGTGATGTCGGTGAGGTTCTCGAAGCCCGGGACCGGGCGCCACAACTCAGGATTGAAGGTCACGTCGTCACCTTAGAGGGTGGGGTTCGCCACGACCCGATCCTCGGCGGCCGATAACGTGCTCGGTATGAGCGAACAAACGGACCGGTCGGTGGACACGGAACACGAACACCACGGCGGGTTCCCCGTGTACACGCCCGTCAAGGCCGGTCCGAACTACGGGCGGCTCGTCGAAGCACTGCGGCGCCTGCAGGATCTCGCGGTCTCGACCAACCCTCCGGACGACGTGGTCGAGCAGGCGATCGCGCAGGCCGAGGCCCTCGGCGACCTCCTCGAGCCGCATCAGGTTCCGGAAGGCAAATCGCCGGCCGGGTTCAATCCGGAGCTGCCCGGCCGCGGAAGCCTGCTGCAGCCGCCGTGGCTCATCGAGAAGTTCGACGCCGAGGGCGTCCGCGAGCGCGGCACGTTCCGCCTGTTCCATCGCGGGGGGAACAACGCCGTGCACGGCGGCGTCATCCCGCTGCTGTTCGACGATCTGTTCGGCATGGTCGTGCACGCTTCCGGACATCCGATCTCCCGCACCGGCTATCTGCACGTCAACTACCGCAAGATCACCCCGATCGGAAGCGAGTTGGTCGTCGAGGGCCGGGTGGACCGGGTGGAGGGCCGCAAGATCTTCTGCTCCGCGGAGCTGCGCACACCCGACGGCACGCTGCTGTGCGACTGCGAAGCCCTCATGATCCAGTTGCTGCCCGGCCAGCCGTGACCGATCCGGTGTTGCCTCCGCTCGACCTGCCCCCGCTCGACGAGCTCCTCGCCGGCGCGGTCGTCGTGTCGCTGCCCATGCGGGTGCGGTTCCGGGGGATCACCACCCGCGAGGTCGTGCTGATCCAGGGCCCGGCCGGCTGGGGCGAGTTCGGTCCGTTCCCCGAATACGGTGACGACGAGGCCGCGCACTGGCTGCGGTCGGCGATCGAATCCGCCTGGCTCGGCGATCCCGAACCGCGCCGCACGGCGGTGCCGGTCAACGCGACCGTTCCCGCGGTCGACCCGGACCGCGTGCCCGAGATCCTGGCCAGGTTCCCCGGGGCACGGACCGCGAAGGTGAAGGTCGCCGAGAAGGGGCAGGACCTCGCGCAGGACATTGCGCGGGTGCGGGCGGTCCGCGAGCTGATCGACAACGTGCGCGTCGACGCGAACGGCGGCTGGGAGGTCGACGAGGCCGTGACCGCGCTGACCGCCCTCACCGCGGACGCGCCTCTCGAGTACGCGGAGCAGCCGTGCGCCACCGTGCCCGAACTCGTCGAGCTGCGACGCCGGCTGCCGGACGTGCCGGTTGCGGCGGACGAGAGCATCCGGCGGGCAGAGGATCCGTTGCGGGTGGTCCGCGCGGGTGGTGCCGACGTCGCTGTGGTCAAGGTCGCACCTCTCGGTGGGGCCCGGCGGCTCCTGGCCCTCGCTGCCGAGCTGGCCGAGCACGGGGTGCCCGTCGTGGTGTCGAGCGCGCTCGATTCCGCGGTCGGCATGGGCTCGGGACTGGCCGCCGCTGCAGCACTGCCGGACCTGCCGTACGCCTGTGGCCTGGGCACCGGTAACTTCTTCACAGCCGATGTGGCACCGGTGAGGGCGATGGCCGACGGGGTGATCCCGGTCGGCGCGATCGCGCCCGATCCGGCCAGGCTTGCCGAGGTGAGGGCTTCCGGCGAGCGGGTCCGGTGGTGGACGGACCGGCTCCGGCGCTGCCACGCGCTGCTCGGATAACTCGGGAGTATGTTGCAGCTGCGGCGTCGTATATCGTTCGGGCGTCCCAATGGTCACACAAGTCCCATGTATGGAGGCAGTGAAAGTGGTTGCAGCTCTGGGTGATGCTCTGCTCGGCGCCGACAAGTTCCCGGCAGTCATCGCCGATGTCGAGGCTCTGATCGATGCTGAGGTCTCGGACAAGAAGGGCGCCTCGGGTCTCGCCCTCAAGGGTGGATACGCCGCGGTGAAGAAGGTGGGACCGTCGATCGTGCCGGGTGCGATCGAAGGGCTGTTGCCCGAGTTCGTCGAGAAGATCCAGCCGTTCTGGAACGAGTTCGGCGGCAACGGATCGTTCGCCGACTTCCTCGTCGCCCGCGAGGACGAGGTCTCGAACGCGCTCCTGGGCGTGACGGACGAGCGCATCGCCGGCTCGTCCAAGACCGCCGTCAAGAAGGTGTACGACTCGCTGCGCGGGTCGGCACAGAAGCACGTCGCCGAGGCGCTGCCGCGCCTGGGTGCGCTCATCCAGAAGCACGCCGGCTGAGCTGAGCAGTAGATGCCTTTCCGGTCTCGGGGCGGGGACGGGTCCGGGAAGGCATCACCTCTTTCGTCGTCGGCTCAGTAGGCGGCCGCGCCGTGGTTCCAGTACCCGGTGAAGGTCACCGCCGACTTCGGTAGTCCGCGGTCGCGCACGAGGTGCCGCCGCACACCCGTGGCCAGCTCGGATTCACCGGCCACGAACGCATAACCCGGCCCGTCCGGCAGATCCGCCGCCCGCACCGCCTCGATCACCGCGGTGCCCGGGCGTGTGTCCGGATCCGGCCGCACGACCGTGTGCACCCGCACGTGGGGCGCGGTCTGCAGATTCTGCGCCGTGACGTCGTCCGGATCGGCGACCTCCACGAACACCTCGACCGGCATGTCGAACTCCGCCGAATCCAGGATCCCCGCCAGCGCGGGCAGGGCGCTCTCGTCGCCGACGAGAAGTTGCCACCGCGCCTCGGGAACCGGCTGATAGATGATGCCCTCGTCGAGCAGCGCCAGCTCGTCGCCGGGCCGGACGGTGTCGGCCCACACCGACGCCGGGCCCGGATCGCCGTGCGAGGCGAAGTCGATGTCGATCTCCGCGGTGTCCCCGAACCGTCCCGCGCCGGCCGGGCGGTAGCGGCGGATCGTGTAGTTGCGCAGCACCGGGCGGATGTCGGCGGGCATGGCCTGGAGCCCCGGCCACCACTGGTCGTCGTCCGCGATCGGCAGATGCAGTTCGCTCTGCCCGGCGTCCGGGAACAGCATGCGGAACCACTGGTCGAACCCCATCGGGGCGATGCTCGAGAGGCGTTCCCCGCCGACGGTGAGGCGGACGAAGGAGGGGCTGATCCGCTCGGACGCCAGCACCCGGGCGCGCACGAGTTCGCGCGTGGCCGGTTTGAGGAACTTCGAGGTCCTGCGCGCCGCGGTCCGGGCTCGATCGGCCATGTCCACCTCCTGAGGTCAGCCGAGCCTAACCTATGTCGACCGGTGTCCGTTCGGGTGCGCGACTGTCCACGAGTTCCTGCCCGGTCAGCACACCCGGCAGACCACGGCCGTTGCGGGTGAACACCGCCGCCAGGACCGCGACGCACGCGAACGCGGTGACCAGGCCGTTCCACCGCTCGGGGAGCAGGTCGAACAGGCCGTACCCGCCGATGCCGCCGAGGAACCGCAGCAGCCGCGAGAACGCCACGGGCATCGACCCGCCCGTGTACCGCAGCCGCACCACGTGATCGCCGGGAGAGGCGCCGGTGACGAGGGTGGCGAGCAACCACGCCGCGAGCGCGACGCCACCGCCGACGATCGTCGACACCGGCCCGTCGACCGCGGTCGCGCGATCGTCGGCCAGATAGATCAGGTAGGCCCTCACCGCGACCGCCACCGTGAACGTCGTCAGCACGTAGCCGATCCAGTCGCACGCCATCGCCAGCAACCGGCGCGGCACGGTGACCGGCCGCGGTTCCCCCGGGTCGGCGTCGCCGGAGCGGCCCGCGAGCCCGCGCGGAACCGCGAGAGCCAGCAGCGAGCCCAGCACCGCACCGACGGTGTTCGTGAGCAGATCGTCGACGTCGAACACCCGGTACGCGCAGTCGTACGCGCCCCACATCCCGGTCAGCTGGGTGAGTTCGACGAACAGCGACGTCGCGAACCCGAGCGCGGCCGCCACCGCGAGTCCGCGGCCCCCGAGTATCCGGACAAGGAAACCGAGGGGAACGAACAACAGGACGTTCAGAGCCAGCTGAAGAAATGCCGCGTCACCGAGAAGGGCGGTGGGACGGCCCCCGGCATTCGACCACGCGCCCCTCAGATCGTCGACCGACGCGAAGAGGTCCGTGTTGGTCCCGGCACACATCAGCGTCTGCGGATCGGGCAACGGCAGCAGGGTGTAGGCCCAGAGCGCCCAGAAATAGACGAGGGCAGCCACCCACACCGCCAGCCGCCCGACCGAGACCCTGCCCCGGCGGCGATAGCTCACCGCGACGAATGGCACGAACAGCGCCGCACCGGCGATCAGGCCGGCGAAGATTGCGATGAAACCGAGTACGACGCGACTGTCCACGACCGGAGTGTGCCAGCCGGGACGCTCAGAACTCGGGACGCTCGAGCGTGCGGACCTGTGGTGTCAATCCCCATTCGGTGCGCCCGAGACGGCTGGCCGGGGCGAGCGCGGCGAAATCCGGCGCCCCGTCCTCGGCGAGCACGTCGGGCCGTACCGTGACCGCCACCACGTCACCCATCACCACGAAACAGTCACCGACCTCGATGATCCGGTGCAGCGTGCACTCGATCGAAGCCGGGGACTCGGCGACCCGCGGCGGATGCACCCGCTCGCTGCATTCGGCCCGCAGACCCACCTGCGCGAACTCGTCGACGTCGTGCGCGAACCCGGCCGAGGTCTCGTTGACCTGCTCCATCAACGGCACGGTCGCGATGTTGATCACGAACTCGCCGGTCTCCTCGATGTTGCGGACACTGTCCTTGCGGCCCACCGACGTGAACTGCACCACCGGCGGCGCGACGCTCGCGACCGTGAAGAAACTGTAGGGCGCGACGTTGGCCACACCGTCGGCCGAGACCGTCGACACCCACGCGATCGGACGCGGGACGATCGTCGCCGTGAGAAGCCGGTAGAAGCGACCGGGGCTGAGCTCGGCGGGCTCGAAGACTGTGCGCATGCGCCCATTCTCGCCGGGCTCCGCGCACATTCGTACTGTGACACCCCTCCCGATCGGCCGGGGGACGGCTGTCCGCAGCGAACGCCGAACTACGCTGGACGCCGTGAATCCGTCCACCGCCCAGGCCACCGCAGTCGTCGACGAACTCGCCCGAGGCGGTGTTCGCGACGTGGTCCTGTGCCCGGGCTCGCGCAACGCGCCGCTCGCGTTCGCGTTGCAGGCGGCAGACACGGCCGGCCGGCTGCGGCTGCACATGCGCATCGACGAGCGCACCGCCGGGTTCCTCGCCATCGGCCTCTCGCTCTCGTCCGGCCGGCCCGTGCCGGTCGTCATGACCTCCGGCACCGCGGTCGCGAACCTCGGGCCGGCCGTCCTCGAAGCGAACTACGCCCGCGTGCCGCTCGTCGTGCTCAGCGCGAACCGGCCGTACGAGCTGCTCGGTTCCGGCGCCAACCAGACCGTGGAGCAGCTCGGACTGTTCGGCAGCCAGGTCAGGGCGACGATCAGCCTGGGCCTGGCCGAGGGTCTCGAACAGAACAGCCAGTGGCGGTCGGCCGTCAGCCGCGTCCTCGCCGCCGCGCGCGGCACCCGCTCCGGCAACGCGGGTCCCGTGCACTTCGACATTCCGCTGCGTGAACCGCTCGTCCCCGACGTGCACGCGCAGGGGCCGGTGCCGGAAGGTCGCGCCGACGGCAGCGCCTGGACCACCACGACGCACGCCACCCTCGACGTGCCGCTCGAACTCGACGTCACCGACGACACCGTCGTGATCTCCGGGCACGGTTCGGCATACCGGCCGGAACTGGCGGGGCTGCCCACCGTCGCCGAACCCACCGCGCCGATGCACGGCATCCCCGTCCACCCGATGGCCCTGCCGCAGCTTCAGCCCCGCCAGGCCGTCGTCACCGGCCGGCCGACGCTGCACCGGCCCGTGTCGAAGCTGCTCGCGGACCCGTCCGTGCAGGTGTACGCACTCACCACCGGGCCGCGCTGGCCCGACGTGTCCGGCAACGTGCTGGCCACCGGCACCCGTGCGGTCGTCACCGGCACCCCCGATCCGGCATGGCTCGACCGCTGCCGGCGGCTGACCGCGCACACCGACAAGGCGGTGCGCACCCAGCTGGACCGGCATCCGAAAGCGACCGGCCTGCACGTCGCCGCGGCCGTCACCGACGCGCTGCGCCCCGGCGACCAGCTCCTGCTCGGCGCGTCGAATCCGGTACGCGACGCCGCGCTCGTGAGCTACCCCAAGCAGGGCGTGACCGTGCTGTCGAACCGCGGGGTCGCCGGAATCGACGGCACCGTCTCCACCGCGGTCGGTGCCGCCCTCGCCTACGAGGACGGCCGCACGGTCGCGCTGCTCGGCGACCTGACATTCCTGCACGACGCGTCCGGTCTGCTGATCGGCACCGCCGAACCGCGTCCCCGCGATCTGACGATCGTGGTCGCGAACGACGACGGTGGCGGCATCTTCGAGCTGCTCGAACAGGGTGACCCCCAGTACGCGGGGGTGTTCGAACGCGTCTTCGGCACCCCGCACGGCATGGACCTGGCCGCGCTGTGCGCCGCCTACCGCGTCCCGCACACCCGCGTCGATCTGCCCGGACTGACCGCCGCGCTCGCCGACCCGACGGTTCCCGCCGGTGGCATCCGCGTGCTCGAGGTCGCGACCGACCGCGCCGGCCTGCGTGAACTCCACGCGGCCGTGCGGGCGCAGCTGTGAGGTCGCGGGCGTGACCGCCACCCCAGCCGCCGCCGTGCCCGGCCCGACCGCCGACGTGCGGGCCCGCCGTGCGGTGCTCGCCGTCGCGATCGCCGTCTCGGTGCTCGCCGTGATCCTCGTGCTCGGCGCGTGGCGCAACGACCGGATCATCGGCGCCGACACCGGAACGGCGACCGCCGAGGTGCTCTCGGCCGGTTCCCTGCGCTCGGCGATCAGCTTCGTCACACCGGACGGCGTCACCCACAACCCGGAACTCGGGGTGCTCTATCCGACCGGCCTCACGGTCGGGCAGCGCATCGCCGTCGAATACGCCCGCAGCGAACCGGACCTGGTCCGTGTCACCGGCCGGGACGCGCGCGTCGCGATCGTGCCCGCCGGGTCCGTGATCGTCGTCACCTGGCTGATCGCGACGCCGGTACTGCTGTACCTGCGCCGTCGGGCATAGCGGGTAACGTTTCGGCCGTGGCAACTACTCACGGATCACGTGCATCCCTCGACAAGGATCCGCGCGAGGTCGCGTCCATGTTCGACGGTGTCGCCGAGCGATACGACCTGACCAACACGGTGCTGTCGTTCGGGCAGGACCGCGGATGGCGCCGGGCGACGCGCGCGGCGCTGGATCTGAAGCCGGGGGAGAGGGTCCTCGATCTCGCCGCCGGCACCGGCGTGTCGACCGTCGAACTGGGACGCTCCGGAGCGTGGGTCGTCGCCACCGATTTCTCGATCGGCATGCTGAAGGCCGGCAGTTTCCGTCAGGTGCCGATGGTCGCCGGGGACGCCATGAAGCTGCCGTTCGCCGACGCCGTCTTCGACGCCGCCACCATCTCGTTCGGGCTGCGGAACGTCTCCGACTTCGATGCCGGGCTCCGCGAGATCGCGCGGGTCACCAAGCCGGGTGGACGGCTCGTGGTGTCCGAGTTCTCCACGCCGGTCCGTGAGCCGGTGCGCACGGTGTACATGGAGTACCTCATGCGGGCGTTGCCGCGCGTCGCCCGCGCGGTGAGCAGCAACCCGGATGCGTACGTCTACCTGGCCGAGTCCATCCGCGCCTGGCCGGACCAGCGGGAACTGGCGCTGCGGATCGAGGCGGCCGGGTGGAAGTCGGTGCGGTGGCGCAATCTCACCGGTGGGATCGTCGCGCTGCACAGCGCAGTCCGATAGAGCGCTGCACAGCGCAGTCCGATAGAGCTGCACGGCGCTCGGGTAGAGCGCTTCAGGCGAACAGGGGCCGCCGGTCCCAGTACATCGAGGTGCGCCCACCCGTCCGCCACGCGCGGGCGACGAGGTCGGCGTCGGCGTCGGTGACGAGGTTGCCCATGACCCGTACCGCGACCGTCATGAGTGCCCGCGAGCGCATCGCGATCGGCCCGGTCGCGGGCAGGAACTGCGGGATGGTGAGCAGGCCCGCGAGCCGCCGGGCCGCCGAGAATGCGCGTCCGTAGCGTTCCCGCAGGAGCGCCGGCCACAGGTGGGTGAGGTCGTCGGAGTCGAGGACCCGGGCGACGAGACGGCCGCCTTCGAGTCCGTAGTCGATGCCTTCGCCGTTGAGCGGGTTCACGCACGCGGCGGCGTCGCCGATGAGGGCCCAGTTGCGTCCGGCGATCCCACTGACGGCACCACCCATCGGCAGCAGCGCGGACGCCACCCGGGTCACCTCGCCGAGTCCCCATTCGGGGCGGCGCTGCGAGGCGTACAGGTCGATGAGCGGGCGCAGCGACCCCGACGCCGGACGGGCGGACGTCGCGAGGGTTCCGACGCCGATGTTCACCTCGCCGGTTCCGAGCGGGAAGACCCAGCCGTATCCGGGCTGCAGCGCGCCGGAGGGATCGCGCAGTTCGAGGTGCGAGGTGATCCACGGGTCGTCGCTACGCGGGGAGGCGGCGTAGGCGCGGGCCGCGACGCCGTAGGCGGTGTCGCGGTGCCAGGTCCGGCCGAGGATCTTGCCCAGCGGGGAGCGGACGCCGTCCGCGACGACGAGGCGCCGGCATGCGACGGTCCGGAGTCCGGCGGACGTGCGCATCGTCACGGCGGTGATGCGGTCGCCGTCGCGGTCGACCGAGACGGCCTTCGCGCCGTCGACCATGTGTGCCCCGGCGTCGACGGCGGCGCGGCGGAGGCGGTCGTCGAGTTCGGTGCGCGGGACCGCGCTGCCCTGGGTGGGGAACGAGCCGTCGGGCCACGGCAGTTCGAGGCGCTGCCCGAAACCTTCGAGGCGCAGGCCGCGGTTGACGGTGTGGGTGCGCAGCCAGTCGCCGAGCCCGAGGCGGTCGAGTTCAGCGACGGCACGCGGGGTCAGGCCGTCGCCGCACGTCTTGTCGCGCGGGAAGGTCGCCGCGTCGACGAGCAATACGTCGTGTCCCTTCCGGGCGGCCCAGGCCGCGGCGGACGAACCGGCGGGACCAGCACCGATGACGAGGACATCGGTGGTTTCGGGCAGGGCATTGTCGGCCTGGCGCGACGCGCGCGCGGAGGGTTGTTCCACCACGTGCCCATCTTGTCAGGTGTAGGTTCGGTGCCTCGACGAGGTGGCCGACCGGGGGAACGGCTAGGTTCACTACGGTGGAGCCGAGGCGACAGAACAGGATGGGTACTTCATCGTGAGCACTGAGGGGGCGGCGCAGACCGCCGGTTCGTCCGGCTCGGTGTCGGGAACCGTGGTGGCCGGGGTCGATCTCGGCGATCCGGACCTGGCGGCCACCGTGCGGGACGGACTCGTCCGGGTCGAGGAACTGCTCGTGCAGGAACTGTCCGACGGCGAAGACTTCCTGACCGAGGCAGCACTGCATCTGGCGAAGGCGGGAGGTAAGCGTTTCCGCCCGCTGTTCACGGTGCTGACCGGTCAGCTCGGGCCGAATCCGACGGATCCGTCGCTGGTGACGGCGGCGACGGTCGTGGAGCTCGTGCACCTGGCGACGCTGTACCACGACGACGTGATGGACGAGGCGGCGATGCGCCGGGGCGCGCCGAGCGCGAATGCCCGCTGGGGCAACAGCATCGCGATTCTCGCGGGCGACTACCTGTTCGCGCACGCCTCGCGGCTGGTGTCGACGCTGGGGCCATCCGCCGTGCAGATCATCGCCGAGACGTTCGCCGAGCTGGTGACGGGTCAGATGCGCGAGACGATCGGGGCGCGGCAGGAACAGGACCCGATCGAGCACTACCTGCGGGTGGTGTGGGAGAAGACGGGTTCGCTCATCGCGGCGTGCGGTCGCTTCGGGGGAACCTTCTCCGGTGCCGACGCCGAGCACATCGCCAGGCTCGAGCGGCTGGGGGACGCGGTCGGCACGGCCTTCCAGATCGCCGACGACATCATCGACATCGCGTCGGTGTCCACCGAATCCGGGAAGACTCCGGGAACCGACCTGCGCGAGGGCGTGCACACCCTGCCGGTGCTGTACGCGCTGCGGGAGTCCGGGCCGGATGCCGATCGTCTGCGTGAGATTCTCGTCGGACCCGTGAGCGACGAGGATCTCGTCGCCGAGGCTCTCGAGCTGCTCGTGCGTTCACCGGGCATGGCGGCGGCCAAGCGCACGCTGAAGGAGTACGCGGATCGCGCGCACGCCGAACTGGCGGCGCTCCCGCAGGGTCCGGCGAACGACGCTTTGTCTCGTTTGGTGGACTACACGATCGCCCGGGTCGGATAATTCGGCGGGGTCCACTCCCCGGGAACCCGGTGCGTGCCCCGGTTCGTTGAACGACACAGGGTCGTTGAACGGCACAGGGCTCTGTGGGATCGGGAAGGGGTGCCAGGTGCACGGGTATGCGAACGGTATGAAGACGGCCGTGCTGTTGATCGGCATGTCGGCGCTGATCGTGTTCATCGGCTCCCTGTTCCGGAATCCGACGATCCTGATCCTGTCCATCGTCTTCGCCGTGGGCATGAACGCGTACGCCTACTTCAACAGCGACAAGCTGGCGCTCAAGGCGATGCACGCGCAGCCGATCACCGAGGTGCAGGCCCCGGTGATCTACCGGATCGTGCGGGAACTCGCGACGACGGCGCACCAGCCGATGCCGCGCCTGTATGTCAGCCCCACCAACGCGCCCAATGCCTTTGCGACCGGCCGCAATCCGCGGCATGCGGCCGTGTGCTGCACGAGCGGGATCCTGGACATCCTCAACGAGCGGGAGTTGCGGGCGGTGCTCGGGCACGAGCTCTCCCACGTCTACAACCGGGACATCCTGATCTCGTCGGTGGCGGGGGCGATGGCCGCGGTGATCTCCGGTCTGGCGAACTTCGCGATGTTCGCGGGCGCCTTCGGCGGGAACCGGGACGGCGCGAATCCCTTTGCGTTGCTGCTGGTGTCGCTGCTGGGTCCGATCGCGGCGACGGTGGTCAAGCTGGCGGTGTCCCGGTCGCGGGAGTATCAGGCCGATCAGTCGGGCGCCGAGCTGACCGGCGATCCACTGGCGTTGGCGTCGGCCCTGCGCAAGCTCGAGCGCGGCACGCAGGCGGCTCCGCTGCCGCCGGAACCGCGCATCGCGGCGCAGTCGCACATGATGATCGCCAACCCGTTCCGGGCGGGCGACAAGGTCGGCCAGTTGTTCTCGACGCATCCGCCGATGGCGGACCGGATCGAGCGTCTCGAGCGCCTGGCCGGCCTGCGCTGACGGTCGGGGTCAGCGCAGGCCGCGAACGGCGCCCGGGCGGTCTGTGTGCCCGGTACAGGGCCTAGCGGTAGTTGACGAACTGCAGGGCCACGTCCAGGTCGGCGTTCTTGAGCAGCGCGATCACGGCCTGCAGGTCGTCGCGCTTCTTGCCGGAGACGCGCAGTTCGTCGCCCTGGATCTGCGCCTTGATGCCCTTCGGGCCCTCGTCGCGGATCAGCTTGGAGATCTTCTTCGCGTTCTCCTGGCTGATGCCCTGCACGAGGGTGCCGGTCAGCTTGTAGACCTTGCCGGACTGGGACGGCTCGCCCGCGTCGAACGACTTGAGCGACAGGTCGCGGCGGATCAGTTTCTCCTTGAAGACGTCGAGGGCGGCGAGCAAACGGTCCTCGGTGTTCGCGGTGAGAGTGATGGACTCGTCACCGGACCATTCGATCGAGGCATCGGTGTTGCGGAAGTCGAAGCGGGTCGCGAGTTCCTTCGCGGCCTGGTTCAGCGCGTTGTCCACCTCCTGCCGGTCGACCTTGCTCACCACATCGAACGACGAATCAGCCACGAGGCACTCCACTTCGGATCGAGTTCTGTACAGGTTCCATGCCGACGCTATCGGGTCGTAACCCCCCGTATCCACCCGGTTTGCATTCCAGGGGGGTGTGCGTTGTATTCTTCCAACGCGTCAGGGACACGGTCCCGGATCGCACACCAGGCAGGTTGCCCGAGCGGCCAATGGGAGCGGACTGTAAATCCGTCGGCTTACGCCTACGTAGGTTCGAATCCTACACCTGCCACCGGAACGGCCCCGATCTTCACGGATCGGGGCCGTTCTGCATTTCCGGGTCGTTTCCGTATCCCGAACTCCGTCTTTCCGAGCCGGTGCGTCGCCCCGACTCCTGCATCCCCGCCTGCCACCTCTCCGGCCCGCGCCGGGCGCATCGGGGACGACGATCGGGCGGCGGTGGACCGGTGGTGAGCACCGGTGGTGGGTGAGTGCGGTGCAGCCGGCACGCCGGGCTGCCGGACGGACGCACGAAGCTTCGTACGGGCACATCGGACAGGGTGGTCGAATGCCCGATTTATGCGCTCTGACCTGCTGATTTTGTACTGGGGGCGAGTGTGTGTAATCTTTTGGAGGCCGCAGGGAGCAGAGATGCGAACGGCGGCCACGCCCCCTTAGCTCAGTCGGCAGAGCGTTTCCATGGTAAGGAAAAGGTCGACGGTTCGATTCCGTCAGGGGGCTCGCTGGATTGTGGTGCCGCCCTATTTCGCGCGACACTCGACACCGAGGCGGTGTAGCTCAGTTGGTAGAGCAAACGACTCATAATCGTTGCGTCGCCGGTTCAAGTCCGGTCACCGCTACCAAAGTAGAATGAACCACCCTGATCTGACGAAGATCGGATTTACGCGAAAGAAGGCATCCCGTGGCCTCCTCAACTGACGTTCGGCCGAAGATCACTCTGGCCTGCGAGGTGTGCAAGCACCGCAACTACATCACCAAGAAGAACCGTCGCAACGACCCCGACCGGCTGGAACTGAAGAAGTTCTGCCCGAACTGCGGCAGCCACCAGGCGCACCGCGAGTCGAAGTAGTCAACAGGTCGACGTCGACGCGTGAGCTCTCCGCAGAACTGCCCACGTCACAGACGTCAGGGTGGATTTGCGGGGGGTTTTTCGTATGACGGACACACTGGTGAGTGAAGAGAACATCGTGGACGTGACCGAACAGGCCGGGATCCCGTTCGATGTCGCGGCTCACGCTGCGTCCATGGTCGGTCACCACTACCGGGTCGAGGACTTCTACGAGGTCGGCCGGGAGAAGGTGCGCGAGTATGCACGCGCCGTGCTGGATCCCAATCCGGCACACTACGACGAGGAAGCAGCGAAGGGCCTCGGTTACGACGGTCTCATCGCCCCGCTGACCTTCGTCTCGATCATCGGCATGATCGCCCAGCGCAAGTTGTTCGAAGAGATCGTCGTCGGCTACGACTTGAGCCAGATCATGCAGACCGATCAACGGATCGTGTTCCATCGCCCGATCCAGGTCGGTGATCGACTGTTCTGCGATGTGCACCTCGACGATTTCCGTCAGGCTGCCGGCAGTGACATCATCACCACCAAGAACATCATCACGGACCAGCACGACAACCTCGTGCTGACCACATGGACGACGCTGGTCGGTCGCACCGGCGGCGAGGTGGACGCCAACATCGCCCACGCGGTCAAGGATGTGATGATGCATGTCGCTTCGTAGGTTCGAGGACGTTTCGGTCGGAGACGAGCTGCCCCCGCGGGTCGTCACGCTGACCCGCGGCAACCTCGTCAACTACGCGGGTGTGTCGGGTGATCCCAACCCGATCCACTGGAGCGACAAGGTTGCAGAACTTGCCGGGTTGCGCGGAGTCGTCGGTCACGGCATGCTCTCCATGGGCATCGCGGCCGGCTTCGTGACAGAGTGGCTCGGAGATCCGGGTGCGGTAACGGAATACAACGTCCGTTTCACCAGCCCGGTCTACGTGGAGGCCGACAAGGCCGCCGAGGTGGAGTTCACCGGCAAGATCAGGTCGGTGGACGAAGCCAGCAAGACAGCAGTGGTCGCGATCGTGGCCAAGTCCGAGGGGCGTAAGATCTTCGGACGGGCCACCGCAACGGTTCGTCTGGCCTGAGTGCCGGGCGGATTGGGTTTGTTCCGGGGCTATGAAGTACACTAAGGCTTCTGGGATCGCATAGCGCAGCGCGCTGCTCTTCGGTGCTTGTACAGACCGATTGGGTGGCGCGCGTGTCATGTGGTCACGGATGGGTCGACCGAAGACGCCGGTTCTCCGGTGAGGTCGACCAAAGGGGCGTAGCTCAACTGGCAGAGCAGCGGTCTCCAAAACCGCAGGTTGCAGGTTCAAGTCCTGTCGCCCCTGCACCCGGACGGCCAGCGACCGAGAGGAACGATGTGAGCGAGGAGCGCGGTACGCGCGACGGCAACACCGCCGGGATCACCGATCCCCGCGACGGCCGGACTGCAACCGACGCAACCCCCGGCGTTTCCTCTCCGTCCTCCCGGCCGAGCGGCAAGCGTTCCGGTCGACGTTCCCCCGATTCCCCGCGCGCTGCCGCCGGGTCGGGACGTTCGGCTACCGCGGTCGCCACGAAGGCCCCCGCCGGAAAGTCCGGAAAATCCGGCGCGAAGAAGCCCGAGAACATCTTCAAGCGTCTGCGGCGCTTCTTCCGCGAGGTCATCGCCGAGCTGCGGAAGGTCATCTGGCCCAATCGCAAGCAGCTCGTCACCTACACGACGGTCGTCGTGGTCTTCGTGACGGTCATGACCGCATTCATCTTTGGAATTGATCTGGCGTTCGTGAAGGGCGTCAGCTGGTTGTTCGGCTAGCGCGTACGCGTGCCGGCGAATTGTGATCGACGAGAGGAAAGTGCCCCGGTGAGCACCCCCGAGAACGACTCATACGAGCCTTCGGCCGAGGAGAGCGTTTCGGACGAGGTCTTTGTCGACGACACCGCGACCGCGGAAGCGGCCGAGGAGTCGGCAGAGGCGGGCATCGAGACCGTCGAAGAAGCGGCCGAAGCCGAGGCCGAGGTGGATCCCGCCGAGGCTCTCGAGAAGCAGCTGCGCCTCGAGCCCGGCGACTGGTACGTCGTGCATTCGTACGCCGGTTACGAGAACAAGGTGAAGGCCAACCTCGAGACCCGCGTGCAGAACCTGGACCTCGCGGAGTACATCTTCCAGGTCGAGGTGCCGACGGAAGAGGTCACCGAGATCAAGAACGGCCAGCGCAAGCAGGTCAACCGCAAGGTGCTGCCCGGCTACATCCTGGTGCGCATGGAACTGAACGACGAGTCGTGGGGCGCGGTGCGCAACACCCCCGGCGTCACCGGCTTCGTCGGCGCGACCTCGCGTCCGTCGCCGCTGACGATCAAGGAGGTCGTCAAGTTCCTACTGCCGCAGCAGTCGAAGAAGAAGCCGGCCGCCGGCGCGGCGACGACCGGCGAGGCCACCGCGGCCGCCGCCAAGCCCACGATCGAGGTGGACTTCGAGGTCGGCGAGTCCGTGACCGTGATGGACGGGCCGTTCGCGACGCTGCCCGCGTCGATCAGCGAGGTCAACGCCGAGCAGCAGAAGCTCAAGGTCCTGGTGTCGATCTTCGGTCGCGAAACCCCCGTGGAGCTGTCGTTCAACCAGGTCTCCAAGATCTGACCTGCTCCGGGATCGGACCCCACAGAACTTGCAGTAGCAATACGCAAGAACCACACCGAGCAAGAAACTAGGAATAGAGATGCCCCCGAAGAAGAAGAAGATTGCCGGGCTCATCAAGCTCCAGATCCAGGCCGGTCAGGCCAACCCGGCTCCGCCGGTCGGCCCCGCGCTGGGTCAGCACGGCGTCAACATCATGGAGTTCTGCAAGGCCTACAACGCCGCGACCGAGTCGCAGCGCGGCAACGTCGTGCCGGTCGAGATCACGGTCTACGAGGACCGTTCGTTCGACTTCAAGCTGAAGACCCCGCCGGCGGCGAAGCTGCTGCTCAAGGCTGCGGGTGTGCAGAAGGGCTCCGGCGAGCCGCACAAGACCAAGGTCGCCAAGGTCACCATGGACCAGGTGCGCGAGATCGCCAAGACCAAGCAGGAAGACCTGAACGCCAACGACATCGAGGCCGCCGCGAAGATCATCGCCGGCACCGCGCGCTCGATGGGCATCACGGTCGAGGGCTGACGCCCACAGCAGGAACCCGTGGGAGGGCCTGCCAGGCCCGTTACCACGACCGAACCATTCACCGTACGGTGAGAAGTTAGGACAGAACATGGCAAAGCGCAGCAAGGCGTACCTCGCCGCCGCTGAGAAGATCGACGCCTCCACCCTCTACAGCCCGCTCGCGGCTGCGAAGCTGGCCAAGGAGACGTCGTCGAAGAACTACGACGCCACCGTCGAGGTCGCGATGCGTCTCGGTGTGGACCCCCGCAAGGCCGACCAGATGGTGCGCGGCACGGTCAACCTGCCGCACGGCACGGGTAAGACCGCCCGCGTCATCGTGTTCGCGGTCGGCGAGAAGGCCGCCGAGGCCGAGGCCGCCGGCGCCGATGTCGTCGGTGCCGAGGACCTGATCGAGCGGATCCAGGGCGGCTGGCTCGATTTCGACGCCGCGATCGCCACCCCGGACCAGATGGCCAAGGTCGGCCGCATCGCGCGTGTCCTCGGCCCGCGTGGTCTGATGCCGAACCCGAAGACCGGCACGGTCACCCCGGATGTCGCGAAGGCTGTCACCGACATCAAGGGCGGCAAGATCAACTTCCGCGTCGACAAGAATGCGAACCTGCACTTCGTGATCGGCAAGGCCTCGTTCGACGACGCCAAGCTGGTGGAGAACTACGCGGCTGCGCTGGACGAGGTCCTGCGGGCCAAGCCGTCCTCCGCGAAGGGTCGCTACCTCAAGAAGGTCACGATCGCGACGACCACCGGCCCGGGCATCCCGGTGGATCCGGCGCGTACGCGTAACCTCCTCGAGGACGCCGACCAGTAAGGTCGACGACACGCTCTCGAAGCACGAACGGCCGGCCCGGACCTCGCGTCCGGGCCGGCCGTTCGCATTGCAGGGGGCGTCCGGGGCCCGTTTTGCATTCCCGGGACGGAGTCCGGTACTCTTTCCTGCGTAGTTCGGCATTGTGCCGATCTTCACCCCGATCATGTTCTACCCAAGACCGTTGGTTACCGGGTCCGCGTGCGGATTCGGTTGAAGGTCCGGAGAATCGTCCGGCGGCCCACGCAGGTGAACGAGGTAAGGGGAGATGTGGACATATCGCGCGGCGACGCGCGAATCGTGTGAGCCTTCTCCTTCTGCGCCCCGTGTGTCCTGCACCGGGGCGTTCGTCGTTTCCGGCCGTGCGGTTTTCGTAAGTGGGACGTCCCGCACGGGACGGACGGGAAAACGACTGTTACTGAGAGGAGGCGAAGTATGGCAAAGCCCGAGAAGGTTTCCGCGGTTGCGGAGATCACCGAGCAGTTCAAGAACTCGACGGCCGCCGTGATCACGGAGTACCGCGGTCTGTCGGTCGGAAGTCTTACCCAGCTGCGACGCGCTCTCGGAGAGGGTGCCACCTACTCCGTCGCCAAGAACACCCTCGTCAAGCGTGCTGCCGCTGAGGCAGGCGTCGAGGGCCTTGACGATCTGTTCGTCGGACCCACCGCGATCGCGTTCATCGCCGGTGAGCCCGTCGACGCCGCGAAGGCTCTGAAGAACTTCGCGAAGGACAACAAGGCACTCGTCGTCAAGGGCGGGTACATGGACGGCGCTGTGCTGTCCGTGGACGAGGTCAACAAGATCGCGGACCTCGAGTCCCGCGAGGTGCTGTTGGCCAAGCTCGCAGGCGCGATGAAGGGCAACCTGGCAAAGGCCGCAGGCCTGTTCAACGCTCCTGCTTCGCAGGTGGCTCGCCTGGCGGCCGCCCTGCAGGAGAAGAAGGCCGAAGAGGCCGCCTGAAGCTGATCCGCGTCACCGCGAATCACTGACACATCCACGCGTGCTCCGGCACGCACCATCCCACGGTCGCGGATCAGCGACGAGGGACTTACAGGAAGGACCGCCATCATGGCGAAGCTCACCACCGAAGAGCTGCTCGACGCGTTCAAGGAACTGACCCTGCTCGAGCTCTCGGAGTTCGTGAAGGCATTCGAGGAGACCTTCGAGGTCACCGCTGCTGCTCCGGTCGCCGTTGCCGCTGCCGGCGCTCCGGCCGCCGCTGCCGAGGCCGAGTCCGAGCAGGACGAGTTCGACGTCATCCTCGAGGGTGCCGGCGACAAGAAGATCCAGGTCATCAAGGTCGTCCGCGAGATCGTCTCCGGCCTGGGCCTGAAGGAAGCCAAGGACCTCGTCGAGGGTGCTCCGAAGCCGATCCTGGAGAAGGTCGCCAAGGACGCTGCCGACGCTGCCAAGGCGAAGCTCGAGGAGGCAGGCGCCAAGGTCACCGTCAAGTAAGACGGCTGTTCCTGCGCTGCTCGCCGGGTGACCGGCGTTCGAGTGTGAACAGGGTCGTTTCCCCGGACCGTGAGGTCCGCGGGAAACGGCCCTTTTTCGTGTTTTCCGGCTCTCCGGCGGGTTGGCCTGCGGGATCGAACCCGTGGCGCTATGTTGGCGACGAACCGAGTGACGTGCGTCGCATCAGCGCAGGTCACAACATAAGTCAGGGTATGTCGCCGGCGTTGACCACCTTTCTTACTCTTGGGTAGGATCCGGTGTCACAGGTACCACTCCGATGCGATAGAGTGACGCGACCCACAGGTGGGGACCGTGTCGGAGAGGTGTGGAGGTAACGGTGGGAGTTGAGGTAGCGGTCGAGGGGCTCACCAAGTCGTTCGGCTCACAGAGGATCTGGCAGGACGTCACGCTGACGCTGCCCGCGGGTGAGGTCAGTGCGCTGCTGGGCCCGTCCGGTACGGGTAAGTCGGTGTTCCTGAAGTCGCTGATCGGCCTGCTCCGCCCGGAGCAGGGATCGATCGTCATCGACGGCACGGACATCCTGCAGTGCTCGAGCAAGGAGCTCTACGAGATCCGCAAGCTGTTCG
>NZ_JALPTB010000027.1 GCF_023218075.1 Rhodococcus sp. HM1 | reverse complement strand
GGTTCGGGGCCGGCGTCGGGCTGGCGGCGGGCGATGCGGAACGCGGCGAGGACGGCCGGGCCGCCGCCGGTGATCGCCGCGAGCATCGTCAGCACGAGGGTGGCGGCGTAGGCGAAGCCGTGGACCGCCGTCGTCGCCGACGCGGCCAGGGCCGCCCCGATCAACGCGGCCGTCGAGAGCGCCGGCGCGAGCCACGGCGGCAGGTTCGAGCGCAGGCTCAGAACCGGGGCGAGCGCGACGACGGCGAGCAACACCAGCGAGACGACGGTCAACGGTCGGCCCTTTCGAGGAGGCGGCGGGCGAGGGTTCGGCCAGCCTGTTCGGCCTGCCATCCGGCAGTGTGCAGGCGCTGCGACACCGCCTGCTTGCTGATGCCCAGGCGCTGTGCCACCTGGGCCTGGGGGAGTCCGGCGCGGGCGAGTTCGACCGCTTCCCGGCCCTGATCGGTGCGGCGCAGCACCAGCGTCGCGAGCAGAGTGAGGGCGGCGTCGGCGTCGGCCGCGGCGTCGGGATCGGTGCCGTCGACGGCGAGGTTGCCGGGTGCGTTCTTGGCGCGTTCGACGGCGGTCCGCGCGTGTTCGAAGGCGGGGCCGCGTCCGGCGCGGGTCTGCTCGGGCAGCGGCGTCTCCACCGCGCCGACGCCGATCCCGACACTCCAGTGGCCGCGCTGCACCAGGTCCAGGGCGAGATCCACGACGGTCTCGGCGTCGTCCGCGACCGCCTGCACCTCGTCGCCGGCGGTGCGCTCGAACGGGCGCAGCAGGTCGGCGTCGCGGAATTCCTCGAGCAGCGCCGCGACCCGGTCGATGTCACGTCGGCTGCCGCGTTGATCCACCGTCAACACGAACATTGGTCAAGAATGAAGCCTTGACTTCAGTAAATCAAGGTCTGAGACTTGTCGACTTCTCGTCGTCGGGATCGACGATCGCATCGAGCGCGGAACCGGCCGGCACCGGCAACCGCGCCTCGAGCCACAGTCCCACGACCCCGACGAGCAGGCATACCACCGTCACCACCATCAGGGCGGGGTTCGTGCGTCCGGTCAGCGCGTCGCCGAGCAGCACCACCCCGATCGTGCCCGGCAGGATGCCCACGATCGTGGCGAGCGTGTACGGCACGAGCCGTACCGACGAGATCGCACAGCAGTAGTTCACCACCGAGAACGGGGCCGCCGCGATCAGGCGCAGCGATCCGACCGCGAGCCAGCCGCGCCGCGCCAGCCGCAGATCCACGGCCTTGGCCGCGGGATGTGTCAGATACGACGAGACCGCCCCGCGGCCGATCCACCGCACCAACAGCAACGCGAGCACCGCGCTGACCGTGGTCGCAGCCACCGAGACGGCGATGCCGGTGGCGGCGCCGAACAACAGGCCGGCGCTGAGGGTGAACACGGTGCGCGGCACCGGGGCGATGGTCACGACGGTGTGAACCAGGAAGAAGACGAGGACGAACGACGGGCCCACGGTGTCCGCCCACCCGCGGATCTCCGCGACCGTGGGATGAGGGATCAGCATTGCCGCGGCGGCCAGCGCGACGAGAAGGGCAAGTATGCCGAGGATTCTGCGGTCGGTCAGGAGCCTCGTCACGACCGACCACGATACCCGGACCCGGCAATCGACCGGTGCCTGCGGGCGGCGCGGAGGCGGAAGGTAGATTTCCCTGCGCAAGTCCGTTAACGATCGCTAGGGAATCTGTGGTGATCCCCACAATAGCCGCGGCGTGTATGCGGCTAGCATCACACGAGAACCCACCTAAGGTATCCACGGCCCACCATGGCCCGAGAACCAGCATCACACCGAGCCTGCACCACATCCCGCAGCGTAGGAGAGGAACCGCACGTGTCATTAGCTGCAGAAGCCGAGGACGCCGCACGCGCGTATGCGCAGTGGCAGAACGCGGTGGCCGGCGTGCTCGCGAAGTCCCGCCGCGTCGAGCCCGCCGAACTCGGACCGGAGCCGCAGCGACTGCTCGAGACCACCACGTACGACGACATCACCGTCAACCCGCTCTACGGGGTCCGCGACGAGCGCCCCGAGGCGCCGCTGCCCGGTGAGTTCCCGTACGTGCGCGGAGCCTCGGCCACCCGCGACGTCAACGCCGGCTGGCTCGTGTCCGCACAGTTCGGCGGCAGCGACGCCGCCGCCGCCAACGAGCGGATCCTCGCGGCCCTCGAGAACGGCGTCAGCGCACTCTGGCTGCAGGTCGGCGCGGCGGGCCTGCCCGTCGACGCCCTGCCCGCGGTCCTGGACAAGGTGCTGCTCGACCTCGCGCCGGTCACCCTCGACGCCGGTGCCGACACCGCCGCGGCCGCCGAGGCGCTGTACGCGCTGCTCGACGCCCGCACCGACGTCGCCGACCGCGGCGCCGTGCGGATCGGCCTCGGCGCCGCGCCGCTGACCAGCGCATTCTCCGGCCGTGCCGACGTCACCGTCGCCGACGCGATCGCCCTGGCGACGGCCGCCGCCGATCGCGCCGAGACCGTCCGGGCCGTGACCGTCGACGGCACCGCGTTCCACAACGCCGGCGCCTCCGACGCCGAGGAGCTCGGCGCCGCGATCGCCGCCGGCCTGGAGTACCTGCGCGAACTGGTCGCCGCCGGTCGGACCGCCGCCAACGCGCTCGGTCAGATCGAGTTCCGCCTCGCGGCCACCGACGACCAGTTCCAGACCATCGCCAAGTTCCGCGCCGGCCGTCAGGTCTGGGCCCGCATCGCCCAGGTCGTCGGGGCCGCCGACGCGGGCAACGCCCCGCAGCACGCCGTCACCTCCGCCGCGATGATGACCCAGCGCGACCCGTGGGTGAACATGCTGCGCACCACCCTGGCCGCGTTCGGTGCCGGTGTCGGTGGCGCGGATTCGGTCACGGTCCTGCCGTTCGACGTCGCCCTGCCCGCCGGCGCGCTCGACGTGTCCGAGGCGTTCTCCGAGCGCATCGCCCGCAACACCCAGCTGCTGCTGCTCGAGGAGTCCAACCTGGGCCGGGTGCTCGACCCGGGTGCCGGCTCCTGGTACATCGAGGAGCTCACCGCTCAGGTCGCCGGCAAGGCGTGGGAGTTCTTCCAGCAGATCGAGGCGGCCGGTGGTTACCGCGCGGCGCTCGACGCGGGAGTGATCTCCGAGCGCATCGCCGCGACCCGCGCCCGCCGCGAGTCCGACATCGCGCACCGCCGCACCTCGGTGACCGGCGTCAACGAGTTCCCGAACCTGGGCGAGACGCCGCTGCCCGCCGACGTCGCCGAGGCCGGTGCGTTCGCGGCCCGCTACGCCGCACCGTTCGAGGCCCTGCGCGACCGCTCGGACGCGTACCTGGCCGCACACGGTGCCCGTCCGAAGGTGCTGCTCGCACCGCTCGGACCGATCGCCGAGCACAACATCCGCTCGACGTTCGCGACGAACCTGCTGGCCGCCGGCGGCATCGAGGCCGTCAACCCAGGCACCCTCGCGCTCGACACGATCGCGCACACCGTGGCCGAATCGGGTGCGACCGTCGCCGTCCTGTGCGGCACCGACAAGCGGTACGACGCGGACGCCGGTCCTGCGACCGCCGCGCTGCGCGCCGCCGGTATCTCCACCGTCCTGCTCGCCGGGCCGGAGAAGGCCGTCGGTGACGTGGAGGGTGAGGCGCGTCCGGACGGGTTCCTCACCGCCAAGATCGACGCGATCGCCGCGCTGACCGACCTGCTGAACACTCTGGGAGCGTAAGTGAGCATCGAACACAAGATCGGCAGCTTCGCCGATGTCCCGCTGACGGATCCGGCGTCGCCGGCCCCGTCCGCGCCGACTCCGGAGCAGGCCGCCGCGCTCGTCGAATCCGTGGCGACCGCGAACAACTACACCGTCGACGACGTGGTGTGGTCGACGCCCGAGGGCATCGACGTCAAGCCCGTCTACACCAAGGCCGACCGGGACGCGGTCGAGGCCGCCGGTTACCTGCTGGGCAGCTACCCCGGCATCGAGCCGTTCGTGCGCGGCCCGTACCCGACGATGTACGTCAACCAGCCGTGGACCATCCGCCAGTACGCCGGGTTCTCCACCGCCGCCGAATCCAACGCCTTCTACCGCCGCAACCTCGCGGCCGGCCAGAAGGGCCTGTCGGTGGCGTTCGACCTGGCCACCCACCGCGGCTACGACTCGGACCACCCGCGCGTGCAGGGTGACGTCGGCATGGCCGGTGTCGCGATCGACTCGATCCTCGACATGCGGCAGCTCTTCGACGGCATCGACCTGTCGCAGGTGTCGGTGTCGATGACCATGAACGGCGCGGTGCTGCCGATCCTCGCGCTGTACGTCGTGGCCGCCGAGGAGCAGGGCGTCGCGCCCGAGCAGCTGGCCGGAACCATTCAGAACGACATTCTGAAGGAGTTCATGGTCCGCAACACGTACATCTACCCGCCGAAGCCGTCGATGCGGATCATCTCCGACATCTTCGCGTACACGTCGGCGAAGATGCCGCGGTTCAACTCCATCTCGATCTCCGGCTACCACATCCAGGAAGCCGGCGCGACCGCCGACCTCGAGCTCGCCTACACGCTCGCCGACGGCATCGAGTACATCCGCGCCGGTCTCGACGCGGGCATGGACATCGACAAGTTCGCGCCGCGCCTGTCGTTCTTCTGGGCGATCGGCATGAACTTCTACATGGAGATCGCGAAGATGCGGGCCGGGCGCCTGCTGTGGAGCGAACTCGTCGAGAAGTTCTCCCCGAAGTCCGCGAAGTCGAAGTCGCTGCGCACCCACTCGCAGACCTCCGGCTGGTCGCTGACCGCGCAGGACGTGTTCAACAACGTCGCGCGCACCTGCGTCGAGGCGATGGCCGCGACCCAGGGTCACACCCAGTCGCTGCACACCAACGCGCTCGACGAGGCCCTCGCGCTGCCGACGGACTTCTCCGCGCGCATCGCCCGCAACACCCAGCTGCTGCTGCAGCAGGAGTCGGGCACCACTCGCCCGATCGACCCGTGGGGCGGCTCGTACTACGTCGAGTGGCTCACCCACGAGCTCGCGAACCGGGCCCGCGCCCACATCGCCGAGGTCGAGGAGGCCGGCGGCATGGCGCAGGCCATCTCCGAGGGCATCCCGAAGCTGCGCATCGAGGAGGCCGCGGCCCGCACGCAGGCGCGCATCGACTCCGGCCGCCAGCCGGTGATCGGTGTGAACAAGTACCAGGTCGCCGAGGACCAGCAGATCGAGGTCCTCAAGGTCGAGAACTCGAAGGTCCGCGCCGAGCAGATCGCCAAGCTCGAGCGGCTGCGCGCCGAACGCGACGAGGACGCCACCCGCGCCGCGCTGGCCGCGCTCACCCGCGCCGCTGCCTCCACCGAGGGCGGCATGGAGAACAACCTGCTCGCCCTCGCGATCGACGCGGCCCGCGCCAAGGCGACCGTCGGCGAGATCTCCGACGCGCTCGAAGAGGTCTACGGACGTCACCAGGCCGAGATCCGCACCATCAGCGGTGTGTACCGGGACGAGGCCGGAAAGGCGGGCAACATCAGCACGGCAACCGAACTCGTCGAGAAGTTCGAGAAGGCCGAGGGACGTCGTCCCCGCATCCTGGTCGCGAAGATGGGCCAGGACGGTCACGACCGCGGACAGAAGGTGATCTCCACCGCCTTCGCCGACCTCGGCTTCGACGTCGACGTGGGACCGCTGTTCCAGACCCCCGAAGAGGTCGCCAACCAGGCGGCCGACAACGATGTGCACGTCATCGGCGTGTCGTCGTTGGCCGCGGGACACCTCACGCTGGTGCCCGCGCTTCGGGAGGCGCTCGCGGAGGTGGGCCGCCCCGACATCATGATCGTGGTCGGCGGCGTCATCCCTCCGGGAGACTTCGACGAGCTGTACCAGGCCGGCGCCGCGGCGATCTTCCCGCCCGGCACCGTCATCGCCGACGCGGCCGTGGGTCTGCTCGGCAAGCTCTCCGAGCAGCTCGGCCACGGCTCGGAGGACTGATCCCAGATGGGCCGACCTCCGGTCGATCTCGATCGGCTCGAACAGGACGTGCTCGCCAATCGGCGAGCCGGCCTGGCCAAGGCGATCACGTTGGTCGAGTCCACCCGCGACGACCATCGGGAGCAGGCGCAGCAGTTGCTGCTGCGCCTGCTCCCGAAGGCGGGCAACGCGATCCGGGTGGGCATCACGGGTGTTCCCGGTGTCGGGAAGTCGACGTTCATCGACTCGCTCGGCATGTATCTGCTCGACAAGGGCCACCGGGTGGCGGTGCTCGCCGTCGACCCGTCGTCGACGCGCACCGGCGGGTCGATCCTCGGGGACAAGACCCGCATGGCCCGCCTGTCCGTCGAACGGAACGCCTACATCCGTCCGTCCCCGACCGCCGGAACGCTCGGCGGTGTCGCCAAGGCGACCCGCGAGACGATGGTGCTGCTCGAGGCCGCCGGTTTCGATGTGATCCTCGTCGAAACCGTCGGTGTCGGTCAGTCCGAGGTGACGGTCGCGAACATGGTGGACTGCTTCACGTTCCTGACCCTGGCCCGCACCGGCGATCAGCTGCAGGGCATCAAGAAGGGCGTGCTCGAACTCGCCGATCTCGTCGCGGTGAACAAGGCGGACGGCAACTTCGAGCGCGACGCGCGGGTCGCTGCCCGTGAGCTGGCCGGCGCGATGCGCCTGGTGCACCCGCACGACGCGATCTGGAAGCCGCCGGTCATCACGATGAGTGGTCTCGAGGGCCAGGGCCTGGACACGTTCTGGGACACCGTCCTGAAGCACCGCGAGGTGCTCACCGCGGCGGGGCTGTTCGAGGAGAACCGCCGCCGTCAGCAGGTCGATTGGACCTGGACGATGGTGCACGACCAGCTGCTGCGCCGTCTCGAATCGAACCCGCGGGTCAACAGGATCCGCGACGAGGTCGAGCAGGGTGTGCGCGACGGGTCGCTCACCGCGGCGCTGGCCGCGCAGCGGCTGCTCGCCGCGTTCGACGGCACCGAATGACGACACGACCGGCCGCGACCGCTGCTTCGGTGGCGTTCGCGGCCGTCGCCGTCCTTCATCTCCTCGCGCAACTGGTGGCGCCGGAATCGGCGTTCACCGACATCTCCCAGTGGTTCCTGATGCCGCTGCTCGCCGCCGCGCTGGCCGCCTCCGCCCCGGCGCCGCGCACCCGACTGGTGAATCTCGTGCTCCTCGCTCTCGGGTTGTCGTGGCTGGGCGATGCCGCACCCGACCTGTTCGACGGGGACACCGCGTTCCTGGTGATGGTCGGGTTCTTCCTGTGCGCGCAGATCGTGTACATCGCGGCGTTCGCACCGTACCGGTCGGCGAGCATCCTGTACACGCGCCGCTGGGCGCTGGCGATCCCGGTGGTCGCCGTCGTCGCGCTGATCGCGGTGTGCGCGGCCGGCGCGGGCGCACTGCTCGTCCCGGTCGTCGTGTACGGGCTGCTGCTCGCCACGATGGCGGTGCTCGCCACCGGCGTGTCCTCGGTGATGGCGACCGGCGCGGTGCTGTTCGTCGTCTCGGACGCGCTGATCGCACTCGGGGCGTTCACCGAGCTGTCCGTCTCCGGCTTCGCCGTCATGTCCACCTACATCGCGGCCCAGGTGCTCATCGCGGTCGGCGCCCGCGCGGTCGACGAAAGCGCGGTGTCGAGCCCCGGCCGGGCCGCGACCGCCTGACCTGGTCACGAACCGGCCGGGACAGGGGATCAGATTCCGATCAGTTCCTTTGCGACGGCGACCGAGGCGGGTCCGTCGAGGGCCGGGCGATCGGCCCATTTGCCGCCGGTGATCGTCACCGACACCTCGGGCAGCGTCACCGTGGTCACGGCGACGGAGGCGACGGCGATCTCCTGCTCGAGGGTGTACGCGATGCCGCCGGCCTTCTCGATGTCGGCGTCGGAGATCACGGTCAGCCCGGAGCCGCCCATCTGGTCGGCGGAGTAGACGGTGCCGGTGCCGGGTTCGAGGATGACGCCGACGGTGCGGATCGCGTCGAAGCCGGTCGCGGGGCTTTCCCACTGGCAGTAGGCGCCGTTCTCGCCGGCCTCGCTCGCGGCGCCGGCCTGCAGCCCGTCGATGTAGTCGGCGACATCGGGTTCGATGTCCGCGCAGCTCGAGAAGCGGGCGAGGATGTCCTCGTCGAGGGTGCCGGGGGTGAACTCCGACCCCGAATCCGAGGACGCCGAATCCGGGGACGTGGCGTCGGAGGAGGAGTCTTCGGAGGAGCAGGCGGGCAGCAGCGCGCAGGCGAGTGCGACGGGGACGGCGAGAAGTCGAGTTCGATTCACCGCTGCATGGTATAGGCCGCGGGCCCGCTCGTTGATCTTGGTCCCGGTTGCCCGATTTCGGGGATATCTTCGCAGGTCAGCGTGTTTCCGGGAGTATCGGCCAGGACGGGGGATCCCCACCCCACGGGCGCGCCGGGAACGGATGATCGGGGTAGTCGGCGACGGCGGGCCGGGCCGCGGTGACCGCACCGTGGGTCACGACGGTGGCGACGCTCGGGGTGGCCGGCCGCGGCGCGTCGGTTCGGCGACCGGGCGCGTCGAGCAGCCACGCTCAGGTGCGGGCCAGCGACACCGTCACGTCCCGACCGACGCCGTCACCGACCGCGTAGGCGTCGAGGACGCCGGCGGCGAGCAGGTAGCCGGATGCGTGATCGAGCGCCTGCGCGGGCAGCGCGCCGGGTGCATCGCCGCCGGACTCGACGGCAGCGATCCCGGAGGCGGCCTGCACGATCGAATCGAACCCGCGGCGCCCCGCCCACGGTCCCGTCGTGCCCCACGCGCACACCCGGCCCCGGATCAGGCCCGGACGGACCGCGCTGATATCGCCGATCATTGCCTCGAGCGCACCGGGGCGATAACCACTGAGCAGGATGTCGGCGTCCGCGAGCAACGCGCGGAATGTCGCAGCCCCGCGGGGGTCGCGCAGATCCAGCAACGCGCTGCGTTTCCCCTGGCCGTTCTCGATGTGCTGCCATTCGATCTCGGGCAGGTGCGGCGGATCGATGCGCAGCACCGTCGCACCGAGCAGCGCCAGCGCCCGGGAGGCGACCGGGCCGGCGATGACCCGGGTCGTGTCGAGCACGCGTACCCCCGCGAGCGGCGCCGCCTCCGTCGGTGCCGGCGCGGCCACGCGCCCAAAGTCGGCCCGGCGGGTCACCGCGACGAGGGGTTCCGTGGCCACCGCGCGTCCCGGCTCGGACGACCGCCACTGCGCCTCGTCGCGCACCCGTACCGCGATCGCGTCGTGCGCCACCGCCGCGGTCTCGACCGTGGCGGCGTCCAGGCCGCGGATCCGGTCGGCCACCTGCTCCCGGCCCGCGTCGGCGGGCACGTCCAGGGCACGCAGCAGGCGGGCGCGGTGGTGCGGATAGTTCGCATGCGTGCGCACCCATCCGTCGCGGGCCCGGAAGAAGCCGGACAGGTCGGCGAAACCGTCGATCGGGGTCCCCGACAACCGGAGCATCCGATCCCCGGAGAAGGACGCGGCGATCCGCTCGGGATCGAGCCGCACCGGGCGTGGACGCACGCCGGCCGCCGCGCGCACCCGGTTCGCGGCCTGCGCGAATGCGGCGACCGCGCCCGCGGCGAGCGCGAACACCGGCAGCCGTGCCGCCAGCAGAGCTCCCGGATCGGGGCACGCCACGTCACCGGTCGGTGTGGCGTCGAGTCCCGCCTCGGCGAGCGCCTTCGCGTAGTCGTGCTGCAGGTGCAGGTCGGGCATCGGCAGCGGCAGGTCGGGCACGATCACACCCTCTCGAAGTTGTCGAACGACGCGAGGTCCGGCGCGAATTCGTCGGCGATGTCTCCGTCGCGGGCGGGTCGGCGGGTGTGCGCGTGCGTGTCGAGGACCCGTTCCGGGTCGACGACCGTGACGCGCAGGCCGTCCAGGCGCAGCCGCCGTAGCGCCTCGCGGAGCATCCGCTCGGCGACGTCGTCGACCGAGTGGACCCGCCGCAGATCGAGGACCACGCCGTCGAGCCGCTCCACGTCCTCCGCCGATGCCAGGGCGCGCAGCACGAGTTCGGCGCCGCTGAACTGCAGGGTGCCCTGCAGGCTGCACACCCGGACGGTGTGGCCGTCCGGTCCCCGCAACCGGCGGTCGCGCCGGATGGCCGATCGGGCAGGTTCCGGCCCGTCCATGATGTGCAGGCCCATGTCGTCCGACAGCCGACGGCACATCCGGACGCCGCGCACGCTGGAGCCGTGGGAGTCCAGGCGCGGGGAGAACGCGCCGATGCCGACCTGACCGGGCAGGGCGCCGAGCACCCCACCGGAGACCCCGCTCTTGGCGGGAATCCCCACCGTCGACATCCAGTCGCCGGCCGCGTCGTACATGCCGCAGGTCATCATCACGCTGAGCACCTGCCGCACCACCGTCCGGGACACGACACGCTGACCGGTGAGTGGCTGGACGCCGCCGTTCGCGAGGGTCGCCGCCATCACCGCGAGGTCGCGCACGGTGACGGTGATCGCGCACTGCCGGGTGTATCCGCGCACCACCTCCGCCGGGTCGCCGTCGATCACCGAGTAGCTGCGCAGCATGTTCGCGATCGCCGAATTGCGGTAGGCGGTGCCCAGCTCCGAGTCGAACACCGACTCGTCGACGGCGAGATCGCGCCCGGCGAACGCGGACAGGCCCCGCAGCACCCGCTCGAACCGTCCCTCCGTCGTCGCGGTCGCGGGACCGACGAGCGCGTGGGCGGTGAGGGCGCCGGCGTTGATCATCGGATTGAGCGGCCGCCCGGACCCGCTCTCGAGCGACAACTCGTTGAACGCCTCACCGCTCGGTTCGACCCCGACCCGAGCGAGCACCGCGTCGACGCCGTGATCGGCGAGGGCCAGCGCATACACGAACGGTTTCGAGATCGACTGGATCGAGAACTCGGCATCCGCGTCCCCGGCGGTGTACACGACCCCGTCGATTGTCGACAGGCACACCGCGATCCGGTCCGGATCGGCCTGGGCGAGTTCGGGAATGTAGTCGGCGGTCGCCCCGGGATTGTCCGTCCCGCACGCCTCCACGACCTCGAGCAGATAGTCGGGGATCGGCGATTTCATCGTCGGATCCTAACCCGCGTGCGCCTCCGCCGCCCGTGTGCCTTTGTGGCGGTCCCAGCCGCCATTTGTGCACACCGGCGCGGAGCGCCTCAGACCTCTTCGCGCAGGACGGGGGCGACCGGGGTCTGCAGCTTCTCGAGCGACCCGGCGGACTCGGCGCGGGTGAGCCGCGAACGCCGCCACGAGACGCTGAGCAGGGCAATCCAACCGGCCGCGATCAGCAGATACAGCAGCATCGCGACGGTGCCGGTCACCTCGAACGACTTGAACAGCTTCTGCGCGTTGGTGATGACGATGATGCCGCCGACCGCGGTGCCGAGCAGCGTCGCCGGCACCCGGCTGACCAGCCACGCGGCCGCCGGTGCGGCGATCGCGCCACCTATCGCCAGGCCTGCGACGACGAGCAGGTTGCCGACCGACTCGCGACCCAGGCCGAACAGGAACCCGAGGCTGGCCGCGACCGCGACCATGAACTCCGACGCGCTGACCGAGCCGATCACGGTACGCGGCGCGGTCTTCCCGCGCGAGAGCAGGGTGCTGGTGGTGATCGGTCCCCATCCGCCGCCACCGCTGGCGTCGACGAACCCGCCGAAGAAGCCGAGGGGCGACAGGAACTTCGCGGTGTGCGGGGAGGTGCGGGCATGCGCGACCGCCGGCGGTCGCACCGAGAACCGCAGCGCCACGTACACACCGATCGCCAGCAGGATTCCCGCGGTGACCGGGGCCGCGGCCTCGGTGGACAGGCTCGACAGGACGGTCGCGCCCAGGAAGGCGCCGATCGCGCCGGGCACGCCGAGCTTGGCGACGACCTTCCAGTCGATGTTGCGGAACTTCCAGTGGGAGATGCCCGAGACCAGGGTGGTGCCGACCTCCGCCAGGTGCACGGCCGCGCTGGCATGCGCCGCCCCGACACCGCTGAAGATCAACAGGGTGGTGGCGGTGACGCCGAAGGCCATGCCGAGTGCGCCGTCGACGAGCTGTGCGCCGACACCGACAAGAGTGAAGATCAGCAAATTGAACAAGGCATGCTCCGACCGCGAACGTGGTTACCGAAGGGAATTGGGGAGCGGAAAGACCGCTCAGCAACACACCTGGCAACAACACGCGCCGTCGAAGCACGCGCCACGACGAGTCGGCCAGAACGGCATCAACGCAAGCACGGTGGCCGGGGCGGCCTCGATGCTCGTCGTCTGCACGGCTGTCGTCCTTCGTCGTCGGGTCGCCGAGGACACGGCGACCGGTCGAGCATAGCGTGATCCCGTGCGGGACGGCACCTCCGGGCCCACGGGAGGTGTCGTCCCGCACGGACCGTCAGGGAAGCCGACGCGTCTCGATCTCGAATCCCGCCGCGCGGAGCCGTTCGGTCAGCACGTCGCCGAACGCGACCGCTGGGGTGAGCACCCCGCCGCCGGCGTGCAGCGCGGAACCACCCACCGCCAGCGAGAGCGCGGACTCGGCGAGCATCACCGCCGTCGCCTTGTAGCCGGGATCGCCCTGCGCGGCGAACCGGGTGGTGTAGCGGGCGCCGGTCGTGGTCGTCGTGTACAGGTCGATCGTGAAGAACCCGCGCTCGCGAGTGGCTTCGGACGGCCCTTCGCCCGGCTTCGGCAGCACCTTGTCGAGCAGGAAACGCGTCGGGGGGAACGACAGGCCCAGCACCAGCGCGCCGAGACCCGCCGCGACCCCGCCGGCCAGCACCGGCGACAGCGGGGACGACCCGACGTTCATGACCTCGCGGTACCGGAACGACCTGCCGTACGTCCACCCGGTCAGGGCGTTGGTGCGGCGCACGATCCGCGTGTTGTACGACGCCATCGCGAACGGCGCCTTCCATCCGGACAGTTCCGGTGCGATGGTCTTGCCGTCGACGAACGCGAGGTCGTTCTCTCGGCCCAACCGAGGTTCCTGCGCCGGGTCGGGGCTGAGGGAATACGGTTGCGCCGCGACCTTCCGCAACGCGCGGTCCTTGCGCACGACGTCGAGCTGGGTGCGCAGCGAATCGATGGTGCCGCCGCTGGGGGCGCCGCGGAACGCGGTGAGAATCAGCGTGGTGTCGGCGAGTTCGCCCGCGTCGTCGGCCTGCGCCGCCCGGTACAACGCGTGCACGCCGAGGTCGGACGGGATCGAGTCGAAGCCGCAGGAATGGACGATCCGGGCGCCGGTGCGGCGGGCGGTGTCGGCGAACCGGTCGATGCTCTCGCGGTGGAACAGCACCTCGCCGGTGAGGTCGACGTAGTCGGTGCCCGCCTCGGCGCACGCCTGCACCAGCGGCATCCCGTACTTGGCGTAGGGGCCGACGGTGGTGATCACGACCCGGGTCGCCGCGGCCAGCGCGGCCAGCGACTCCGGATCCTCGGCGTCCGCCTCGAGGATCGGCCAGTCCGCAGCTGTGCCGCCGAGGTCCGCGCGGACCTTCTCGAGGCGGCTGCGGGACCGCCCGGCCAGGCCGGCCTTCAACCCGGACGGCAGATGTTCCGCCAGGTAGGCGGCGGTGAGCCGGCCGACGAACCCGGTGGCTCCGTAGACGACGATGTCGAGTTCGCGTGAGGCAGCGTTCATGGCGCACACCCTACTGCCGGGTAAATCACCGTGCGACGAAACTCACACGACGCGACCGCCGCCACAGGCCCACCCACGACACGAGGATGCAGGCCGCGACGAGCGCGCGGACCAGGCCGAGCGCGGAATCCGGGTAGATCACCCCGGTCAGGTAGTGGTCGATGAATCCGGACGGCGGCAGCCCCGCCTCGCCGGCGCGGTGACGCGCCCAGTTCTCGGCGTGGGTGAGCGGGCAGTCGAACCCCACCAACACCGAGGCGAGCCCCCACACGACGGCGACCGCGTGCAGCACGATCGTGCGCGGCCAGCGCCACGCCACGAACCCGCCGAACGTGACGTACAGCAGGAACGCCAGATGCGTGAGCGCGATGCCGTCGGCCAGAACCCGATAGGGCATGGTTCCAGCGTAGGTCGGTTACTCCTCGTCGGGTTCCTTGACGACGAGAACCGGCACCGGAACCTCGATCACCAGCCGCTGCAGCGGCCGCTCGAGCAGGAACTTGCCGAGCGCGTTGCGGCCGCGGCTGCCGATCACGATGCGGTCCACGCCGCTGTCGGTGGCCAGCTCGACGAGGGTGCCGACGGCGTCCCCGTCGTGCACGGCAGTGCGTACCTCCCAGCCGCTGTCCCCGGCGACCCGGCGCACCGCGGTGCGCACCGATTCGACCTCCGCCTCGGCGGCGGCCCCGTCGTCGTCGAGCACGTGCAGCACCAGCAGCTCGTCCTGCCGGCGGGAGGCCTCGTCGACGGCGGCCGCGAGCGCGGCGCGGCCCTCGGGTGTCTCGGCGTGAACGACTGCGACGGTCATGATGCTGCTCCTGGGCGGCTCGACGGAACTGCCTCCAGTATCCCGGCACCGACCCGGACGAGCACGGCCGAGCGCGTGTGGAACCCGTCTCCACCTGCCCTTTTCTGTCGGGTACGTCTCAGTCGCGGCTCACCACGCCGACTCTGTCGGGCTCACCACGGCGACTCTGTCGGCCTCACCACGGCGCGGGCTTGTAGTCCTTGAGGAAGCAGCCGTACAGATCCACCCCGGCCTCGCCCTGCACGATCGGGTCGTACACCCGCGCGGCGCCGTCGACGAGGTCGAGGGGCGCGTGGAAGCCCTCCTCGGCCAGACGCATCTTGGTGTGATGCGGCCGCTCGTCGGTGATCCATCCGGTGTCCACCGCGGTCATGAGAATGCCGTCGGTGAGCATCTCCTCCGCGCTGGTGCGGGTGAGCATGTTCAGCGCGGCCTTGGCCATGTTGGTGTGCGGGTGCCCTGCCCCCTTGTAGCGGCGGCCGGCGAACTGCCCCTCCATCGCCGAGACGTTCACCACGTACTTGCGCCGCGCAGCGGCCGCGGCCATCGCCGGACGCAGCCGGTTGACCAGGATGAACGGCGCCACCGAGTTGCACAGCTGCACCTCGAGCAGTTCGAGGGGTTCGATCTCGCCGACGGTCTGCACCCAGCTGTTGGTGTGCACGAGGTCCGGCAGCAACCCGCCCGCGTCGACCGCGACCCCCGCGGCGATCCGTTCCGGGGTCGCGGAGCCGGCAACCATCGCCAGCGCCGTCACCGACTCCGGGGTCAGCGCGTGCGCGGCGAGGTCGCTCGGCAGCGACCCGGCCAGCGCCGCCGGGTGGGCGTCCGACGGCTTGCCGAAGGTGATCATCTCCGGGAGCTGACCCGATGGCAGCGGTCCCGATTCGGCCTCGGCCAGCGCCGAATAGGCGCCGGGGGAGCGGCGCACCGTCTGCGCGGCGTTGTTGATCAGGATGTCCAGCGGTCCCTGCGCCGCGACATCGTCGGCGAGGGCGACCACCTGGGCGGGATCGCGCAGGTCGATCCCGACGATGCGCAGCCGGTGAATCCAGTCGGCGCTGTCCTCCATCGCCGAGAACCGGCGGATCGCGTCGTTCGGGAACCGGGTGGTGACGGTCGTGTGGGCGCCGTCACGCAGCAGCCGCAACGCGATGTACATGCCGATCTTCGCGCGGCCACCGGTGAGCAGGGCCCGCCTACCCGTCAGATCGGTACGGGCGTCCCGTTTCGCGTGGTTCTCGGCCGCGCAGGTCGGGCACAGCTGGTGGTAGAACGCGTCGACCCGGGTGTACTTGTCCTTGCACACATAGCAGTGCCGGGGTCGCAGCAGGGTGCCCGCGGACGCGCCGCGCGTCGTCGACGTCAGCGTCAGCCCGGCGGTTTCGTCGTCGATGCGGGTCGGCGACCCGGTCGCGGTCGCGGACAGCACCTCACGGTCGGCCTGGACCTTGCGGCTGCGGGCCTCGTTGCGGCGCAGCCGCTTGAACTTCTTGAACATGTGGCCGACGGCCCGCTGCACCGCGATCGCGTCGGGATGGTCGGCGTCCAGACCGGCCGCAAGGTCGAGAACCTTCAGGCAGGTTTCGAGGTCGGCCGGGTCGATCGCGCGCGGCGGGACGGCGCCGGCATCCGCGGCCGGAGTGTCGCAGTGGGTGTTCATGAACCTTTTCCGATGTCGTGCGGTAGCAATGAATGGTATCGGGCGCAGCCGGTGCGTCCGTCCACACACCCGAGGAGACACCACCCATGAGCGCTGCCAAGAAGAAGTTCGCCGACCTCGCGCCGTGGCAGAAGGCCGCGGTCCTCACGCTCGCGAGCGTGCAGCTGTCGCTGGCGGCGACGGCCTGGGCGGACCTGGCCACCCGGCCCGCCGAGAAGGTCAACGGCAGCAAGGGCAAATGGGCGCTGATCACCCTGATCAACTTCGTGGGCCCGATCTGGTACTTCCGCAAGGGACGCCGCGCCTGATTCAGCTCCCGTCGAGCGGGTTCCGTGTCGATTCGTCCACGCCGCGCGAATCCACACGGAACCGAGCGAGGGTCGGTGCCCACCGCGCGCGGAACCCCGACCGCAGGCGAAGTCGCCGTGCCCGTGACGAGCGTCGACGGTCGCATCATGCGGGTTGACGACCGGCCCGCGAGTTGTCGCCGGCAGCCGCGCGGCTGCACGCCCACTTCACCGCGCACACCGACCGGTTCCGCGACCGAGCCCGGTACGCTGGCCGTCGTGACACGTTTCGGGGAGGAACTCGCGCAGCTGGCCGTCGTTCGGCTCGCGTGGCTGTCCGTGCTCACGATCCTGGTCACGATCACCGTCGCGATCGATGCCCCGACTGCGCTTGCCGTGGGCGCGGTCGCCATCGTGGCGATCGTCGCGATCGCCACGTGCAGCGTGCTCCCCGCGTTGTGCCCGCCGCCGATCTCGTCTTCCGGGCCTCCTGGCGAGGAGCGTCGCCTGCGCGGTGCGTTCCGTCGCCAGAGCGCCCCGAACACTCCCGGCAGGCCACGTCGCCCCCGAGCACCCGGGCGGGTACTGCTCGCCGCATAACGCTCTCACGAGCGCGCGGCCCGCAGTTGTCCGCCGCACCGTCGACTCCGGGTCCGGTGCCCCCCATTCACCCGCACGATGCCGGCTGTCGCCGCATCGTGCCGGAAGGTGTTCGATGCTCGATTTCGTCTACTATCCCGTGTCCGCGATCCTGTGGTTCTGGCACAATGCGTTCGGCGCGGTGCTCGGCCCCGACAACGGCGTCGCGTGGGCGCTCGCCGTGATTTTCCTGGTGTTCACTCTGCGCCTGGTCCTGCTGAAACCTGGAATCGGGCAGATCCGGACCGCCCGGCAGATGCAGAAACTCCGGCCCCAGATCAAGGCCCTGCAGCACGCGTACTCCGACGATCGCCCCCGCCTGGTGTCGGAAATGCAGAAGCTCCGAAAGGAACACGGCTTCAACCCCTTGATGGGCTGCTTGCCCGCGCTGCTCCAGGGTCCGGTGTTCCTGGGTATGTGCCACGTGCTGGCTTCGTTCAACCGCACCGGCACCGGGATCGGCAAGCTCGGCATGACCCCCGAGGAGAACGCCCACACCGCCAACTACGTGTTCAGCGCCACCGACGTGCAGTCCTTCCTCGGCGCCCGCCTCTTCGGTGCGCCGATCTCCGCCGCGATCACCACGCCGGAGAGCACGCTCGCGTCGTTCGTCCACTTCGGCGGCATTCCGACGGCCGGCGCGATCGCGACCGTCGCACTTCCGCTGATGGTGATCGCGAGCCTCGCGACGCATTTCAACGCGCGGGCATCGGTGGCACGCCAGGACCCGGTGGTCGCGGCCAGCGCGCAAACCGCCGTGATCAACAAGATCACGCTGTGGGTGTTCCCGCTCGGGGCCCTCGTCGGCGGCCCGGTCCTGATGATCGCGATCCTGCTGTACTGGGTGAGCAACAACATCTGGACCTACGTCCAGCAGCGCATCGTCTACGCCCACCTCGAGCGGGAGGACGCCGCCGCACAGCGGCGCCGCGACGAGCAGCGGCGGGTGGATGCCACTGCACGCGATGCGCGTCCGGAGGTGGGGCAGGTCCCGGAGGTGATCGACCCGCCGCTGAGCCGGACAGATCTCGATCGTCGCTCCTCGAGCTCACCGCCGGCGGAGAAAGCGGAACTGCGTCACCAGGATTGAACGGCGGCGCGGCGCTGCTGCCGTCGACCGCCCTTCCCGTCGTGGCGGCGACGCGACGGAATGCGCTGCGCGCGGCGACGCAGCGCCAGTTCGTGCTGCAGGCGCTCGTCCGACAGCTTGGCCGGCCCGTAGATGCCGGTGCCGTCGGCGCGCCGAATCGTTGCAGCCATCTTCTTTCCCCCTCGTGCTTCGAAACGAACGCCACAGTAGAGCGCAGCTACGACACAGGGGGCAACGGATTTTCGGCATCCGGAGTCGGGGAAGTCCGGCAAGCAGATGTCCGGGAAACGAAAGCGAGGTCACGATCCCTGTCGGGTTCGTGACCTCGTTGGAGTGTCCGAGGGGGGACTTGAACCCCCACGTCCGTTAATAGGACACTAGCACCTCAAGCTAGCGCGTCTGCCATTCCGCCACTCGGACCGGATGTGCATGGACATGCCGGTAGCTCCCGCTCCCGCGGGCGCTGACGAGAACAGTAGCGCATCGATGCCCAATTCCCCAATTCCCCTGGCGGGTGCGTCGACGGCGCGCCGCGACCCCCGTGCTCGTGCGCGTTTCCGGCAGCCCCCGCTACCGGAAACGCGCACGGGCGGGGGAGGACCGGGAACGACGAAGGCCCCGAACCTGTCGGTTCGGGGCCTTCGTCGTCTGTCTCAACTCAGAGTGTCCGAGGGGGGACTTGAACCCCCACGTCCGTTAATAGGACACTAGCACCTCAAGCTAGCGCGTCTGCCATTCCGCCACTCGGACTCAGTTGTCTCGCACCCGCTCTCCGTGGGTGCTGTGAAAGAGTAACCCACCGCGTCCACGCGCCCAAATCGCCCCCTTCACCTGCACAGATGCGGACCCACGGTGGTAGACATGCAGGCATGGCCGAACACGTGAGCGCCCACACCCCGTCCCGAGCCGAGAACGAGGTCGTCGACCTGGTCTCCCAGCTCATCCGGTTCGACACCTCGAACACCGGCGACCCGGCGACCACCCGCGGCGAACGTGCCTGTGCCGAGTGGGTCGCGGCGCAGCTCGAGGAAGTGGGATACGAAACCGAATACGTCGAGTCCGGTCAGCCGGGCCGCGGCAACGTGTTCGCGCGGCTGCCCGGTGCGGACCGCAGCCGCGGCGCCCTCATGCTGCACGGTCACCTCGACGTCGTGCCCGCCGAACCCGCCGACTGGAGCGTGCACCCGTTCTCCGGCGCGGTCGAGGACGGCTACGTGTGGGGTCGCGGCGCCGTCGACATGAAGGACATGGTCGGCATGATGCTGGCCGTGGCCCGCCGCTTCAAGGCCGAGAACATCGTCCCGCCCCGCGACCTGGTGTTCGCGTTCGTCGCCGACGAGGAAGCCGGCGGCCTCTGGGGCTGCCAATGGCTGGTCAAGCATCGCCCCGACCTGTTCGAGGGCGTCACCGAGGCCGTCGGAGAGGTCGGCGGCTTCTCGCTGACCGTGCCCCGCCGCGACGGGGGAGAGCGCCGCTTCTACCTCGTCGAGACCGCCGAGAAGGGCCTGGGCTGGATGCGGCTGACCGCCAAGGGCCGGGCCGGGCACGGCTCGTTCCTGCACGAGGAGAACGCGGTGACGATCCTGTCGCAGGCCGTCGCGCGGCTCGGCAGCCACACCTTCCCGCTCGTGATCTCCGATTCGGTGGCCGAGTTCCTCGCCGCGGCGTCCGAGGAAACCGGTATCGATTTCGATCCGGCCTCCCCGGACATCGAGGGCACCCTCGCCAAGCTCGGGTCCATCGCCCGCATCATCGGTGCGACCTTCCGCGACACCGCCAACCCCACGATGCTGCAGGCCGGCTACAAGGCCAACGTCATCCCGCAGACCGCGCAGGCCGTCGTCGACTGCCGCATCCTGCCCGGCCGGCTCGCCGAGTTCGAACGCACCGTCGACGAACTGATCGGCCCGGACGTGACCCGCGAATGGATCACGAGCCTCGACTCCTACGAGACCAGCTTCGACGGCGACCTCGTCGACGCGATGAACGCGGCGATCCTCGCGCACGATCCGCTGGGCCGGACCGTGCCGTACATGCTGTCCGCGGGCACCGACGCCAAGTCGTTCGCGAAACTCGGCATCCGGTGCTTCGGGTTCGCGCCGCTGCAGCTGCCGCCGGAACTCGACTTCGCGGCGCTGTTCCACGGAGTCGACGAGCGTGTCCCGGTCGAGGCTCTGCGATTCGGGACCCGTGTCATGGAACACTTCCTGTTGCATTCCTGAAGATCCGTCCCCCACGAGGAAAGGACCCCCGATGGCGTTCGACTACGACCCGTACGAGTTTCTCCCGACGCTGCCCACGTTCCAGGTGACCAGCGAGGACTTCGCCGAGGGTGAGGAGTGGAAACTCGCGCAGGCCAGCGGCGCGTTCGGGATCCCGGGCGGCGGCGACGTGTCCCCGCAGCTGTCGTGGTCCGGGTTCCCCGCAGAGACGAAGAGCTTCGTGGTGACCGTGTTCGACCCCGACGCCCCGACCGCGTCCGGCTTCTGGCACTGGGCCGTCGCGAACATCCCCGCGACCGTCACCGAGCTGCCCGCCGGCGCCGGCAGTGCCGGCGGTGAGGGCCTGCCCGCCGAGGCGGTCACCCTGCGCCACGACGGCGGCGCCCCCGGCTTCATCGGTGCCGCCCCGCCGGCCGGTCACGGCTACCACCGCTACATCGTCGCCGTCCACGCGCTGGACGTCGAGACGATCGACGGGCTCACCGCCGACTCCACCCCGGCGTTCCTCGGTTTCAACGTGTTCGGGCACGCCATCGCCCGCGCGTTGCTGACCGGCACCTACGAGGTGAAGTGACACTCGCTCGACGACCCACCACCCGGTGCGGTCACAGCATCCGGCGGCGGCGATCGAGGGCGCGGAAGCGACGCACCGACACCCGGGACCACGCCACCTGTTGCACGGCCAGTGTCGCCCAGCCCGCCAGCGCCATTCCGGACAGGTTGAGGGCGAGTTGCAGTGTGCTGCCCCAGATTTCTTCGGCAGCGCCGAATGCGAGACCGACGCCGACGTTGCCCGCAGCGGGGACCGTCGTCACCGAGATGAACACCCCGGACAATCCGCCCAGCTTGGACGACGTCAGGGACAGTACCCCTGCCGCCGCTGCGATCACGGCCACGAGGAACGACCACTTGTCGGGTGTGTAGATGAAATCGGTCTCCGGTCGCGGACCGGTGATGTCGTCGAGGGTTATCCAGCCCAGCAGCCGAGCGGAGAGCGCGGCCACCGCGGTGACCGCGATCGCCACCACGAACCCGGCCACCAGGGTGCGGGCCGCCGTCGCGAGCAGCACGAAGCGCCGCTTGACCAGGGCGACGCCGAGCGCGGCAATCGCACCGAACTCGGGCCCGAGCACCATCGCACCGATGACCAGGACCTGCGAGTCGGTGACGATCGCGATGCCGGCCAGCAACGTGGCCATCGTCATGAAGCTGAGGTAGGTCCAGTTCAATTCGACGTCCTCGTAGGAACGCTGCGCGACTTCCGCCCACACGACGGCGTCGGCGCTGCTCCCCGGGGTGCGCAACTCCGCGTCGAACCCGCTGCGCGAGAGCCAGGCATGTACCGGTTCGATCTCGATCGTGCCTCTGCGGTGCAACTCGATCGCCCGGAGCTGCTCGATCAGGTCGTTGGTCACCTCCCGCGCCACGTCCGCATGCACGATGTCGCCGACCGGGCGCAGCGCGGCACCGTGTATCACCGCGAGTCCGCTGACTCCGGGTTCGTCGCGGAGGATGCGGACGGTGTCCTCGGTCAGCTCGCTCGGCGACAGGATGCGCAGGTGCAGCATGGGGCCAGTGTCCCCGTTCCCGGCGTCGTCGCCCGCCCTTTCGGCTCAGCTCCCGGCGTCGTGGCGGCCACGCACGGACGAGGCCGCCACCCGCATGCGCGCGGCGCGATCAGTTGGCGGCGCCGACCGCGTCGGCGATCGACGCGTAGCCGGAGGCCCGGAGCTTGCGGGCCAGACCCTTGTGGATGCGGCGCATCCAGAACGGGCCGCCGTAGATGAACCCGGTGTAGCCCTGGATGAGCGACGCGCCGGCGAGGATCCGCTCCCACGCCTGCTCGACCGTTTCGATGCCGCCCACCGACACCAGCACCAGCCGGTCCCCGACCCGCTTGTGCAGGCGCCGCAGCACCTCCAGGGAGCGATCGGCGACGGGCGCACCCGACAGGCCGCCGGCGCCGATCTCCTCGACTCGCGCGGGGTCGGTGCGCAGACCGTCGCGCCGGATGGTGGTGTTGGTCGCGACGATGCCCGCCAGACCCAGCTCGACCGCCAGATCCGCGACCGTGTCGACGTCCTCGTCCGACAGATCCGGCGCGATCTTCACCAGCACCGGCACGGTCACCGTGTCGAGCACCGCCGCGAGCAGCGGACGCAGCGACTCGACGGCCTGCAGGTCCCGCAGACCGGGGGTGTTGGGCGAGGAGACGTTGACGACGACGAAGTCCGCGAGCGGACCGAGCAGGCGGGCACTTTCGGTGTAGTCCGCGGCGGCCTCGCCCGCAGGCACGATCTTCGTCTTGCCGATGTTCGCGCCGATCGGCACGGTGCGCAGCCGCTGCCGCAGCTGGTTGGCGGCCTCGCCGGCGCCGTGGTTGTTGAAACCCATCCGGTTGATCAGCGCGCGGTCCTCGGGCAGCCGGAACAGCCGCGGCGCGGGATTGCCCGGCTGGGCCTGCGCGGTCACGGTGCCGATCTCGGCGAAGCCGAACCCGAGCGGGCCCCACACGTCGGCGCCGGTGGCGTCCTTGTCGAACCCTGCGGCCAGCCCCAGCGGCGCCCGGAACGGCACCCCGAACACGGTGTTGTGCAGCACCGGGTCGTCCACCACGAGGATCTTCGACACCAGCACCCGCAGCGGCGCGAAACGCGTCACCAGTTGCATCGCGAGGAACGCGAGGTGGTGAATGCGTTCCGGCGGCAGCAGGAACATCAGTTTCAGGACATAGCGATACACGAAAACTCCCTGCAAACCCGGCCGAGGCGGTCCGGGGTCGGTGTCAACGAACGGTCGGTTCGGGCACGTGGTGATCGGTCTTGCGGCGGCGCAGCAGCACGCGGCGGCTCCCGTCCGGGTACAGCCGCACCCGGCTCAGCTCCCAGCCGTGGAACTCGGCGGAGATCGCCAACCGCATCGACGCACTGACCCGTGACACGTCCGGCGGCAACCGCAGCGGCACGTATTCGTAGGCGTCGTTGCTGGTGTCCCAGTCGACGGGCAGTCGCGTGAACCGGCTTCCTGCCATCACTCACCCCCGATCGGGATCCGCTGCAAGCCGTCACCGGTCGCCGAGCCGATCACCAACACCGCATCGTCCGAATCGACGGACACCGAGTCGGGTTGCCGCACCGTCGCAAAGCGCTGCTTCTCTCTCGGGATCCCGGTCGACAGATCGTAGCCCACAACCTCGTTGCTTCCGGTCAATGTCACCCACACCAGATCCCGCGCTTCGTCGTACGCGACCCCGTACAGGCCCGGCCCGCTCGGGTAGCGCTGCCGCAACACGAGCGTATCGAGCGTGTAGACCAGCAGTTCGTCGTCCTGCGTGTCGGTGACCACGACCCGGCCGTACGGATCGGAGATCATCTGGGCGGCACCCTCCCCGGCCCGCAGCGCCATCCGCAGCCGTTCGTCGCTCAGGTTCAGTTCGGTGATCGAGGTCTGGCGCCGATCGAGCGCGGCCACGTCGTCGCCGGCCGCGACGAGCACATCCACCGACACCAGACCGGTGATAGTGGACTCGACCGCCCCGGAGGCCGGATCGAGAACGTAGGTGGTGCCGGTGGCGGTCCCGACCGCCCAGCGACCGTCCGGCAGCACCGCGACCGCGGTGGCATCCCCGTCCACCGGGACCTCGGCGACCTCACCGGAGTCGACGTCGACGCGCAGGACCGCGCCGGCGGCGGGCGCCAGGACCTGACCGTCCGGTCCGGGAAGGACCGTCACCGCGTCCCGCGGCAGCTGCACCGGGCGCGGCTCGCTGTCGGTGGCGGAGCCGGTGAGCAGCAGTCGGGTGCCGTCGTCGACGAGCGCGGCGAGCACATCGGTGCCGGGCGCCTGCGCGAGCGCCTCGACGCCGGTCCCGACCTGCTGCACCGTCCCGGCCGGGGGCGTCGTGGTCTCGGGGGCGGCCATCGGGGTCGCGGGTTCGCGGGTCGGCACCTTCTCCGCATCGGTATCGGAGGAACAGCCGGCGACCAGAGCGACCGCAAGTCCCACCACCACCGCGGTCGCACGTACTGCCGGTCTACCCATCTCGCTGCTCCTCGCTGTCACCCGTCGACCCCACGCGCGCGCCCCCCGATCGGAGACGCGCTTCGCTCCAGTCTTCCTGATCCGGGCGGCGGCACCGCAGCCGCCTCGGCGCGGCACCCGCCGAATGTGACCGAGGCGACGCGAACCGAGCCCAGCCGGCGGTGCCGCTTCTGCCGGCTCAGCCGGCGGTGCCGCATCTGCCGGCTCAACCGGCGGTGCCGCATCTGCCGGCTCAGCCGGCGGCCGCCACCGAGGGGCCCGGCCGGTCCCGCCGCGGCAGCACCAGGGGAGTACCCGTCGTCGGGTCGCTGCCCACCTGCACCGGATACGCGTAGACGCGGCTGAGCAACTTCTCGGTGAGCACCTCACCGGCCGGCCCGTCCGCGACGACCCGGCCGCGTTCGAGCACGCACACCCGGTCGGCGTAGGCCGCGGCCAGCCCCAGATCGTGCAGCACCACCACCACGGCGTGCCCGTGATCGGCGCGGGCCCGCACCACCTGCATCACCGCTTCCTGATGCCCGAGATCCAGGGCCGCGGTCGGTTCGTCGAGCAGCAGCGTCTCGGTGTCCTGCGCGAGCACCCGCGCCAACGCGACCCGGGCACGTTCACCCCCGGACAGCGCCGGGAACGGACGATCCTGCAGGTGCGCGACGTCGCATTCGGCGAGCGCCGCGGCGACCAGGGCGTCGTCGTCACCCTGCCGTGCGGTGCGCGCCCACGCCGACCGGCCCATCCGCACCACCTCGACGGCGGTGAACGGGAACCCGACCGTGTGCTGCTGGGGGAGCACCGCCCGGCGCCGCGCCAACGCGACCGGCGCCCACTCCTCGAGGGGGCGCCCGTCGACCTCGACGCGGCCGCCCGAGATCGGATGATCACCGGTGAGCGCGGCCAGCAGCGTCGACTTGCCGGCGCCGTTCGGCCCGACGAGCGCGAGCACCTCCCCGGCCCGGACCTCGACGTCGACGTCGTGCAGGATCTGCCGGTCGCCGCGGTGCAGCCGCACCCCGGTCGCGCGCATCGTCACCGCTCCGGGCCCGGAGCGTTCCGGGACCTGCCGGTCGTCGCGCCACCGGCCGAACACGCGGGAACGGCTCATGCCCACCCTCCCTGGCTCGCGCGGGTGCGGCGCAGCATCCAGAAGAACACCGGCCCGCCGATCAGCGAGGTGAGCATGCCCAACGGCAGATCGGCGTTCGCGACCAGGGTGCGGGCGCCGAGGTCGGCGGCGAGCAGCGTCACCGCGCCGCACACGGCACTCGCGCAGATCAGCCGCCGATGCGCGGGACCGAGCGCCATCCGCATCAGGTGCGGCACCACCAGGCCCACGAACAGGATGATGCCGGTGAACGCGACCGCCGCGGACACCAGCACCGCGACGATGACGATCGCGACCTGCCGCACGCGTTCGACGTCGACCCCCAGGTGCCGGGCCACGGACTCGCCGAGCGAGAGCAGATCGAGCTTCGGGGCCAGCACGACGGCCGCGGCGATCCCGGCGAACGTCAGCGGCGCCACCACCGACACGATTTCCCAGGTGGCGCCGCCGAGGCTGCCGAGCTGCCAGAAAACGATCTGGTCGCGGGCGGCGGGGTTCGCGACGAACGTGAACAGCGCGATCAGCCCGCCCGCGACGGCGTTGACGGCCACACCGGTGAGGATGACCGTGACGACCTCGGTGCGCCCGTTCGACCGCGACAGCGCGTACACCAGGGCGGTGGTGAGCAGGCCGGCGACGAACGCGGCCCCGGCCAACGCCCAGCCGGCGGTGAACGCGCCGCCCAGCACGATCACCAGCGAGGCCCCGACGGCCGCGCCGGAGGAGACACCGATGACGCCGGGTTCGGCGAGCGGATTGGCGAACACCCCCTGCAGCAGCGCGCCGGCGCAGCCGAGAGCGGCGCCGACGAGCATCGCCAGCACCACCCGCGGGAACCGCACCTGCCACAACGCGACGTCGCCGGCCGGGTGCGCGGGCATGGGCCCGACATCCAGTCCGAGCCGGTGCAGCAGGCTGCCGACCACCTCGGCCGGGGACGTCGGCACCTGCCCGAGGCACGCGGACACCAGCGCCAGCACCACCAGCGCGACGGTCAGCCCGGTGAACACCAGGGTGCTGCGCCGGGCGCCGGCCTCCTTCGTGCTTGCGGGCGTCGCGGTGCTGTCGGTGACCGTGGTCATTCCTGGGCCTGCGGATACAGGGCGTCGGAGAGCGCGGCCAGGACCTTGCCGGTGTCGGGACCGAAGCTGAGCAGCACCGAATCGTCCATGTCGATGATCCTGCGGTTCTTCCCGGCGGGGGTCTGCTCGACGCCGGGCAACGCCGCGAGACCGTCGGGACCGCCGACCGATTCCAGACTGTGCGTCATGATCAGGATCACGTCCGGTGCGGAGGCGATCATCGCCTCGCTGGTGATCGGGGTGAACTCGGCGGTGAGTCCGGCGACCGTGCCGGCGTCCCGGGCGCCGAGCGCGCCGATCAGCGCGTCGGCCCCGGAGCCCGGACCGCCGAGCATCTTGATCGCCGAGCCGCGCAGATACAGGAACGCCACGGTCGGTTCGGGATGGTCCGCGGGGATCGACGCGCTCGCCGCGGCGATCTCCTCCTCGGTGCGCTGCACCAGCGCGGCCCCCTGCTCGGGCACCCCCAGCGCCGCCGCGACCGCCTCGATCCCGGACGCGACCGTGTCGAGGGTGCGGGTCGGGTCCACGAACACCACCGGGATCCCGGCGGCCCGCAACTGCTCCTGCACGGCCAGCGGCCCGATCGACGAGTCGGTGAGCACCACCGTCGGATTCAGCGCCAGGATCGCCTCGGCGTTCAGGCCGTGCCCGCCCGGGGTGACATTGGGCAGATGCTCCGACGCCGGGAAACTCGCCGTCGACCGCCCCACCAGGTTGGCGCCGAGACCGAGGGAGAACACGGTCTGGGCGAGGGTGCCGGAGCGGTCCGCGGTGACGATGCGCGAGACGTCGGTGACGGTGACGTCGACCCCGTCGAAGCTGCGGACCGTCACCGGCAGCGTCGGGACCGGGTTCTCCGCGATCGGCCGCGGATCCCGGTCGGCGATCACCGCGGTGCGCGCCCCGGTCGCCGGCGCCGAACCGGACGCGCCGGTGGCACCGCATCCGGCGACGGCCAGCACCGTCACCAGCGGAAGAAGAAGGGACAGAACGTAACGGCGGAAGCGGTTCATGACTGCGGCGTCGCCACCCGGTAGCTGTCGAGATCGGCGCCGAGATCGGCGAACAACTCGCGGTTGAGACCGAAAACCAGGTTCGCCTCGTCGATCACGGCCTGCTGCTGCGCGCTGTCCAAGGGGGCAGCGTCGAGCTTCGCGCGGTACGCGTCCTTGAACGGCTTCGTCTTCGGGATGTCGTCGAAGGTGTAGAAGCGCAGGCCGTCGCGTTCGTACCCGTAGGCACGCTCGAGCATGCGGCGGATGATCTGGCCACCGGACAGATCACCGAGATACCGCAGATAGTGGTGCGCCAGGTATGCCTCCGGGGAGGTCGCGGCGACCTCCTCTAGCCGCTGCACGTACCGCACGGTCGCGGGCAGCGGCGTCACCGTGGCCCGCCAGTCGTCGCCGAGCAGGAACTGCAGATCGGCCTCCAGCGCGGCGGTGCGCAGCAGCTCGTCGGCGAGGAACGGGCCGACGATCGGATCGTCGGCATAGCTCGCGCCGATCCGTTCGAGGGCCTCGTAGATGAACCAGGACTGGGCCAGCAGGGCGGCATAGCCGGCCGTGTTGAGCTGCCCGCCGAGCAGCTCGGTGACGAACGCCGAATTCTCGGTCTCGCTGTGTTCCGCGGCAGTTCCGGATTTGATGCGCTCGGCGAATCCGGCAACCTCGGTGGCGGTCATATGCTCTCCCTGTTGTAGCCAACCCGAACCTAGGGAGCAGGGTAGCCTAACTTTCGTAGGGTGCGCGAACGCGGGTTTCCTCTCCGCCCCAGTGGATTCAGGCCGCAGCGGATTCAGGCGCTCACATCGTCGAGCGCGGACGCGATCGCCGCCGGCAACTCCAGCTCCTCCGCCACCAGCACCCCGGTCAGCTGCGCCAGATCCCGGGCGCCGACCAGCGCCGACGCCACCCCGGGCCGGTCCCGCACCCACGCCAGCGCCACCGCCAGCGGGGAGGTGCCCAGCCCGTCCGCGGCGGTGACCACCGCGTCGACCACCCGCACCGCCGAATCGGTCAAATAGTGACGAACCTCCTCCGCGTGCACCTCGTCGGCGCCGCGCGAATCGACCGGCACCCCGCTGCGGTACTTGCCGGTGAGGACACCCCCGGCCAGCGGCACCGCCGCGAACACCCCGGCGCCGTGATACGTCGCGGCCGGGATCAGTTCCTCCTCGACGCCCCGCGCCAGCAGCGAGTACTCGACCTGGGTGCTCACCAGACGCGCACCCCGCGGCGCCGCGGAAGCGGCGGTCGCGAGCTGCCAGCCCAGATAGCCGCGCACCCCGACGTAGCGCACGCGGCCGCTGGTGATCGCGTACTCCAGCGTCGCCGCCACCTCGTCCACCGGTGTCTGCGGATCCCACGTGGCGACCTGCCACACATCCAGATGATCGGTCCCGAGCTCCCGCAGGGTCGCATCGAGCTGCGTCAGAAGCCCCCCGCGCGAACAGTCGACGCGTCCCTGGCCGAGCTTGGAGGTGTCGATCCCGGAGCTGCCCGACAACACCAGCCGATCGCGCGGCACCACGTCGTCGAGCAACTCGGCGAGGATCCGCTGCGACATGCCGTCGCCGTACGCGGGCGAGGTGTCGACGAGGGTGCCGCCGGCATCGACGAACGCCGACAGCTGCGCCGCGGCTTCGTCCCCGTCGGTGCCGCGACCCCAGGTCAAGGTGCCCAAACCGAGCCGCGAGACGCGCAGCCCGCTCGCTCCCACCGTTCTCTGTTCCATAACCGCCCGCGTTTCGTGACCGTCCGATCGGGTCGCCGGGCCGCAACCGCGACTCCTCGCCCTGGAACGCACCCTAGTGCCGCGAGGGTCCCGAAGTCGGCCAGGCGCGCCGCGTACTGTGCCCCGAGTGAGATTCGATCGCCCCCTGTGCCGCTGCCCCCACTCCCGTGCGGAGATCGTCGCATGATCGGCGAGTCCATGACCTGGATTCAGGCGATCGTGCTCGGCATCGTCCAGGGGCTGACCGAATTCCTGCCGGTGTCCTCCTCGGGACACCTGCGCATCGTCTCCGAGGTGTTCTTCGGATCCGACGCGGGCGCCTCCTTCACCGCCGTCACCCAGCTCGGCACCGAAGCCGCCGTGCTGGTGTTCTTCGCCCGCGACATCTGGCGCATCCTCCTCGCCTGGTTCCGCGGCCTGCTCCACAAGGAACTGCGCGCCGACCACGACTACAAGATGGGCTGGTACGTGCTGCTCGGCACCATCCCCATCGGCATTCTCGGATTCGTCCTCAAGGACGAGGTCCGCACCGTCGCCCGCAACCTGTGGCTGGTCGCGACGATGCTCATCGTGTTCTCCGCCGTCATCGCCGCCGCCGAGTACTACGGCCCCAAGAAGCGCGGCATCGAGCAGCTGACCCTGCGCGACGGCCTGGTCATGGGCACGGCGCAGGCCATGGCCCTGATCCCCGGCGTGTCCCGCTCCGGCGGCACCATCTCCGCCGGCCTGTTCCTCGGCCTCAACCGCGAGGCCGCCGCCCGCTACTCGTTCCTGCTCGCCATCCCCGCCGTCGTCGCCTCCGGGCTGTTCAGCCTGCCGGACGCGTTCGAACCCGCGGGGGAGGGTCTCAACGCGTCCGGGCCGCAGCTGCTGGTCGCCACCGTCATCGCCTTCGGCGTCGGCTACGCCGCGATCGCCTGGCTGCTCAGGTTCGTCACCAACCACTCGATGTACTGGTTCGTCGGCTACCGCATCCTGCTCGGCGTCCTCGTGCTCGCCCTGCTGGGCACCGGGGTGATCTCCGCGACCTGACCGCGCGGCGCGCCCCCGCGCGGCGCCGTGACCTGCCCGGGTGCGGGTGGCCCATTAGGCTGGATTCCATGACGGTGATCCTGCTGCGGCACGGACGTTCGACGGCCAACACCTCGCGGGTGCTGGCCGGTCGTTCTCCGGGTGTCGAACTCGACGAACTCGGACACATCCAGGCCAAGGGTCTGATCGCCCGGTTCGCCGGCCTGGAGATCACCGAGATCGTGCACTCGCCGCTGCTGCGCTGCCAACAGACGGTCGCTCCGCTCGCCACCGACCGCGGCCTGACCCCGCTCGTCGACGACCGGCTCGCCGAGGTCGACTACGGGCAGTGGACCGGCCGGGAACTGTCCGAACTGGTCCGCGAACCGCTGTGGAAGGTGGTGCAGCAGCACGCCTCCGCGGCCGTGTTCCCCGGTGGGGAAGGGCTGGCGCAGGTGCAGGCCCGCGCGGTCGCCGCGGTCCGCGAACACGACGCCCGGCTCACCGAACAGCACGGCCGCGACGTCGTGTGGATCGCGTGCAGTCACGGCGACGTCATCAAATCCGTCCTTGCCGACGCGCTCGCCACGCACCTGGACGGGTTCCAGCGGATCGTCGCGGAACCGGCCTCGCTCAGCGTCGTCCGCTACACCGAGACGCGTCCGTTCGTGCTCCGCATCAACGACACCGGCCCGGATCTGACCGGGCTCGCCGTCCCCCCGAAATCGGTGCCCGGCGGCGAGGTGAACCCGGCCGGTGACCCCCCGACGACGGCGACGTCCGGCGGATAATGGCAGTGTTCGGCTCATTCGAAACATACGACTCGAGGAGGTGCGATGGCCCGCGCGATACACGTGTTCCGGACCCCGGACAGGTTCGTCGCCGGCACGGTCGGTGAACCCGGCGACCGGGTGTTCTACCTGCAGGCCGTGCACGAGTCCCGCGTGGTGAGCGTCCTGCTCGAGAAACAGCAGGTGAAGATCCTCGCCGATCGCATGGGCCTGCTCCTCGAAGAGGTGCACCGGCGGTTCGGCACCGACCTGCCCGAAGATCCCGACATCGACATCAGCCCGCTGATCACCCCCATCGACGCCGAATTCCGGGTCGGCACCATGGGACTGGGCTGGGACGCCGACACCAGCGCCGTCGTCGTCGAACTCCTCGCCGTCACCGAGGCCGAACTCGACGAGTCCGTCGTGCTCGACGACACCGAGGAAGGACCCGACGCGGTCCGCGTGTTCCTCACCCCCGAGCAGGCCCTCGAGTTCGCGGCCCGCTCGGAGATGGTCGTCTCCGCCGGCCGCACCCCGTGCCCGCTGTGCGGCGAACCGATCGGCGGCGGCGGCCACGTGTGCATCCGCACCAACGGCTACCTGCGCACCCCCGGGTTCGATCCGGCATCCTGGTTCGGTGAGGAGTCCTGACCAGGTGAGCATCCCGGACATCCGAGATGTGCTCGAGCGCGGTGAACTCACCGTCGTCGGCCGTGTCGTGCACGCGAGCAACGCGACCCTCGTGTGCGACGCGACCCTCGACGGCACCGTGGTGCGCTGCGTCTACAAACCCGTCCGCGGCGAGCGGCCGCTGTGGGATTTCCCCGACGGCACCCTCGCCGGCCGGGAGGTCGCGTCGTACCTGATCTCCGAGGCGCTCGGCTGGGGCGTCATCCCGGTGACCGTGCTGCGCGACGGGCCGTTCGGCACCGGCATGGTGCAGCAGTGGATCGACACCCCCGACCCCGACGACGCCCCCGACGGGCACATCGAGCTGATCGACCTGTGCCCGGCCGGGGCCGTCCCCAGCGGCTGGCTGCCGGTGCTGCGGGCCCGCGACTACGACGGCGCCGAGGTCGTGCTCGTCCACGCCGACGACCCGCGCCTGAACCGCATGGCCGTGCTCGACGTGATCCTCAACAACGCCGACCGCAAGGGCGGGCACGCCCTCGAAGGACTCGACGGCGGTGTCTACGGCGTCGACCACGGCATCTGCCTGCACCAGGAGAACAAGCTGCGCACCGTGCTGTGGGGCTGGGCGGGCCGATCCGTCGACCCGGAGCTGCTCACCGACCTCGAGAAACTCGCCCAGCGACTCGACGGCGAATTCGGCAACGAGCTGCGCGCCTACATCACCGGCGCCGAGGTCGCGGCGCTGCGCGCCCGCATCACCGCGCTGCTCGCGCGGCCGGTCATGCCGAAGCCGCTCGGGGACCGTCGCATTCCGTGGCCCGCGTTCTGATCGACGACCGGCCTCGCTCCGGGTCGCTCAGCGGCCTCCACTAGGCTTCAGCCATGCAGTCTTGGTCCGATATCGCGCTCCCGTCCGTCCCTGGTCAGGGACCGCCGTTGCGGTTGTACGACACCGCCGACCGGGCGGTCCGTCCCGTCACCCCGGGCGCCACGGCCACCATGTACGTCTGCGGGATCACCCCCTACGACGCGACCCACCTCGGGCACGCCGCCACCTACCTCGCCTTCGACCTCGTGAACCGCATCTGGCGCGACGCCGGACACGACGTGCACTACGTCCAGAACGTCACCGACGTCGACGACCCGCTGTTCGAACGCGCGAACCGGGACGGCGAGGACTGGGTGGTCCTCGGCATGCGCGAGACCGCGCTGTTCCGCGAGGACATGGAGGCGCTGCGGGTGCTGCCGCCGCGCGACTACATCGGCGCCGTCGAATCGGTGAACGAGGTGGTCGAGCTCGTCGAGAAGCTGGTCGCCTCCGGGGCCGCCTACGTCGTCGACGACGCCGAATATCCGGACGTCTACTTCCGGGTCGACGCCACCGAACAGTTCGGCTACGAGTCCGGCTACGACCACGACACGATGATGCGGTTCTTCGCCGAACGAGGCGGCGACCCCGAACGCCCCGGCAAGCGCAACCCCCTCGACGCGCTGCTGTGGCGCGCGCAGCGGCCCGGGGAACCGGCGTGGCCGTCCCCGTTCGGTGACGGCCGGCCCGGCTGGCACATCGAATGCGCCGCGATCGCCCTCAACCGCATCGGCACCGGCTTCGACGTGCAGGGCGGCGGCAGCGACCTGATCTTCCCGCACCACGAATTCTCCGCGGCGCACGCCGAGGCCGTCACCGGCGGCCGCCGCTTCGCGCGGCACTACGTGCACACCGGCATGATCGGCCTCGACGGCGAGAAGATGTCCAAGTCCCGCGGCAACCTGGTGTTCGTCTCCAAGCTGCGCGGCGAGGGCGTCGACCCGGCCGCGATCCGTCTGGGCCTGCTCTCCGGGCACTACCGGCAGGACCGCGCGTGGACGGCCGACGTGCTCACCGCCGCCGAGGCGCGGCTGGAGCTGTGGCGTCGGGCCGCGGCACTGGAGTCGGCCGCCTCCGCCGAGGATGTGCTCGCGCGGCTGCGGCAGCACCTCGCCGACGACCTCGACACCCCCAAGGCCCTCGACGCCCTCGACGGCTGGGCGACGTTCGCGGTCGAGCGGGGCGGGGACGATCCGTCGGCACCCGGCCTGTTCGCGGACGCGGTGGACGCGCTGCTGGGCATCGCCCTGCGCTGACGCGCCCGTGCGTGGTTTCGGTAGCACCCGCTACCGGAACCACGCACGGGCGGTCAGTGGCGGTCCGGGAGTTTCGTCAGCGCGGAACCCTTGTGGGCGGCGACGTGATCGGTCTTGTCGCTGGCGATCTCGTATTGGGGCTCGTCCTCGGTGGCGTGACGGGTGTGCCCCTTGTACTCGAAGTCCTTCGTGTGAACCTTCGTGATCGTGCCGGAGACCCGGCCCGCCTCGGAATTCCAGCCGACGTGGTCGCCGACCGCGAACTTCTCGCTCATGCGGTGTCTCCTGTCATCTGCGGGTAGGTCACGACGCCGTCGGGACTCACCGACGGTGCTGCACCCCACTGTCCCAGTTCGTGCTGCCTCGGAGCGGCGTCGGTCATCAGGTGCACGACCGTCCATCCCCGCGCCGCCAGGACGTTGGCGATCAGCAGGCGGTGGCAGCGCCAGGGCATCGGCTCGCCGCACATCATCGCGACGTGCCGGTCCGTGGCGAGGTCGGTGAGGCGCGCGAGACCGGCCTCGAAGGCGGGCGTGAGGGTGTAGTTGTAGTCCGCGTAGTTCTTGAAACCGGCGTTCCGCCACCCGGCGTTGAGGGTCGGGTCGACGTCCTTCTGCTTCGGGCGCCGGCCGCCGAGCTCGGCCAGGTGCAGGTATCCGATACCGGCGCCGCCGAGCCAGGCCGGCATTGCGTCGGCGTCGAACTGCGGGCTCCGGCGCGAGCCCGGCATCTTGCGCACGTCCACGAGCAAGTCGATATCCGCCGAGGTGAGCGTGTCGAGCACGACGGCCGGCGGGCAGGTCCAATGCCCGATCGTCCACAACGTGCCGGGACCAGCGCTCATGCTGTGCGTCCTCCTCTCCGACCGGTCGCCTACCTCGACCGTATCCGGCACCCTTGCGCAGCCTCGGCGAACGGGCGCAACCTCAACGGATGACACTCGCACCGGGCATCGGGATCACGGGCGCGGCAGCGGCCGCACTCTACGCGGGTCTGATACGTCCTCGGCTCGTGCGATGGGGAGCCACCGAGGACGAGATCACCGGACCGTTCCCCGGCGCCGAGCTGGTTCCCGACGGCGAGAGATCGGGAGCCATGGCCGTCACCATCGACGCCCCGCCCGAGCAGGTCTGGCCCTGGCTGGTGCAGATGGGCTGGGACCGCGGCGGCTGGTACTCGTGGGACCACCTGGACAACGCGGGCCGTCCGAGCGCGCGCCGGGTGCATCCGGAGTGGCAGGACCTCCGGTGCGGCGACACCCTCCGATACTGGGCGCCCGGCGCGGGCCCTCTCGACTCGTACACCGTCGCGACGATGGAGAAGAACCGGTTCCTCGGCCTCCACGGTCTGAGCGATCTACGCGGCCGAACTCTCGACCCTCGTCAACCCCGACCCTCAGCCTACATCGAAGGATCGTGGGGCTTTCTGCTGAAGGAGCTGCCCGGTCGGCGCACCCGGCTGGTCATCAGCGGGTATCAGACGGGCCGTCCGCGCTGGGTCGCCCGTTTCGTGTATTTCTGGGTCTTCCCGCCCATGGTGTGGATCATGCAGGCCCGCATGCTGAGGGTTCTCAAGCGCAACATCGAACGTGCCGCCCGGACTTCGGAGCCTCCGACGGACGCGGTTGCGCCCCGCGGAAATCTCATTCGTCCACGCGGGTGGGCCGGGCTGCGCCGCGTCCGGCCCGGCCGCATCCCGATCCGGGACACCCACCTGTATGTCGACGTCGTCGGGCAGGGCCCTCCGCTGCTGATCATGCATGGTGGCCCGTCCGCGGATCTGTGGACGATGCAGTCGCTGCGGGCGTGCGCGGATCGGTTCACGCTCGTGTTCTACGACCATCGCTGCAACGGTCGCTCGGTCGGTGCGCCCGTCGAATCGATGACCTGGGAGAACCTGACCGCGGACGCCGACGGCCTGCGTGAGCACCTCGGATTCGGGCGGTGGGCGGTGCTCGGACACTCGTTCGGCGGGCAGGTCGCGCTCGAATACGCGCTGCGCTACCCCGACCGCGTCTCGCAACTCGTCCTGCTCGACACCAGCGCCGACAGCCGGTGGGAACGGCAGAACGCCGCCGAGGTCGTGCTCGAACGCGGCTACAGTCGCGCGGACGCCGACTTGGTGCGGCGCTGGTTCACGGGCGAGTTCACCCCGCGTGAGTACTACCCGATCTTCGCGCGGATCGGGCGTGCGTACTTCCACCACTACAGTCTCGGCGTCCTGGCTCGCGAACTCGCCGCCGGAGCGTGGCGCTCGCGACCCCGGCCCGAGCCGCTCATCTTCGCCGGTCGCTACCTGCTGAAGGGGTGGTCGGTCCTCGACCGGCTCGGCGAGATCGATGCCCCCACACTGGTTCTCGGCGGCCGCGACGACTTCGTCTTCCCACCGGCATGCCAACACGAGCTCGCGACCGGCATCCCCGGCTCGACGCTGCGGATCATCGAGCACGCCGGGCACAATCCCCACGACGAACAGACGGCGCAGGTTGTGCAGGCGATCGACGACTTCCTCGGTGCACATGCACCGACCTGACGGTCGTGCGCGCGGCGCACCGCACGGCGGGGTGGCTAGGCTCGGGGGATGGCGACGATCCCGGATTTCCCGACAGGCACGAGCACCGCGGTGTCCGGCCTCGAGAGCACGTTCGTCGACGAGATGGGCGGGTTGGCAGTGCCGTGGCAGGGCGCCGAGGTACCCGACCCGAAGCTGCTCGTGCTCAACGAGGACCTCGCGGCGTCGCTGGGGTTGGACGCGGCCTCCCTGCGAACCGACGACGGCGTCGCCGTGCTGGCCGGCTCCGCGGTGCCGGTCGGGGCGAAGCCGGTCGCGATGGCCTATGCCGGTCACCAGTTCGGTGGGTACGCCCCGCTCCTCGGGGACGGGCGGGCGTTGTTGCTCGGCGAACTCGTCGACGCTGACGGTCGGCGCGCGGATCTGCATCTGAAGGGTTCGGGGCCCACGCCGTTCTCCCGGGGCGGCGACGGCTTCGCGGTGGTCGGGCCGATGCTGCGCGAGTACCTGGTGAGCGAGGCGATGTATGCGCTCGGGATCCCCACCACCCGGTCGCTGTCGGTGGTGGCGACCGGCCGGCCGGTCTACCGTGACGGCGTCGAACCCGGTGCCGTGCTCGCGCGCGTCGCGTCCAGTCACCTGAGGGTGGGTACCTTCGAGTTCGCGGTCCGTCAGCGCGAGGTCGTGCAGTCGCTCGCCGACTACGCGATCGCCCGCCACTATCCGGAGCTCACCTCCCTGCCGGAGCAGGGGGAGGACGGTCGGTACCTGGCCTTCTTCCAGGCGGTGGTCGAGGCGCAGGCGTCGCTGGTGGCGCGGTGGATGCTGGTGGGCTTCGTACACGGGGTGATGAACACCGACAACACGACCATCTCCGGCGAGACCATCGACTACGGTCCGTGCGCCTTCCTCGACGGGTTCGACCCGGCGGCGGTGTTCAGTTCCATCGACCACACCGGTCGCTACGCGTTCGGGAACCAGCCGCGCGTCCTGAAGTGGAATCTGGCGCGCCTCGCGGAAACCTTGCTGACACTGGTCGATTCCGAGCCGAACGACGCGATCGCCGCGATCACCGCCGTCCTCGACACCTTCGACGAACGGTACGAGAACCACTACACGGCGGGGATGGCCGCGAAACTCGCCTTCACGGGCGGGTCCGTGGATCGGGCGCTCATCGACGACCTGCTGACCCTGCTGGCCGGCCACGGCGCCGACTGGACGGGCACCTTCCGCGCTCTCGCGGACGAACTGCGTGGGGATCCGGCGCCGCTCGACCGACTCGTACCGCGCGAGCACATCGGGCCGTGGCTGGAACGCTGGCGAAATGCCTTGCAGCAGCAGGGCCGTGGACCGTCGGAGGCGGCGGACGCGATGGACCGCGTGAACCCGCTCTACATCCCGCGCAACCATCGGCTCGACGCAGCCCTGCGAGCCGCGACCGGCGGCGACCTCGCGCCCTTCGAGAAGCTGCTCGAGGTCGTGACGCATCCGTTCGACCGCCGTGACGAGTGGTCCGAGTACACCGAGCCTGCCCCGCAATCGTTCACCGAGAGCTTCCGGACATTCTGCGGCACGTGATCCGGGACGAGCGGCAGCGGCACAGGCTTCCGAGTGTGCACATCTTGTCGCGACACGCCGAGACGGAGCGACAAGATGTGCACACCCACCGCGGGTCAGAGTAGGGAACGGACCGAGCCCGGCAGTGGCACAGCGGAATCGGCGAGCGGCGACCGCTCCGGCGCACCCGCGACCGTGCGCAGCGGGACGACCCCCGCCCACACGCTGTGGTCCTCACCGTCATCGGCGGACTCGCCGGGCCCGGCGGCGCGGACCTTCACGCTCACCTCGTCCAACGGAAGTTCGAGCACCGTCGTCGCGGCGAGTTCCTTCGCGGACGGGGGACGGACCTCGTCCCACCTGCCCGGCATGAGGTGTTCGGTGACCGCCCGCAGTGCGTCTTCCTTCTCGTCGTCGGCGACCGGGGTCGCGACCCCGAAGACGACGGCGCTGCGGTAGTTCATGCTGCTGTCGAACGTCGAGCGCGCGAACACCAGGCCGTCGAGATTGGTGACGGCGACCGAGACCTCGAGGCCGCTGCGCGCGGTGAGGAACGCGCCGGCACCGGTCGACCCGTGCAGGAACAGACGGTTGCCGTCCCGGCCGAACGCCATCGGCAAGACCACCGGATATCCGTGACGGACGAACGCCACGTGCGCCACCCGCGCGTCGTCGAGCAGCCCGTGCAGGACCGTCCGATCGTCGGTGCCGCGGTCCGGTTTGCGGGTGATCCGGGTGCGCTCGCTCATGGCCCCGATCCAAGCAGCGCCGGCGCCGCCGGACAATCGAATATCGGCCCGGACGAGCCGGTTCCGGGAAAGGCCCACGACCACCCGACAGCGATGCTAGGTTAGCCTCACTTGCTTCGAGCCCCTCCGGTCCGGCACTTCCGAGGAGGAACCGATGGGACGGATCCCTCGAATTCTCGCGGCCGCGGGTGCCGCCGGCGCTCTGGCCCTGGCGGGCTGCAGCGACAGCGACAGCAGCGAGGCCGACTCGACCACCACCGCCACCACGACGGAAGCGGCCGACGCCGCGGCCCCGGCCGGTGTCGTCGAGCAGTACACCACCGTGGAAGAGGAAATCGCCGCCGAGGGCGGCGAGACCACCTCGGGTCCCTGGCGGGTGGCGTACATCGTCGAGGCCGCCGAACCGTGGTACGAACCGGCCGGCGCCGAGCAGCAGTTCCGGGAACCGGCACCGGGGGAGAACTACCACATCGAGATAATCCCGTTCGAGGCGTCGACCGGGCGGATCGTGCCCGACGTGCCGATCACCCTCGAGGTCGTCGGCGCCGACGCTCAGGTGGTCGATTCGAAGCAGTTGAACTTCTACTACTCCACGTTCTTCCACTACGCCGACAACTTCGTGGTGCCCGATCCCGGCACCTACACGCTGCGGGCCACGCTCGGCGCGCCCACGTTCTTCCGGCACGGCGAGGCCGGCGAGACCCCGCCGCTGACCGAGGGGGCGACCGTCGAATTCACCGATGTCGAACTCCCGCCGCCGAACTGACCCACTGCCGCGACAAACTCACGGCGCCGCGCCCCACCGGATCGCCGCCGCGGCGGCGTAGTCACCGGCGTGCGCGAATCCGGCCAGCAGCACCAGCGATCCGTTCGGGATCCGGCCGGCCCGGTTCTCGACGTCGAGGGTGACCGGGAGGGCCGCACCGAACAGGTTGCCGCACTCGTCGAAGGTGTCGGGATGCCGCTCGGGGGCCAGTTCGAGGGCCTCACGCCAGTTGCGCAGGAACAACCGGTTGGGTTGGTTGGTGACGAAAGTATCGACCTCCGTGGACTTCACGCCGATCCGATTGCACACCGCCAGCGCGACCTCCGGGACCAGCCGGTTGCCGCGGGCGAAGACGGCGGTGATCTTCGCGTCGGTGAAGGCGATGTGCAGTTGCCCGGTGCCGGGGGCCCAGTATTTGCGGGGCGGGTCGATCTCGGCGGTCATGTCCCCGGCGTACTCGGGATGATGCCGGCTCTCGATGCCGAGGATCGGCGCGCGTTCCGACACCCCCAGCAGCGCAGCGCCGCTACCGTCCCCGGGGACCGCGGCCTGCGCGAGCGACCGCACGTCGGGCTGGGTGAAGATCTGGCCGGCGCTGTTCTGCACCGCGACGATCAGCGCCGTACCGGCCCCGGTACCGGTCAGGAGGGTCCGGGCGAGTTCGATCATGTGCACGAACGCCGCGCAGCCCCCGTTGTGCACGTCGAGGATCCACCGCGGCGTCATGCCCAGCCGGCGTGCCAGCTCCGCCCCGCACCCGCACACGGGCAGGTCCGGCAGTTGGGTGTGCGTGAGCAGCACATCCACGCCGGTGACCGCCGCGCGGCCGTGGCGTTCGATCAGCGGAGCGACGGCGCGTTCGGCCATGTCGACGGCGGATTCCCCGTCGGCCACGTGATGGCGGTGCGTGGGGGCGCGGAACATGACGTTGCGGGCCATCCGGTCCGACCGCGAGAACCGGGTGAAGAACTCCGTGCCGATCGGCGGGCCGGGCAGGTAGCTCGCGACGTCGAGCAGGCTGACCGTGACCATGCCGTGCTCACCTCATCCACGCCGGGGTGATCGGCAGGCCGTGGCGGACCCGGTACTCGCACAGGGCGGTGAGGTTGTCCAGTTCCAGCCGGTGGCCGGCGGCGAACATGTCCCAGAAGTCCCCGACCCAGACCTTGCGGCCCGCCGGCGCGGTCTCCGGATACGGGTTGCGGTCGTAGAACGGGTGGTGGCAGTTGGTCCACAGCACCACCGATCCGGGCTTGTCGAATACCGTCTGCGCGTCGACCACCCGCAGCAGGTAGATCATCCACAGGTGCCGGGCCTGATCCCAGGCGCAGTGGTAGTCGACGGTCATCGCGTCCGGGTTCGCCACGGTGCGGGTGTAGATGGTGGTGTCGCTGCCGAGTCGGTCGTGCGCCGACCACAGCCCGGGCGTTTCGGTGGGCGTGAAGTCGCGCAGACTGTACGTCCATTCCTCCAGGCTGCGGGTGTCCGACAGGTACCGGTACACCTCGCGCGGCGGCGCCGCGATGTAGCCGTTGACGGTGCAGTAGTCGCCGAAGATCCGGTCGTGCGGATACACCGACCGCAGCATGTCCAGGATGATCGGGGTCGTCGCCTCGCGGTCGGAGGTTTCGATCCGCAGCACCCCGGGCAGCTCGCCGCTCGGGATGTCCGCGAGGGCGGGAAGCGGGACGGTCACGGTGGTCCTCCTCGAGACTCATTGCAGGAAGGGCAGGAACGGGGGGATCTCGTCGGGGTCGCAGTCCACGGCGATGAACGACGGACCGCTCGCCGAGGTCGCGAGCTCGAGCGCGTCGAAGAGCTGATCGACGGTCCCGGCCGGGTACGCGGGCATCGACGGGAACATCGCCGCGACCCCCTCGGCGATCCGGGACGGCCGGAACCGGTTGAAGCTGTACCGATTCCCGTAGAACAGCTGCTCGCGGGTCACGCACATGGCGTGGGCGTTGTTGTTGAACACCACGAAGGTGACCGGCAGCCGATATTCGAGCGCCGTGTGGATTTCCATCCCGTGCATGAAGAAGGCGCCGTCGCCGGCGATGACGAAGGTCCGCCGCTGCCGGGCGAACGCGGAGCCGATCGCCGCGCCGAAGCTGTAGCCCATCCCGCCCATCCCGAGCGCGACGACGAACCGGCCACCCCGCGACACCGGAAGATGGTGCACCACCGACGCTCCCGTGTTGCCGGCGTCGGCGAACACATCGGCGCCGGCCGGCATCATCACCGCGAGCGCCTCGACGGCCTCCCGGTACCGCAGCCCCGGTCCGTCGCGCAGCGGGACCGGCAACGGCGCCGACAGCCAGGGCGCGACGGCCCCGGCCGGCCGCGCCGGCGACAGCTCCTCGGCGAGGGCACCCAACCCGGCACGCAGGTCGAGGACGGTGGCGTGCTCGGCGGGCAGATAGGGGGGCTCGGCACCGATGCCGGCGACCGGGACCGTGTCGAGGGCCGCCTCCAGACCGGTGCGGGCCAGGGCCGGCATCCGGGTCCCGATCAGCAGGCACAACGCGCAGTGCCGCACCGCCTCGACCAGTTCGGCGTGCCCCATGCAGCCGGCCACCCCGCTGAAGCCCGGCTCGTCGGCGGGATAGACGTCCTTGGCGTCCGGGACGACCCCGACCGCGGCATCCGTCGCGGCGGCGAGGGCGCGCAGCTGCTCGCGGGCGTCGTCCCGCGCCACCTGATCCCCGGCGACGAACACGATCTTCCCGGTCCGGCGGGCCGCGGCGAGCAGGTCCCGGATCCGGGCGAGACCACGCGGATCGTGGCCGGAGCGGCGGGCCGGCGGTGCGAACGCGAATCCGCGGTCGACGGCGGCCTGCTGCACGTCCTTCGGCAGCAACAGCACCGCGGGCCCACCGGACCACGCCGCGGCGACCGCCCGGTCGAGGTGCCGGGGCAACTCGTCCGGACCCTCGACCCGCGCGCAGTACCGGGAGATCTCGGTGAACAGCCGGACCGCGTGGATCGTGCCGGCCTTACCGCTCGAGTCCTGGAACGCGCCGGCGCCCTCGAGCCTGGTCGGGGGCTGCCCGACCAGCGCCAGCACCGGGACCCGGGACGCGAAGGACTCGGCGAGCCCGGCCACCAGATTCATCGCCCCGCCGCCGGAGGTCGCGGCCACCACCCCGAGCCCGCCGGTGGTGCGGGCATAGCCGTCGGCCATCGTGGCGGCGGCGAACTCGTGCTTGGCCACCACCCCGCGGACGGGCCGGTCGGTGGCGAACAACGCGTCGTAGACATCTTCGATGTTGGCGCCGTCCACCCCGAAGACGTGACTCACCCCCAGGTCGGCGACCGCGTCGACCATGGCGTCGACGACCCGCCGGACGGGCGGATCGGGGTGCGGGACTGCGGTATCCATGGGGTTGCTCCTGAACCGGGGATCGAACACGTCGGATCAGGCGGAGCGGGCTGCGTGCCCGAGCCGGCCGCGGACGCACCGCGCGTACAGCCCGGCGGCGGGGGAGCCGGATTCCTCCGACCCCGGCCGCACGGCGGTGCGCCCGCGACGCAGGACCCTGTCCCGCCCGAGCCCGCGCACATTGGTCATGCACAGCAGCACGTCGCCCGGACCCCGGAACACCTGGACCGGGCGATCGCGGGCATGCTCTCCGACGGTGGTCATGGCGAACCTCCTGCACCGACACGGCAGCCAGGTTCCACGACCGGCGCGCATCGAAACGTGTTCTGCCGGAAAGTCTTTCCGCTACGCTTCGCGCGACCGGGCGGTGCTGCCCTCACTCGTCAGTGTGGGCCCGCGGCCCGGCCTGCGACCATCCCCCGCATGGGGGATATCGGGCATCGCGCGCACGGCCGGCGGCGTGCGGCGCTGCGCGGTGGTCGGATGAAGGATCAGGGGCAGGGTCGCGTGCGGAACGGACGGAGACGAAATCGGGATACCCGTCACTACGACGCGGAGTCTGCGGCTGCGGCGATCGTGTCGGCCACGACTGCAGGCCGGGAAACCAGTGCGACGTGGGAGGCCTGGATCTCGCTGGTGTGGGCGCCGATCCGACCCGCCATGTAGCGCTGTGAGGCAGGCGGAATGACCGTGTCGCCGGCGGACACGAGATACCAGGACGGTGTGCTGGACCACGAGGTCGGGCCGGAGGGTTCGACGTTGGCCCACAGCGCGATCGACTTCTGGTGGGCGAGCATGGTCGCCGCGGTGGCATCACCGACATCGGGCGCGAACACCCGGTGGAACGCGTCGTCGGCGATGTAACCGTCGAGGTTCCTGCCGCCGACGGCCTGGTCGTCGTCGACGACCTTGACTTGCAGGGCCGGTGGCAGGAGCTGGCTGCCCGGGAAGCGGATCGGGTCGAGCAGCAGCTGGACGGGTTCGCCCTGGGCCGGCGCGAACGCCGCGATGTAGACGAGCGCCGTCACGTTCGGACTGTGTGTGTTGGTGATGACCGCGCCGCCGTAGGAGTGCCCGACGAGCACAACCGGCCCGGAGATCTCCGCGAGGGTCTTCTCGATCGCGGCCGCATCGTGGGCCGGACCGCGCAGCGGATTGTCGGGCACCACGACCGTGTAGCCGCGGCCGCGCAGGTCGGCGGCGACGGCGTCCCAACTGGTTGTGTCCGCGAACGCGCCGTGCACCAGCACGATCGTCGGCCGCGGCGCGGCCGCCGCGGGCACGGCGACCGCCACGAGTGCCAACGCCACCACCGCCAGCACCTGCACCGCGGCCCGCGCGAATCGAGTGATCCTCATCTGTCGTCTCCGTATCCGGTGGGGAGGATGGGCATCGGCAGCACTGCCCGATGGTCAGATCGTCGTGATGAATCCACCGTCGATCGTCATGTCGGCACCGGTGATGTTCGCTGCCCGGTCCGAGGCCAGGAACAGCACCAGGTCCGCGACCTCGTCTGGGGTGGTGAACCGTCCCGTGGGAGTGCCGGCGACCGCCCCGTCCGCGACCTCCTGCGGACTCGCGCCGCTCGCCGTGCCGAGGACCTCGGCGACGCCGCCCGCACCCATCCACAGATCGGTCGAGACGGGACCCGGGCTCACCGAATTCGCGCGAATTCCCTGGGGGCCGAGCTCTTTCGACAGGGATTTCGTGAGGTTGGTGACCGCGGCCTTGACGGCGCAGTAGTCGGGGATACCGGGGTCGGGGTAGAACGCGTTGACCGAACCGATCGTGACGATCGCCCCGCCGCCGCGCCGGAGCATCTCCGGGATCGCGGCGCGGGTCGTGCGCACCGCGGCCATCACTCCGAGCGACCACGACGCATTCCAGTCCTCGTCGGTGACCGTGAGGAATCCACCCGGCCGCGGGGTGACCGCTCCGGCGTTGTTGACCAGAATGTCGACGCCCCCGAGCTGCGCCGCGGCCGCGACCAACGCGGTGGCACCTTCACCGGTCATCAGATCGACGGGAACGAACGTCACGTTCCCGCCCGACCCGAGCGCCTCGAGACGTGGGCCGCGGGTGCGTGAACCTGCCACGACGTGGGCGCCCGCGTCGACGAGGTGCTCGGTGATCGCGAGCCCGATTCCCTTGCTCGCGCCGGTGACCACCGCGAGCTTTCCGCCGAGATTCAGCTCCATCGCCACCCTCCGAGGGTGAAACCGGTTCTCGTCCCGCGACGGCCCCTGCCCCGCGGATGCACCGAAACTCCGGACGACGGATCACACGAGTGCGCCCAGGCTCCTCCCCGAGGGTATGCGAGCGTCGGCACTCATGATCGCGAAAGGAGCGAATTCGAGTAGCGACAGCCCACGGCCTACGCGAACTCGAGCGCCCCCTCGACCGGCGCGAGCACCCGCCGCGTCCCCGGCGAACCCAGCGCCGCGGTCAGCTCCGACCCGTCGTGCTCGGCGAGCAGATCCCCACTCGACCACACCAGCAGCGTCGCCGCGACCGTGTGCTCGGCCACCGAATGCGCCAGGTCGTAGTGCGCACACGCCGGCACGCCGGCGTAGGTGATCCACAGGTCGAACCCGGTCATGAACAGATCCAGGTCGAACTGCACACACAGGCTCAGCAATTCGCTGCGGCCGGTGTCGTCGACACCGGCGAACGCCTCGTCCAGCGCCAGCAGCCGCGGCGCGTGCGGATCCGCCGAATCGAGCATCACGTGCGCCGCCGCGAACAGCGGCAGATGTAGCGACACCGACTGCTCACCACCGGACAGCGCCGAATGCCGCGCCACCGTCAACCGGTCCTCGGTGCCGTCCGCGGAGATCAGGCTGAACGAGAACACCCGCCACCGCCGGTAGTCCAGCGTCGAGGCCAGGATCTCCGGGTACGACCGCTCCGGGTGCGCCGCCCGCTCGGCGCGGATCTGCGCCGCGAAATGCGCGCGCACCTCGGACAATTCGTCCGCGCCCAACGCCGACGCGTCGCGGTCCAGCAAGCGGCACACCGCCCGCGACCGGTCGTCGAGATGATCGGCCAACGCCCAGTGCACCCCGATCGTGTTGCCCGAGGACATGTGCCGCTTGCGCATCTCCGCGCCCATCCGGGCGATCAGCGCGCGGGCGTCGACGGTGCGCTCGTGGATCTGCTGCGCCAGCCCGGTCAGCAACGCGTCCTCGAGGATGCGGCGCTCGGCGTCGGTGAGCAGCAGTTCCTGCTCCCGGCGCGCGGCGGCGATCCGCGTCGCGAACTGCCCGACGGACGAGAACCCCTGCTCGTCCTGCACCCGCACCACGGTCACCCCGTCCGGGGCGTCCCAGTGCAGCCGGTAGTCCTGACCGGCCGCCGCCAGCTGCGCATCGAACTCCTGCAACGCCGACGTCAGCGCCGTGCGCGTCGACTTCCGGGCCGACTCCGACACCGTCACCGACTCGGTCGCCGCCAGCAGCGACGCGAACAGCGCCGACACCTCCGCCGGCAGCACCGGCACCTCCTCGCCGGTCTCGCGCTGGATCCGATACACCAGCTGATCGGCGTCGAGCCACGCCGCCGGTCCCGCCGGCCACGCGTGCGGCTGCTCGATCCCCAACAGGCCCAACAGCTCCGGGCGCGCATAGGGGGCCAGGTGCTCGGCGTCCGCGAGCGCCTCCACCAGCGCCGACCGCAGCGTCTGCTCGGCCGCGGTGTGCGCCGCCTCGGCCTTACCGATCCGCTCGATCGCCGCGTCGTAGGCCTTGCGGGCGGTGCGCTGCGCCGCCTTCGCCGCCTCGATCCGCGCACGGGCCTGCTCGAGCTGCTCGTCGATCTGCTCCGCGGACGCACCGAGCGCCTCCCGCAGCGTCTCGAGCCGCTGCTGCTGCGCCGTCAACGACTCCTCGGCGACCGCCGCCTGCTCCGCCGACTCCTCGGCGGCCCGCCGCGCCTCGTCGAGCCGCGCCGCCGCATCCCGCGCCCGCTCGAGCTCGGCGGTGTGCTCGCGCCGCGCCCGCAGCAGCGCCTGACCCTGCGACTGGAAATGCCGGATCGCCGCCGCGACCGCGTCGAGCTCGCGGGCGGTGTGCGGGGCGCGGTGCGCGGCCGCCGCGGCCCGCACCTGCTGCTCCCGCGCCGCATGCTCGGCCAGGGCCTGATCGAAGTCGCGGTCCGCCGCCGCGGCCGATTCCGTCGCGGTCCGCAGCGCGCCGGCGCACTCGGTGACCTTCCGCAACGCCGCCGACACGGTGCCCGTGCGCGGCAACGCCGACGCGGCCCGCTCGAGCCGGGTCAGCTGCTCCCCGAGCCGGCGCCGGTCCGCGCCCAGCGCCGCCACCGCGGCCCGCGCCTCGGCGATCATCGTGTCCAGATCCGCGATCCGGCTCTGCCGCCGCCGCGCCCGCGCGGTCGCCCCGATGAACTCCGCGTGCGTCTTGCCGTGGCGCCCGACCTGCACGCCCTGCCGGAACCGGCCGCTCTCGTCGACGGCCACCGTGACCGACCCGTCCGCCGGGGTCAACGCGATCGACGCGAGCAGATCCCGCACCCGCTGCTCCGGAACACCGGCATCGGGCTCGGCGACCAGCACGTCGGCCAGGGTGCGCCCGGCCGGACGCTGCGCCGCCGGCAGCGGCTCCAGGAACTGCTCGGATGCGGTGTCGCCGCCCGGAACCGACTCGTCGGACACCCAGCCGTCCAGCAGATTCGCCGCCTCCAGCGCGGCCTCGATGCCGGCCGCCGCCTCCGGCGTGACCTCGTCGGCGAACCGCACCAGCCGCCACAGCGGCGCACCCGGCAGGGCGTCCCGGTCGCCGCGGCGCGCCGGGAACGGCGGGGGAGCATCGTCGCGTTCGGCCGCGATCGCCGCCCGCTCGGACTCGAGTTCCCCGATCCGCGCCTCGAGCGCCTCCGCGTCCGCCGCGCACGACCGCCGCCGGAACTTCAGTTCCTCCACCGCGGACGCGGTGTGCGCCGCCAGCACCGCCGCCGGGGCGGGCGCATCGTCGTCGCCGGCGCGGGCGATCGCGTCGTCGAGGGCATCGAGCAGGCCGGTCGCGACACCTGCCGCCGCGAACTCGTCACCGTGCTCACCCCACCAGGTGCGCAGCTGATTCGCCGTCTCGGCGCGGGCGAGCTCGACCATCGTCTCCGCCGCCTCGACCGCGGCCCGCGCGGTGTCCAACTGCGCGCGGCCCCGCTGCGCCGACGCCTCCGCGCGCGTCCGCGCGGAAGCGGCCCCCTCGACGCGCGAGAGCGCCGACCGCACCGCTTGCACATCGGCTTCGCGTTCGGCCACGTGACCGTCGATCACGGCCGCCAGCTGTTCGGCGCGCACCTCGGGTTGCGGTGCGGTCCAGGCGATTCCCGCGTCCTCCGCCGCCGCGGCCAGCGCCGCCTCACCCCGCGCGAGCGCCGCCACCGCCGCCGTCACCGCGGCGGCCGCGCGTTCGGTCTCCTCGGTGCGCTGCGCGAGCGTGGCCTGCGCCCGCCGGGCATGCTCGCCCTGCGCGATCGTGGTGCGTTCGAGATTCGCGACGGCCTGCGCCAGGTCGTCGAGCTGCTGCTTGCCCTCGTACGCGCTCGAGCGTTGCAACGCCTCGAGATTCGCGCGGGCCTGCTCGAGTTCCCGCTCGGTCTCGGCGAGCTGCTGCTCGACGCTCGCGCGTTCGGTCCCGGACCGCAGCCGGTCCGCCGCCGCGCCGTGCAGCGTCTCGATCCCCGCGTCGACCGCCGCCAGCCGCGCCGCGACCTGCTCGACGTCCGCCCGCGCCTGCTGCCGCAGATACTTCCCGTACACGGTGACGAACCGCTGCGCCGCCTCGTCCGCCGCCGACAGCGACTCGAGCACCCGCGCGACCTCCTCCATGTCGGAGAACGAGCGGGCCGCCTCGAGCACCAGACGGTCGTCCAGCGGCCGCAGACCGTCGGTCAACGCCTGCGACAACCCCTTCGGGTCGAGATTCTTCGCCAGCTGCGGCCGCCGCAGCGTGAGGATCAGATTGATCAGCTGCTCGTAGCGCTGTGCGCCGAGCCCGAACAGCCGCGCGTCGATCGCCGCCCGGTAGTCCACCGGCCGATCCGACACCGCGTCCGCGCCGACCTCGTCGATCAACTGCTTGCGGGTCAGCGGCCGATCCTCGGCATCGAGCAGCGAGAAGTCCACCCCGACCCGGCCGTCGACGACGAAATACCAGCGGGTGACCTTGTCGTTGCCGCGGGTGGCGCGCATCCCGATGCCGACCGTCACGGCCTCCGGATCGTCACGGTCGCCGCGGCAGAACTCCATCCACACATACGAATACGCGCTGTCCTGCCCGCGGTAGAGCAGGTTCGACCGCATCGTGCGTTCCTCACCGGCGAACGGGTTCAAACGGCGCGGCTCGATCCGGCCGTCGAACACGAACGGGAACAGCACCTCGAGGGCCTTGGTCTTGCCCGACCCGTTCGGGCCGCGCAGCACCAGGCGCCCGTCGGCGAACGAGAACTCCTGGTCCCGGTAGTCCCACAGGTTGATGATCCCGGCCCGTGTCGGCCGGAAACGGGCACTGCTCATGACAACTCCGCCTCGCTCGAGTCTCCCGGATACAGATCGATCTGCGGGTCCCGCTCCCGGACGGTGACCGTGACCCCGCGGTAGCGCGCCAGCGCCGGCAACGCCAGCACCCCACCGGGCACCCGCACCACCAGCCGCAGCTTCTCCAGCAGATCCAGCGCCGCCGCGGCCAACCCGGCCGGATCGGCCTGCCACTGCGCCGCGAACGTGCGCCCGTAGGCGTCGACGAGCTGCCCGACCGTCGAGGCCAGCCAGCCGTCCTCGATGAGCGGATGCAGCGCGGCCGGCCGCTCCTCGGCCGGCTCCGGCGCCGGATCGGACCCCGAACCCGCGCCGTCCTCCACGGCGAGTGCCGCGAACACCCCCGCCGCGGGGATCGCCGCATCCACCGCCGCCACCAGCGCCTCGTGACCGTCCGGCGGCAACGGCATGCGCAGCAGCCCGGCGTCACCGTCCTCGGGCACCCCCGCGTCGAGCACCCGGGCGCTGATCTCCCCGGCCAGCAGCAACGCCAGCTGCGCCACCGACCCGGTCCCGGGAAACCGCAGGTCCGACAGCCGACCCGACGAATCCACCAGCGCCACACCCTCGGCGCGGCGCTCGGCGACGAGACCGGTCAGCAACTCCACGTCCGCCGCGGTCCGCGGCAACGCCAACTGCAACGCCTCCGCATCGTCGAGCTCCTCCGCGTACAGCACCGGACGTTGCACCAGCGCCCGCCGCACCCGCCGCGCGACCTCCGCCGTCGCAACCGGACGTTCCGGATCGGCCGGGACACCCCCGTCGGCCAGCAGCCCACGCACCGACCGCAGATGCTGCAACACCCGCGGCGGCCGGAACAACGCCGTCACCACCGCCCGGTCGATGTCGTACAGGGCCTCACCGACCTCCGGGTCCGACGCCCACCGGCCGGCATCCCCGTCGGCCAGGGTGATCGCACCCCGCGTGCACAACCACGCCACCGCATCGACGAACGCATCCCGGTCCGCGGCCCGGTCCGCCGCCAGCTCCACCCCGTCGACCTGCGACGCCTCCGCCGCCACGTGCCCGGCCAGCTCGGACAGGCTGATCTGATTCCCGGCCCGCCCCAACGCCGCCAGCGCCAACGCCAGATACGCGTAGCGCCGCCGATCGAACGGCCGATCCGACACCGTCGACGTACCTGCCCCCGGGTCGAGCCGATCCGCGACCGTGAACAACCGGGCCGTCGTCTCGGTCACCTCGAGCCGATACCCGAACGCCTCGAGCAGATCCGCGCGCAACTCCGTCGCCCGCCGCCGCACCAGCGGCAGCGCATTCGGATCCGGATACGACACCGTCACCAGATGGTGAGTGAGAATCAACCGCACCGCCCGCTGGAACGAATCCAGCTCGAGCGACGGAATGCTCCGCGCCTTCACCGCACGTCCACCGACAGGCCGTCCAGATGCAACCGGCCCCGCGCCGTGTGCACCACCATCGACTCCGCGCTCGGCGTCAACGTCAATGTCACCCCGTTCCCCGAACCCGTCGCCGCATCACCCACACGGGCACTGATCGGCACCCGCGCCGACAACGCCGCATCCAGCAGACCCAACAGCACCTCGGTCTCGGCCTCCGACAACTCCCGCTCCCGCACACCCCCGGTGGCCAGCGACGCCGCGGCCGCCGCGCGGCGACGCTGCGCCGCGAGCTGCACCTCCCGCAGCCGCCGGATCCCGGACTCGTTCCGCACCACCTTGCCCGGCGCCCCCGCCGACGGGGTCCGGCCCGTCTCGGCGAGCGTCCGGGAGATCTCCACCGGCGGCGCCTCCCACCACGACATCCCGATCGGCACCGCCTCCGCATCCGCGTGCGGCATCGCGAAATGCCGCGGCCGGCCCAGATCGAACACCACCCCGAACAGGGCGTGCGCCGCCTCCTCGCTCGGCGCGGCCGCGAACCAGCCCGCCAGGTGCCGCAACTGCGACTCCCGGCTCATCCCGCCCTTGCGGGTCTCGGTGACACGCCGCAGCAACGCCAGCACCGCGGCGATCGCGCTCATCGTGCCCTCCCGCAGCCGATCGGCCTCGCTCGGCGCCGACCCCACCCCGGCGAACCAGTGCTCGATGCCGCGCCACCGCGACCGCCAGTCCGCCTCCCGCTCCTCGACCGGCAACAACACCCGTTCGTCGTGGGCCGCAGCCCGCGCCAACAACTGCTCGACGCCGGTCGCCTGCACCCGCTCGAGCGCGGCGGTCAGCTTCGGCGCGAACCGCGCCAGATCCGAACTGAACTCGCGCATGTGCATCAGCAACGCGTCCTTGTGCGCGAGGAACACCTCCGGTGTGATCTCCGTGGTCCGCACCATGTCACCGAGCACGAGATAGAACCGGGCCGCCCGTTCGGCCATGTCCGACAACGTCGCATCGAGCCGCATCAGCTTGCGGATGACCAGCTCCCCGTCACCCGCCTCGTTCGCCGCCGCGAGATCGGTCAGATCCGCCAGCAGATCCGCCAGCGCCAGCCGCGACAGCGACGCATCCTCCCCGCGGCCGCTCAGCACGTCCTCCACCGCCCGGAACGCGTGATAACCGGGCCGGGTGAACTGATACACGAAATGCCGATTGCGGTACTCGGCGAGCGTCGCCGCCCGCGTCCCGTCGTAGCTGCGCTCGAGCAGACCCCACGCGTGCAGCTGCTCGAGCAGCGGCGTCACGTCCTGCGCCGACAACGCCGCCGCCGGATCGTCCCCGCCGATCCGCCCGAGGATCGACGCGACCTCCCCGGCATGCAGCAACACCACATAGTTGGCGCGGGCATGGTCGAACGCCCGCAACACCCACAGATATTCGGTGCGCTTCTCCGCGGTCGCGAACGAGAACAGCCGCAGCCGCTCACCCCGCGCGATCGGGTCCTCGACCCCGCCGGGATGGGACTGAACTGTTTCACTCACCGTGACAGGGTAGGCGGACCGAGGCGCCGTTCCCGCATCACCCGCCGACCGTGTCGGACTACGGCACGACGAACCACTTCCCGAACGGCACGATCTGCCAGGGCACCGGTTCGGCAGAGTCGCCACCGCACGGTGCTCCGACCCGGAACATCACGACGACAGGCAAGCACGCCCGCATCCCGATCCGGCGGTCGCTCCGATCGACGACCGTCCGTTCCGTGGATCAGTCCCGGCGTTCGAACGTGATCAACAGGCCCTCCACGCCACCCGGTCCGACGCGTCCCTTGATGTCGGCGGAAGTGATCGCCTTGAGCTGCCAGCCGTCGCGCGCGTGCTCGTTGAGAACCTTCTCGAGCTTCTCACCGGAGAGTTTTCCGCCGAGCATCTTCTCCCGGAGCTCGACCACCTTGTAGGAATACACGTTCCGAGTCCTTCCGTCCGGGACACCGCTGACGGCGAGCGTACCCCGCAGCACTCAGCGTCGAACTGCCTTCGCGATGGTCACGAACCGCGTCACGCGATCGCGTTGCTCCCCGGTGAGAGGACCCCGAGCCTCGTCGAGCGTCCACCGCGCGTTGATCACCGACCGCACCACCACCCAACCGCGCGCCCGTTCCTCGTCGAGCTCCCCGGCATCGACCACCGCCTCGAACCGGCGCAACAACCCGCCGCGGACATCGCCGGCCAGCTCGTCCCACCGGTTCCACAACAGCGGCGCCGGCTCGAAGTTCCGGTCGCCGGCCAACGGTTTCGGGTCGATCGCGAGCCACGGCCGACGCTCCCCGACGAGAACATTCCCGTAGTGCAGATCGCCGTGCAGCATCACCGACGACGCGCCCTCGTCGGCCGTCAGCTCCCGCACCAGCGCCACGGCCTGCTCGACCAGCCGGTGGGGGATCGGACTGTCGCGGGGCAGCCGCGCCAGAATGTCGGCCTCCCGGCTCACATACCCCGACAACCGGCGCAGCCGCGGAACCGCCGGGCGATGCAACCGCAGCATCAGCTCCCCGGCGATCCCGCATGCCTCCACGTCCCACAACCCGGTCAGATCCTCGGAACCGAGCCGTTCGAGCAGCAGCGCGCGGCGCGCGGGATCGGCCCGGACGAGCTGCGCCGCGCCGTCACCGTGCCAGTGCCGCAGCGCCAGGTGCTCGTGTGCGGACTCCTCGTCGGGGAAGCCGACCTTCAGTACGGCCGGATCACCGGAGGCGTCGCGCACCGGCAGGACCAGCGACCGGTGCCCGTGGATCGCGGCGCCGTCCGGTCTCAGCCGCCACTCGTCGACGACCTGGGACAGCAGACGCGGCGATCCGTCGATCCAGGCGGCCCACTCGGTGCCACCGTCCACGGCTTCGCGCGGGTCCGGCCTCAACCCGCGTGCGCGGGCACCGGTTCGGCCACCACCTGCACGGTCCGGTGCTCGGGGTTCGGCGCACGGAAGGGGACGGCGGGGTCGACGGTGACCGCGGCCGGCCGGGGCTCGAGACCGTGGGCGCGCTCGAGGGCGACGAGGGCGTCGTCGAGGCGGTCGAGCAGCGGTTGCAGGTGCGGCAGGCTCCGGCTGCACGAGGTCAGACCGAAGGCGATGGAATCGTCGGTGCTCGTGCAGGTGATGTTCAGGGCCTGGCCGTCGACCGGAACCGAGAGCGGATACACGGCGTCCACGCGCGCGCCGTTCCAGTACAGCGGGTGCGCCGGGCCGGGCACGTTGGAGACGATCACGTTGAAGGGCGGTCGCGGCAGCGCCCGGTTCCTGGTGAGCATGCCGACCGCCAGCGGAGCGACGCCGAGTGCGCTGGTGGCGAGCCGGGACAGCGGGGACATCCCGTGCATCGCGTCCTTACCCTGTCCCATCGAGGCGGACACCGCCGCGAGCCGCTCGGCGGGATCCGCGACGTCGGTGGCCAGATTGCACATCAGGACGCCGACTTCGTTGCCCGAGCAGCCCTTGTCGGGCCGCAGGCACACCGGCACCATCGCCACGAGCGGCCTGTCGGGCAGCTCGCCGTGATCGCCGAGGAACGCGCGCAGGGCCCCCGACGACATGGCGAGCACGACATCGTTGACGGTCGCGTCGGCGGCTTTCGCCACCGCGCGCAGCCGCTCGAGCGGCCACGACCGGGCCGCGAACCGGCGGGTGCCGGAGATGGGCACGTTGATCATGGTGTTCGGTGCAACGAGAGACAGGGAACCACCGCGGCCGTGCAACGCCCGATCGACCGTGCCGACGAGTGCCGGGACGAGACCGATCGCCTCCCCGGCGGCGGCCCGGATCGTCTGCATCGCGGCCTCGGGCAGACCGAGTGCGGTCCCGCCGGTGTGGGTGCGGCTCGGCGGCTCGATCGGTTCCCACGGCGCGGGCATGCCGGTGCGGTCCGGATCCGGGCTCAGGGCCCGGCGCAGCAGCTTCATCGCGCCGACACCGTCGGCGAGCGCGTGATGGATCTTGGTGTAGACCGCGAGGCGGCCGTCGGCGAGACCCTCGATGAGGTGCACCTCCCACAGGGGGCGGTGGCGATCGAGCAGGGTGCTGTGAAGCCGCGAGACGAGGTCCCACAGCTCGTCGAGGCCGCCGGGCCGCGGCAGCGCGTTGCGCCGGACGTGGTACGACAGCGAGAACTCGCGGTCTTCCTCCCAGGCCCACTGGCCGAGCGTGCCGAGCGACCGCACCGCGCGTCTGCGCCACAGCGGATCGACGTGGTCGTCGCGGACCGAGTCGGTGAACCGGGCGCTCAGGTCGGCGGCGGTCGTGCCGTCGCGAGGCTGCAACAGGATCAGGCCGCCCACGTGCATGGGGCGATCCCGGGTCTCGCCGAGAAGGAACATCGAATCGGTCGGCGACATCGGTAGACGCATATGGATGTGTTTCCTCCGCTCGGGTTGCGAGCAGGTCGTGGCGGGTTCCCCTGCGACCCCGCCGGAATGTGCCTCGAGCCATGATTCACATCACAGCTGTGTGACACGACACAATTTGTACGGCATCCGAGTGGGTTCCGCCAAACCGCAGGGTCCGATTTCGGAGCGGTGGGGTTTTCGCCCGATTTCGGGGTTGCGTCAGGTGGTCGAAGTGTGCCGATCGGCGGGCTGGAACAGTTCGATCAGATTGCCGGCGGGGTCGGCGAGCAGGATCTGGCGGCCACCCGGTCCGGTCACCACCTCGCTGCGGAACTCGACGCCGTCCCCGCGCAGGCGGGCGATCTCGGCGTCGAGGTCGCCGACGACGAGATGGATCCGGTTGCGGCCCGGACCCGCGAACTCCGTCGGCGTGGCGCGGGCCCCGGAACTGGCCGGGCCGGACAGCAGCAGGCGCAACGAACCCCGGATCACGTCGGCGAAGGCGGGGGCGGGGTTGGTGAGCACGGTGAAGCCGAGACGGCGGGTGTAGAAGTCGATCGCGGCGGGCACATCGTCGACGAGGTAGCGGACACTGACGTAGTCGTCGGAGGTGGTCATCGGATACTCCCTGTCATGGTGGGGGTGGTGAGAGTCGCGATCAGGTACCCGATGCGGGTGTCGATCTCGGTGGCGGTGGCCCGGAAGGCCGGATAGGTGTCCTCGTCGGCACCGCCGGCCGCTGCCGGATCGGGGATGCTCCAGTGGATCCGGCGGGTGTCGTCGTCGCCGAATTCGGGACAGACCTCGCGGGCCTTGTCGCACAAGGTCACGACCGTGCCGAACCGACGACCTGCGAGGGCGTCGAGATGACGGGGGCGCCGATCGCCGAGGTCGATCCCGAACTCCTCGCGCAGCACCCGCACCGTGTCGGGGTGCATGTCCGGTTTGGGTCGGGTCCCGGCGCTGATCGCCTCGACGACGCCGTCGGTGCGCCACCGCAGCAGCGCCTCCGCGATCGCCGAGCGGGCACTGTTGCCGGTGCACACGAACAACACCGGTGCCGGTGCCGGGGAGGGTCGAGGGGGCGCGAGGGTGCGGCCCAGCGCCGGATGCAGGGCGGCGCCGGCGCCGGCCAGCATCTCGGTGCACCGGTCCAGGTCCAGGTGGTAGTAGCTGTCGCGGCCGTCGAAGCTGCTGCGGGTGGCCCGCACCAGGCCGCCGTCGCGGAGCAGGCGCAGGTGGTAGGAGATCAGGTTCTGCGGCTCCCCGATCAGGGACACCATCTCCCGGACCCGGTGGTCGCTGCCGGACAGCATCGTGAGCAGCTGCCACCGCACCGGATGCGCGGCGAGCTGCACGAAGGACGGAACGGATCGACGTGCCGACGCCATAACCCCAGGATATCACCGATACATCAAATCGATTTGATGTAATTTGCCGCGTCAGGACGGCGCCGCCCCCGTGGACCCGCGCACGACCAACTGGGTCGGCAGCACACTCGCGGCCGGTTCCACCACCCCCTCGTAGGTCTGCCGCCCGAGCATCTCGATCGCGCGCGACCCCGCATCCTCGGTGCGCTCGGCGAGCGTGGTCAGCGTCGGGGTGCACAGGTCGGAGCCGAAGATGTTGTCGAATCCGACGACGCTGATGTCCTCCGGGACCGCGACCCTGCGTTCGTGCAGTCGGCGCAGCACGCCGAGCGCGAGCATGTCGTTGTGGCAGACGACCGCGGTGGCACCGGCGGCCACCGCCGCGTCCGCCGCCGCGGCACCGCCGCCCAGCGTGGGGGAGTAGGGGCCGAACCGGCGCACCTCCATGTCGCGTTCCTGCGCCGCCGCGCGGAGACCGAACCAGCGCCGGGCGCCCGACCACGATTCGGGAGGGCCGCCCAGAAAGATCAGGGACCGGTGTCCGAACGACGCGAGGTGGTCGACGATCTGGCGGGTACCGGAATCGTAATCGGCCACGACGCAGGAGAATCCGCGCACTGCCCGATTGACCAGCGTGATGGTGTTCAGTTCGGCGGCGCGCCGGAGGTCGTCGTCGGGCATGCGGGAGGCGCTGAGAACGAAACCGTCCACGGCCGGCCCGAGACGTTGGAGCAGCCGCGCCTCGGTCGCCGCGCTCTCCTGCGTGTCCCCGAGCACCAGGGTGCGTCCCGCCGCGGCCGCCGCGCGTTCGGCGCCCTTGATCACCCCGGCGAAATAGGGATTCGTGATGTCCGGCACGAGCAGGGCGAGGGTGTTGGTGCGCCCCGACTCGAGCGCGCGGGCCATCGGATTCGGGGAGTAGCCGAGCTCGGCGGCGACCTCGAGCACGTGCTCGCGCGTGCTCGAGTTGACCCGGCCCGGGTTCGTGAACGAGCGGGAAACGGTCGACGCGGCGACCCCGGCGGCCCGGGCGACGTCGGTGATGGTGGCGCGCTTGCGCGGGTGCCGAGCGGCCGGTTCGGAAGCCATGGCGCAAGTATGGCAAAGAATGGCAAACGATTGCCGTGTGACCTCGGCCACCCCTAGCGTCGGAATCGACCGACAATGACCATGCGACCGACGGAAGCAGTCTCATGACCCAAACAACGACCGTGCAGCGGACGCCGCGCAAGGCGGCGCTCGCCGCCTGGAGCGGCAGCGCCCTCGAGTACTACGACCTCGCGATCTACGGCACCGCCGCCGCGCTCGTGTTCCCCACGATCTTCTTCCCTGAGGGAAACCGCGCCGCCGCCACCGTCGCCTCCCTCGCGACCTTCGGCGTCGCCTACATCGCCCGGCCCTTCGGCTCCTTCCTGATGGGACACGTCGGAGACCGCTACGGCCGCAAGAAGATCCTCATCGGCACCCTCCTGCTGATGGGCATCTCCACCTTCCTCGTCGGATGCCTGCCCACCTACGGTCAGGTCGGCCTGCTCGCCCCGGCGATGCTCGTCGTCCTCCGGCTCCTCCAGGGAATCTCGGCCGCCGGCGAACAGGCCGGCGCCAACTCGATGTCCTTCGAGCACGCCCCCGACCACCGGCGGGGCTTCTTCACCAGCTGGACACTCAGCGGCACCCAGGGCGGCCAGGTGCTCGCACCGGCGGTGTTCCTCCCGCTCGCCGCGCTGCTGTCGGACGAACAGCTGCACGCCTGGGGCTGGCGGATCCCGTTCTGGCTCAGCGCCGTCGTCGTCCTCGTCGGATTCCTCATCCGGCGCACCCTCGACGAGACACCCGAATTCCACGCCGAACAGGAACACGCCGAGGTCCCGCGCGCACCGCTGTCCCTCCTGCTGCGCGACCACTGGCGCGGCGTCCTGCGCGTCTTCTTCGCGTCCTTCATCGCGATGGTCAACACCGCCTTCCAGGTCTTCGCCCTCAACTTCGCGACCGACGACGAATACGACATCGGCATCGACTCCAGCACGATGCTGTGGCTCGCGATCATCGCCAACGTCATCGCCGTCGGCACGATCCCGTTGTGGGCCATGCTCTCGGACCGGATCGGCCGCAAACCGGTGTTCCTGACGGGCCTGATCGGCAGCGCCATCCTCGTCACGGCGTTCCTGTGGTCGATCTCCCGCGGCGACGTCCCCCTCGTCCTGATCACCGGAATCCTGCTCGCCGGCGTCGTCTACAGCATGCCCAACGCCTGCTGGCCCGCGACCTACGCCGAATACTTCCCGACGAGCGTCCGCCTGTCCGGAATGGCGATCGGCACCCAGTTCGGTTTCGCCCTCGCCGGTTTCACCCCGGCCATCGCCGGCTCGCTCATGAACGGTGACGCGGGCAACTGGTATCGCGTGGCCCTGTTCGCCGCCGGAGCCGTCGTCATCGCTGCCGTCGCGGTCGCCACCGGACCGAACGGCACCCACAAGATCGCGACCCCCGACCTCGGCTCGACTCCCGAGACGCACACCTCGCCGGTCCCGGTCGGAGCGCCGCGATGACCACCCGCCCCACCATCGCGGTCCTCAACGGACCCAACCTCAACCTGCTCGGCCGGCGCGAACCCGCCCTCTACGGCACCGCGACCCTGGACGACATCGAGAAACTCTGCGAACGGACCGCGGCCGACCTCGGCTACGACCTCGACTTCCGCCAGACCAACCATGAGGGCACCCTCGTCGACCACATCCACGACGTCCGCGAACGGGTCCGCGGCCTCGTGATCAACGCGGCAGCCTACACCCACACCTCGGTCGCCGTGCGCGACGCGCTCGCGACCGTCGCCGCACCCGTGATCGAGGTGCACCTGACCAACGTCCACACGCGAGAGCCGTTCCGGCACCTGTCGTACATCGCGCCCGTCGCGACCGGCGTCATCGCCGGGTTCGGACCCGCCGGCTACGAATACGCCGTCCGGCACGTCGCGGCACTGAACGGCCCGGCCGCCCTGGACAACCACATCGAGGAACGACACGATGCCCACCACTGACCACCCCACCTTCGTCCTCGGCCTCGTCGGCGCCGGCATCGGCGGCTCCCTGACCCCCGCCATGCAGGAACGAGAAGGACACGAATCGGGCCTCGGCCTCGCCTACCGGCTGATCGACGCCGAACGGCTCGGCTTCGGCCCGGACGAACTGCCGCAGGTCCTCGACTGGGCCCGCCGCCTCGGATTCGACGGACTCAACATCACGCACCCGTTCAAGCAGCGCGTGATCGACCTGCTCGACGAACTCACCGAGGACGCCGAGGACCTGGGCGCGGTCAACACCGTAGTCTTCCGGGACGGTCGCGCACTCGGCCGCAACACCGACTGGTCCGGCTGGGGCCGCGCGTTCCGGCGCGTGCTGCCCGACGCGGTGTCGGACCGGGCCGTGCTCGTCGGCGCCGGCGGCGCCGGATCCGCCGTCGCCTACGCGCTGCTCGACCAGGGCGCGGCGCACGTGTCGATCGTCGACGTCGACCCCGAGAAGGCCCAGCACTGCGCGACCCGCCTCGCCAAACGATTCGGCGACGACCGCATCACCGCCACCACCGATCTCGCCGGCGCGCTGGCCGGCGCGCAGGGACTGATCAACGCGACCCCGACCGGCATGACCGGCCATCCCGGGCTGCCCGTGCCCGCCGACCTCGTCCGCGGCGACCTGTGGGTGTCCGACGTCGTCTACTTCCCGCTGGAAACCGAATTCGTCCGGCTCGCCCGCTCCCGCGGGTGCCGCGTCGTGCCCGGAGGCGGCATGGCGGTCTTCCAGGCGGTCGGCGCGTTCGAATATTTCACCGGGCGCAAACCCGACGCGGACCGGATGCTGCGCCATTTCGAGGAGCTGACCAGCTGATGCACCGTGGAATCGCGACCGTGTCCCTGTCCGGGATTCTCGAGGAGAAACTCGAGGCGATCGCCGCCGCCGGGTTCGACGGCGTCGAGATCTTCGACAACGATCTCGTCGCGTCCCCGCTCCCGCCGCAGGAGATCGCCCGCCGGTGCGCCGACCTGGGTCTGACGGTCGACCTGTTCCAGCCGATCCGCGACGTCGAAGGCGTCGACCCCGCACGATTCCCCGCCGTCCTGCACCGCGTGCGCCGCAAGCTCGAGGTCGCGTCCGCGCTCGGCGCCGGCACGGTACTCGCGTGTTCCAACGCGCTGCCGGACGCCGTCGACGACCCGGACCTGTCGGCCGAGCAACTGCACGCGGTCGGGGAACTCGCCGCGTCCTTCGGAATCACAGTCGCGTACGAAGCCCTGGCCTGGGGACGGCACGTCGATCGCGTCGGCCGGGCGTGGGCCGCGGTGCTCCGCGCCGACCACCCCGCGATCACCCTCGCGGTGGACACCTTCCACATGCTCGCGCGCGGCGACGACGGCTCGGCCCTCGCCGGGATCCCCGGTGACCGCATCGGGTTCCTCCAGGTGGCCGACGCACCCCTGCTCGACATGAACGTGCTCGAGTGGAGCCGGCACTTCCGGTGCTTCCCCGGTCAGGGCACGCTCGACGTCGCCGGGGTCGTCGCGGCCGTGCTCGAGGCGGGCTACCGCGGACCGCTGTCCCTCGAGATCTTCAGCGACGTCGTGCGCGAGGCCGATCCGTTCGTCACCGCCCGCGACGGAATGCGATCGCTGGTGTTCCTCGAGGATCAGCTCGGCGAGCGCCTGTCCGGACCCGTCCGGGAACAGATCTCCGTCGCACCCCCGGTCCCGCGCCGCACCGACGTCGCGTTCGTCGAACTGTCCGACCCCACCGGATCGGTATATCCCGGCCTGTTGTCCGGACTGGGCTTTCACGTCGCGGGTCGGCATCGCACCAAACCCGTCGTGTGGTGGCGCAACGGCGGCGCGCACGTGGTGGTCAACGAAGCAGCACCGGGCCCCGCCGCGACCGCGTTCGGGCTGGTCGCGCCGCCGGTCGCGGACGTCGCCGAGCGCGCCGCGGCACTGTTGTGGCCCGCCGTCGACAAGACGCGAGGTGAGGGCGAGGCCGACCTGCCGGGGATCACGTCGCCGTCCGGCCTGCACGTGTTCGTCAGCGCCGAACCCGGCGAGACCGACGACTGGCACACCGACTTCGTCGCCGACGACGAGCGCGCACCGGATAACGGGTGGCTCGGGCTCGACCACCTCGACGTCGCCGTCTCCGCCGATCAGCTCAACGAAGAGCTCTCGTTCTTCCGCACCTTGTTCGGCCTGCACCCGGTGAGTTCCGAGGAATACATCCAGCCGGAGGGACGGCTGCGCATTCGCGCGCTGCGCGCGGAGAAGGGCGATCTGCGTGTCGCTCTCACCGTTTCCGACAGCGGCGCCGGAGCACAGCAGCACGGCATCACCCAGATGGCGTTCGCGACACCCGATGTCGTCGACGCAGTGCGGCGCATCCGTTCCCGCGGCGTCGAACTGCTCAGCCCACCCGACAACTACTACGCCGATCTCGACGCTCGCTTCGCCCTCGATCCCGATCTGCTCGTCCTGCTCCGTAAGCACGATCTGCTCTACGACCGGAACGCCACGGGAGAGTTGCTGCACGCCTACACCGTCCCGGGGGAGGGCGGTTTCCAGGTCGAGATTCTGGAACGTCGCGGCGGGTACGACGGATACGGATCGGCCAACACCCACGTCCGGCTCGCGGCCGCTCGACGTAGCTGACGTACCGGGTGGCGTCCGCGCATCGGCCGCCGGATCCCCCGCCGACGCAGTACGCTCGTTCATCGGAAGTTCTCCGGAAACGAGGAAGATGACCGGTCGCGAAGTACATGCCCAGGCTCGTGGCGGTGCCGACTCCGGTGCTGTTGCCCGCGCCTTGGTGGCCGAGGTCGCCGAACTCTCGGTCACGCGGCAAGGCGAGATCGCGCAAGCCATGATCGACCGGCTCACCTCGGAAATCGGCGCGATGTCCGCGGATCGTCCGACCCGGGGCGCACTCGACCGGGCCGCGTGGGACGGCGTCGCCGTCATCACCCGGTTCCTGCGCGACGACCTCGACGAGATCGAGATCCCCGACGCGTCGTACGGTCTCGTCCGGACGCTCGCCCGGCAGGGACTACCGGTCACGGTCGTGGACCGGAGCAATCGCCTCGCCCAGGACTGCATCCTCCGGTGGTGCCTCGAGGTGCTCGCGGGCCTCGGCAACGACACGGAGGCGGTCATGCAGGCGGGCGTGATGATCCTGACGAAACTGTCCGCCGGCATCGACGGGGTGTCCCAGCGCCTGCTCGGGGTGTACGAGGCCGAGCGCGACATGTGGCTGTTCAACCGCAACGCGTCCCGTTCCGCGCGGATTCACGACATCCTCGCGGGCCGCCCGATCGAGGTCACGGACGCCGAAGCCACCCTCGGCTACCGTCTCGGCCAGCACCACCTGGGCGTGATGGTCTGGACCGACGACACCGAGACCGCCGACAACGAGCTGACCGAACTCGAACAGGCGGTGACCACGCTCGCGGACTATTTCGGGGCGGGAAGCCGGGCGCTGTTCGAACCGTTCGACGAACACACGGGCTGGGCGTGGATTCCGCTCGGTGGGGTCTCGCAGGTCGAATTCACGGAGCTGACCCCGATCGTCGCAGGCTGGGAGCGCCCGTTCATCGTTTCCTTCGGAGACCCGCAGGACGGAGTCGACGGGTTCGTCCGCACCCATCGGCAGGCCGCTCAGGCCAGATCGGTGGCGCAGGCCTCGCAGCTGCCGGGACCGCGATTCGTTCCGATCAGCGCGGTCGGGGCGGTGGCGTTGATGTGCCACGACCTCGACGCGGCCCGGTCGTGGGTCGGTGAGGTCCTGGGGCCGCTCGCCGCAGACGATCTCGGCGCCGAGCAGCTGCGTCGTACCCTGTTCGAGTTCCTCTCCAGCGGAGGCAGTTACATCGCCGCGGCGACCCAGTTGCACATGCACCGCAACTCCGTCGCGTATCGGATCAACAAGGCCGAAGAACTGCTCGGCCGGAGCGTGCGGGAGTCCCGGCTCGACCTCGAGAACGCCCTGGCTCTGTGCCATTGGCTCGGCTCGGCCGTGCTCACCGCGCCGACCGCGACTCCCGCATCGGCCAGGTGAACGAAGATCCCCCGGCCGCCGACACCCCGCCACCGGCGGCCGCCATGCGGCTCGGAACGGTGGCCCGGATGAACTCTCCGATCTCGCCGATCGCCTGCAGCGATTCGGGCAGCAGGTCGGCCGCGGCCTGGAAGACGTGCACCTGCCGGTCCCAGACCTGCAGTTCGCATCGGGTGCCGGACCAGGCGAGGCGATCGGCGATCAGCTCGGCGTCGACCAGGAGCAACTCGTGTGAGCCGACCTGGATGAGGACGGGCGGCATGCCCGACAGATCCGCGTCCACCGGGCACACCCGGCCGGGCCTGTCGGACCCGGCACGCACGCGGGCGTCGCGACGGTAGGACAGACCGGCCAGCCCCTCGAACGCATTCCCCGGCAACAGCGCACAGCGTTCCGCGTTCGAATGTCCCAGCTTGCGGCTGGGATCCAGCTCCGTCAGCGGCGAGAGCGCCACGATGGCCCCGGGCGCCGGCAAGCCCCGGTCCCGCAGAGCCAGCGGGATCATGAATGCCAGGTAACCGCCGGCGGAGTCTCCCGCCACGACGATCTGATCGGGCCGGTAACCCCGGGACAGCAACCACTCGTAGGCATCCACCCCGTCGTCGACCGCATCTCCGATGGAGTGGGCGGGCAGCATCCGGTAGTCGACCGCCAGCACCGCTGCCTCGGCCTCCGCGGAGATCCGGGAGACGAGGCGCTGGTGGCTCTTCAGGCCACCGCACAGGAAGGCGCCACCGTGCATGTACAGAACGACGCGCTCGTCCCCGGCCCCGGGCGCCTCGACCCAGGACCCGCCACAGTTCGTCAGGACGACCGGACGACACCGGGTTCCCTCGATGGGCGGTAGCAGGGTTCCGGCGAGGTCGAGCAACCCGGTCGGCCACGGCAGTCCGGGGGCGCGGCCCCACAGTCCGAGCAGTGGTCGCAGCGTCATCCGCATCGACCGCGCCAGCAACCGGGCCTGCAGGCTGGCACCGCGGAACTCCCGGCGCAGAACGGCGGTGGGTTCGTGAAGGCCATGGTGCATGCGGTACGTTCGGGGCCCCTCGAGCAGGTGCGACGGCGCGTGCAGGTGAGGTCCGGTGGTCATGTGAATGAACTCCTTACGGGGGAACTCGTGCCCACTCGATCGATCCGCAGGAGAAGCGACAGGGGCCGAGTGCGACCCGTCCACCGGGTTGCACCCTCCTGTTCGACGGTAGGAGTGTCCTAGGGAGGATTCACCGGTCTGCGTGCACACTGAATGTTGCGACGCTTGGGCGGAGCGCACAGTGTCGTCGTCGGTCCGAACGCGGTCGACGGCGTGACGGTCCTCACCGGAGACCTCGTGCGGGACGAACCTCACATCGCAGCGCTGGACGGGGCCGATGTTCTTGTGCGGACAGCCCAGCGCGCCACCGGCTCTGTGTGCCGGCAGCCCGAAGGAATCCGGACGGAAGCGACCTACCGTCGAATGAGGATGACGACGGGAGTCCCGCCGTCACCCTCGATGGGGACAAAACACAGCCGACGCGGTGCTCCGGCTGTGTCTTGCAGACGATCCCTATCGCGGAAAGGACCTCGATGGCCGCCGACCTCGACCCCGTTCGCCCGGCCTCCACGACGCGCAACGCCCTGACCATCCTGCGGTGCGACGGCTGCGACACCCACTTCGCACCCCAGACGCCGAAGTGCTCCTCGTGCGGAAGCGCGGAACTTCAGTCGGTGTGTTGTTCCGGTGCCGGCTCGATCGTGTCGTGGAAAGTGCTGCACCACGCGTCGCACGGACGGCACCGCGACCAGGAGCCGTTCACGATCGCGATCGTCGAACTCGACGACGGACCATGGGTCTACTCGAAGATCGAAGGTTCGTTCCCCGATACCGCCGACGCGCCGGTACGGGTGGAATTGCGGTCCGCCCTCCCCGCCGACCGGTTCCCCGTGTTCGGGGTCTGCGCGGCCTGACTCCCTGCGCCGGCCGCTCGCAGGCGGTACCGGTCGCTACGCCGGGGGATGCTTCTCCTTCTCAGTGTCTTGGTTCTTGGTGTCTTCGGCGACGTTCTCGGTGCTTTCGGTAGCGCGAAGAGCACGGGCGGCCGTGAGTTCGGTTCGCAGTTCGGCGATTTCGGCGCGCAGTTCGTCCCCGCGGTCGCGCGCGGCGGCCTCGGCCGCCGCCGACGACGCGGCCGCGACGCGTGCCTGCTCGAGGTGATCGCGCAGGTCCGCGCTGCGTGTGCGCTCGGCGCCCAGCTCCGATTCGACGCGTTCGAGCGCGGCGGACTCCCGCTCGAGCGAAGCGCGGACGCGCGCGAGTTCGGCGCGCGTGTCCTGCAGGTCGGCGGCCAGGCGATCGCGCTCCTCACCGGCCCGCTCGAGTAGGTCCCGGGTCTCGGTGATCTTCGCGGTCAGCTCGGAGACGGTGCTCCGCAGTTCCGCGGTGATCTGCTCGTGCTCCTCCTGCGTATCGGCGAGCTGTTCCTGCCAGCGGCTCAACGTCGCGGCGTGCTCGTCGGCCATCCGCGCGAGTTCGGCGTGATGCGTTTCCCGAAGCTCCCGGAGCTGCTCGGCGTGGGCGGCGCGGGCGTCGGCGAGTTCGGCGTCGACGGCACTCACCGCAGCATCGGCGTTCTCGCGATCCTCGGTCGCCTGCGCCAGCTGCTCGCGCAGGCGGACGATCTTCGCGTCCGCATCGGCCTTCACCTTGGCAAGTTCGGTCGAGGCCCGGTTCAGCTGTGCTTCGAGCGCCGCGGGATCGGTGAGCTTGTCGACGGCTGCCGTGATCTGCGCCGCGACGGCGTTGTACTGCTCGAGGCTCGCCGCGGTCAACGCGCGCAGTGACGACACCGCCGCCGCGAGGTTGCTCGCGCCTTCGGCCGGATCCGCGGGGGAGGTGAGTTCTGCGAGCTGGGCCGCTTCCTTCCGCTGTCGTTCCCGTTCGCGGTGTGCGCGCACCCGATCGGCGGGGGAGGCGTACTTGCGCGGCCTGCCGACGCGCGGCTTCGACTCCTCGACAGCTTCGTTCTCGCCCATTTTTCGGCCCCTTCAGCACCTTGAACAACATTTATAACATAACAATACACGTAACGTTACTTGAAACGAAACGAAAGAGAATGCCAAATGTCGCCAAAACTGCAGGTAGCGACGGGTGCTCTTTGCAGGATGGGTGGTTGTTTTGACTTGGGTTTCGGAAATCATGTTCTAAGCATGCGTACATGCATATGTCCGCATGTATTCCTTTTGATCGTCATAATCCCCACTTATGACGATCAAGGTCGCGCGGGGCTCGAAAAACTGGGTAGGGGTGGGGCACGCCCGGCACCGCAGTGCCGGGCGCCCCTGGGGTGCCGGCGAAAAATGCCCTTCGACCAGGGGGAATGGGCTGCGAGCGTCAGCCGATGCGCACATCCGGCCACGGCGGCCGGCGGAGAATGGCGAGGGTGGCGATCGTGGCGGCGACCAACCCGATCAGCTCGCCCATCAGCGCGATCCGCGTCCCGTCGACCGCCGCTTCCCAGCGGACCTCACCGTGGTGAACGACGTAGACCCCCAACGGCTTCGGAACCGGCGCCGCATCGTTGCGCCGGAACCAGGGGCGCCGGAGGTCCGTCACGGTGATGATGGTGGTGCCGTCCGCCGTCTCGTGCGGTTCTCCGTAGACGCGGGCACAGGCGGTCGGCAGAGGATCGGCGACGGCGTGGATGTTCATGGCCCTCCCTCGAGAGGTGGTGGGTTGTCCGGTCGACACGCCGATCCATCGTCGCATCGGGCGGTGCTCCACCGCGGTGGATACGGTGCGTTGAGTCGGACGGGGCCGGGACGAAGGAGAGTGTCACAGTGACGAAAGATGACGGTGGCGCGGAACTGGTGTCCTCCGGCGCTCTCGCGCCTCCCGGACCGGCCGGGGCGCCACCGAATCTCCCGGACGGCGCCGAGGATGCGATGCGCCGGCTGCGCGAGAAGGCGTCCTCCGACAACACCCGTGCCGCGCACACCGCCGACTGGGACAAGTTCGTCCGCTGGTGTGAGGGATCCGGAAACACCCCGTTGCCCGCGTCGCCGGAACTGCTCGGCTGGTATCTCACCGAGAAGTCCGGCGACCTCCGTCCCGACGGCCGGTGGGCATATGCGCCGTCCACTCTGGCGCGGTGGGTCGCGACGATCAACAAGGTGCACGCTCTCGCCGGCCTGCCGGTCCCGGGGCGGAACGAGACCGTGCGCGATCTGCTGCGGGGAATCCGGCGCAGTCGCGCGACCCCCGCCGCTCGGCGCACGCCGCTGCTCACCGAGGACGTGCGGGCCATCGTGGGGACCATGCGTGCGGCCGCGACCGGGTTCGCGGACCGGGTCGCCGAACGTCGCGATTCGGCGTTGCTGCTCATGGGGCTCGCCGGTGCGCTGCGACGCTCGGAACTGTGCGGCATCGCGGTCTCCGACGTCGTCGCGCACCGCTCGGACGGCCTCTACGTCACCATCCGTCGTTCCAAGACCGACCGCGACGCCCACGGCCGCGTCGTCACGCTGCCGTACGGCCGCGATCCGCAGACCTGCCCGGTGTGCGCGTACCGGCGGTGGCGCGAGGTGCTCGACGTGTGGGACGACGGTGGTCGTGCGGCCGCGGTGTCATTGCTCGAGGATGCGGTGGACGAACTCGGCGACCACCACTGCCGCGGCCTGGCGTCGAAGACGGCCGGCCCGGACCGTGCCCTGTTCCGGCCCGTCCATCGCACCGGGTCGATCGGTTCGGGAGTCCTCACCGGCCAGTCGGTGCACTCGATGATCCGGCGGCGGGCCCGCCAGGCCGGGTTCAGCCCGGAACTCGTGGCCACGCTCGGCGGGCACAGCCTGCGTGCCGGATTCGTCACCCAGGCGGTGCGCAACGGCGCCACGACGCAGACGATCATGACGCAGACCGGGCACGCCGACGAACGGATGGTCGCGCTCTACAGCCGCCACCACGCCGGCCTCGTCGGCAATGCCGTCACCGAACTCGGGCTCTGAGCGGAACCCTCACAGACCCCGTCCGACCGGCCGCCGCCACCACGACTCGTCCGCCTCCATGCGGGACCTCAGATGGTCGGCCGCGTCCGGATTGCGGAACGGTCCGGCCAGCAGATCCGCGTAGACGTGCGCGGGTGCGACGAACCGCAACCCCTCCCGCCGCTCCATCCGGTCGAAGACCACCGGCGTCCACGGGATCGCCACCACGACGTCCGCGGCGCGGTCCACCGGGCGCAGCCCGAGGGCGGCGGCGAACTCGTCCGGATCGTCGGCGTACACCTCGAGCAGATCCGTGGGTGCGTAGTCCGTCGCACCCACGCCGGTCAGGGCATACCCGAGGTCGATACGCTCGGCGAGCTGGGTCCGCACCGCATCCAGCCCGTCGGGTGCGGCGAAACTGCGAGTGGCACAGGGCTTCCGATCCGCCGCCCACGCACGCAGCATCGGTTCCCAACGCACGGAGGTGACAGGGCCGCGGGGGATCCGACGGATCAGTTCACGTTCGGTGAGGACCTCGACCACCCGGTACGCGGCGCCGGTGGATGCACCGGACAGCTTGATCAGCTCGGGAACCGACATGTCGCCGACGTGGTCGGCGAGCGCCCGCACGACCCGCTCGGACGGTTCGCCGGTCAGCACCCCCGAGGGCCGGCCGGGCCCGCGCCACGGATCCGCGTCGGCACCGCGGTTGCGCACCCAGATCGCGGGCCGGGCGGCGACGAGTGTGAGATTGCCGGTCGCGTCGGCGTAGGAGATGCCGTGCTGGTCCAGCTGGCGGCGCACCGGATCGGACAGGTAGTGGGCGCACACGAACCCGCGGTCGGACTCGGTGAGTTCGGCCGCGATCCGCGCGATGTCGCCGCTGAGTACACCCCGGGACGTGATGACGGAATAGGAGACGGAGTCTCCGTCGGGCGCGGTGACGAGGATGCGTTTGGGTGCTTCGGGGGAGCGGGCGCGGTCGGCGGTCACCGACCACCCGAGGGGAAGGCAGGCCTCGAGGCTCGCCACCGCGCGGCGATAGATGTCGATGTGGCGTTCGGGGCGAGGGCCGACGACCTCGACCGATCCGGTGGAATCATCCGCAACAGTCACACCCATCACAGTACTCTCTCTGTCTGCAACGGAACAGCAAGAATTTCAGAATCAGTGTCCGGTGCGGGCCCTTGGTCACCAGGATGGCCTCGGGGGGAGGCGGCTGCGCCTGTCGGCGCGGAGGAGGGGAACGCGATGCGATAGTTTCGACGCCATGAGTGACAGTCTCGGTCGGTACGCGTTCATCCAGGCCACGTGGCATCGCAGCATCGTCGATCAGGCCCGGGTGGGCTTCACCGACGAGATGGTGGCGCTGGGGCATTCCACGGACTCTCTGGAGTTCTTCGAGGTGCCGGGTGCTTTCGAGATCCCGCTCCATGCCCGCCGGCTCGCGCAGACCGGGCGCTACGACGGCATCGTCGCGGCCGGGCTGGTCGTCGACGGTGGCATCTACCGGCACGATTTCGTCGCGACCGCGGTGATCGACGGCCTGATGCGCGTCCAGCTCGACACGGACGTGCCGGTCTTCTCCGTCGTGCTCACCCCGCACAACTTCCACGAGCACGACGAACACGTCGAGTACTTCACCCGGCACTTCGTGAAGAAGGGCGCCGAGGCGGCGCGCGCCGTCGATGCGACGGTGAAGTCGCTGCGGTCGCTGCCCACCGAGTAGGGCCTCTACGACTGCGTTCCGTACGTCCCATCCGGACAAAGAATCCGGTCGGGACGGAACCCTGGAATATCTCGAACTGATCACCCGCTCGGCGCGCCGCCCGTCCGAAACCCACGCCGTCCTGAAGCGTATGGCTCATGCGCTATCGCAGTCTCCAACTGTGTCTCGCCGTCGGAGCGTTTGCCGCGGGATCGGCCCTGGCATCGACCACCACCGACTCGTTCGCGTTCATCACCGGTGGCAGCAGGATCGGTCTGCTGTTCTCGGGCGGCGCCGTCGGCGTGACCCTGGGCGCATTCATCGCTGCAGTGGTCGCCTGGGGCGTGCGGGTTCCGTCGCATCGTGCGCTTGCGGCCGCGGTCGGCCTCGTGCTGATGGGTCTCTCGGCGGCCCCGTGGGGAGGCGAGTACGGGGTGTTCGCTGCAGCGTCCGGGGCGGGCCTGCTCCTCGGTGCCCTGGCCGCGACCGTTCCGTCCCTCGCTGCGGGGCACGGTCAGATCGCCGTCGCTGCAGGAGCTCTCGCGGGGATCCTGTGTGCCGAACCTCTTGCGCGGATGGAACGCGAGTCGTCTCCACGCCGGTATGTTGACTATCTGCCGGCGTCGTCCGAGCCCGACGTGGTTCTCCTGGTGCTCGTCGCAGCCGCGGTGCTCGCCGTCTTCGTGCTGATGTGGCAGGCGGACACCGGGACCGCCCCCACGGAAGACGTCCGATTGCGGGGGAGGGGAGTGCTGGTCGGGCTCGTCCTTCCCGCGGTCTGGCTGATCCTGCACTGGCGTTTCGTCGGGTCGGTGAGCGGCCTGCACGGAACCACGGTGTTCTCGGGCTGGTGGTGGGGTGGGCTGGCTCTGATCCCGGTTACGCTCGCCGTCGCCGCCTGGATTCCGGGTCCGGCGGCCGCTGTGCTGCTCGCCGGGACGGCGGTGGCGTTCGTCGGTCCGAGCGAACTCGCGTGGTACACGGAGCGGTGGTGGACGCTGCTGCTTCCGGTGGTGCCGGCCGCGCTCGGGTCGGTGGTGGGCATCCGGGTACGCTGCCCGTGGTTCGGCATTGTCGGACTCGTGGTCGTGGCCATGACCGGCCTGGTGGAGAGCCCGGCGGGGGACAACATCCACCGGGTCGCCGTGCTCGTTCTGTTCCCCCTCGCGGCCGCGTTTCTCATCGCCTCCTGCCTGCCGTCGGAGCCGACGATCGCGGTGACGGCGCTCATGGCCCCTGCGGCGATCCTCGTGCCCCTGTCCGCGAAGTACGGGTGGACCGCATACGCACCGTTGCAGGGGAAGGGGATCGCGGCGACGAGCAGCGACGGCCACCGGGTGTCGGTGATGGTGGTGGGAGTCTCGATCGTGGTGTTGGGCATGGGAATCGATTGGTTGCGGCGGCGTCCGGCCGGGGCACCGAACAATCCGGGAGACGATGTGACCGCCGAACCCTGACGGGACGGACGATCGGGGTCCCGTGACGCGAGGAGCGTCAGGGTGCCGAGTCTCGGGAATGCCGGGGGATCTCGGCTGCGGTCACGTCGGCGAGTCGTCGGGCGGTGTCGAGATGCGGAGTGAGGCGGGTCTTGGTCATGGCGAAAGCGGTGCCGGTGGCGGTGTCGGCGCAGACGTAGCTGCTGCCGCCCCCGACCCAACCGAACGTGGTGGGTGTCTCGTCCGGCGGAGCACCGAGGCGGCCGAGGGGATAGCCCAGGGCCATGCGCGCATAGTTTCCGAATACCTGGTCGGTGCCTTCGAAAGCCGGCGCCGTCACCTCCTCGAGTCGGCGTGAATCGATGAGCCTGCCGTCGAGGACCGCGGCGTGCACGGCGGCGATTCCTCGCGCGGTGAAGGTGCCGACCGAGGGGATGTCCGCTTGCAGGATCTCGGGACTGTTGCCCAGGGCTGCGGTGGGCTGCCTTTCCCACGGCGAGAGAATGCCGTCGTCCGGGGGAAGTGGTTGCGGTACGGAATCTTCGAGCCGTGCCAGTCGATCCAGGTCGGTGCGCGGCACAGCGAAATACAGCTCACCTTCGAGACCCAGCGGTGCGGCGACCCAGTCGCGGAGGAGTTGCCGCATCGCTCTGCCGGTAGCGCGGCGTGCGATCTCGCCGACGAGATAGCCGAAGGTGTACGAGTGGTATCCGGTTTCGGCCCCGGGGCGCCAGCGTGGTTCGGCGTCGGCGATGGCGGTGCAGACCCGCTGCCAATCCGGCAGGTCGGCCGGGCCGATGTCACGAGGCATGGCCGGTATCCCGACGGTATGGGTCAGCACGTGACGAAGAGTCGCGGTCTCCTTGCCGTGGGCACCGAACTCCGGCCACAGGTCGACTACCGGTGTGTCGTAGTCGAGGGCGCCGGTCCGCACGAGCAGGTGAGCGATCAGTGAAGTCATGGTCTTGCCGGCGGAGAAGCTGAAGAACGGGGTCTCGGAGGCTACTGCGCGCCCGGTTCGGCTGTCGGCGACGCCCGCGACGGCGTCGACGACCAGCGTGCCGCGGTGGTAAACGGCAACCTGTAAGCCGGTTTCGGCTCCGGTGTCGACGAATTCGTCGAGCAGACCTCGGATCCGGTGCTGCAATGCCGACATCGCTCTCACCGGCTCGGCCATGTGTAGCGGGTCTGGCTGGATGTCGGCAACTTGCCGAATGCGAAGCCGACCGTCGGCGCAACTCGATAGAGCCGGATGTCACCGGCAATGACGGCTTCGGCCAATCGATTCCAGGCACCGTCGCGGCCGGTCAGGTGGGGACCGTACTTCCGCTCGAAGTCTGCGAGGGCCTGTGCACGTTCGGTGCGCTCACCCACTGCCGTTGCGACGCCCTCGATGACGACGTCCACACCGGTCAGAGAATTCGTGCCGGTCGTGAGCGCACAGTGCGAATTGTGTTCGAGGTTGAGCGCTTTGCGCTCCTGAGCACCGGTCGTGAAGCACAGACCGCCCAAACTCCATGCCGCCAGCAACGGCGTCACGTGTGGACGCCCGTCCGGGCGCACGGTGGAAAGCCAGAACACCTCTGCCGCATCGATAACCGTCAGCGCGGACGCCCACGGCGTTGCTTGCGCATCCGGAGAGGAGAAGGGCCCCAGTACGACATCCGGTTCGTTTTCCGACATGTGAATTTCCCTACGTCGGTGGGATCGATCTGTCGACCGGCTGAAAGAGCAGCGACAGCAAGCGTATCCCCGCAACGGGAACGTCGGAGCTGCAGTTCACCAGGCGTAAGATTCTGGAACGCACGGAACTCACAAAAATGCAAAACTCTTCCGATACCTAGCCGCTCGCGCGACCCCATTCTTCGTCAGCAGGGCCGAGCCAGACCTTCGGATCCGATCGGGGGAGCGGTCGTCGGTTCGATCGGGCGCCGGCAAGGATCACGCCCGTCGACCACGCGGAATCCCCAGGGGGAAAAGCGTCTACGCGCCCCGTGAGACGTTGTGGGGGAGGGGAGCGCCGCCGGGCGATCACCCTGGGATCACCGGAAATCCGGCGCGGTGGATGTCGAAAGCTCGGGACTCCACAGACCTCCGAGGTGGTGATATGGACAGCCGCAACAACCATGGGAGATATTCCGGGCATGACGGAACGGAAAGAATAACCGAATATCATCCACCCGTACACCCATCACCTCGAAACCGAACTCTCGTCCCCTGTAACTCACCAACCACTACGAGCAGGCAACACCCGCAAAGTGACGTGCGAGGCGTCGGTGGCGGTGCTCGAAGAGTCCTGTGACGATCCGGCGGGCCAGCTCGTGGCCGTAGGGGAGTCGCGCCAGAGGGGCACGTAGTTCCATCGTGAGCCGGTCGTGCACGCGGGTGCGACCGGGACCGGCCGCGGTGAGTGTGCGTTCGTGTTCCCACCGATGCATGGTCAGCATCGTCGACTTCTCGTGGAAGCGGCGGCCCGGTTCGAGTTCGGCGATGGTGAGGGCGTCGTAGTCGACCGGGAGCACGCCGAACAGCAGTAGCGGAGCTTTCCCGAGTGGTTCTCCCACCGGAACGCGGTCGACGGTGGTGCCGCGCATCCGGCGCGGCATCCGCATCGCGAGCAGGGGTGACAGTTCGTCGTTGATGCCGGCCGGGTCGGTGATGCGGGTCCACACGTCGGTCGGCTCGGCGGCGGCGATCGAGCTGTGTTCGACGATGACGGGGTGGCTCATCGGACGGTGCCTTCGTCGGTTCCGCCCACCGTAACCACTGCGGTCGTCGATCGCCTCTAGGTCACCGTCAGGAGGATCCGTCCGTCGACCACGTGGGCCGGAAAGGTTCGCACGGAACCGATTCCGGGGGTGGTGCAGGCACCGGTGTCGAAGGAGAACGAGTACTGGTGCAGCGGGCACACGACGACCGCGTCGTCGATCTGGCCGTCGGCGAGCGGACCGGCCTTGTGCGGGCACATCGCGTCCGTGGCGCGAAGGGTGCCGTCGGACAACAGGTACACGGCGATCTGCCGGCCGTCGACGGCGTAGGTGCGGCCTTCGCCCGCGGTGAGGTCGGTGATCGCTCCGACGTCGACGGTCACTCCGTCGTGCAGGGCGGTCATCGGACCGGAACCTGGGGGAGCGGGAGCAGCGGCAGCGACGGGGCGAACTGCGCCGGGGATTTCGGTGCGGTGCGTTCGAGCCACGGGTCGCGGTAGCCGGCGATCGCGGCCGCGATCCGTTCGTCCAATCCGGTCACGATGTCCTCCTCGTCGTCGAGCAGCAATGCCTGCAGGCGGTCGATGCCCAGGCGCGGTACGAAGTCGTAGGTGCGTTCGAGCCATCGGGCGTTCTCGCGGTAGTACTGGATGAACCGTCCCGCGATGGTCAGGACCTCGTCACCGGAGTCGACGGTGGCGAGCAGGTCACCCTTGCGGATGTGCGCGCCGGCGGCCCCGCCGACGTAGATCTCCCAGCGGCCGTCGCCGACCGCCACGATCCCGAAGTCCTTGCACAGTGCCTCGGAGCAGTTGCGGGGGCAGCCCGCGACCGCGAACTTCAGCTTCGCCGGCGTCTCGAGGCCCTGGAAGCGGTCCTCGATGGCGATGCCGAGCGAGGTGGAGTCACCGAGACCGAACCGGCAGTAGTCGCTGCCGACGCAGGTCTTCACGGTGCGCACGGACTTGCCGTAGGCGTATCCGGACGGCATGCCGAGGTCGGCCCACACGTTCGGAAGGTCTTCCTTGCGGATGCCGAGCAGGTCGATGCGCTGGCCGCCGGTGACCTTGACCATCGGCACCGAGTAGCGGTCGGCGACGTCGGCGATGCGGCGCAGCTGGTCGGGGGTGGTGACGCCGCCCTTCATCTGCGGGACGACCGAGAAGGTGCCGTCGCGCTGGATGTTGGCGTGCACGCGGTCGTTGATGAACAGGGCGCCGCGTTCGTCGATCCAGTCGGGTCCCCACACCACGCGGAGCAGCGACGCGAGCGGCATCTTCGCGGTCGCGTCCTCCCCGCCGGGTGCGAGCGCGGCGAACACCTGCGACACCGAGCGCAGGTCCCGAGCGCGGATCGCGGCGCTCAGATCGGGTTTGCTGAGCGGGATGCACGGGACGTACCAGTCGGCGGCGGGGTCGTCGGCGAGTTCACCGCCGGCCGCGCAGGCCACGATGTCGGCGACCAGGCCCTTGCAGGACCCGCAGCCCTTGCCGGCGCGGGTCTTCGCGCACACCTCGGTGAGGGTGGCGGCGCCGCTGTGGACGCAGGCGACGAGGTCGCCCTTGGTGACGCCGTTGCAGTTGCACACCTGGGTGTCGTCGGGCAGGTCCGCGGCCACGTCGGGGCCTTGGGGTTCGCCGATGTCGAACAGCAGCGCCGCGCGGTCCTCGGGGAGGTCGATCTTGCCGTCGAATGCCTGCGCGAGCATCGACGCCTTGCCGATGTCGCCGAGCAGCATCGCGCCGATCAGGGTGCCGTCGCGGACCACGACGGCCTTGTACACGCCGCTGCGCGGATCGTAGAACTGGACGAACTCGTCGTCTTCGCGTTCGGGGCCCTTGACGCCCATCGCGGCGACGTCGATCCCGGCGACCTTCAGCTTGGTGGTGGTGCGGGAACCGGTGTAGGCGGCGTCGGGGTTGGTGCCGGTCAGGTGTTCGGCGAGGACGACGGCCTGTTCCCACACGGGGGCGACGAGGCCGTACACCTCCCCGCGGTGCTGGGCGCATTCGCCGACGGCGTAGACGCTGGATTCGTCCTCGCAGCGCATCTGGTCGTCGACGAGGATGCCGCGTTCGACGACGAGGCCGCCGTTTCGGGCGAATTCGGTGTTGGGCCGGATGCCGGCGGCGACGACGACCATGTCGGTGGCGACGGTGTCGCCGTCGGCGAAGCGCACGCCGGTCACGGCGCCGCGGTCGTCGCGCAGGATCGCGGTGGTGCGGGTGCCGGTGAGGACGGTGATGCCGCGCTTCTCGATCTCGGTGCGCAGCACGCGCCCGCCGCGCTCGTCGAGCTGCTGGTTCATCAGGTGCCCGGGGGAGTGCACGACGGTGACGGCGAGTCCCTGGGTGCGTAGACCGTAGGCGGCCTCGAGACCTAGGAGGCCGCCACCGATGACGACGGCGGACACGTCGTCGTGGGCCTCGGCCATCTGCAGCATGCCGTTGGTGTCGGCGATGGTGCGGAATCCGAAGACGCCGCGGCCGAGGCGGCCGTCGGTTTCGCGGAGGCCGTCCATGTTCGGGAAGAAGGTGTTGGAACCGGTCGCGACGATCAGCAGGTCGTAGTCGACCTTGCGGCCGGATTCGCAGGTGACGGTCTTGGCGAACCGGTCGAGTTCGATCGCGCGGTCGCCGGCGTAGAGGGTGACGCCGTTCTCGCGGTACCAGCTCATGGGGTTGAGCACGAGCTCGTCGTCGTCGACGCCGGCCTCACCGGCGAGCACGTGCGAGAGCATGATGCGGTTGTAGTTGCCGTACGGCTCGTCGCCGATCATGGTGATGTCGAACTGCTCGCGACCGCCGCGCGCAAGGATTTCCTCGACGGTGCGTGCGCCGGCCATGCCGTTTCCGACGACGAGCAGCCGCCGGCGCAGGGTCTCCGGGGTGGGCGGTGTCGGTGTCATGCGTCGAGGGTCGGACGTCGCGGTGACGGTTCGGCGGCACGGGGGTTAAGCGGCGATCAGGAAGACCTCACAGCGGCGGGTCCGGTGCTGTCAGGCGCCTCCGGCGCTCGTGTGCCTTTGTGGCGGTTCCGGGCGCCGGTTCTGCACACCGGGCGCAGCCCGGTCGTCGGGCGTTTCGGTGTCCTTCGGTGGCGCGGCGTCCTTGGGCATCGCGATCGGCGCGACGATCGCCAGCAGCAGCGCGGGCAGCACGAAGCTCGCGACCGGTGCCGCCGCGTACAGCGGGGTCAGCGCCATCGGGGTCGCGGCGCCGCCGCCGAACCGGAATGCCTGCACGACCGAGACGGCGCCGCCGCGGTTGCGTTCTTCTCCGCCGAGCACCGCGGCGTTGACGCCGACC
>NZ_JALPTB010000026.1 GCF_023218075.1 Rhodococcus sp. HM1 | reverse complement strand
GGTCGGAGATGTGTATAAGGGACAGCCCTATTTCCGAGCGAATGTATCGTTCGTCTCCTTCAACAGAGCAGGCGATACATTCGCTCGGAAAGGAGCGGGTGCAGAGCTCCGGGCCGTCGGCGTCAGTGAGAGGTGGATGCCATCTCCGCGCCGATGCCCGTTTCCGCACGCACCAGCATCTCGGCGAACTTCTCATCGTCGTGCGGACTCCGCCCGCGGAGTTTCTCGCCGACGAGCGATCCGATCACGCAGGCGGCCAGGCCGAGCGGCATTGTGATAATCACAGGAAGCTGGATGGTCAGCGGTGCCGGTCCGTCGCCGAGCCATAGCGCCTGGGTGAACATCAGGCTTACGACGGTCGAGACCAGCCCGACGAGGATCCCCCACACCGCGCCCGTACTGTTGAACCGACGCCAGTTGAGACTCAGCACCAGTGCGGGCAGGTGCGCGCTACCTGCAACCATGAATGCCATGCCCATGAAGTAGGTGATGTTGGTGTCGTCACCGATCAGCATGGTCAGCCCGATCGCGACAACGCTGAAGGCGACGGCACCGATCCGGGCGACTCGCGCCTGCGCGTCGTCCTCCCTGGCCTGGGACCCGGCATCGAGATTCTCCGGAAGGGCCTTGCGGGTGAGCGTCGGCCACACATCCCGGGCGAACGTGCCGGCAGCCGAGATCACAACTCCGGCGACCACCGCGATGATGCTCGCGAATGCCACAGCGGCCACGAGGGCGAGTGCGACGGAACCACCGACCGTGCCGACACCGCCGCCGAGTTCGGTGACGAGGACTGGCGCGGCGAGGTTGCCGCCCGCGCCGACCCGCTGGGCACCGTCGTCGCCGAGCAGTGCGGCAGCTCCGAAGCCCATGACGATGACGATGAGATAGAACCCGCTGCACAGGGCGACCGTCCAGCCGAGCGAACGCCGTGCGGTCTTGGCTTCGGGCACGGTGAAGAACCTGATGAGTATGTGCGCCATGCCGGCGGTGCCGAGTGCGAACGCCAGCGAGTACGAGATCAGGTTGAGCGCGCTCGTCTGACCGAAGATCAGCCCGGGCGAGAGGATCGCATCGCCGGCTGCGGCGTGGTCGGTGGCGGAATCGAGGACCTTGGGGAAGCTGAACCCGAACTGCGCGAGAATGCCGAGGCAGACGATGATCGCCAGGACGGAAAGGATCGACGACTTGATGACCTGAACCCAGGTGGTCGCGAGCATGCCGCCGACGAACACGTAGATGCCCATGAGGGTTCCGGCGACGATCACCGACATCCAGAACGGAATCCCGGAAACCGATTCGAGCAGTACGCCTGCCGCGACGAGCTGGGCCAGCAGGACGAACGTGCCGGTCGTGATCGTGCTCAGTGCGACGACGACACGCACGTTGCGGGATTCGGTGCGGAACACCAGAACGTCGGCGAGCGTGTACTTGCCGAGATTGCGCATCTTCTCGGCGAGGAGAAACAGCACCGGCAGGAACGAGATCACCGACGTGAACAGGATGACCGTTCCGTCGACGCCCTTGGAGAAGATCAGTCCGGTCGTACCGAGAAAGCTTCCTGCGGAGATGAATTCACCGGCAATCGCAAAGCCGTTCTGCCAGCTGGAGATCGAGCGGCCTGCCGCGAAGAATCCGTCCGCGCTCTTGGCGCGACGGGACGCCGCGAACGTCACCCACAGGGTCAATGAGATGACGGCACTGCAGATCGCGATGGCCAGGTAATCGGCGTCGCCGGTCATACGAGCTCCTCACGATGGTCGGACACCGCGCGGATCGCTGCGTCCGCTGCCGGTTCGATGTAGGTGCGGGACAGCCGGAAATACGCCCAGACCAGCGCCCAGGTTCCCGCGAATTGGGAGAACACGACCCACAGGGACAGCGGGACGCCCAGCAGCGAGGTGTTGCCCAGCAGCTCGGGGAGCGCGATGAAACCGACGAGGAAGCTCGCGAACAACACGATCGTGATCGTGCCCAGCGCGGTGGTCACGGTGCGACGGCGGCGGCGAAGTTCGGCGACCTCGGGTAGTTGGAGCATCCACACCCATGTCGGGTTCGAGGAGACGGTTTCGGTCATGCCCGCACCGCCGCGTTGCGTGCGGATTCCAATGCGAAAAGGTTTTCTTCCCAACCGGATTCGAGTGGTCCGAAGAAGTGGAAGCGCACCTGCTTGACCTTGTACAGCCAGCGGCCGTCGATCTTGACGACCTCATCCGTGTACCGGCCGGCGGCGACGCTCGCGACCCCGTCGGTGACGCACGGCTGCCACAGGAACGAGCGGACGGTCGCGCGGTCGCCGTCGAGGTCGATCTCCAGGTTGGTGATGAAGTGCCAGAAGGCGGTCAGTCCGCCGTCGGCGAGGCCGGCGAAGAACTCGCGCATCTCGGCCTTCCCGCGCGGGTGGGACAGGCCGTCGAATTCACCGTCGTCGGTGAACAGGTCCATCAGCGCGTCCCAGTCCCCGTCGTCGAGGTGGCGGCAGTAGCGGGCGTCGAGCAAGCGGATTGCCTCGAGGTCCTCGAGGCGGGCGATGCGGTCGGCGAGAGTGGCCTCGCCGGTGAACTCCATGGCGGTCACAGCGTGATCCTCCGAGATCGATAATGGACGGTGATTAACGCACGTTCATGTGAGGTGGACCATATTCCAGGGGTTATCGGGTGGTCAAGTCGGGGTTCTTGCTGGTCGTTTGATCGACCTCTACGCTCCGATACATGAACACTCGGTCGGTTGGTGTGCAGGTGGGGGTGCGCGAACGCATTCTGGAGACGGCGCTCGACGAGTTCTATGCGTCCGGATTCCACGGTGCGACGATGCGCAATATCGCCAACAGTGCAGGTTGCAGCGCTGCGAACGTCTACAACCACTTCGAGAACAAGTCCGAACTGCTCGTCGAGATCCTGCGACGGGCCAGTGACGAACAGTTCACCGTCACCCGCAATGCCCTGCGCAAGGCCGGCGCGCATCCGGCCGATCGCTGGCGTGCCGCGGTCGTGGCGCACGCCCTGTACACCGCCCGCAATCCCCGCGCCTGCCTGGTGGCCAACTCCGAACTGCGCTACCTCGGCGAAGTGGACCGCAAGCGCGTCGTCGGCTCCCGCGACGCGCAGGAACAGCTGTTCGTCGACATTGCTCGAGACGGCGTCGACCAGGGTGTTTTCTCGGTTCCGCACGTTCATCAGGCCGTCACGGCGGTGCTGACGATGTGCGCAGGCATCCCACTCTGGTTCCGGCCCGAGGGTCCGCTCACGGCCCAGCAGGTCGCCGACGACTACGGCGTCTACGCCCTCAACCTCGTCGGATACCGGCCTTCGTAGCGTTCAGCCGTTGACGGGGTGACGGAGGTCATGCTGTACTGGGTGAACAAGCGTTAATGCCTTGCTTGCCCGCCTGCCCGGCCCATCGAGGGAGTGTCCATGACCCACCGGCCGTCCCAGCCACGCACCGATACCCCGCGCTACCTCACCGAGGAACGCCTCGCCATCCGCGACCTCGCGCGGGACTTCGCGATGACGAAGGTGCTGCCCGTCGCCAACGAACTCGACCCCGTCCAGGGCACGATCCCGGATGCGCTGAAGAAGGAAATGGCCGACATCGGCTTCTTCGGCATCATGATCCCGGAGGAGCACGGGGGCCTCGGGCTCGGCGTTTTCGAGTACTGCCTCGTCGCCGAAGAGCTGTCCCGTGCCTGGATGAGCGTGTCGGGCCTGCTCGCCCGCGGCAACGGCATGGGCGGCGGCTTCACCCCGGAGCAGGAGGCGGCACTGCTGCCGAAGGTCGCCCGCGGCGAATACCTCGGCGCCTACGCGCTCTCGGAGGCCGAAGCCGGATCCGACGTCGCCAACATCTCGTGCCGCGCCACCCGCGACGGCGACGAGTGGGTCGTCAACGGCACCAAGATGTGGTGCACCTATGCCGACGAAGCCGACTACCTGGTTCTGTTCGCGCGCACCGACCCGAACAAGGACCCCGCCAAGCCGCACCGAGGCATCAGCGCGTTCCTGGTGGAGAAGGAACGCGGCAGCTTCCCGGAAGGGATCTCCGGTACGAAGGTCCGCAAGATCGGCTACTTCGGATGGAACACCTGGGAGCTGTCGTTCGACAACTTCCGCATCCCGGCGTCGGCGATGCTCGGCGAGGAGGGCAAGGGCTTCTACCTCGCCGTGTCGGGACTCGAGGTCGGCCGCGCGCACACCGCGGCGCGGGCGATCGGCCTGGCGCGGGCCGCGCTCGAGGACTCCATCGCGTATGTCCACACCCGCCGCCAGTTCGGCCGCCCCATCGGCGATTTCCAGCACCTCCGGTTCAAGATCGCGAAGATGGCGGCCGACATCGAAGCGGCCCGCCAGCTCATGTACTCGGTCGCCACCGACATCGACACCGGGCGGCGCTGCTCGCTCGAGGCGTCGATGTGCAAACTCGTCGCCACCGAAATGGCCGAACAGGTCACCAGTGAGGCCGTGCAGATCCACGGCGGTGCCGGCTACACCACCGACTTCCAGGTCGAACGGCACTGGCGGGATGCGCGCCTGACGAAGATCTTCGAGGGCACCAGCGAGATCCAGATGCGCATCATCTCCGACGAACTGCTCGGAAGGGTCGAAGACTGATGACCCTCACGACATCCGATCTCGTCACCGTCGGAGACCGAATCGCCGGAGCCGCACGGGAACTCGCCCCGCTGCTCGCCGAAGCCGGCATCGCCCTGCCCGGCGGCAGTGCGCTCGCGGGGGCGATCGCCGCCGAACTGCTGACACCGCCCATCCCCGGCGCAACCCGGACCGGCATCACCTGGTCCACGAGCCGTCCGGTCACCCACGACGACACCGTTCACGCGGACGTGCTGGTCACGCGCGTCGCCGACGGCATCGTCGACCGGTACGTCCGGCTCGTCGACGACACGGGGACCGTGCGGGAGTACGGAACCGAAACCTGGCGACTCGACGATCCGACCGCCGCCCCGGCGCGTCAGGAGCTGGACTTCTGCACCGCGGCGTGGGGTGAGCTGCTGCGCGCACGTCTCGACGAGGACGCGGAGTTCGCGTCGTCGCTGTCGAGCTGGGACGGCACGATCGGCCTGCGCTGCGACGACCGGGAACTGCACCTGCGGATCTACAAGGGCCGCATCGTCGACGTCACGCGGCGCACCCCGCACGGCGCGACCTTCACCTTCGTTGCGCCGGCCCATCTCTGGGCCGAGGTGGTGCTCGCCGAACGCGACGACTTCATGCGCCGTGCCATCGGCGGCGAATTCTCCTCCAGCGGAGACGGATACGAGTACCTGCGACTCACCAAACCGCTCAACATCGTCATCGCGCACGCGCGCGCACTCGCCCAGGAGGTCCGGCCGTGATCGAAGCGCGCTACCTCGAGATCGCCGGTGCCCTCGGGTTCGTCGAGATCGTCACCCCCGATGCGCATCCCGCGCCGGATACGTTGCCGACCGTGCTCTGCATCCACACCGCGGGGCAGAGCGGCGTGCAGTACCGTCACGTCGCCCGCGACCTCGCCGCCCGCGGATACCGCGTCATCGTGCCCGATCTGCCGGGCCACGGACGCTCCGAGCCGGCCCCGGGCGGACCGGTCACGTCGCTGACCGCCTACGGCGACTGGCTCTGCGCCGTCCTCGACGAACTCGAGATCGAGCGCCCCTATGTGGTCGGCTGCTCCATCGGCGGCAAGCTCACCCTCGAACTGTCCGTCCGCCCGGAACGTCCGCTGGCCGGCGCCGTCGCGATGGAGGCCGAGGCCGGTCCGGGTCGCGTCAACGTCGCCGGACTGCGGCGGGAACTCGAGGACGTCGCCGGCCCGGCTCGCGCCGAACGCACCTATCTCGGAACCCTGGCGTCGGTGGGCACCTCGGTGCCCGACGACAAGGCACGCGTGATCGCGACGATGCACAAGCGAGAGGACCCCGAGATCTCCTCGTCCGACCTGATCGGCTGGGGCAGCCACGACGTCCGAGACCGTCTGCACCTCATCGACGCACCCATCCATCTCGTCGCCGGCCTCGACGATCCGTGGATCCGCGCCGCCGAGGTCGAGCAGGTGGCCGTCCGCATCAACGAGGCGCATCCCGGCCTCGCGCGGTACACCGGGCTGGCCGGGATCGGTCACTACCCGATGGAGGAAGTCGACGACTTCGCTGCCCTCGTCGACACCTGGTTCCGTGAGCTCGGCGAAACTATTGTCCCGGAAAGAATTTCCGAGGAGGTTACGTTGTGACCACCACCGACACCACCTCGCTGACCGGACTCCTCGCGGAGTTGATCACCACCGACCCGGACGCGCCGCTCGCCTTCGACGTCGTCGGTGACGAGATCCGCACCTGCACCCGCGCCCGTTTCGGCGAACAGGTCGAGGCCCTGCGCACCGAACTCGCGGATGCCGGAATCGAATCCGGCCAGTGCATCGCCGTGATGCTGCCGAACTGGTCCGACGCGCTGGTGTGGCAGTTCGCCGCGTCGTCGCTCGGCGCCCACGTCATCGGCGTCAACACCCGCTACAACACCGGCGAGGTCGCGCACATCCTCGTCGCCGCCCGCCCCGCGGTGGTCGCCGTGGCCGCGTCCTTCCACGGCCTCGATCTGTTCGGAACGTTGAGTGCCGCAGCGGAATCGGCTTCCGAGGTCGCCACCCCCGCCGTCGCGGTGGTCACCGGTCCGTCCGCACCGGCCACACCGATCGACCCGGCAGGATTCGACCTGGGCGGCGGAGCGTGGCGCGTCGGCAGCGGCGACATCCGCGGCACCCGCGTACCTCGCACCCCGGTCACCGCGACGGTCACCGCCGCCGGTGCGGTCGCCGATCCGTCGGACCTGCTTGCGGTGGCGTTCACGACCTCCGGGTCCACCGGCACGCCCAAGCTTGCCGCGCACCGGGATTCGGCGGTGGTGCGGCACGGTCGCGCCGACGCCGCGATCATGGGAGTGGTCCCCGGCGATGTGACGTTGTGCGTGCTGCCGGTGTCCGGAGTGTTCGGATTCAGCACCGCCATGGCGACGCTCGCCGGTGGTGGAAGCCTGCTCATGGAACCGGTGTTCGACGCCGCCGCGGTGCTCCGCCGCATGCAGGAGTTGAAGGTCACCCACGTGGTGGGCGGCGACGACCTGTTCGGACGGCTGTACGACACCTGGCACACGGAGCAACGTTCCGACCTGTCGGCTCTGAAGTGGCTCGGTATCGCCGACTTCCTGGGTCGATCCCACGACGTCGCCCGCTGGGCCCGCGACGAATTCGGTGCCCTCACCTCCGGTGTCTTCGGTTCGTCCGAGGTCTTCGCGCTCACACTGCTGTGGTCCGCCGAGGATCCGGAGTCGGTGCGCTGGAACGGCGGCGGACGGCCGGTGGCACCGTGGATCGAAGCGCGGATCGTCGATCCGGTCGACGACCGCGTCCTTCCCGACGGCGAGCAGGGTGAGCTGCAGTTGCGCGGCCCCAACGTCGTCGACGCCTATCTCGGCAACCCGGAGGCAGCGCAGCGTGCGTTCACGGCCGACGGCTGGTTCCGGAGCGGCGACCTCGCGGTCGCGACCGGTGACGGCGCCTATCGATTCGTGTGCCGTATGGGAGATGTGCTGCGGCTGCGTGGATTCCTCGTCGACCCCGCGGAGATCGAGCACCGCCTCGCGCAGCACCCCGACGTGGGGATCGTCAAGGTCGTCGGGATCGCCGGCGACGGCGGCTACACGCAGGCCGTCGCGTTCGTCGTCCCCACCGACGACGCGTCCACCGACACCGATGCCGACGTACTGAAGCGCTGGTGCCGTGAGGAACTCGCGGCGTTCAAGGTGCCGTCGGCAGTGCACATCGTCGATCACCTGCCCACCACCGTGGGCGGAAACGGAACGAAGATCAGGGCCGTCGAGCTGCGCGAGTGGGCGCAGAACTGGACCGATCGCGAAAGGGACTACCGCCGTGACTGATTCCACCGCCGGCGCCACCGATGTGGTGATCTGCGAACCGCTGCGCACCCCCGTCGGCCGATACGGCGGCATGTTCGTCGACGTGCCCGCCACCGACCTCGCCGCCCGCGTCGTGTCGGAGTTGGTGTCCCGCACGGGCATCGACCCCGAGCAGATCGACGACGTGATCTTCGGCCAGTGCTACCCCAACGGGGAGGCTCCGGCGATGGGCCGGGTCGCCGCGCTCGACGCCGGCCTGCCCGTCACCGTCCCCGGGCTGCAGCTCGACCGTCGTTGCGGCTCGGGCCTGCAGGCGGTGCTCGACGCGGCGATGCGCGTCCAGACCGGTGTCGCCGACATCGTGATCGCCGGTGGCGTCGAATCCATGAGCCGCGCCGAGTACTACACCGAATCGATGCGCTGGGGCGCCAAGGGTGCCCCCGCGGCCCTGCACGACCGGCTCGCCCGCGGGCGCGTCACAGCCGGCGGACGCAACCATCCGGTCCCGGGCGGCATGCTCGAGACCGCGGAGAACCTGCGGCACAAGTACGGCATCTCCCGCCTCGAACAGGACGAACTCGCCGTCGAATCGCACCGCCGCGCGGTCGCGGCCATCGACTCCGGCAAGTTCGCGGAGGAGATCGTGCCGGTCACCGTGCCGCAGCGCAAGGGCGAGCCGAAGGTGATCGATCGCGACGAACACCCGCGCGCCGACACCACCGTCGAGACCCTCGCGAAACTGCGCCCGATCATGGGCAGGCAGGATCCCGACGCGACCGTCACCGCGGGCAACGCGAGCGGCCAGAACGACGGTGCCGCAGCCTGTGTCGTCACCGGCCGTGCCACCGCAGAGCGTCTCGGGTTGCGGCCGCTGGGCCGGCTCGTGACCTGGGCTGCCGCGGGCGTCGCCCCGTCCGAGATGGGTATCGGTCCGGTGCCGTCCACCGAGAAGGCGCTGAAGCGTGCCGGTCTGTCCCTCGCCGACATCGACCTGATCGAACTCAACGAGGCGTTCGCCGCGCAGGCACTCGCGGTGACCCGCGAATGGAATTTCACCGCAGCGGATTTCGATCGCACCAACGTCAACGGCTCCGGTATCTCGCTGGGGCATCCGGTCGGCGCGACCGGTGTGCGCATCCTCGCGACCCTGCTGCGTGAACTCGACCGCCGTGGTGCCCGCTACGGCCTCGAGACGATGTGCATCGGCGGTGGCCAGGGTCTGACCGCGATCTTCGAGCGGGTGTCGTGACCGCGCGCCCCCTCGACGGCGTCCAGGTCGTCGACCTGTCGAGTTTCGTCGCCGGTCCCACCGCGGGACGCATGCTCGCCGAACTCGGTGCCGACGTCATCCGCGTCGACCCGGTCGGCGGGGCCGTCGACGGTGGGCGCTGGCCGCTCACCGACGACGGCGAGAGCCTCTACTGGACCGGTCTCAACCAGGCGAAACGGTCCCTGGCGGTGGATCTGCGCAGCGACGAGGGCCGCGCGGTGGTCGTCGATCTGATCGCCCGGGCGGGCATCGTCCTCGAGAACGCCGCGCATGCCCCTTGGCTCGCACACGAGGCGCTGGCCGCTCGCCGGCCCGACCTGATCCACCTGCACATCGCCGGCAACGCGGACGGAAGCCCGGCCGTCGATTACACCGTCAACGCCGCCGTCGGACTGCCGTCGATGACCGGACCGGCCGATCACACCGCGCCGGTGAACCACGTGTTGCCCGCGTGGGACCTGATCACCGGTATCCACGCCGCGCTCGGCATCGTCACGGCACTGCACCGGCGTGACCGGACCGGTGAGGGCAGCTACCTGGAACTCGCCCTCGACGACGTCGCGGTCTCCGCGGTCGCGAGCATGGGCTGGCTCGCCGAGGCGGAGGCGCGTGGGGCCGGTCGCGACCGGATCGGGAACGCGTTGTTCGGCAGCTACGGCTCGGACTTCCCCACGAGCGACGGTCGTTCGGTGATGATCGTCGGCCTGACGCCGGGGCAGTGGCGGGCGCTGGTCGAGGTCACCGAAACCGCGGATGTGTTCGCGGCGCTCGAGATGCAACGCGGCCTCGATCTGGCGGCGGAAGGTGACCGGTTCGAGGCCCGGGATGCGATCACCGCGATCCTCGCCCCGTGGTTCTCGTCGCGCACCCTCGCGCAGGTCGAAGCGGACCTTGCGGGCACCCGAGTGCTGTGGGCGCCGTACCGGACGATGGACGAGGTCGCCGCCGATCTCGCGGCCCGCCCGGACGCGGTGGTGCAGTACGTCGACCAGCCCGGGATCGGGCCCGTCCTGACCGCACGATCGCCACTGCGCTGGAACGGTCGGTACACCGAGGCGCGGCCGGCACCTCGGCACGGGCAGCACACCGACGAGATCCTCGCAACGCTGTCGGACTGACGATCCCACCGGTTCGATTGGGATCGAACCGGATTCGCCCTCCGGGCTCGTTGTGGGTCCGTGTGTCGCATGCTACCGTCACGCGTGTATATACCGAGGTTTCTTGTGTATATACAGAACAACGGTCGGGGCATCACCGGCAAGGACAGGCCGGTCGACGGACGGAGTTGCCATGCCGCTTGCCTTGTGCGCCTCGTCGCACTCGCCGCTGATCGGCCTGCACGATCCGGCGGCGGACGTCGTGCGCGAAGTGCGCGAACAACTAGCCGGAGCCAGGGCTTTCGTGGAAGCCTTCGATCCCGAACTCGTGCTCGTCTTCGCCCCCGACCATTACAACGGATTCCTGTACGACCTGATGCCGTCGTTCTGCGTCGGTGCAGCAGCGACGTCCGTGGGTGACTACGGCCTGCCGAGCGGGCCGCTCTCGGTGGACCGCGACGCCGCGTACGCGATCGCGCGGCATGCACTCGATTCGGGTGTCGACATCGCGTTGTCCGAAGCGATGCAGGTCGACCACGGTTTCGTCCAGCCTCTGCTCTTCCTGTTCGGTTCCGTGGACAGGATCCCGCCCCTGGTTCCGGTGTTCGTCAACTGCGTGGCCGAGCCGCTCGGCCCGGCGAACCGAGCCCGTCTGCTGGGGGAGGCGGCAGGGCGGGTCCTGGGGGAATCCGGAAAGAGAGTACTCGTCGTCGGGTCCGGTGGGCTCTCGCACGATCCGCCTGTTCCGCGGCTCGAGGGTGCGACTCCGGAGGTCGCCGCGCGGATCACGCACGGCCGCAACCCGACTGCGGATCAGCGCCGGGAACGGGAGTCTCGAACCGTTGCCGCCGCCGGGGCATTCGTCGCGGGATCGACGGACTTCCACGACCTCAACCCGGAGTGGGATGCCTTGGTGCTCGACGCGTTCGAGTCGGGCGACATCGCTGCGTTCGACGAGAAGCCGAACGACTGGTTCACCGCGGAGGCCGGCCGCTCCGCCCACGAGATCCGTACCTGGATCGCGGCTTACGCGGCCCTGTCCACGCAGGGTTCGTACGAGATGACCAGCCGGTACTACCGGCCGATCAAGGAATGGTTCGCCGGGTTCGCCGTCACCACGGCAATGCAGAAGGAAGCTGGTGCGCGATGACGATGTGGGGCGACCTCGGTTCGGTGGCTCATACGATCGAGTACCGCGAGATCGGCGGATGGCGAACCCGTGTGCTGCGGGCGGGATCCGGGCCTGCGCTGGTGCTCATGCACGGCACGGGAGGTCACCTGGAGGCCTACTCGCGTAACATACCGGCGCTGGCCGAGCACTTCTCCGTCGTCGCCTACGACTTCCCGGGGCAGGGCTACACGACTCCGGCCGATCGCGACCTCGAACTCGACGCCTACGTCGACCATCTCGCCGCGTTGCTCGATGATCTCGGTCTGGAGCGGGCGCACCTGTGCGGCGAGTCGCTCGGCGGCTGGGTAGCGATCAAATTCGCTGTCGCACATCCTGATCGGCTGCGCCGGATCGTGCTCAACACACCCGGGGGAACCATGGCAGCCCCCGAGGTGATGGCGCGGATCCGGGACCTGAGTCAGGCCGCCGCCGACGAACCGACCCACGAGCGCATCCGGGCGCGCCTCGAGTGGCTCATGGCCGATCCCGCCAGTGTCACAGACGAACTCGTCGGGTGTCGCCGGGCGATCTATTCGCAGCCGGGGTTTGCGGAGTCGATGCGCCACGTCCTGTGCCTGCAGGATCCCGAGGTGCGCCGGCGCAACATGGTGACCGACGCCGATCTGGCGGCGGTGACGGTGCCGGTGCTGGTGATCTGGACCAGCGACGACCCGTCCGGACCCGCTGCGGCCGGGATGGACATGGCCGACAAACTGCCGGACGGGCAGTTCCTGTTCATCGACGGCGCGGGGCACTGGGCCCAGTGGGAGCAGCGGGAGACCTGCGACAAGGCCGTGATCGGGTTCCTGTGCGACGACGCAGGACGGTGAGACGCGAACGCCCGCCCGATGCTCAGGCGTCGAGTATCGCTCGGGCGATTTCCTCTGCGGCCCGGACAACTTCCGGTGCGGCTGCGGTCAGCTGCTCCTCCCGGTGACTCATGAGAGTGAGGCACGCGATGGGGTGCGAGTTCGCGATGGGCGCCGCGACCGCGTAGACGCCGGATTCGATCTCGCCAGCGCTCGTGGCGTATCCGCGTCGGCGCGCCTCGGTGACGGCCTCGGGTTCGTCGGGCAGAGCCCGGCCGGCCGACAGGAGGGCGTAGGCGGCCGCTCCGCGATCCAGCGTCGTGCGCATCCCGGCGCGGAAGGAGATGTGCTGGGGGACGGTGACCGGCTCGACGACCTCGATGGAGACGGCTTCGTCCCTCTCGGCGACGAACAGGTGGACGGTGCATCCGGCACGGTCGGCGAGACGCCGCATCACCGGGGTGGCGATCTCGCGCAACGCCGGCAGATAGGCTGTCGAGAGCGAGGCCAGGCGTGAGCCGGGGCGGTAGACACCGTCCGAGCCGGGTGTCACGAATCCGAAGTCGCGTAGCGTCTGCAGGATCCGGTACGCGATCGAACGATGGACCCCGAGTTGTTCGGCAAGTTGCTGAACGGTCATGCCGGTAGGTGAATCCACCACTGCGAGAAGCGCGGTGAGTCCGCGAGCCAGTGTCTGGCTTCCGACCTGGGGCTGGGGCCGGGAGCGTGCGTCGGAAGTCGTCATGCCGGACCGGACCCGGTCGAGACACAGCCGCGCATGTGCGAATAAAGCAACATGCAATTCATTATATACACCATTCCCGCTCAGCCTGTTGACACAGTTACCTCGCGTTCGCCATAGTCTGTGTGTATATAGAAACGGCACGTTCGATAATTACTACACTCATCCAGGGGGCGACGTGACCGACGCTCGAGAACGATCCGCCGCGGTGCCTGCCGCCGTCGACGTCCTCGTTGTGGGGGCCGGGCCCGTCGGGCTCACCCTGGCGAACATCCTGGGAGCGCGAGGGCTGCAGGTTCTCGTCGTCGAAGAGCGGGACGTGCTCATCGACTACCCGCGTGGCGTCGGTCTGGACGACGAGTCCATGCGCGCGTTCCAGAGCATCGGACTGGCGAAACATGTTGAACGACACCTGATCCCGAATCAGATCCTGAGGTTCGTCAACGGCAGGGGTGAGCTTCTCGCGGAGATGGCGCCGAGTGAAGCGCAGTTCGGCTGGCCGCGGCGCAACGGATTCGTCCAGCCGCTCGTGGATGCAGAACTCCTGGACGGACTTCGACGCTTCGTCACCGTCGAGGTGTGCTGGTCCACCTCGATGCAGACCATGCGGGAGGTGGACGACGGTGTCGTGGTCGAACTCCTCGAGGACGATCGTCCGCGCCGGGTGCGCGCGCGATACGTGGTCGGCTGCGACGGTGGCCGGAGCCGCACCCGACGGATCATCGGCACGTCGTTCGACGGTGTCACGTCGTCGACGCGCTGGCTCGTCGTGGACCTCGCCCACGACCCCCTCGGTTCGCCGAACAGCTACGTCGGCGCCGACCCGGTGCGGCCCTACGCCTCCATCTCGATCGCCCACGGCATCCGGCGCTTCGAATTCATGCTGATGGACGACGAGTCCGACACCGAGGTCGACGATCTCGGATTCGTGCGGAAGCTCCTGGGCCGGCACATCCCGCGCCCGGAGGACGCCGAGATCATCGCGTACCGCATCTACACCCACCACTCGCGGATCGCGGGGGAGTTCGGTCGCGGACGCATCTTCCTCGCGGGCGACGCGGCGCATCTGATGCCGGTCTGGCAGGGGCAGGGATACAACAGCGGCGTGCGCGACGCCGTGAACCTCGGCTGGAAGCTCGCGGCGGTGTGTTCGGGTCAGGCCGAATCCGATCTGCTGAGGACCTACGACGAAGAGCGACGGGGCCACGCACGAGCGATGATCGACCTGTCCACCATGGTCGGACGGGTGATCTCGGTGCGGAACGAGCGCCTCGCCTGGCTCCGCGACAGGGTGCTCCGCTCGGCGTCCGCGCTCCCCACGCTGAAGCGATACATCCTGGAGATGCGGTTCAAGCCGATGCCGCGGTACGAGACCGGCGCCGTCGTCCCTCGCCCCGGCAAGACCTCGCCGGTAGGACGGATGTTCATCCAGCCCGAGGTGGTCACCGAGAACGGGCGGTGCCTGCTCGACGAGGCGCTCGGGAACTGGTTCGCGGTGCTCTGCTGGAACAACGACCCCACCGCGGTCCTCGACAAACGCAGCGTGGAGGCGTGGCGCGCGATCGGCGCCCGACTCGTTGCCGTTGTTCCGGCAGCCCAGATCGGGCAGACCTCGTACGGCGACGACGTGACCGTGGTCGGCGACCCGGGGCAGCTGAAGAAGTGGTTCGACGCCCACAGCGAATCCGTCCTGTTCCTGCGCCCGGACCGTTTCGTGGCTGCCGCGGGCATCGCCCAGGACGCCGGTCTGCTGTCGGCGCAACTGCTGAGCGTTCTGGGAATGGAGAAGTACCTGGTGGACGACGTTTCGGACGCGGCAGCAGGCTGACGGCCGGAACTTTCACCGCACCTGACGGGTGCCGTTCTCCGCCTGACGATTTCGGCGGATCGACCAACTGTCTGCGCGGCCGGGTGTGAGGATGCTCGAGACGGTCGCGCTTCCGGCTCGCGGCCGACCGGAACAGCAGCATCACCGGACCACAAGAGGAGTAAGAGGATGTCGAACAGCGAACCTCCGTCGGCAGAGGAAATCGTCCTCTACGAGAAGGATCCGGCAACGAAGATCGCGACGATCACGTTGAATCGACCGGACCGGCTGAACGCGCCGACGGTCGAGGCGCGCCTGCGGTATGCCGACCTCCTGCATCGAGCGAACATCGACGACGATGTGAAGGTGCTGGTGGTGCGCGGCGAGGGCGACGATTTCGGCAGTGGAGTCGACCTGCCGGACTTCATGGAGGGCGTCGAGAACGGGGACTCCGCCGAACGGCTCAAGGAGTTCAAGATCGACGCCCCCGATGTCGTTTATCCGCCGAAGGATTCGTACCGCAACATGGGCAACTACGGACCGTGGTTCGCCAACGCCCGATCCGGTTGCCGGAGCCTGCAGGAGTTCGGCAAGATCAGCATCGTCGAGGTCAAGGGGTACTGCTACGGGTGGCACTTCTATCAGGCCGCCGACGCCGACCTCGTGATCGCCTCCGACGACGCGCTGTTCGGACATGCGGCCTTCCGCTACGTGGGCTGGGGGCCGCGCATGTGGACCTGGGCGATGACGATGGGGATCCGGCGCTTCCAGGAGATGGTGTTCACCGGGCGGCCGTTCACCGCCGACGAGATGTACGAATGCGGCTTCCTCAACAAGGTCGTGACCCGCGACCGTCTCGAGGCCGAGGTGCAGACGTACGCCCAGGCGTGCGCGCGCAACCGTCCGACGGACACGGTGGTCATCCAGAAGATGTTCTTCCAGATGATGAAACAGCATCAGGGGGAGTACATGGGAAGTCTCCTCACCGGCATGATCGAGTCGATGGGACGGTTGGTCCGTCCGGACGAGCACGAGTTCCATCTGAATTCCGCGATGATGGAGGCGGGGCTGACCTCATCGGTCAAGGCCAACGACGAGAACTTCCCTCCGGAGTTCCGGCTCAGCAAGGCCGCCCGGAAGCGGCCGTAGCTTTCGAGCCGTGTCAGTTTTCGGCCGCGTCGGTTTCGGCTGTGCCGAAGGTTCTGCGCAACGCGGCGTGGACATCGTCGAGAAATCGCCGGGTCTGTCGCGTGCGGGGTTGTGCGACGAAACCGCCGTGGATCACCCCGGGGTAGACGTGGAGTTCGACCGGAACCCCGGCACGGGACAACTGTGTGGCGTAGAGCAGATTGGAATCGAGCAGCGCGTCCACGTCGCCGATACCGATGAATGCGGGTGCTACGCGGCGTAATTCGCTGGGCCTCGCCCGTCCGGGTACGGCCGTGGCCGGCGGTGTCGCGCCGTCGAGCCCGCCGAGATAGGCCTGCCACGTGAGGCGCTCGGCCTCGAGCCGCCACAGACCCCAATGACCGGCGCCGCCCTCGAGCGCCCGGACGGATCCGTGCTCGCGGTCGTCGAGCATGGGATAGACCAGGAGCTGGAGTGCGGGTTGCGGCAGGCCGACCTGGGCGAGTTGGAGGCACAGCGCGGCAGCGAGCCCTGCGCCGGCGCTCGCGCCGCCGACGACCAGCCTGTCCGGGTCCACGCCGAGGGCGTCGGCGTGGTCGTGGATGTGGCGCCAGACGGTTTCGGCATCGTCGAGTCCGGCCGGGTAGGGATTCTCGGGTGCCAGGCGGTAGTCGACGGATACGACGGCGCATCCGAGTTCGGCAGCCATGCGATCGAGGCGGTCGTCGTTCTCGGCGAGGCTGCCCATGATGTAGGCGCCGCCGTGGAAGTAGATCAACGCCGGGAGTTGCCCCGTGGCCGCGCGAGGCCGGTACCACCGGACGGGCACACCGGGCCGTCCGTCCGTACCCGGGACGACGTCGTCGGCTCGTGCGACGTGTTCGCTCACCGGGGTCGGAGGTGGGGTGACCTTGGAATAGTTGGCGCGGATGGTCTCGATGTCGGTGGTGTCCCATCGGGTCAGGAGGTCGAGTTGGGCGAGTGTCGCCGGCTCGACCCGGCGGTGGACCGCGATGGCCGGTTCCACCGGACCCCGGACCGCGGGAAGTGCCCCGAGCGAGGCGCGCAGGCTCGCCGCTGTCCGGGCGGCCTCCGCGGCGGGTGTAAATGCCTGGGCGAGAACGGGGGGTTCCTTCCGGACCCGCACCCGTTCCGCGAGTTCGGTGGCGAAGAGTTCGGACCCCGGAGCCCCGAGTACTCCGATGCGGCCCGGATCGGCACCGAAGGTGTCGGTGGCCACCGAACGAGCCCACTGCAGGGCGCGATCGCTGTCGTCGAGTGCGCTGCCGGGACGGGTGGGGACCTCGACGATCACGAGTCCTTCGTCGGCGAGCTTCCGGTAGACGTGCGCGAAATCGGTTGTGTCGACACCGCCGGCTTCGTCGGGACCGCCGTCGACGAGGACGAGTGCCAGGTACGCGGTGTCCTCCGGAAACGCTGCCGCCCGGCTCGGCGCGAAGCTGCGGACGGTCAGTCCTGCCCCCACGTCGTGGGAGTCGCAGTCCGCCACCTCGACCTCCGCATCAAATAATGAACACCGAGATTCGGAAAATACACAGAAACCGTAACCGACGGCGTGGTACCCCACAAGGCTCCCGGCCGGAGCCTTGACGACGACCTACCCTCCCGACAGAATGTGTGTATATAGAATCATACCGTTCGTTAATTACAACATCCTGGGTCGTGTGACGGTGAAGGAGCCGGAACTGATGACGGACGCTCGGCACAGCACAGCCGGTGAGATCGATGTTGCAGACGCGGGAGAAGTCTTCGCCGCCTGGCTCACGGAGTTCGCCGCCGCGCTCGGCACGGGCTCCGAGGTCGAACTGGAAGCATGCCTCCACCCCTCGGCCACCTGGCGCGACTTCATGGCCTTCCCGTGGGATTTCCACCACGCTGTCGGCGGCGAGCAGTCGGCCGGGCGGCTGACGGAACTGGCGAAGGAATGGAGCGCGTCGGGATTCTCCGTGAGCGCCGAGCAGGAACCCTTCGTCTCCGGCGGCGACATCATGGGATTCTTCGACTTCACGACCAGCGACCGGATCAACCGCGGATTCGTCCGGCTCGTGCGTGACGGCTCTCGATTCGTCGCCTTCACCCTGCAGACCCAGGTCGTGTCGCTTGCGGCGTTTCCGGAGCGGACTCGTCACCGCCGCCCCGAGGGCAAGGTCTATGGCGTCGTCCCGGGCCGCACACGCTGGGCCGACGACCGGACCGAGGAATCGTCCTTCGAAGACCGCGACCCCGCGGTCCTTGTGCTCGGCGCCGGCCACAATGGCCTCGCGCTGGCGGCGCGCCTCGGTGCGCTCGACGTTCCGACGCTGGTGATCGACCGCGAGGCACGCATCGGCGACACCTGGCGTAAGCGCTACGCGTCGCTGGCGCTGCACAGCACCGTCTACGGCGACCACCTGCCCTATCTCCCGCTGCCCGTGACGTGGCCGGCGCACACCCCGAAGGACAAGTTCGCGAACTGGCTCGAGACGTACGCCACCACGCTCGACCTGAACGTGTGGACCAGCACGACGTTCCTGGGTGGCCACTACGACGAGGCCACGGAACGGTGGACGATCCGCGTGCAGATGGGCGACGGCTCGATCCGCGAACTGCACCCGCGCCACTTCGTCGTGGCGGGAGGCATGTTCGGCGCGCCGCGGATTCCCGAGATCGCGGGACTCCGGGAGTACCGCGGTGTCGCGGTGCACTCCGACGAATTCCAGGACGGTGCTTGCTACGCGGGCAAGAAGGTGCTCGTCGTCGGGTCCGGGGTCAGCGGCCACGAAATCGCCCACGATCTCTGGGAACACGACGCCGACGTCACGATGGTGCAGCGCACGTCGACCTACGTCGTGACCTATCCGACCTACCACCGGTTCTGGTCGACACTGTTCACCGAGGACATGACGCTGTCGCCGGACTTCGCGGACCAGATGACCTACGCGCTCCCCAATGAACGGGTGGACGAGCTCAACAAGGAACTCGTACAGCTCGCCAAGGAAACCGACAGCGAACTTCTGAATGCACTCGAAGCCCGTGGGTTCAAGCTCAATTGGGGCCCTGACGGCACGGGCATCATCGGTGCGCACATGTCGGGCAAGGACAGCTATCAGATCGACATCGGGGCATCCCAGCTGATCGCCGACGGGCGGATCCACCTGAAGCAGGGCGTCGAGCTGAAAGAGATCAAGGACGGCACAACGGTTGTGTTCACCGACGGGTCGGAGATGCACGACGTCGCCCTGATCGTCTTCGCGACCGGTTACCACCAGTTCTGGGGCCACATCGGGCCGGTCCTCGGTTCGGCGGCCGCCAGGATCGACAAGGCCTACGGCCGTGCAGCCGACGGTGAGTACGCGAACACCTGGCGGCGTTCGGCGCAGCCCGGACTCTGGTTCGGGACCGGATTCATCCGCATGGCGCGCTTCTACTCTCGCTTCACGGCGCTGTTGATCAAGGCGATCGAGGAAGGCATCGAGCCGGTGGATCCGGAGAGCCGCGCGAGGTAGTCCATCCTGCCCGGGCTCGATGGGCCGGGGCATGCGGTGATCCGGGTCTACCTGTCGCGCAGGACGTTTCGCTGGATCTTGCCGGTCATCGTCTTGGGGAGCGCGTCGAGCACGTGGACCTCGCGGGGCCGCTTGTACGCGGCGAGGCGGTCGCCGGCGAATGCGATCAGTTCGTCGGGCTCGGCGGTACCGCCCTCGCGAAGTGCGACGTATGCGACGACCGCCTCGCCACGGTAGTCGTCGGGCGCACCCACGACCGCCGCCTCGAGGACCGAAGGATGTTCGCACAACGCGTCTTCGACCTCGCGCGGCCACACCTTGTACCCGGACGTGTTGATCTGATCCTTGATCCGGTCGACGAGATAGACCCATCCCTCGTCGTCGATGACGGCGACGTCGCCGGTGTGCAGGTGCCCACCCGGAAGCGTTCTCGCCGTTGCCTCTTCGTTCTGCCAGTAGCCGGGGATCACCTGCGGTGCGGTGACGACGAGTTCGCCTTCCTCGCCCGGGGACTGGCGCCGTCCCTGCGCGTCGACCGTGAAGACCTCGACACCTCGCGTGGGCACTCCGACCGAGAGCGTTCCACTGGGACCGTGGACGGGAGCGGCGACACCCGGTGGCACCGCGATACCTCCGCCGGTCGTCTCTGTCATGCCCCAGATGTTGTGCAGGTAGACGCCGAACCGATCGCGGAAGGCCTCGATCGTCGCCGGTGGGATCGGCGCGCCACCGGAGTAGACGAACTTGGCGCTCGCGAAATGGTCGGCGCCGGCGTCGGGGACGCCGAAGAACGCGTTGAAAGCGGTGATGGACCCCACGGTCGTGGTGACCCCGTGCTCGCGGAACAGGTCGAGCACCACCGACGCCTCGAACCGTCCGCCCATGCTCAACGTCGCGTCGTTCAGCAGCGCGATCCCGGCGTTGAGCGAGAGCCCGGTGATGTGGAACATCGGAGCGATCGCGTAGGACACGTCGCCGGGGGCCAGCCGGACCCACTCGCTGTAACCCGCGACCGAGCAGAGGAAATTGCGATGGGTGTTGAGGGCGCCCTTGGGCGGACCCGTCGTGCCCGAGGTGTAGGTGATGAAGGCGATGTCGTCGAGGTTCCGCTCGGCCGGATCCGGCCGTTGTCCGCGTCGTTCGACCAGGACGGTGGCCAGATCGCCGTCGGGAGAGGGCGCAGGATCGGGCTCGGTGAACACGCGAGAGTCGTTGCGGGTCTGGAAATCCCGTGAGGACGCCGAGATCAGCCATCGCACGTGTGTCCCGGACAGGGCACTGCGCGTCGCGGCATCGGTGCCGCGGGTGACGACGATCCCGGTCGTGCCCGAGTCCTCGATCAGCCGGCGCAGTTCCTCGCCCCGATACATCGGGTTGAGCGGCACCGCGATCGCTCCGGCCTTCCACACCGCCAGCAGTGTCAGCGGGTAGTACGGGATGTTCTGCAGGTAGATCCCGATCCGGTCGTCGGGGCGCACGCCCCGCGCCTGCAGTTCGGCGGCCAGCGCGTCGGAGTGCGCGTCGAGGGTCGCGGCATCGATGGTGCCGTCGAAGTAGCGGATCGCCGCGCGGTTCGGACCGGCGGCGACCCGCGCGCGCCACGCGTCGACTATCGAGGTGTACACACTCACTCCTTCTCCCCACCGACTGCGTGCCGCCCGGCGATCCAGGCGAACGTCATGCCGGGACCGAGTGTGCCACCGGGACCGCCGTAGGAGGCGCCGGTCGGGGAGGAGACATTGCCGGCTGCGTACAACCCGGTGATGACGTTGCCGTCCAGATCGATCACCTGAGCATGTTCGTTCACCTTGGGACCGCCCTTCGTGCCGATGACACCGCTCGTCAGCTCCATGGCGTAGAACGGCCCGTCCGTGATCGGGCCGAGGGTGCCCTCGATGCTGCCCTTCTTGTAGGGGTCACCCCACCACCGGTCGTGGGCGCTCTCGCCACGGGCGAATTGCGGGTCCTTTCCGGCGGCGACATTCTTGTTCCACTGCTCGACCGTGCGCTCGAGCTCGTCGCCCGGGATGCCGAGCGTCGATGCGAGATCGTGCAGTGTGGGGCTCTCCACCAGCCACGGAGGGGTGGTGCCCGTGTAGGGGCGACCCGCCGAGCCGTAGGTGGACAGGTAGGTGTGGTCGAAGATCAGCCACGCGGGCAGGTTGGCATAGCGGAACGCGGTGACGTCCTCCTGGTGGAATGCCCCCACGACGGCGTTGTAGCTCACGGCCTCGTTGGTGAAGCGCCGACCGGTCCGGTTCACCATGATGCTGCGCGGCCTCGTGCGGTCGCCGTTGATCATCTCCAGGTTCATCACGTTGATGCCCTCGGGCAATTCGGTGATGGGAATCCACCAGGCTTCGCGCATGTTCTGGAGCGCGGCGCCGGCACGCATGGCCATGCGCAGGCCGTCGCCGGTGTTGGTGGGGATCGACGCGGGTTTCGTGACGTGGCCGCGGAGGAATGCGGCGCGATACTCCTCGTTCCACTCGAATCCGCCGGTGGCGAGGATGACCGCGCGCGACGCATGGATCGTCCGCCGCCCCTCGGCAGTGTCGACGACGACGCCCCGCGTCTGGCCGTTCTCGACCACGAGATCGTGCGCGGGCGTCGACACCCGGACCTCGACGCCCGCCCCGACGCAGGCGTCGAGGAGGGCGCCGACCAGTCCACCGCCCATGCCGCGCAGGTCTTCCGCGTCGCGGCGGGCGAGTTCCTCCTCGGACGGCGGTTTGGGAACCGCGCAGCCGATCGCGGTTTCGTCCATCCGCAGATGTGTGGAGTAGTAGGGGCTCACTTCGACCCGGTCCCGCCAGTCGCCCAGTTTCGCGAAGGGGAACAGTTCCTGCCCGAGCGTTCGGCCACCCTCCGGCTTGCCGCCCGGATTCGACGGGTGGTAGTCGGGCAGGCCGGGGACGGCGAAGAATCGGATTCCGCCGTCCTCGCCGAGACAGCGCACCATCTTCGGTCCGGCGTCGACGAAGGCTTGTGCGAGGCGTTCGTCGAGAATGCCGCGCCCGAGCGACATCAGGTAGGCCATCGCCTCGTCGGCGCTGTCCTGCACGCCGATGTCCTTCATGTACGGGTTGTTCGGGATCCAGACGTGACCTCCCGACCAGGCGCTCGTCCCGCCGACCCGATCGTTCTTCTCGAGGACGACGACGCGGGCACCTTCGTGAGCCGCGGTGAAAGCGGCTGTCAGCCCGGCGGCGCCGCTGCCGAGGACGATGACGTCGTACGTTTCGGATTCGGGCATTCCGGTCCTCCGGTTCGCGCGATGCTTGTGACTCGGTGTGATGCTGATTACCATAACCGTCGTGCACTAATAGAGTAAGTCTGTTCTATATATACAACGTGCAGTGGCTCGTCAGGGGTGGGCGACCGCGGCGAACGGATCGGGGGCCGGGTGCAGATTCAGGACACCTACGACGTGGTCGTTCTCGGGTCGGGACTCGCCGGCCTCACCGCAGCGCTGGCCGCGGCGCTCGAGGGTGCCGACGTCGCCCTGCTGGAGAAGGCCGAACTGATCGGTGGCACGACCGCGCTGTCGGGCGCGGGGATCTGGATCCCGGGCAACCCGATCGCGGCCGAGAAGGGCATCGAGGATTCCCTGGAGGAAGGGGCTGCCTACCTGGAGAGCCTCTCCAACGGGATGATCCTCCCGGAGTTGGCCGAGGCGCTGATCTCCGGTGGCCCCCGGTTCGTCGACTTCCTGCACGAACGCACCGATCTGCGTCTCCAACTCGTCGAGGGGTACCCCGACTATCACCCCGAGCATCCCGGTGGAAAGCCGGGAGGCGGCCGGACTCTCGAGCCGGGCCTCTTCTCCTTCGCCGGGATGGAGGAGTGGATCGACCGCATCGGCGGCGACATCCAGCGCATCGTGCTGACCGAGATGCCCTTGGGCGGTGGGACGGGTGTCGTCGCGCCCGAAGTCCTCGCCGCTCGCGCGGAAGCCGCACAAGAAGGCCTGGGTCGCGCGCTCGTCGGTGGCGTGTTGAAAGCGTGTCTCGCGCAAGGCGTCCGGGTCGAGACCCGGTGCCGGGCGCTGCGCTTGTGCACCGTCGGGAACCGAGTCGTCGGGGTCGAGGTCGAGACGGACGACGGGATGCGAACGGTCGGAGCTCGCGCGGTGGTGCTCGCGACGGGAGGGTTCGAGTACGACCCGGACCTGGTCCGCGATTTCCTGCGCGGACCGCTGACGCGCCCTCTCGGCGCGCCGACGAACACCGGCGACGGCCTGCGGATGGCCATGCGGGTCGGAGCCCGCCTCGGCAACATGCGCGAAGCGTGGTGGTCGCCGATGGTGCCGTGCCCGGGGATTCGGCGCGACGGGGTGCCGGCGGCGATGCTGTCCTCGCGTGAACGTGCGCTCCCCGGGTCGATCATGGTCAACCGTTACGGGCGGCGCTTCGCCGACGAGGCGGCGAACTACAACGCATTCGGCGGCGCCTTCCACCATCTCGACGAGTCGAAACTCGACTACCCGAACCTCCCGGCGTACATGATCTTCGATCAGTCCACGGTCGACCGGTTCGGCGTGTTCGGCGGCCGCCCGGGGGCGCCGGTCCCCGACTGGGTCGAAAGCGCGCCCACGCTGGACGCGCTGGCCGCGGCCCTGGGGTTGCCGGTCGACGCGGTGACGAGTTCGGTCGAACGCTTCAACGAGTACGCGGAGCAGGGCGTGGACCCGGACTTCTCCCGGGGAAGCAGTGCGTTCGATCGTTTCCCCGGCGGGCGGATGAGCGATCCCGATTCGCCTTACGCAACACTCGGTCCGGTCCGGACGGGACCGTTCTACGCGGTCGAGGTAGTGAGCTCCGCGCTGGGCACGAAGGGCGGGCCCCGCACGGACGCCGAGGGGCGGGTCGTCGATGTCGACGGCGCGGTCATCGCGGGGTTGTACGCCGCCGGCAACGTCATGGCCAACCCGAGCGGAATGGTCTACGGCGGGGCCGGTGCCACCCTCGCGGTCGCTGGGATCTGGGGGATGAGAGCGGGACGGGCGGCGGTCACCGATTGTGTCCACGTGTCGGAATTGCATTGTTGAAAAAGAACTTTCGCGTCACCTCCCATCCGAAGGGCGACCCATGGCAAACCGGCGGTATCTGCATCTCAACCTGGTCGGCAACGACATCAATCTCCATTTCGGAGCCCCCGCGTACGAACAGCGGCACCGCGCCGACACGGCACTCACCGACCCGTTCGAACGGCTCATGGCCTACGGGCGGCTCGGCGACGAGGGACTTTTCACCGCGGTCTTCCTCGGCGACGTGCCCGGCATGCCGAACTCACCGGCCTTCGACGGGGGACCCGCCGAGCCGATCACCGCGCTGAGCGCGATGGCCCGCGAGACCGCGCACGTCGGTCTCATAGCCACCGCCTCGACGACGTTCTTCGACCCGTACACCCTCGCTCGCCTCATCGCGTCGCTCGACCAGGCGTCCGACGGCCGCGCCGGGCTGAACGCGGTCACGACCGTGGGTGACGCGCATGCGCTGAACTACAGCCGGGACGGTCACCCCGATCGGGAGATCAGATACCGCCGAGCCATGGAATTCCTCGACGTGACCGCGGCCCTGTGGGCGAATCGTGAGGTGCGTCGTGACCCGGACGGTGTCACGCGGTTCTACGCCACTCCGATCGACCACAAGGGTGAATCCTTCAGTGTCCGAGGCTCCTTGAATGTCGCGCCGAGCCGGCAGGGCCGTCAGCTGGTCGCTCAGGCCGGCGGGTCGGGACCGGGTATCAAGGTCGCGGCCCGGCATGCGGACATGGTGTTCACGGCCGCCACCACCCGGGAGCGTGCGGCGCAGTACCGGGAGGACCTGGACAAGGCGCTCGCGGACGCCGGACGTCCGGCCGGAAGTGTTCCGGCGGTCCCCGGGCTCATCCCGTACATCGGGCGTACCGCGCGCGAGGCCGAGGAGAAGATGCACGCGCTCGACGACTACGTTCCGTGGGAGAGTGTCGCGCCGAAAGCGTTGGCGCAGTTCGGGTTGGAGGTGCCGTACGACAGTGTCGACGACCGATTCCCGCTCGAACTGCTGCCGAAACCGTCCGACGTCGAGGCGACCGTCAAGAGCACTTTCGGGAATTACGTCGGGCTTTACGACTGGATCGACGCGCATCCCGGCGCAACCGTTCGCGATGTCGCGGCACAGTCGCTCGGGCGGGGCGGAGCTCAGCACCGCAAGTTCGTCGGTTCCTACGACGACATCGTCGACGATTTGGACCGGTGGTTCACCGACGGCAACGTCGGGGGGTTCAACCTCATGTTCCCCGTCGGGCCGGCGTCGGTCCGGGAGTTCATCGACGAGGTGGTTCCGCGGCTGATCGACCGCGGGATCCACCGGGGAACTTCCGACGAGCGACCGTTGCGGGAACGCTTCGCCGGTGGGGAGTAACAGACATTCCGAATTGCCTTCAGTGCCAATCACTCCCGAGGAGCGCGGGGACGTGCTGAGAATCCGAAAGGAACCGACATGCCGGAGACGTTGACGCCACCGGGACCTCAACCCGAAGGCTTCGACCCGGACTGGGTGCGCGCCAAGCACACCTACGAACGCGCCAAGCGACTGCGGCGCGACGGAGTCGAACAGTACATCGAGGTCACGGCGGACTTCTCGCACTACGAGGACGACCCCTACACCGAGCGGGTCGAGCGCGACCCCGTGAACGACGAGGTCGAGATCCTGATGATCGGTGCGGGTCTCGGCAGCCTGATCGCTGCGGCACGGATGCGCGAGGCCGGCCTCGACGGTATCCGGCTGGTCGACCGGGCCGGCGGCGTCGGCGGAACCTGGTACTGGAACCGCTATCCCGGTGTGCAGTGCGATATCGAGTCCTACATCTACATGCCGCTGCTGGAGGAGCTGAACTACATCCCCACGCAGAAGTACGCCTACGGATCCGAGATACGGGAGCACCTGACGGCGATCGCGGACAAGTACGACCTGGTGCGGGACGCGCTCTTCCACACCACCGTCAAGGAGATGGTCTGGGACGACGAGGCCGAGCGCTGGATCGTGAAGACCGATCGCGGTGACCGGATCCGCGCCCGGATCGTGGTGGTCTCACCGGGCTCGCTCACGCGACCCAAGCTGCCGGGCATCCCCGGCATCAACGAATTCGAAGGTCACACCTTCCACACCAGCCGCTGGGACTACGGCTACACCGGGGGAGACGAGAGCGGCGGGTTGACCGGGCTGCAGGACAAATCCGTAGGCCTCATCGGCACGGGTGCCACCGGTCTGCAGGTGGTGCCCCATCTCGGTCGGTGGGCCGGGAAACTCTACGTGTTCCAGCGGACTCCGAACGCCGTCGACGAACGGGGCAACAAGCCGACGGACCCGCAATGGGCAGCAAGCCTCCGGCCCGGATGGCAACGTGAGCGGATGGAGAACTTCACCCGCTACACGGCCGGGGTGGAGCATCACACCGACCTCGTCGACGACGGCTGGACCCGTGTGTCGGCCGAGGTCACCAAGACGGCGATCAAGCAGGAGATCGAGCGTCGGGGCGCACCGATGACCCCGGAGGAGATTGCCGAGTTCCTGTTCGAGGCCGACTTCAGATCCATGGAACGCGTACGGGCGCGGATCGACGCCATCGTGACGGACAAAGCCACCGCAGAAGCCCTCAAGCCCTGGTACAAGCGCCTCTGCAAGCGCGTCGGGTTCCACGACGAGTTCCTCCCCACCTTCAACCGTGACAACGTCGAGCTGGTCGACACGGACGGGCGCGGCATCCAGAGCCTCACGCGCGACGGTGTCGTCGTGGGGGATCGCGAGTACAAGGTCGACGCGCTGATCTTCGCGACCGGCTACGACGTCAGCAGCAGCTACACCCGTCGCACGGGATTCGACATCATCGGCCGGGACGGTGTTCACCTCAGCGACAAGTGGAAGAGCGGACCGCGCACCTTCCACGGTCTGCAGTCCAACGGGTTCCCCAACTGCTTCTTCCTCGGGTACACGCAGACCGGTGTCGCGAACAACTACACGCACACCGCCGAGGAACGGGCCCGTCACCTGGTCTACCTGCTCGAGCAGCGGGTGGCGCGCGGAGCCACCACGATCGAGGCCGATCTGCGGGCGGAGGACGCCTGGGTCGCCACCATGAACGAGCTCGCCGGCCCCAGCCGTGCCTTCTACGCGGACTGCACCCCCAGCTATCTCGACAACGAGGGAGACATCGGCAATCCCGACGGCCTCGCAGCAGCGAACTACGGCGGCGGTCCGGTGCAGTTCTTCGAGTTGCTGGCCCGCTGGCGGGAAGACGGAGAGATGGACGGCGTCACGCTTCGGTGACGCCGCGGTGCCGGACCGGAAGATCAGTTCCCGGGAGCCCGGTAACTGGTGTCCCGGTGCACGGCCTCGTCGATCTGCTCGGGCGTGAGCAGCAGGATCGGCTTCGACCTGGCCGCACCCGAACCGATGGTGCGCAGTTCCAGGGTGGCAGCGGCGATGTCGTCGGGCACCTCGCCGATCACGTACAGATCGTGGCCGCCGAGCGCGAAATGCACGGATTCGACGCTGCCGCCGACACTCTCGACCATGCTGGTGATCGCGTCGCGGCGGGCGGTACCACCTTCGCCGAGCAACCCTTTCGCGCCTTCGCTGGTGTAGGTGACCTGCCACAGAAATTTCGGCATGGGACGGTTCTCCTCGGTTCGGGGACTGCTTCCATGTTCGGTCCGGACGCCGCGCCGCGGGGCCGTTTCGCTGCGATCGGCCCGCTCTTGCTGGCCTAGGCTCGTTGCGACACCGAGAAGATCTCATCGAAAGGGAGGGTTGCCGTGCCGAAGCCGCCGCTGCCCGATGCTGTGGCCGAATTCCTCGCCCGGTCCAACTACGCGACCATCAGCACGCTGCGTGCAGACGGCCAGCCAGTGTCCGTGCCCACCTGGTACGTCTACGAGAACGGCCGCATCCTGGTGAACATGGACGAGGGCCGCAAGCGTCTCGACCATGTGCGCAACGATCCGCGCGTGAGCCTGAGCGCGATGGACCCGGAGGACTGGGTCACCCACGTGAGCGTGCAGGGCCGGGTCGTCGAGATAGTCGACGACGAGGGTCTCGTCGACATCGACCGCATCGCGCGGCACTACACCGGCAAGCCGTACTACGTGCGTGACCGCAAGCGGGTCAGCGCGTGGATCGAGATCGATCGCTGGCACGCATGGGGTCGGCTCAAGGACGCGTAGTCGTTTCGGGGCCGGGTGCCTCTCTGTTGTCTTCGTTGTCGAGCAGCAGAGAGGTACCCGGCACCCGGGCAACTCAGAGGACGCCGGCCTCCTTCGCGACCTTGCGTGCCTGGAACGCGACGGCGATCAGCAGGACGCCGAACAGGATCGCGTAGATGCCCAGCAGCCAGATCAGGCCGATGATGCCGCCGCCGGGGAAGATCAGCAGGATGATGCCGAACAGGATCGCCAGGATGCCGGCGACGAGCGACGCCACCCATCCGGACTCGGGTACCTTCCGGAACCGCAATGCGCCGACGGCCCCGGCGATTCCGAAGAAGATCGCATAGAACGCGATGATGTAGAGCAGTACGAGCGCGGTCGCCTTCGGCCACACCAGGGCCACGATGCCCGCGAGGACCGAGATGACGGCCATCGCGAGCCACCACCCCCAGCCGTCGAGGGTCCTGCGATCGCGGACCGCGTGGTAGCCGAGCACGAGGCCGTCGACGATCGCGTAGATACCGAAGACGACGACGAGGGCCCACACGGTGATGCCCGGCCAGACGAGGGCGACGATGCCGAACAGCACCGCGAGGATGCCGCGGATCAGGACGATCCACCAGATCTGTTTGAAGAGGGAACGGAACGGATCACTCGGTGTGGCAGCGGCCTCGGACATGATCACTCCTGGTTTTTGATCTTGTGTTCCGCCACAGCGTATGCCTGGTTACAGGTCGATGCGCGCCGAATGAGCGCCCACGCGCAGGCGATTTTCGGAGGTATCGTCGGGCGATGGTCCGCGCACGGGTCGGAATCTCGGGTTGGCGCTATCCCGGATGGCGCGGCGACTTCTATCCGGTGGGACTGCCCCAGCGTCTCGAGCTCGAGTACGCCGCCGAGCGGATGGGGTCGATCGAGATCAACGGCACGTTCTACAGCCTGCAGCGGAAGTCGAGCTTCGAGGACTGGCGCGACCGTACCCCGGACGATTTCGTGTTCGCGGTCAAGGGCGGCCGGTTCGTCACCCACCTCAAACGCCTCGTCGACGTCGACGAGGCGCTCGCCAACTTCTTCGCGTCCGGCGTGCCCGCGCTCGGACCGAAGCTCGGTCCGCTGCTGTGGCAGCTACCGCCGACGATGGCGTTCGAACCGGATCGGATCGCCGGTTTCTGTGCGCAACTGCCGCGCACGACGCTGGAGGCTGCGGCGCTGGCGTCGCGCCATACGGACAAGGTTCCCGATGATCGGGCGTGGACCGAAGCCGACGCCGACCGCCCGATCCGGTACGCGATGGAAGTCCGGCATCCGACCTTCGCTTCCGCCGAGGCGGCTGCGTTGCTCCGCGAACACGACGTGGCGCTCGTCGTCGCCGACACCGCGGGCCGCTTTCCCTTCCTCACCGAGGTCACCTCGGACTTCGTGTACGTCCGTATGCACGGTGACGCCGAGCTTTACGTGAGCGGCTACAGCGACGCCGCGCTGGATCGGTGGGCCGAGCGGATCCGGGCGTGGCTCGTCGACGACCTCGACGTGTACGTGTATTTCGACAACGACGCGAAGGGGTTCGCTCCCCACGACGCGCTCGCGCTGCAGCGCCGGCTGTGAGGTGTCGGGGCCGGACGGCACACTGATGCGCGTGCCGCGCACGAGGCGGACGAAGCAGCACCGACGAGGAGAACACTGTGTGGCCCACGCACTGGCCGACGATCGCGCGGGAGATCGCGCATGCCACCGAGACCGCGCTGAACGCGGCCCGGGCCGACGACGAACCGGCGTTCGCCGACGCGGTGAGCACTCTCGTCGAGTTGCCGTACGAGCAGGTCACAGCGGTGCACTCGGGCATGATGCGCGAGCTGCTCGAGGAACTGCATCCGGACGGTCTGGCCGGTGAGGACGTTCAGGCCGTGTTCGAACGGTGTGCCCGCGGTTCCGTGCAGGCCACGCCCGACGCGCTGGTGGCGGTGCTGACCGGGGCGCTCGGGGTGACCGATCCGGACGCGCCGAAGGCCAGGCCCGAGCAGTACCTCACCGCGGGGATCGTGGTCCTCGCCGAGCTGCTCGCGACCCGCAAGGTCGAGCCGGGACAGTACATCCGCCGGGCGGTCGGGGAGATCGAACGGGAGCAGACCGTCGAGATGCCCTGACGGTCTCCGTCGTCACGGGCGGGTCTGTTGCTCGACGTTGAACACGACCCGGCGCAACAGGTCGGTGAGGGTGTCGAGTTCGTCGTCGGAGAGCCCGTCGAGCATGCGCATCTCGCGGGTGACCCGGCGCGGGTATTCGGTTTCGACGACGCGCCGCCCCGCGTCGGTGAGCTCGAGCAGCACGACGCGGCCGTCGCGTTCGAGCCGTTTGCGTTCGACCAGTCCGAGCCCGACGAGCCGGTCGGTGTGTTTGGTGGTGGAGGCCCCCGAGATCCCGGTGACGGAGGTGACCTCGCTGGCGCGCAGCGGGTGCGGGCTGCGGGCGAGGGCGCACAGCACCTCGAATTCCGTTCGGGTGACACCACTTCCGATCAGTTCGTGGTCGAGATGGTTCAGTGCAAGCGAGCTGATCCGGATGATGCGGCCGATGATGTCGATGGGCCGGGTGTTCAGGTCCGGATACACCTCGGACCACGCGCGTCTCACTCGATCGACGAAGTCGTCCGGGGGTGTGGGTGCGTCGGGCATGTATCCAGTGTAGCGATCCGTTTCACAACCGATTCATAGTTATTTCATCTATGAAGTATTAGACTGGCCCGGTGCTTCCTTCGACCGTCGACCCGACCTACAGCCGTCTGCGACACGCCGGCGGCGCACTCGCGCACTCGTTGTCCGCCGACGCCTGGCGTCGATCGCTCGACGTGCGGAGTGCCGACGCGGTCGTCGCCCCGGCGGTGCGCGTCGGGTTGGCGATTCTCGTCGTCCTGATCGGCGGTGGTCTGCTCGGTCAGACGCACCTCGCGGGATTTGCGGCGCTCGGAGCCCTGTCCTCGGCGTTCGGGCGGCACGAACCGTATCGGCGGCTCGCCGCCAAGTCCGGATGCGCCGGAGCCGGGGTCGCCGCCTATGTGGCGCTCGGCGCCGCCGTCGGCGCTGCGGGAATGCCGATGTGGGCGGAGATCGTGCTGCTCGCCGTCGCCGCCGGGGTTGCGTTCTGGCTGCTCGCGGCATTCCGCATCATCGGCCCGGGCGCGGTCATCCTCATCTTCGCCGCGGCCGGAGCCGCCGGATTCGCCGACACCGCCGCAGACATCGGCGTGGCCGTGGCCGCCGCCGCGACCGGCGCCGTGATCGGCTGGGTGATCGTCATGGCACCGGCGCTGTACCACCCGCACGGTCCCGCCCGCGTCGCCGTCGCCCGCGCGCTCGCCGCGGTGTCCGCGCTGGAGAACTCCGGCGAGTCCGCGGTCGCGCCGGCCCGCGCGGCGATCGCGAAAGCGCGTGAGGTCGTCGCCCTCGGCCCCCGTCACCCGCACACCCATGAACTGCTTGCGCTGCTGGACGCCGCCGAAGCGGTCGTCGACGGTGGTTCGCACGACACGGTCCGTGCCCGCCGCGACGACTTCGCGCGATTCGAATCCGAGCTGCGAAAGGTGCGCCGCGACATCGAGGTCCCACGCGTCGATGCGGCCGACGCCGCACTGCCCGACCGGCCCGAAGGTTTCCTGCGGACCGGCGTCCGGGATCTGCGCGACCGCGCGATCGTGATCGGTGCCGGGCGGGTGATGCTCGCGTCGTTGCTCGCAGGCTGGATCGCGCTGGCTGCAGGACTGCAGCATCCGCTGTGGGCGACGATGGGCGCGATGGCCGCCTTGCAGGGCGCCAACTACCGGCAGACCGTGCAGCGCGGGATCCAGCGACTGCTCGGGAACGTCGCCGGTGCCCTGTTGGCCGCGATCCTGATCGCCGCCGCGCTCGGATACTGGCCGCTCGTCGTCGTGATCGTCGCGCTGCAGACGGTGGCGGAACTGTACGCAACCCGGAACTACGCGCTCACGTCGATCGCGGTCACTGCAACGGCGTTGCTGGTCATCGGCCTCGGCGAGCCGATCGGACCGGACATCGCGCTCAGCCGCATCGGGGACACACTCATCGGCGTCGTCGTCGGTGTGGTGGTCGCCGCGCTCACCATCGCGCGCGGCGACCACCACCATCTGCCCGCCCGGTCCTGACTACCGGGCCGAGGACCGACCCATCGGGATGTCGCGGAACGCGATGTTCGGATCGTGGGTGCGCTCGCGGGGCATGCCCAGCACGCGTTCGCTGATGGTGTTCCGGGCCATCTCGGTGGTGCCGCCGGCAATGCACCAGACCTGCTGCATCAGATAGTCGTGTCCGACCTCCGCGACAGCGCCGTCGTCGTCGTCCCACGCGGCACCGCCGGCATCGGTGAACTCGTACATGATCGTGGTGAGCCGGGTCGCGACGGTCCCGGCCATCAACCGGACGATCCCGGCCGCCTGGTCGGAGATCTTGCCGGTCGCGATGCCCCGGCCGATCCGCCGCTGCAGCGCCTCCTTCGCCAGTTCCAGGGTGCGGGCCTCGCCGACGAGGTCGCGGGCGATCGGGTCGTCGAGACGGCCGGCGTCGCGGGCGACCGAGACGAGTTCCGAAATCCGCGACCCGCCGCGGGAACTGCCCGGCGGCCGGGTGGCGAACTGCGAACTCGACTGCATCCGCTCGTGGAACATCCAGCGCGTGCCGACGCTCCAGCCGTCGTCGACCTCGCCGACGCGGTCGCTGTCCGGCACCCGCACGTCGGTCAGGTATTCCTGGCAGAATTCCTTCGAACCACTGAGCATTTCGATGCGGTGAACCTCGATGCCCTCGCGTTTCAGCGGCAACATGAAGACGGTGAGACCGCGGTGCTTGGGAACGTCCCAGTTGGTGCGGGCCAGGCACAGGGCCCAGTCCGACCACCAGGCTCCGGTCGTCCAGATCTTCGATCCGTTGAGAATCCAGTCCTCACCGTCGCGCACGGCCGTGGTCACGGCACTCGCGACATCCGAACCGCCGCTCGGCTCGGACAGGAACTGCATCCAGATCTCCTCGCCCTTGAGAATGGCGGGAATGTGGCGCCGCTTCTGCTCCTCGGTGCCGCATTCGAGAAGCACTGCGGCACAAGGAACGAACGTGGGTGACTGAAGTCTGGCCGGGTACTCGAATCCGGCCAGTTCCTCGTCGAGCACCCGCTGATGCGCGCGGGTCAGCCCCTGACCGCCGTACTCCCGGGGGAAGCAGATCCCGGCGAGCCCGGCGTCGAAGAGTATGCGCTGCAGCTCGCGTTCGCGGGCGACCGCGGCGAGTTCCTCCTCGTCCGTGCCCTCGGCGCGCAGGACGCCGATGTGGGCTTCGGGATCGGCGGGGCGCAGGTTCGCGCGGATCCAGGTGCGGGCGCGATCGCGGAATTCGTCGAGGGTCTCGGTGTTCTCGGGTGACGGAGTCACTGTGTTGTCGGGTGACGGAGTCACTGTGTTGTCGGGTGACGGAGTCACTGTGTTGTCGGGTGACGGAGTCACTGTGCGGCCTCCTGCTGCAGAGCGATGTCGGCGACGAGCTGTCGGTGTTCGGCGGGGCTACCGTGACTCGACCGGTTCGCGGCGGCCCGCCGCATGAACAGGTGCAGATCGTGTTCGTAGGTGACACCGATTCCGCCGTGCAACTGCACGCAGTCCTGGATCATCAGACCACCGTATTCACCGATGTATGCCTTTGCGGCACTGGTCGATTCCGCGGCATCGGGGGCTCCTGCCGCGACCGCGGCGGCGGCGTCGTCGGCCAGGGCGTGGAACGCCTCGAGCCACGTCTTCATGTCCGCGAACCGGTGCTTGAGCGCCTGGTACGAGGCGAGCGACCGGCCGAACGAGTAACGGTCGAAGGCCCATTCGACGGTCAGATCGAACACCGATTGGAGGGCGCCGACCGATTCGGCGCAACCGATCACGATCGCGAGCCGTCGCAGGTGCTCGACGTCGGACGCCGCACCGCCCGCGGACCCGACCAGTGCCGTGACCGGCAGGCGCACCTCGTCGAACTCGACGGCCGCGTAGCGGCGGGTCACGTCGATCGAACGCAGGGGAGTGACCCGGACACCCGGGGTACCGGCCGGGACGAGGACCTGGGACAGTCCGTCGCCGGTGCGGCCGGCTACCAGCAGGAAGTCTGCGGTGGGTGCGGCTTCGACGGGACGTTTCGTGCCGCGCACGACGACCTCGTCGCCCTCGACCCGGATCTCGACCGGAGTCGCGCCGGCACGGCTTCCGGGTCGCGGTTCGTCGACGCACCACGCGGCGGTCGACGTTCCGGCGATCAGCGCGGCGAGCGGTTTGTCGTGCGCGTCCGTGTAGTGGGTGCTCAGCGCCGCGGCCACCAGATTGCTCGGGGTCAGTGGGCCGGGGGCGACCTGCCGGCCGAACTCGTGGGCGACGAAGGTGAGGTCGACCAGGCCCGCGCCGCTGAGCGAGCCGCCGCCGTGTTCCTCGGTGACGAGCAGGCTCGTCCAGCCCAGTTCGGCCCCGCGGCGCCAGTAACCGGAGTCGAAACCGGCCGGGTCGTCACGGAGGCGGCGCAGTTCCGCCGGTGGTGCCTGGTCCCGAAGGAACCGGGCGGTGGTGTCTCGAAAGAACTCCTGGTCGGGAGTCGGTTCCCACAACATGTGTCTTCGTCCCCTGCTGTCGCGTGCCGGTACGAACATCGTGCTCTCGCAGTAGAGAACAATACTTGCAAGTATTGAAAATGACACTCTTGATGCGGTGGTCGCGAGCTGATAGGGCGCCGCCGGCAGGGATACGATCGCCGGGTGCGCGTACGCCGGATCGTCGACCTGAGCCGCCTGATCTCCGCGGACACCCAGGTCTATCCGGGCGATCCCGCGCCGACCCTCACCCCGCACGCCACCCTCGGCGAGGACGGCTACAACCTGCTGCGCATCGACATGGGGTCACAGACCGGCACCCACGTCGACGCCCCGCGGCACATGCGCGCGGCCGGGGAACCCGTCGACCGTCTGGCCCCGGAACTGTTCGTCGGGCGCGGTGTCGTCGTCGACGTGCGCGGCCTGGCCGCGGGAGCTCCCATCACCGCGGACCTGCTCGACGGCGCAACGTGCGGACCCGGCGACATCGTGCTCCTGCACACCGGTTGGGACGCGCACTACGGCACCGACGAGTACTTCGCCCACCCCTACCTGGCGGCCGATGCGTGCCGCGAACTCCTCGGCCGGGGCGTGCGCACGATCGGCATCGACGCACCGAGCCTCGATGCCACCGGCGCGAGCGAGTTCCCCGCGCACTGGCTTATCGCCGATGCCGGCGGCGTCATCTGCGAGAACCTCTGCGGACTCGAACGCATCGACTTCCCGGACCCGCTGGTCAGCATCCTGCCGATCCGCTTGCGTGACGGCGACGGTGCCCCGGTCCGGGCGGTCGCAATGGAGGTGGCCTAGCGCCCGGTGTGTCCTATTGGCGGCCCTGACCGCCACAAAGGCACACGGCTCACAGCAGTTGCGTGAGCACGATCCGCGCGGCCCCGTACGCCGCGGTTCCGGCTGTGACCAGCCCGAACACCAGAATCCACACGGCAGCCGGGATGTGCGTGAGCCACCGCAGTTGATCGGCGTCCGAACCCCCGCCGCCCCCGCGCCGATGGGTGCGGGCCAACTCGACGACCGGGCGGGTCGCGCCGAACAGCAACACCCACGTCAGCAGATAGGCCGCCGTGTAGCGGATGACCGGATCCCCGTAGTAGGCCGCCGCCCCGATGGCTGCGCCCACGGCGAGAACCGACAGGAAGCCGAACAGATTGCGGATCAGCAGGATCAGCAACGCCAGCGCGGCCAGCACCGACCACAGCACGGCGGCCGGACGATCGAGCGTCAGCAGCGTCGCCGCGAGGAAGCCGAGCGCGGCCGGGCCGACGTAGCCCGCGAACGCGGTCGCGATCATGCCCGGACCCCGTGGATTGCCCGACGAGACGGTCACCCCGGAGGTGTCGCTGTGCAGCCGGATCCCGGACAGCCGTCTCCCGACCAGGCGGGCCACGAGCGCGTGTGACCCTTCGTGGGCCTGGGTGATCAGGTGCCGCGTCGCGAGCCACAACGGCCGCACGGTGACCAGCACGAGTGCGATCACGGCGGTCGTGACGATCAGGGCGGGCGGGGCCGGCTCGCTGACCGCGGACACCGCGTCCCACGCGGATCCCAGTGCGTCCGGGATCGAGGCGAGGGTCGAGGACACGGGGCACCTTCCATCGGAGAACTGAACGAGTCATCGTACGGCGGGCCCTGCCACGCGACCGCCGCCGGGGACCGGCAAATCGACCGCCGCCGGGGACCGGCAAATCGACCGCCGCCGGGGACCGGCAAATCGACCGCCGCCGGGGACGCGTGGCGAATCGGCGACCCCGATAGATTGGATCGCGTGTCCGACCGTCGCTCCGCCCAGATCCGCGCCGGTATCGCCGACTCCTGGGCCGTCGGTCTCGGGCTGATCCCGCTGGGTCTGGCGTTCGGGGTCGTGCTGACCCAGGGTGGGTTCGACTGGTGGTGGGCGCCGATCTTCTCCACCGTCATCTACGCCGGGTCGATGGAGTTCCTCGCGGTCGGGCTGATCGGCGCGGTCACCCCGTTCGCGTCGCTCGCAGTGGCGACGCTGCTGATCAACTTCCGGCACGTGTTCTACGGCCTGAGCTTCCCGCTGCGGGTGATACGCAGCCGCGCCGGGCGGATCTACAGCGTGTACGCCCTCACCGACGAGTCGTACGCGATCGTCGCCCCGAAACCCCGCGACGAGCTGACCGGTACCCGGGTCCTCAGCGTGCAGGTGCTCTGTCAGGTGGTGTGGGTGGCCTCGGGCACGGTCGGCGCGCTGATCGGAGCGGCCCTTCCTGCGGGCCTGTCGGGACTGGAGTTCGCGCTCACCGCGCTGTGCGCGGTGCTCGCGATCGACGCCTTCCGCATCAATCGCGACCTGCCCGCGCCCGCGATCGCGCTGGTCTGCGGTCTGGTGGCGTTGGTGCTCGCCAAGGACGTCATGCTTCCCGTCGCGCTCGGGTTGTTCGTGCTGGCGCTGCTCGTCCGATTCGTCTACCGCAATCGGGTGTCCCATGCCTGACTCGGTGCCCGGCGCCGGCTACGTGCTGGCGTCGCTGTTCGTGATGTTCATGGTCACCGTCGGCCTACGCGCGGCGCCGTTCGCGGCGCTCGCGTTCCTGCGTGATTCGGCGGTGGTCAAGTTCCTCGGCGCGACGATGCCGGCCGGAGTGATGTTGATCCTGGTGATGTACACGCTGCGTGACACCGGTGCGACGACGTGGCTGCCCGCGGTGATCGGGCTCGGCGTGACCGTCGCGGTCCATCTGTGGCGTCACAGTCCGGCGCTGAGCACCGTTGCCGGCACCGTCGCCTATGTGGCGGCGGGCGCGCTCTGGAGCTGAGCGGTCTCCTGGGCGGGCGTGGCGGAGGTGTCGGCTCCGCGGCGCGACCGGGCGGCGATCACGGCGGCGACCAGCAGCGCGATCCCGGTCAGGCACTGGGCGTTGCCCAGCAACTCGAGGACGGCCTGCTCGACCCAGCCGTGCGACGACGCGTCGATGAGCAGGTAGTTCGGTCCGACGAGGAACACGAGCGCGGCGGGCAGCAGGACCGGCCACCAGCGGCGGTACTGCGGCGCGATCGGGATCGCGACGAGCAGGACGCTGTACGCCCAGTGGTGGGTGACGGCGATGGGGGCGGCGAGCAGCGTCGCGAGCGCGATCACCCCGAGCGCGATCACCGGTTCGTCCGACCGCAGGAAACGATTGGCAGCCCACGCGGCCGCGGCGACGATGACGAGGGCTCCGGCCAGCCACAGGCCCTTGGTGACCGTCTCGGAGAAGTCGAACCGGGCGATCAGGCCCGTCAGCGCCTGATTCCGGAAGAATTCCTGGTCGCCGGCACGATCGGTCGCCCACGCCTCGTGGGTCCAGAAATAGACCGACGAGTCGGGCCGCAGCCAGTAGCCGAACGCGGCGAGCGCGATGAACCCACCGGCCGCGCGGGCCACCGACGGGAGGTCCCGGCGCAGCAACAGCAGCAGGCCGAACGCCGCAGGCGTGATCTTGATGGCCGCGGCGAGCGCGATACCGACCCCGCGGAACCGGCGGGGGATGACGCCGAGGCAGTCGGCGACGACCAGCGCCATGAGCACGATGTTGATCTGGCCGAATGCGAAGTTCGACCGGATCGGCTCGAGGCACAGTGTCAGTCCGAGCGCGGCGGTGGCGAGCAGGGGCGCGCGGTCGACGTTCATGCGTTCGAACGCGACCTTCAGCACCCACCAGACCAGCGCGATCAGGCCGAGCGTCCACAGGAACTGCATGGTGGTGCTGCCCACGAGCGGCAACACCGCGAACAGGGCTGCCGCGAACGGCGGATAGATGAACCGGAAACCCGAGCTGGTGTGGAAGCCCTCCGTGTAGAGCGGAGTGTGGTGCAGGAACGCTTCACCGGCATCGCGGAACACGTCCAGGTCCATCAGGTATTCGGTGAGCGAATCTTGCAGGTACCTCGTCACGACGATCGCCGAGAGGATCAGGCCCAGCGCGACGAGTGCCGACTGCACGGGCCGGATTCGGATTTCGGACGACAGCACGAGCGTGCACCCCCTGGGTTCGAGACGGCATGAGACCGGTACGGCATGAACTCGAGCCACGTTACACAATCGTTGTCATTGCGACGTGGCAGCAAGATTACCGTCGACTGCTCCGTTGCGTTGCCGTCATCGACTGCGGGTGGCGAGTTCCCCGTGCAGCAACCGGGTTCGATCGACGTCGTCCAGCGAGGTCACCACCAGGTCGGCGTGTGCCGCCACCAGGGCGTCTGCGTCGCCGGACCGGGCGACGCCGAGCGCCGCCATGTCGCCGGCTTTCGCGGCCAGAATTCCGCTGACCGCGTCCTCGACGACGAAGCACGATTCGGGCAAAACACCCAATTCACCTGCGGCGGTGAGGAATATCTCCGGATCCGGCTTGCCGCGGGCGAAGTCCCGTCCGGACAGATTCGCGTCGAAGACATCGAGAAGGGTGAAGCCGGACGCCGCGTCCGGGACACCCTCGAACTCGGCGAGCGAGATGCCGCGCAGGAACCGGTCGGCGTTCTTCGACGACGACGCCGCGGCGACGGGGATACCCGCGGCGCGCACGGCCAGGACGAACCGCACCGCGTCCGGATACGCCTCGAACGCGCGCTCGTCGATCAGGCGCACCAGCAGTTGCTGTTTGCGTTCCGCGTAGGTCGCGGTTCGTTCGGCGGCGTCCGGGACGTGGAAGTACTCGAGCGCGGCGCGCGCGCCGCTCAGGCGCGGCTTCCCCGACAACACCCGCTGATAGACCTGCGGGGTGAAGGCCTCCGGCGACCACGTGGTCGCGTCCCGGATGCCGGACCATTCACCGACCATCAGTTCGTGCAGGGCTCGTCGCCACGCCGCCTCGTGGGGGGAGTCGACGAGGACTCCGTCGACGTCGAATATCGCGCCGGCGAAACCGGTGCTTCCTGACGGCGGAGGCGTCGCCGCCGGGGTCACGATCGCACCCCGCGCGGTTGCCGGTTACTCGACGACCGCTGCGCGGGGAGGGTGAACACACAGCTGTCGCCCGGACCGAGTTCGTGTTCCTGTCCGTCGAGGGCCACCCGGATCGGGACGTGGAAGCCCACGGCCTGCGCGAGCACGGTCAGTTCTCCTCCGGAGATGCGCACCCGCAACGGTGTGCCGCGGAACCGGATCGAGAAGGACACGCCGTCGAGCCGGTCGACGAGCCGCGGCCGGAACACGAGGACACCGTTCTCGACGCGGGTTCCCACATAGGTGCGTTGCAGTACGTCGAGCGTCCCGGACATCACCCCCATGTGGATGCCTTCCTTGGTGGTGCCGCCCTGGAGGTCGCTGACGTCGCTCTCGAGCGCCAGCATGAAACGATTCCAGGAGCCGGGCGGGTCGAGGTCGGCGAGCACGGACGCGAACGTCACGTGGCTGAGTGTCGAACCGTGCGAGGTTCTTTCGTCGTAGTACTCGATGGTGCGTTCGACGAGATCCCGGTCGAACGGGTAACCGAGCCGCTCGAAGACCGGTTCGAGTTCCTCGTAGTCGAAGAGGTAGAACAGCATGACGGTGTCCGCCTGCTTCGCCATCTTGAACCGATTGGGATCTTCGCCCTCGGCGCGCAGGATCCGATCGAGGCGTCCGATGTCGGGGTAGGTGGCGCGGTACTGCTCCCAGTCGAGTTCCTCCAGTTCGTCGTATCCCTCGAACTGGCTGATCACTCCCATGTGAAACGGCACGAACATCTTTCGGCTCATGTCGTCCCACAGGCCCAGTTCCTCGTCGGTCACGGCGAGCCGGGCCAGCAGCGCGTGCCGCCGGATCGTGGACAGCGACTCGAGGATGGACGGGATCGTCGCCATCACCCACGCCACCATGACGTTCGTGTACGCGTTGTTGCGGAGTCCCGGTTCCGACAAGCCGGGGTAGTGTTCGTGGAACTCGTCCGGCCCCATCACACCGTGGATCTCGTACCGTTCCCGTTCGGGGTTCCAGTGCGCGATCGACGCCCAGAAGCGAGCGATCTCGAGCATGAGTTCGGCGCCGTAGTCGGCGAGGAACTCGGCGTCGTCGGTGACCTGATGGAAGCGCCACACGTTGTAGAAGATCGCCGCGTTGATGTGCCGCTGGTTGCGACTGTGATCCGGATCCCACTGTCCCGACAGGGGGTTGAGATGCACTTCCTGGGTTTCCTCGGTGCCGTCGCTGCCGCTCTGCCACGGGAACATCGCACCCCGGAATCCGGCATCCTGTGCAGCCCAACGTGCTTCGGTGAGACGGCGATACCGGTACAGGATCAGGCTTCGCGTCACCTCCGGCATCCGGAGATTGAGGAACGGGTAGACGTACATCTCGTCCCAGAAGACGTGGCCCCGGTACGCTTCACCGTTCAATCCGCGGGCCGGGACCCCGGCGTCGTGCCGTGCGGTGTGCCGCGAGCAGACCTGCAGCAGGTGCGCGACGTGCAGGCCCAGCAGGAGATGCGCGCGGGGTTCGCTGGGCAGCTGGACATCGCAGATGTCCCACAGTTCGTCCCATGCCGCCCAGTGCTCGGCGTACGCGGTGGCGAAATCCGGATACCGCAGCACGTGCCGGCCGGCCGCGGCCAGAGGTTCGGTGATGGCGTTGTCCCGAGAGGTGAACAGCGACACCATCTTCTCCACCCGCACCGGCTTCCGGCGTTCGACGTCGAAACAGAGCACCTGCTGGATGTAGTCCTCCATCTGGTAGAGGTCGCGTTCGACTTCGCACGGTTCCGCGCTGTCTCCCCGGAAGACCCGGGTGCGCGCAGCCTCGGCCACGTAGATGTCGGACTGCCGCGTCTGCACCCGCAGAGCGATGGTCTCGTCGCTGAACGTGCGTGGCGAGACGGGATCCAGGTGCCGGCCCTCGAGTTGCCGGTAGCGGGCGACGACGCGGTTGGTGACGCGACCGTCGAGGGCCGAGACCACTTCCACTCGCCCCGACCAGTTCTCGGGTGTGATGGTCCATTCGATCGCGGCCTGGTGGCTGTCGGCCATGCTGACGAACCGGCGGCTCCGCAGCGTCGTCTCCCGCCCGCAGTGGTCCCGGAAGGTCATCTCCCGCATCACGGTTGCCGAGCGGATGTCGTAGGTGTGGCGGTATCCGAGCAGGTCGATGTTGTCGAGCCGGATCGCGTCCTCGCCTTCGATGCGAAGTTTGAGAATCAGCCAGTTCGACACGTTGACGAGATCCTCGTTGAGGACCGGTCGCCCTCCCATGATCGTGGTCTCGCGGTTGTAGATGCCGTGAACGTATGTTCCGGGATAGTGGACGGGACTCATGTCCTCCCACTCGGCGGTGCCGCGCGTGCAGAAGAAGCCGTTGCCCGTGGAGGTCAGAGCCTCACGCAAACCCTCTGCGGCGCTGTCGAAACGATCGTAGTCCAGTCCGAAATCCGGAGATTGCACGGTGTTTCACCTCCCGAGTCACGCGACCTACCGGTGTGTCAGGTCAGGGTCGCCAGGAAACGTTCCACGTCGTCGACGGAGGCCAGTGCGTAGCGGGCCGCCGTGGTTCGATTCGCCACTTCCGGGTCGTCGGGGTCGCCGACGAGAATGCCGATCCCGCGGTCGCGCAACGCCTGGAATGCGTACTCGTCCGTGATGTCGTCGCCGAGGTAGAGCGGCACGATGTCGTCGCTGTCGAGACCGAGCACGTCGATGAGGTAGAGCACTGCCTTGCCCTTGTTCCAGTCGACGTTGGGGCCGAGTTCGTACACCATCTTCCCGGGCGTGAGCTTCAATTTGCCGGAGTAGGCATCCATCACGGTCTGCACCGTTGCCGAGATGCGGTCTCGGTCGGCGGGGTCGACCTGGCGATAGTGCACGGCAACCGAAGCGCGTTTGGGTTCGACGTGGGCACCGGGGACGTCGCGCGTGTCGTCGCGGAGTCGCGCGGTCACCTCCGAGACGAGGTCGGTGTACTGCTCGACGTACGTGTCGGAGAGCGCGCCCTGTGTCGGTGTCCAGATGTCGAAACCGTGACTGCCTGCGATCGTGAGGTCGTCGATGCCCATCAACTGCTGGGCGACGGTGCGGTCGCGGCCGGTGACGACGCACACCGGGACGCGGGTGGCGAGGTCGCGGACGACGGTGCGCATGTGCTCCGACATCACCGCGTCCTCGGGTCGCTCCACGATCGGGCTGAGAACGCCGTCGTAGTCGAGGAACACTGCCGGGCGGCGTCCGGCCAGTCGACCGGCGAGCTCGGGATTCCCGAGCGCCGGGGGGACGTCGCGCACGGTCGCGTCCTGCATTTCTGAGCACCTCCACGGGTCCTGTCGCGGTGACCCGGCCTTCATCGTCGCACGGATCCGCGGGGCAGCGTCGTGACTCCCGGCAGGGAGGATCGCCGAAACACCGCAGTATTCGGATATCTACCGTAGTGCCTAGAAACCGGTAGATATCCGAATGCGCGAGCGTGCCGCCGAGGCGTGCGCTGTCCTTCCCACGACACGCGTGTCGGCCGGACCTCTGCGCTGCACCGGCCCGGTGTCTGTGTCACGATCTCGTCCGTGAAGCGGGCGGTGGACAGGTGGTCGGGACGGAATCGGCGCGGGCTGCCGCTGGCGGCGGTGCTGGCGGCCGTCGTCGTCGCGACCGGGCAATCTGTCACCGCCTCGGCGGACGAACCGGACGGGCTACCGGGGACCGGGCCGTGCGCGACCGACACCTGGAAGCACGAGTCGCTGGTGCCGTCCGATCTGGACATCCCCGTGCCGTACCCGGTGATCACGACCGTGCCCTATCCGGCGCCGGAACCGGAGCCGGTACGCATCCAACCGGACTCCCTCCCGGCGGACCCGTGCACCGACCCGTGCCCGGACCTGACCGACGAGCCCGAGCGGACCCCGCCGTTGCTGCCCCGCATCGGACTGAAACCGACACCGTTCTACTTCGGCCTGCCCGTGCCCGGACCCGAGCCGGAGCCCCCCGCGCCCGAACCCGGAGGTGAGATCGCGCCGATCGAACCCGCCCCGCAGGTTCCGGCACCTCCGGTGCCGAACGTCGTGGACGTCACCACCGTTGCCAAGGAAACCGGTGCCGGCTCGATCAACCGGACCGACAAGCGCTGGCAGGTGCACGGCACCGATCTCGGCATCATGTGGGAGTCGGAGCCGGGAAGGATCGCCGTCGCATTCGGCGACACGGTCGGCAAGGGTTTCCACCCGCCGGGCGGACAGGGCGAGGACTGGCGCAGCAACGTCCTCGCGTTCAGTACCGACCGCGACCTCGCCGACGGCATGACGTTCGATTCGATGGTGCAGGACTCGCGCTGTCACGCGGCCGAGATTCTGAGCAGCCGCAAGCTCGACAACGTCGAGATCACCGTGATTCCCACCTCGGGGTTCGCGGTCGGATCGCGCCAGTACCTGACCTACATGTCGATCCGCACCTGGAACAGCATCCCCGCCACGTGGTGGACCAACCACGGCGGCATCGCCTACTCCGACGACGGCGGTTCGACCTGGACGAAGGACCCACATGCCCAGTGGGACAACATCTTCGGGGTGACGAACTTCCAGGTGGCGGCGGCGGTGCCCGCCGAAGGCTACGTGTATCTCTTCGGAACCCCGAACACACGCCTCGGATCGGTGGCGCTGGCCCGGGTACCCGAGGACCGGGTGCTCGAGCCCGACGCCTACCAGTACTGGAACAACGGAAACTGGACGCACGTGGGCGGTTACACCGCGGCCACACCGATCGTGCACGGCCCGGCCGCGGAATTGTCCGTGCGATACGACGCGGCCGCGGGCCGATGGCAGATGGCGTATCTGGACACGGCGAAGGCCGCGATCGTGCTGCGCGAGTCGGACACCCCGCAGGGGGCGTGGTCGGAGAGCGCCCGCCTAGTCGGGGTGGAGGAACACGTCGAACTGTACGGCGGGTTCCTCCACCCGTGGTCGACCGACGAAGACGTGTACTTCATGCTCTCGACCTGGTCCGACTACAACACCTTCCTGCTGCGCACCCGCATCGAGCGGTGATCAGGTTCCGCTGATCTCGTTGGGGGTTCGCGGCAGGGTGCCGGTGGTGATCGCGCCCGTGGTGAGATCGACGGCGTGCAGTTCGTCGTCGGCGGGGTCGGTGACGTATGCGGTGCCGCCCAGCACCTTCAGTGCGGGCCGCGGCTGCTGCCACTCGTCCGGTTCGGTCCACGGATCGACGACGGCGATCTTCCGGATCAGTTCTCCGGTGTGTTCGTCGACGACGTGCAGATTGCCGTCCGTGCCGAGCACCAGCGCCTCCCCGTCCGGTCCGCGACCGAGCGACCGGAAGGTGTAACTGGTACCGAGATCGACCAGCCGCAGGTCCGAGGTGACTGTGTCGACCAGCGCAATGCGTTCGGGCCGTTCGAGTTCGGCGTCCGGGTCGGTCTTGTAGTCGCCGAGCACGACATCGGAGTTCGCCGACCCGGCCTGGTTGCCGAGACGTGCATACGGATCGGGAGCGGTGACCTTGGTGATGGTTCCGCCCCGATAGACGAGCATCCCGTCCTCGCACCCGACGACGACCGCGTCGCGGGCGGTTGCTTCACCGTGAACACCCGGGCACTGTTCGTTGGCGGTGACCTCTGTGCCGGCGGCGTCGCGGACGGCGATTCCGTTTCGGGAGCCGCTGTTTCCGAGCGTGACGAGGAGACCGCCGTCGGCCAGCGGTACCGCGACACCGTGATGCGCCTCGGGCAGCGCGACCGTTTCGACGTCGGGGGTACCGTCGGCGAGTTCGGCCGGGTCGAACAGGTCGATGCGGCCGGTGCCGTCGTCGAACAGCGCGGTGCGGCCGGCGTGGGTGACGACATGTCCAGGTTTGTCGGCCGCGAATTCCGCTGTGGCCCAAGCTGGATCGCCGACGTAGTGATGTGCGTGGTCGCCGTGTGCCTCGGACCAACTGCCGGTATCCAGTGCCCGGAAGCCACCGGACGTCGTGACGAGCACGTGGCGCCCGTCGCCCGCGGCGTTGAGACGATTGAATCCGTCGACCGGAAGATCTGCGACGACGTCGAGGTTGGTGGCGTCGACGACGAGGATGCCGCCGTCGTAGGTGAGGGCCAATCGCGGCTGCGCCGAGGCGGTCTCGGCGGGGCCGTCCGATGCGGTGGTCTCGGAGGGTTGGTTCGACGAGCTGTCTGTGTCGGTCGACGAGCATCCCGCGAGCAGGGCGAGGGTGAGACCCGCGGACAGCGTGGCGACGACGGATCGGGGGAGTGGTTTCATGAGCACAGATCTACGCGTTAATGGAAACGAATGTCAAAGTCGAGTATGCGTATGCGTGCATTGTCAGTCGGGTTCTCCGGCGTCGGTCGGGGTCAGGCCGGGGACGCCGGGCAGGACGGGATAGGCGACCGGGCTGCGGGGTGTGGAGGCGAAGCTGCTGCGCACCCGAATCGAGCGGTGATCGGGCTTCACCGCGAAACCCGATTCTCCGGGCGTGGGTGGTCCTGGAACCACGTGGCGTAGCGGACGGCGAGCGGAGAGGCGGTGAGCCCGTGCGCCAGGACCGAGAGCGCGATCGTGATCACCGCGGTGGTCAGAAGTAGTTCCTCGTGGGGCAACTCACCCGGTTCCTCGACGATGAGGATGACGAAGACGATGGTGGCCAGGCCGCGAGGCCCGAACCAGCCGAGGAACGCAACGGTCGGCGCCCGCGGGTGCGTGCCGATCAGGGACAGTGCGACGGGGATCATCCGCACCACCGTCAGGCTCGCGACCGCGTATCCGAGCACTGCCCACGAGAGATGACCGAGGGCCGGGCCCAGCAGCACGGCGCCGAAGACGATGAAGGTGACCGCGCTGAACAGGTCACCGGCCTCGTCGATCATGCGCCCGGCGTTGCCGTCGTCGACGTCGGAGCGGCGCCGGAGTGCACCGAAGGTCAGTCCGCCGACGAACGCGGCGATGAACCCGGACCCGCCCAGCGGCACGGCGGCGGTGTAGGCGAGCAGGGCCGCGGTCACCGGCACGGTGTGTGCCCACAGCGGATCGAGGGTGTGTCGTCGGCCGGCGGTCACCAGGATCGCGGCGGCGAGTGCACCCGCTGCGGCCCCGGCGACGATCCCGTACCCGATCTGTTCGGCAACCAGACGGGCGGCCGCACCACCGCCGATCGTGCCTGCTTCGGCCTGCGCGATCGCGAGCACGACCAGGAACAACGGCACGCAGATACCGTCGTTGAGCCCGCTCTCCACGTTCAATCCCTGCCGTATCCGTGTCGGCAGCACGGGCAGGGTGACCACGGCCTGGCCGAGCGCGGCGTCGGTGGGGGCGAGGATCACCGCGAGGAGCATCGCCTCGGGCCACGAGAGGCCGGGGAGCACGATCGCGGCGGCACCGAATCCCGCGGCGATGGTCAGCGGCAGTCCGATCCCGAGAAGTCGTGCGGGCAAGGAGATCTCGGTGCGGAGTTCGGGGAGGTCGACGCGTGCGGCGTCGGAGAACAGCACCAGCGCCAAGGTCACCTCGGCCAGTAATTTGACGATCTCGGCGGTGACGTGCACGTCGACCGCACCGGCCGCCTCGACGCCGAGCAGGAGTCCGCTGACGGTGAAGACGATCGGAGCGGTGATCGGCGTGCCCTCCACTCGCCGGGAGATCGCCGCGAAACCGAGCAGGACTACGGCGATCGCGGGCAATGCCCAGGTCATCGCGGCTACCCCCTTACACCCTGTCACCGGCGCGCCGACCGGAGTGCCGGTCCGGTGTGTTTCGGAGGACCCTATTGTTCCCCGGCCGGGCCGGAGACGACGGCACTTCGTGGCTTCCCGCGGACCCGGCCGACGCGCGGCCGACGTCCGATCCGGAACCGCCGCGAATCACCGTTCGGATGAACGCGGAATCGCGCAGGCCTGTCGTTACCATCGACCGATGGACCCGGTCCGCAACCCGTATGCCCCGGGCGCGGGACAGCGCCCGCCCGAACTCGCCGGCCGCGACAGGCAGCTCTCGGCGTTCGAAGTGGTGCTCGAACGCATCGCGCGGGGCCGTCCGGAACGGAGCGTCGTGCTCACCGGGCTGCGCGGCGTCGGTAAGACCGTGCTGCTCAACCAGCTGCGCTCGGCCGCGATCGCCCGCAGCTGGGGAACCGGCAAGATCGAAGCGCGCCCCGACCAGGACCTGCGGCGACCGCTATCGTCGGCGCTGCACATGGCGGTGCGGGAGATCGCGGCGGCCCATCCGGACCGCGAGTCGGTCGACTACTTCCTCGGCGTCCTCAAATCGTTCGCGCTGCGCGCCACCGCGGACAAGGGCATGCGGGAACGCTGGCAGCCGGGGATCGACGCGCCCGCCGTCAAGGGTCGCGCGGATTCCGGGGACATCGAGATCGACCTGGTGGAACTGCTCGTCGACGCGTCCGGATTGGCCCGCGACGTCGGCGTGGGCATCGCGCTGTTCATCGACGAGATGCAGGACCTCGGCGCGGCCGACGTGTCGGCGATCTGCGGGGCCTGCCACGAACTGAGCCAGGATGCGGCACCGCTCATCGTCGTCGGCGCGGGCCTGCCGCACCTACCGGCAGTGCTGTCCGCGTCGAAGAGCTACTCGGAGCGGCTGTTCACCTATCACCGCATCGACCGCTTGGACCGTTCCGCCGCCGACCTCGCGCTCATCGCCCCCGCCGCGCGCGAGGACGTGGAATTCACGCAGGACGCGCTCGATGCCCTCTACGAAACAGCCGACGGATACCCGTACTTCGTGCAGGCCTACGGCAAGGCGACGTGGGACGTGGCAGCGGCGAGTCCGATCACCGCGGACGACGTGCGGGTCGCCGCGCCGGCGGCCGAGGAGGAACTCGCCGTCGGGTTCTTCGGATCCCGGTACGAACGCGCGACGCCCGCCGAACGGGAATACATGCGTGCGATGGCCGACCTGTCCGGCGACGACGGGCCCGTCGCCACGTCGAAGATCGCAGCGGAGCTCGGGCGGAAACCGGCGTCGCTGTCCCCGGCGAGGGACGGGCTCATCAAAAAGGGGCTGATCTACTCCGCCGAGCGGGGCTTCATCGGGTTCACCGTCCCGCACTTCGGACGGTATCTGCGCGCTCAATCCGATTGAGCTGCGCCCGAATACGATTCAGCGCCCGGTGCTGGGCGATGCGGACCGCGCCCGGTGTGGTGCCGAGCATCGCAGCGGTGCGTTCGGTGCTGTAGCCCTGCATGACCCGCAATTTCAGCACGAGCAGCTGCTGTTCGGGGAGCGTCGTCATGAGCTGCTGCGCGGCGGTGATCAACTCCTCGTCGAGTACGGCTTCCTCGGGGCCGGGGACCGTCACCTCGTGCACGTGTGGCACGGAACGGGCCGCCCCGCGGCGGGCGTCGGCGATCTTCCGGGTGGCGATACCGAAAGCGAAGCGCAGCACCGAGGTTCCCTGGTCGCGGTAACGGGGGAGCGCGCGGGTCAGCGCGAGGCACACCTCCTGGACGAGATCCTCGACCGGGGTGTGGGCGCGGGTGTGCGCGTCCATCCGTGCGTCGCAGAACCGCATCACGTGGGGATGGACCGAGCGCACCACCACACCCACGGCGTGCGGTTCACCCGCGACGGCCCGCGGAACCCAATTGCGGAGCAGGGCTTCGGTTTCGGTATCGGTCACGGTGGTTCCTCTCGGTGCGGGAATTCGACACCTCGAGCGTGCGCCTCCGTGGCCTCACGAAACAGCACCCCTGGGGGTGGTCAGTCCTCCACCCACCGCACGACGTCGTCGAGTTCGGCGCGGTCGGTCCGGCACGTGTTCGCCGGATGCGACTCGTCGGCGTAGCCGAACGAGACCGCGCACACGATGTCGCGCTCGTCGGAGATGTTCAGCTCCTTCCGGAGGGCTGTTGCCGTCATCGCGACCGCCGCCTGAGGTACGGCGGCGATCCCGAGGGACTGCGCGGCGAGCAGCAGAGTGGCGACGTAGCCGCCGCAGTCGACGGCGCCGTACGTTCCGAGCTGCTTGTCGCTGGTGATGATCGCGACGTGCGGGGCGCCGAATAACCGGTAGTTCTCGAGCATCTGCCGGGTACGCTCGGGGTAGTCGTCGCGGGCGATGCCGAGTGCGTTGTACAGGGCGTACCCCGCGTTGCGCCGGCGCTCGGCATACTCGCCGCGGTATTCGGCGGGGCCCGCGATGTCCGGGTCGAGAACCCCGGAGACGGCCTGCTCGTACGTCGCGGCGCGGAGCCGGTCGGTGGCATCACCGCTGGTCACGTGAACCTGCCACGGCTGCGAGTTGCACCACGACGGGGTGCGCTGCGCCATCCGCAGCATGCGTTCGATGTCCTCGCGTGGCACCTGCTTGGACAGGAACGCGCGGCAGCTGTACCGGGTGTCGAGCAGCGTCGACAGGATCGTCGCATCGTTGGCAGTCATAGGCCCCACGATCGCACACGGCGGGAGCTAGCGCTCGTTCAGGTCCTGGGTCCGGTATTGCGAAGAGAGCGTTACCGCCCACCTGCGACCATCGGGCGCTCGGCCTCTCGGGCGAGGCGCTCGAGGAACGGGACGACCCTCGACTCGAGCGCTGAGTTGTAGGCCTGCGGCCGCTGGATCGGATCGGCGTGCCCGGTGCCCGCGAGTCGCACCACCCGCAAGAAGCCCTGGGGTCCGCCGATGCGGTCGAACAGAACCTTCTGGGTGTAGTCCACATCGACGACCTCGTCATCGGTGCCGTGCCGGGGTCGAAGGAACACCACCGCCGGAGGTCGCCGGTCCTTCCGATGGGACGCAAGCACCCCGAGGTTGTCGAGCGCGCCGGAAGCCACGATCGCCTCGAATTGCGCCTCGATCAACCCGTTGCTGGCGGCATCGGTGGAGAAGATCTTGTCCTGGAGCACTTCGGTGACCGCTTCGACCAGCGCGCCGGGATCAACGGTGGGCAAGCGGTTCGGGCGCGTGACGAGATAGTGGTCTTTGCGGGCCGCGGTTTCGACCGCCAGGCGCAACGTGCGGCTTTCCCGTGCTCCGGGCAGCCAGCCCATCCAGCGCAGCAGATCTTCCCCGGTGTCTCGTGCATCGGCCCGCACCGCGTGCAGATCGATCGGCGTGCAGTCCAAGATCACGGCCAGCAGGTTCACCTCCGGATCGGTGACGACATGCTCGGCCACCTCGAGAGCGATGATGCCGCCCATGCTGTGTCCGACCAGCACGATCCGCTCCACCTCGGTGTGTTCGGCACGATCGAGGATCATCCGGGCGATCACGGCGGTGTCGAGGCCTGCGTTGTCGTACTGCACCCCCCACACCTGACCCAGCTCGGCCAATGCCGGAAGCGCGCGGGCGGTGTCGGTGGCGTCGAGATTGCCCAACCCGACCAGATCCACGACTGCGGTGGTCCGGTCGGCGGGCTCCGCAGCATCGAAGATCGGATGCAGGTACGGCTGGGTGTGGGCCAAACGGGCCCGTTCCGGTGCAACGTCATGGATCCAGTACTGCCCGTACAGCGTCAGCAGCGCCACGAGAACGAGGGTCAGCCACACCAAAGCTCGGCGCACACGCGCGAACCGCCTCCAACGGTGACCGAACCGAGTGCTGTGCAAAGCAGCTCGGCGACGCTCATCGCTCCAGTCTGTTACCGGACACGGTGCCAGAGGCAGATGATCGGTCATGCACTTCTCAGTGTAGTGATCTCGACTGGGGTGTCGCCCGAGTCTGCGACCGGCGAGCTGCGTCATCCACTCGACGACAGGGCGCTGCTGGGTGTGCGGGTGGTCAGGCACCGGACGCGATGTGCCGCAGCGCTGTTCGCCCCAGTACCGAAGAGCTGCCTGCGGCCGAGATCCGATCAGTAGAGCTCGTCGATCACCGCCTGCGAGAGGACGGCCGCGGTCGGCTGTCCGTCGGGTCCGGTCATCATGTTCGCCCAGGCGATCACGGTGAGATCGCGTTCCGGATCGTGTCCCATGAACGAGTTGTAGCCGGGAAGCTCCCCGCTGTGTCCGTACAGGCTGCCGTACTTCGCGATCCCCAGGCCGTAGGCGGCGCTGTCGGGGTTGGCAGGGTCGATCGAGATGACGCTGGCGAGACGCTCCTCCTGCATCCGGTCGTCCAGCAGCTCGCCGCCGACGAGTGCCTTCACGAAGCGGGCGAGGTCGTTGCTGGTGGAGATCCCCGCGCCGGCGACCCATCCCCAGGAGGGATTGATGTCGGTCACGTCGTTGGGTTGCAACGTTCCCGTGGCCGCCTCGGCAGCCTGCTCCGCCGGCAACACCCCGCCGGTGGCGACGAAGTCGGTGACCGTGCCGAAAAGGTAGCCCCGCGCGTGCTGCTCGGGGATCACATTGGATGTCCGGGCGGGCATCAGCGTGCGTTCCAAGCCGAGCGGCTCGAAGATACGTTCGTCGATTGCTTGCTCGACCGGTTCGCCGGTGAGCTGCTCGATGATCAGCCCGAGCAGGACCGTGTTGGCGTTCGAGTAGAGGTACCCCTCGCCGGGTGCGAAGGCGACCGGCTGAGCGAAAGAGAGTGCGAGGAGCTCATCCGGCGTCCAGACGCGGTCGGGCGTTTCGTCCATCGACCGGGCGATCTCGGGCAGGCCGCTGTAGTCCGCCAGGCCGCTGCGCATGTTCAGCAGCATCTCGATGGTGATGTCGTCGCCGTTGGGCACGTCGTCGCGATACTTCGAGACCGGGTCGTCGAGACTGAGCTTGCCCTCCTGGACGAGTTGCAGGACGATCGTGCCGGTCATGGGCTTGGTGTTGCTGCCGATGCGGAGCTGGTCGTCGAAGCCGATCGGCTCCTGCTCCGCGACCGTGCGCGAACCGAACGTGAGCAGGCAGTCGCCCAGCTCCGGCGAGAGCACCATGACGACCGCACCCGGTACGTTCATGCTGTCGGCGAGGCCGGCCAGGTCGGGTTCCATCTGCTGGCAGTAGGCCGGGACGGAGTCGGTCGATTCCGAGACCGGATCCGCGGCGTCGGTGGACGTGCAGCCGGCCAGGAGCATGCCGGGAAGTACGACGACCAACCCCACCGTCGCGGTGCGCAGCGAACCGAGCATGCCCATGTCGCCTCCGGTTGGGCCGACCCTACGCTTGGGCAAACCCTACCGCGTTGCCGACGCCGGCATACCCGTATTGCGTGTAGTGAGAGGGCGGGCGTGCGACGCGGACCGCGCGCTGGGCGACCTGCCGCAGCAGGGGATTCAGGTGCTGCGATGCAGCCAGGCGCAGCATCCGTGTATGCGACGCTGCAGACTTGACCGAAATCCGATACGCCGACGAAACACGCTCTGGCCAAGTGGATTTCGGCCGCTGCCGCTTGAAGAGTGGACCGCGCCTGGGACTGCTGGCCGGTCGATGCATCGGATGCAATGCGCAGCGGCTGATGCGCCGCTGGTGTGGGTGCCCGGACCTGGCTGCTGCGCCGCACCACGTTACAGGTCCAGGGTCAGCAGGGGGCTGCGGGAGCGGGATACGCAGGGATACATGATGTTCTGCGCGTTTCGTTCGGGAGTGAGCGGGAGCGCATCGAGGTGTTCGACGTGTCCGTTGATGATGTGTACGGCACATGCACCGCACACGCCCTCGCGGCAAGACGCGACGACCGGGATTTGAGCGTCTTCGAGGGCGTCGAGAAGTGTCTGGTGTTCCGTCACCTGAACGTGACGGCCACTGCGGGCGCACACGACTTCGAAGGGGCGACGTGAAGCGGTCGGCGTAGTCGATGCAGCGGTGAAGCGTTCGACGTGTAGGCGCGTGGCGGGGACGAGGGTCGTCACCTCGTTGGTCATCGATGCGGGGCCGCAGCAGTACACCGTGGCCGTGGTTCCGGCGAGAATGCGGGTCAGATCCGGACGCGTGCCGGTTTCGTTGCGGGCGAGGATGCTGACCTGTTCGGGCCATCGTCGCTCGAGTTCGTCGCAGAAGGCCATGGTCGTGCGGCTGCGTCCGACGTAGATCAGCCGCCACGACCGGTGTGCCGGTAGGGATTCGATCATCGTCTTGATCGGGGTGATGCCGATTCCTCCAGCGAGAAAGAGGTAGTCGCCCGCTGGTTCGAGACCGAAGTGGTTGTCCGGGCCGGACACGCCCACGACGGTGCCGGGAACGGCGTGATCGTGCACCCAGGCGCTGCCGCCACGTGAGTGCGGCATCCGGCGCACCGCGATGCGATAGCAGTTGCGCTCGGCCGGGTCACCGCACAACGAGTATCGGCGTTGCAGTCCGTTCGGCAGATGCACCGTCAGGTGGGCGCCGGGTTGCCACACCGGCAGTATGGTTCCGTCCGCCGGTGCCAGATCGAGCCCGACGATGTCGGCGGCCAGGGGGCGTACCGCGGTGATGGTCATCGGCCGGGGCATCGCCCGTGGTTGCGGCGTCGACGCGTCGGTGACTGGCCGCCCGGGGCCGGACAGGGTGCGCACCAACGCCGCCACCGTCGCCGAAACCAGCAGGATGAAGGCGACGAGCCGATATCCCCAGGTGCCGACGTCGGTGCCGGACCATCCGGCGTGGAAGGACACGAGCACCACGGCCCCGTAGCTGCCGTAGTGCAGCGCTTTCCACCATCGTCGAGGCAGTCGGGTGTGCAGCAGCGAGGATCCGTAGACGGCCAGCAGCAGGTAGAACGCCACGATGCCCAGAGCAACGGGCCCGGGCCGGTAGTCGGCGGCCAGCGGGACGAGTAGGTCGGTGACCGAGAACCGGGTCCAGGTGTCGAGCATGAGCGAGAGCAGGTGCAGTGCCGTCATGGTCAGGGCTGTGCCGCCGAGCCAGCGGTGCATCTCGTGCAGCCACACCGGATTGTCGACTGCCCGCAGGATGCGTGTCGACAGCAACACACCCCACAACGCCGAGATGGTCATCGTCACCCACGCGACCAGGGCGCTGGCACGGGTGACATACCACCACAGAGACGCGTCGTTCATTCGAACTCATTCCAGTTGACGGATCGGTGCTGCTGTCGGTCGGCGGTGAGCACCAGGGCGGCGGCGCTGAGGTGCGGGGCTCGGCGAACCAATCGGTCGGGTTCCCCAGTGAAGGCGAGCTTGGTCAGGGCTTCGGCCCGGGCTCCGTTTCCGGCCACGACCGTGGCTGTCACGGTCGAGGTGCGGGCGCTGATGCCGGTGGCCGGATCGATCAGGTGGTGGGCGCGACCCTTGCTGCCGGTCCATACGCGCACCAGGCGGCTCGAGGTGGCCACGGCTCCGGCGGTCAACCGCACCACGGTCACCAACGTGCCTGGAGTGAAGGGATCGTCGATGCCGACGGTCCAGGCATCCCCGTCGGGCGGCGTGCCGGCGACGACGAGATCTCCCCCTATTTCGGCGAGTACCCCCTCGGCGCCGTGGTCGAGGGCGAACTCGGTGAGCATGTCGGCGGCCAGTCCTTTGCCGAGTCCTCCTGGATCGAGGGTGGTGCCCCGGGGAAGCCGGACCTCGAGGCCGGCGATGTCGATCTCGGAGACCGCGCCCGGCCAGGTGGCGGTGTCGGGCAGGGTGGTGCGTCGGGTCGGATCGGTGCAGCTGGCGGCGTAACCGGCAGCAATCAGCTGAGGCAGGGTGGTGGGGTCGAAGGCACCGCCGGTCACCGCCCACGCCCGGATCAATTCGGTCACCAGACGCACGGTGTCGGGCCGCACCCGTACCGGGCGTCCTTGTGCCCAGTTCAGCCGCCAGACATCGCTGGTGTCGAGGAAACGGCTCCACGCCTGTTCGATTTCCGCAAGTCGCGCAAAACACAGGTCGGCCAGGTCGGATGGGCCGCCGACGACGGTGATCGCTGTGGTACCACCCATAGCGGGGCGGCGGTCGTGCCGCACGATCCCCGCCGTGGACGAGCCGCGGTCGCGGTGTTCGAAGGTCTTGGAATCGGGGGGCACTTCAACCTCCGGATCCGCGGGAGGTCGCATGCGGGACAGTGACTGTGCCTCGGGGTGCGCTCGGTGCGGGTACCGCCGCCGGGGCCCAGCGATCGGCGGAGGTACCGGGTGCAGCGGAGTCGGGGTCGGCCGGGGTGGCCGTTCGCGCCGATGAGTTGTCGGTGGCGTGGGTGGCCATGCCGGCGACGAGGGCGAGTACAGCGCCGCCGGACAGGATGGCGGTGGTGATCTTCGAGCGCAGTGCCCGTGACCGTCGCAGTGTGTGCCGGTCAGTCGTCGGGCTCATGTTTGCTCCTGTGCGGGAAGGGGTGTTCCCGATCCGGTTCCTCGTATGGTTCCTCGTCGTCGTACGGTTCCTCGTTGTCCTCGTCCGGCGCGGTGGCAGGGGGCGTTGATGTGTGCTGCGTCGATGTTCCGTTGCCCGCGGGCGCAGTGCCGGGGACCAGGACTTGGTCGGCGCGGCCGATGTCGCTGGTGGACGAGGCGTTGAGGATCCTGGTGTTCACGGCCAGAGCGGCCGCTCCGATCACCAGGATGGTCACCGCGGCCACGATCACCGCCGTTTTCGATCTCATGGGTCCCCACGGTAGGGGGGCTCCGGTTAAGGAGGGCCCCGGGAAGATACAAGATTCGTCCAAGATCGATCCAGGGGCCGCTGCCCGGTGACGGTCACGTGGGTGACGAGCCGATAATGCGCATGTGCTGGTTCTTGTGGTCGAAGACGACGACTCCGTTGCCGACGGGGTGTGCGACGGATTGATCCGTGCCGGATTCGAGGCCGTGCGAGTGGCCACCGGCGCGGCCGCCGTGGCTGCGGTATCCGAGACCGGCCCGGATTTCGTGTTGCTGGATCTGGGGCTACCGGACATGGACGGCACCGATGTGTGCCGCACCATTCGTGCCGGATCGAAGATCCCGATCATCGTGCTCAGTGCTCGCGCTGACGAGATCGACCGGGTCCTGGCCCTGGAGATGGGAGCCGACGACTATGTGGTCAAACCGTTCGGCATGCGTGAGCTCGTCGCCCGTATCCGCGCCGTCGGCCGACGTGTGGCCGACTCGAGGGACACTCCGCATGCACGGGCCGGGATCCAGGTGGTCGGGACGCTGACCATCGATCGGCGGACCCAGCGGGTGCACCTCGGAGAGCGGGAGATACAGCTGACCGCGAAGGAGTTCGATGTACTCTGCCACCTCACCGAAGATCCTGGGGCGGTGTACCGGCGCTCGGAGATCCTGCATCAGGTGTGGGGCGCCAACTGGTACGGCACCGGCAAGACCCTCGACGCCCATGTGGCCGCCATCCGGAAGAAGCTCGGTGATCCCGGCTGGATCGAGGCCGTACGCGGGGTCGGCTTCCGGATCGCGGTGCCCGCGTGAGATGGCAACTGATGGCCGCGTTCATGGCGATCACCCTGGCCGTGGTGATCGTGCAGGACCTTCCCCTCGGGAGTTATCTGATGCGGACCGAACGCGAACGCATCACCACCGCCCTCGAACGGGATGCGTTCGTACTCGCCGGCCGCAGCGAAGAGGTGCTCGAGGCCGGCGTCCCCGATCCGGCCCTGGTCACCGACGCACAGCGCTACCACCGCAGCAGCGGCGCCCGAGTGGTGATCGTCGACACCTCCGGCACCGCCGTGGCCACCTCCGACGACGACCAGGCCACCGCCGGTTCCTCCTACCGCTCTCGTCCGGAGATCGGTACGGCCCTGTCGGGACAGATCACCACCGGCCAACGCAGTTCGGACAGTCTCGGCACCGATCTGCTCTACGTGACCGTGCCCGTGCTCAGCGGCGAACAGGTCGTCGGTGCCGTACGGCTGACGTATCCGGCCCACGTGGTAACCGACCAGGTTCGCGGCCAACTACGCGCGCTCTGGCTCGTCGCCGCGGTCACCGTGGTCTTGGCCGGCATCGTGGCGTTCCTCATCGCCGGCACGGTGACCCGCCGCTTGCAGCAGCTGCGTCGCACCACCGAACGTCTGGCCGAAGGACACCTCGACGCCCGCACATCCGAGCGTGTCGGCGTACCGGAGATCCGCAGCCTGGCACGGTCGTTCAACCAGATGGCCGACCGCGTCGAATACCTGTTGCGGCAACAGCGTGCCTTCGCAGGCGATGCGTCGCACCAGTTGCGTACCCCGTTGACCGCGCTCCGGTTGCGCCTCGATGGTGCCGCCGACCTCATCGACGCCGATCCTGAGGCGGCCCGTCAAACGCTCGCCTCGGCCCAAGACGAGGTGCTGCGGCTGCAGCACCTCGTCGATGCACTGCTGGTGCTCAGCCGTGCCGACGATTCCGGCACCGCACCGCAGCAAACCGATCTGGCCGCGGTGGCCCGCGCCCGCGTCGAGCAGTGGGAACCCCTCGCCGACGAATCCGGGACGCGAATCACAGTGACGGCACCTGCGGCAGCGCTCGTGCTCGCCGTGCCCGGCGCTGCCGAGCAGATCATCGACAATCTGCTCGACAATGCCCTCGCCGTGTCCTCGCCCGGCACCACTGTCGAGGTCACCATCGACAACGCTGCCTCCGGCAGTGTGGACCTGCACGTGCTCGATCACGGGCCCGGCTTGTCCGCCGAGGACCGCATCCGGGCTTTCGACCGCTTCTGGCGCGCCCGCACCGACACCGAAGGCAGCGGACTTGGGCTGGCCATCGTCGCCCAACTCGCCCGCGCCAGCGGAGCCACCGCCGAATTGCTGTCCCGCAGCCCGGATGGTGGTCTCGACGCCCGCGTTCGATTCCGTGCCGTGACGCCGCGGTAGACCCCCATCCCGTAGATGCCGCCGCCCGTGCTCGAGGCAGGGTCGGGGGCGGGCGGCGGAAGACGACGGTGAACACTTCGGTTCGTTGGCACGGGCACCGGCCGGGACCAAATAGGCAGATGCATCATCGGCATCCCGTCCATCCGATGTAGCCACATCATCAATTGGTGCAGTATCACGTACGCCCTGGTCCATCGTCGCCATCACGTTCATGGCCGCGCTTCTACTGCGTGACCGATCGAACGGGAGGCTCTCCAACCTCTCCCTCCATCGCCCCCATCGTCCCGCGGGATTCGTTCATCTGCGGGAATGCGATCTTCTTTTCGACCGCGTCTCACCGCAGTTCAGAGTGCTGCCAAGGTACGGACCAGTTCGGGCTCGTCGACCCGGGTGCTGTGCCCGGCGAAGAAGATCACCGTGCCCAGCAGTGGGGGAATCCACATGGCGCCGGGGAAATCCGGCGTGGTGTAGCCGAGCAGTTCGGCGACCATGTCGCTGAAGTACACCACCGGTATCGACAGCACCAGCGACACCCAGAAGCGGCGGCGGAACATCTCCCCGTGCGCCCCGTGCCCGGCGTGCCGATCGTGCCCGCCGTGGTCGGCACGAGTGTCGCGCTCGGCGTGGGCGACGTGGGCGAGATGTTCGGCGGTCCCGGCGTGAGCATCGTGCTGCCGGGGTGACGGACTCTGTTCGCCGGAGCGGTCATCGTGCCCGGTCGGGGCTGGATTCGGGCCGGAGTGGCCGTGCTCCGGAGGCGACATCGAAAGCCTCCTGGGGTGCCAGGCCTGGGGGGAAATCGGACAGGGAAATCGGTTACAGAGTGGTCAGCAACTGACGCATGGTGTCGATTTCCTGCTGTTGGGCATCGATGATGTTGTGGGCCAAGGCAACTGTGTCGGGAGACTGTCCGTTCTCGACCTCGGTCTGCGCCATGGCGATGGCGCCTTGGTGGTGGACGATCATCTGGGTGAGGAACAGTCGGGCGGCCTCGGTGCCCTGCGCGGCGGACAGCGCCTGCATGTCCTCGGCGCTCATCATCCCCTGCATACCCGGCATGGACTGCATGGGCATGGACTGCATGGGCATGGACTGCATGGGCATGGACTGCATGGGCATAGACGTCATTCCGGGCATGTTCTGCCAAGCTCCCGGGGCGTCGGTGGGCATCTGTGGCCGGCCCCCCTGGTCGAGCCAGGATTCGAGCTGCTCGATCTCCGGTCCCTGGGCGGCCTTGATCTGCTCGGCCAGCGCGGTCACCTCGGCGGGAATACCCTCTTTCGCCAGGATCATGTCGCTCATCTCGATCGCCTGGGCATGGTGCGGAATCATCATGCGGGCGAACATCACATCCGCCTGATTGTGCGTTACGGCCTCTTCGGCGGGCGAGGTGGCCGTGACGCTCGACGGGGCGGCGGTGGTGGTGCCCGTGTCGGAGTCGCTGCACGCGGCCGCGGTGAACACCACCGCAAGCGCCGCTACGCCGGCAGCGAGAGTCTTCTTGTCCATCAGGGTGTTCCCTTCCTCGAATGGTCATGGAGCACAGGTGAACCCGCGACGATCATCTGCCGACGAGCAGCGAACTCGTCGGCGTCGATCTCGCCGCGGGCGAAACGCGTCTCGAGCAGTCGCAGCGGATCGGGCTCCTGGCCGCCGCGTCCGGATCCGTCCACCCGGTCGGAACGGAACATCATCGCAACCAGATAGATCACCACCGCCCAGAACGCGACCATGCACACGGCCATGACGATCCATACGGTCCAGGTCAGCTGACCTGCCCAGCCCATCATGATCGCCTCCCTTCCCCGGTTCGTGTGTCCAGCCTGGCGCTCCTACCCCGCGATTGCTGTGGAGGCCGTATGAAGATTTGCTCAAGAAGCCCGACCACAGCGTTCGTCGTAGTGAGCGCCGGTGAAGATGGACGTCATGGACTCCTTTGCGCGCACGCCCACCGCAGCCGGTGACCCGGGGCCGCCGCAACGCCCCACGACAGGGCTGCGGGCGATGGTCGTCGAGGACGAGGCGCCGTTGGCGAGCCTGATCGGCTCGTATCTCGAACGCGACGGCTTCGAGACCGTGATCACCGGCGACGGCGCCGACGCGGTGACCCTGGCCCGGCAGGTCGATCCCGATGTCGTGGTTCTCGATCTGGGGTTGCCGGGTTTGGACGGTGTCGAAGTGTGCCGACGGCTGCGCACTTTCTCCGATGCGTACGTGGTGATGCTCACCGCCCGCACCGAAGAGGTCGACACCCTCATCGGGCTGTCCGTCGGCGCGGACGACTACATGACCAAACCGTTCAGTCCCCGCGAGTTGATGGCCCGCATCCGGGCCATGCTGCGCCGCCCCCGGGCCGGCCTCGCCGTACCCACACCCGGTCCCATCCCGGGTGCCGCCGATCGGATCCGTCGGTTCGGTGACCTGACGCTCGATGTCGACGGCCGGGAGGTCACCGTCGGCGGTGTGCCGGTGGCGTTGACCCGCACCGAGTTCGACGTCCTTGCCGCCCTCGCGCGCGATCCCGGGGTGGTGCTCACCCGCGCACAGTTGATCGAGACGGTGTGGGGGCCGGCCTGGACGGGAGACGAGCACCTCGTCGACGTGCACATCGGTCATCTGCGTCGCAAACTCGGTGACGACGCCTCGAGGGGCCGCTATGTGCGCACCGTCCGCGGGGTCGGCTACCGGATGGGTACAGGCGCATGAACCACCAGTCTTCTCCACGAGAATCGTTGCGGCGCATCTTCCCCGGGTCGAGCTTCGGCACCCGGCTGTTTCTCGCGCTGACCGTGGTGGTGGTCGGCTGTGCGGTCAGTGCCTGGCTCGTCGCGTCGTCTCTTGCGCCCGGTATCTTCCACGATCACCTCGGACGGGCCGGTATCGACCACAACTCCAGCCAGGCCGCTCACGTCGAGCAGGCCTTCACCCGGTCGATCGTCCTGGCCTGGGGTCTGGCCGTCGCACTCGCGGTGCTCCTGGCGCTGGTGGTGAGCTGGTATCTGACCCGCCGGGTGCAACGCTCGATCACCGCGGTGACCACCTCCGCCGCCCGCATCGCCGGAGGCCACTACGACACCCGTCTGACCAGCCCCGGACTCGGCCGCGAATTCGACGAACTCGTCGTCACCGTCAACGAACTGGCCCGCCGCCTCGACGCCACCGAAACCACCCGCCGCCGTATGCTCGCCGACCTCGGTCACGAGATGCGCACGCCCATCGCCACTCTCGACTCCTACCTCGAAGCCCTCGACGACGGCGTCCGCACCTTCGACGGCGAGACCCGCCAGGTCCTGCACGCCGCGACCCAACGGTTGTCCCGGCTCGCCCAGGACATCACCGCCGTCTCCCGCGCCGAAGAACACCTCACCCGCATCCGGCCGGTGCCCACCACCACCGGCGCCCTCGTCGACACCGCGGCCGATGCGGTACGCGAACGGTACGAAAGCGCAGGTGTGGCTCTGCAGACCCGCATCGAAGACTCCGAGATCGTGACGGTCGATCCGGACCGGATCGGTCAGGTGCTGGGGAACCTGCTCGACAACGCCCTGCGGCACACCCCTGCCGGAGGAGTCGTCACCGTCACCAGCAGGCGAGCCGACGAGGATCGTGTGCAGATCACCGTCGCCGACACCGGCGAAGGCATCGCACCCGATCACCTCGACCATCTCTTCGATCGCTTCTACCGCGCAGACACCGCCCGCGACCGCGAAAGTGGAGGCAGCGGAATCGGACTGACGATCGCCCGGGCCCTCGTCGAAGCCCACCACGGCCGCATCCGGGCCCACAGCGAAGGACCCGGCCGCGGCGCCGTCTTCACCCTCGAACTGCCGATTGCCGGGCTGTGATCCCAGAGTGCTGCCAGGGTGCGGACCAGTTCGGACTCGTCGACCCCGGTGCTGCGCCCGTCCCGGATCGTCACCTCACCGCCGACGATCACGGTGTCCACGATCCGGCTGGTGCCGGTCGTGAGAACGGCGGCACCCGGATCGCGGACGGCAGGGTCGCGAACTCCCGGTCGAACCGGATCAACGTCAGATCCGCCGGGTCCCCGACGTGCACGCCACCGGAGCGGGCCGGTAGTCCGAGCGCGGAATTGGCTCCGCCCGTGGCGATGTCGAGCATCTGCTCGAATCCGAACAGGGTCGGCCCTGCGTTGCGCCGCCCGCTGCACGTACGCTCCCCTGCGAAGTGATTCGAGCATGTCCTGGGTGTCGTTGCCGGCGGCGCCGTCCACGCCCATGCCCGCGTGCTCCCGGCACATCGTGTCGTCGGTGGTGGTTTCGAGCAGATGGATCGAGACGGTCATGTCGCGGGCCGTCGCGAACTCCCGGATGGCGGCCATGCCCTCGGCCGTGACGGACCGCGGGTTCGGAACCGCGAGCCCGACGGTGACGGCGGATCCGGCCGCGTCCTCCGCCAGCTGGTCGGCATGGGCGAGCACGTCGTCCAGCGGCTGCATGAGCCGCGGCTCGAAGCCCCACTTGCGGGTGGCGTCGGCCCGGTCGGCGACGCCGCGACCGAGTGCCGCGCGAATCCCGTTGTCGCGCAAGCCCCGAAGGATTGCCGAATGTGAGCTGCTCGCGGAATCGGTTCACCCCACGCTCCGAGACCGGATATTCGCGGGGGAGCTGCCGCCCGGCACCGCGCTGTCCGTGCCGGCGCTGGCCGCGAAACTCAACGTGAGCAGGACCCCGGTCCGCGAAGCCGTGCAGCAACTCATCAACGACGGCCTCGCGGTGTACACCAGGAACGCCGGGGCCAAGGTCGAAACGGTCGACGACGAGCCGATCCGGGAGGTGTTCGCGGTGCGCGAGGTGCTCGACGGCTACCAGGCGACGTTGCGGGCCACTCACCAGCAGGTCGCCGACCTCATGGCGATGGTCGACTCACAGCGGTCGATGCTCGACCAGCCCGCCGACCGACGACGGGACTCGCGGCTCGATCTCGACTTCCACACCGCAATCCGCGGCATTGCCGCGAACAAGCCGCTGCGCGAGGCCTTGTTCCGCCTCGACGCGCAGGCACCTGTACCGCTCGGACATGTGGGCGTCCGAGACCAACCGGCAGCTTGTCGTCGAAGAGCACGAACGTATCGTCGCGGCCATCCGGGCCGGCGATGCCGAGGGTGCCCGCGCCGCCAGCTGCGCTCACGTCGCAGGACTGGCGGTGCGGATTCGGCGTCGGTAGAGACCCCTCGTTCGCGAAGGGGCGGGTCGGGTGGTCGCCACGGCGGCCCCAGGCCCCGGAATGCGGTAGTTCCCGCGGTCGAATCGGAGCATCCTGGAGGAAGTGAATCGACAGTGCCGCCCGGTCGGCCTTCGGTGCCCCGGGCGCGGACGGGAGCCACCATGCCGGAGAACGTTGCGCGCAAGCTCATCGGAACGCATCTCGTGTCGGGGAACATGGACCCTGGCGAGGAGATCGCGATCCGGATCGATCAAACCCTCACCCAGGACGCCACCGGAACCCTGGTGATGCAGGAACTCGAAGCGCTGAACCTCGATCGGGCCCGGACAGAGGTCAGCGTCCAGTACGTCGACCACAACCTGCTGCAGGCGGACGAGAAGAACGCCGAAGACCACGAGTACCTGCGTACCGCCTGCCTGCGGTACGGACTGTGGTTCTCCAAGCCGGGCAACGGCGTCTCGCACCCGACGCACATGCAGCGATTCGGGATTCCGGGAAAGACACTGGCCGGATCCGACTCGCACACCCCCGCGGCCGGGTCGCTCGGGATGCTCGCCATCGGAGTCGGCGGCCTCGAGGTTGCGCTGGCCATCGCCGGTGAGCCGCTGAACCTCCGGATGCCCGAGATCTGGGGCGTCGAGCTGACCGGTGCGCTACCGCCGTGGTGCTCGGCGAAGGACGTGATTCTCGAGATGCTGCGCAGGCACGGCGTCAAGGGCGGCGTCGGGCGGATCGTCGAGTACTACGGGCCGGGCCTGGACACGCTCACGGCGATGGACCGCCACGTGATCGCGAACATGGGCGCCGAACTGGGTGCAACCACCACCGTGTTCCCCGCCGACGACGCGGTGCACGAGTTCCTGCGGTCGGAGGGGCGGGAGGACGACTTCGTCGAGGTTGCCGCCGACCCGGGTGCGGGATACGACCTGGTCGAGCACATCGACCTGTCCGCCGTCGAACCGCTGATCGCGAAGCCGTCGTCGCCGGGCAATGTCGTGCCCGTGCGGGAGGTCGCCGGAGAACCGGTCGCGCAGGTGGTCATCGGGTCCTCGGCAAACCCCGGACTGCGCGACTTCGCGATCGCGGCCGCGATGGTCGCCGGGCGGCAGACCCTTCCGGAGGTCAGCTTCGACATCAACCCGTCCTCGCGGGAGATCTACTCCGACCTCACCCGCATGGGCGCCACGCTCGACCTGATCACTGCCGGAGCTCGCATCCACCAGTCCGGATGCATGGGCTGCATCGGCATGGGGCAGGCCCCGGCGACCGGGCGGAACTCGTTGCGCACCATGCCGAGGAACTTTCCCGGTCGCTCCGGAACCCGGGAGGATTCGGTGTGGTTGTGTTCGCCGGAGACCGCGGCCGCGTCCGCACTCACCGGTCGCATCACCGATCCCCGCGACTGGGCCGCGGAGGTCGGCACGGACTACCCGAAATTGAACCTGCCCGCCGAGGCCTCGGTGAACACCGCGATGCTCGTCCCGCCGCCCCCGGAAGAAGACGCACGCGGGATCGAACCGGTGAAGGGGCCGAACATCTCGTCGCTGCCCGATTTCCCGCCGCTGCCGGACCGGATCGAGGCGCCCGTTCTGCTGAAGGTCGCGGACAACATCTCCACCGACGAGATCTCGCCGGCGGGAGCCCGGGCACTGCCGTTCCGGTCCAACATCCCCAAGCTCTCGCAGTTCACGTTCACACAGGTCGACGAAACCTACCCCGACCGGGCCGCGGAAACCAAGGACACCACCGGACACATCGTCGTCGGGGGAGAGAACTACGGTCAGGGATCGTCGCGTGAGCACGCGGCCATCACGCCGCGGTATCTCGGTCTCCGCGCCGTGCTCGCGAAGTCGTTCGCACGGATCCACTGGCAGAACCTCGCGAACTTCGGTGTCCTCGCCCTCGAATTCGCGAACCCGGACGACTACGACGCCATCGAGCAGGGCGACGTGCTCGTCCTCGACGGGCTTCGTGACGCTCTCGTGGCAGGACCCGAGCTGTCGGTGCACAACTCGACCCGCAACATCGATATTCCGGTGCGGCACAGGCTGTCGCCCCGGCAACTCGAGGATGTGCTGGCCGGCGGGATCATTCCGAAACTCGCGCTACGGCAGGAAGGTCGGTGATGGCTCTGTCGAAGGTACCGGCACGCGGTAGTTCTCACGGTCGAACCTGCGGGTGCGCCACCGGTAGCGCCACGCGTAATCGGGCCACAACGAACGGTTGATGCCACCGCGGTCGAGGTACCAGCTGTCGCAGCCGGACGTCCACGCGGTTCCCGCCGACCGCTCGGCCATCTCGGCGCCGAACCGGGCCGGCGCCTGCTCGTCTACCTCGAGGGCCTCGACTTCTTCGCGATCGGTTACATCCATTGCGGCTGCGGCATAACGGAACTGGGATTCGAGCATAGTGAGAACCGACGTGTGTGCCAGGCCGGTGTTGGGGCCACCCAGAACGAACATGTTCGGGAACCCCGAGACGGTGATACCCAGGTGCGCTTGCGCGCCCTCGCGCGCCCAGCGTTCGAGAAGGACGATTCCGCCCCGACCGGACACCGGCACCGATGCGAGCGCGCCCGAGACGTGAAATCCCGTGGCATACACCAGGGCGTCGGCAGGGTGCTCGCGACCGTCCGCGGTGACGACGGAGTTCCCGGCGAGGCGTGCGATCGGTGACGGCACCAGCTCGACGTTCTCCCGCCTCAGGGCGGGATAGTAGTCGTCGGAGAACAGGATTCGCTTACAACCGATCCGGTAGCCCGGGGTCAGTGTCTCACGCAGCGCCGGATCGTCGATTCCGTCGTGCAGGTGCCTCAGTGCGCGAGCCTCGAGCCGGTCCGGCGAACCCGTGAAGGAGCCCAATCGCGACTCCGCGCGCCAGTATTCGAGTGCCCGTCGAGCCGGACGGGGGAGCGGCAGCCGGGGTGCGGTGCGTGGCAGGATCCACGGTGCGGTGCGCTGCACGACGGTGACGTGTTCCGCGATCTCGGCGAGCCGGGGAACGATTTGTATTGCGCTGGCGCCGGTTCCGACGACGGCAACGCGTCGGCCGGTGAGATCGAGGGAGTGGTCCCAGCGTGCGGTGTGGACGGCGGGGCCGTCGAACGTGCCGTCCGTGCGGGGGATCCGCGGAACGTTGAGTGCGCCCACCGCGAGGACGAGGAAACGTGCCTCGTAGGTGGTTCCGCGGTCGGTGGTGACGTGCCAGCGTTGCGTGCGCTCGTCCCAGCGGCATCCGGTGGCGCCGACCCCGCACGTGATGCGCTCGAGCAGGCCGGGCTCGTCGGCGAGTTCGTGCAGATGCGCGAGGATCTCCGGTTGGCCGGCGCGTCCCCGGGCCCACGTCGCCTGCGGGGCGAACGAGTACGAGTACAGCGCCGGCGGGATGTCGCATTCGCAGCCCGGGTAGGTGTTGTCGCGCCACGTCCCACCGAGGGAATCCGCGCGTTCGAGAACCCGCACGTCCCGGCCGCGGCGATGCAGGTGCACGGCGGCACCGAGGCCGGCGAATCCGGCGCCGATGATGAGCACTTCTGTGGACGACGACACCTGAACAGTGTTCAAGTTGTGGTTTGAACAGTCAAATCGGGGAATCTATAGCTCTCTAGTGTCTCTCCGAGAAAGCTGAATATTCGGCTGATCAGACGAGGTCTTCCTCGTCACCGGGCGCGCGCTTCCGGAGACCGCGGTAGGCCTCGGTGGGGGTGTGACGTCCCGCGACCACCGCTTCGACCTCGGCGGCGATCGGCATCTCGACGCCGTACTCGCGGGCCAGTTCCATCACCGTCGGCGCGGTCTTGACACCCTCGGCGACCTGCCCCAACTCGGCGACCGCCTCCTCGACGGACAGCCCACGTGCGATCGCCTCGCCCACTCGGCGGTTGCGGGACGCCGGGCTCATGCACGTGGCGATCAGATCGCCCATGCCGGTCAGGCCCGAAAAGGTCCGCGGTTGCGCGCCCATCGCCACACCGAGCCGGATCATCTCGGCGAGTCCCCGCGAGAGCACCATTGCGCGGGTGTTGTCGCCGACCCCGAGACCTTCGGCCATGCCGGCCGCGATCGCAATGATGTTCTTCAGGACCCCGCCCAACTCGCAGCCGAGCACGTCCGTGTTGCGATAGACGCGGAACACTTTCGCCGCGAACAGCGGTTGCAGCGCGCTCGCGATCGACTCGTCCTGCATCGCCACCACCGCCGCGGCAGCCAGGCCGTCGGCGATCTCGCTGGCGATGTTGGGGCCGGCGAGCAACCCGACCGGGTGCCCCGGCATGCACTGCGCGACCACCTCGGTCGGACGCAGCCGGGTGCCCGGCTCGAGACCTTTCGCGAGCGAGACGATCGGCACCCACGCGCGCACCTCGTCGGCGATCTGCTCGAGCGTTTCCCGCACGGCGTGGGAGGGCACACCCACGACCAGCACGTCCGCCTCGTGCGCGGCCTCGACCAGGTCGTCGGTGGCGCGCAGTTCCGCGGGAAGCTCGCGGTCGCCGAGGTAGCGGCTGTTCCGGTGCTCCTCGTTGATCTCCGCCGCGGTGTCGGATTTCCGCGACCACAGCAGCGTCGGTGTGTTCTGGGCCGCGAGCCCCGCGACCGTGGTCCCCCACGATCCGGAACCGAGAACGACGACGCGAACCGGACGTGCCATCTGCGATCACTCCTGTCTGGTTTCTGCCGGTGAGTCCTACAGATCTCCAGCGTGTCAGGAGGCGGGGACCAGCGGGTACGTTTCGGTCGGTCAGGAGCCGAGGAGCTCCAAGACCGTCACGAACCGGAAGCCCTTCGCCTGCAAACCGGCGACGATCCCCGGAATCGAGTCGAGCGACGACTGCCGCGCCGGATACATCGCATGCAGCAGGATGATCGACCCCGGGCGGGTCTGCGCGAGTGCTGTGTCGACCATCGTGGCCGCGTCGGCGGCGACGGAGTCCGGTTCCACGTCCCACATCACCGTGGTCCGGTCGTGTGCGTCGAGATACCGGGGGAGGACGACGAGCTTCTTGCTGTAGGGCGGGCGGAACGTGATGTCGCCGTCGAACCCGGCGGCGCGGATCTGCGCGTCCGTGCTCTCGATCTCCTCGCGCACGGTGTCGCCGCCGACGAGGATCATCCGCCGGTGCGTTTTCGTGTGGTTGCCGAGTTCGTGCCCGGCTTCGACGATCGCGCGTCCCATCTCGGGGTGTGCGGCCAGCTCGGTGCCGGTGACGTAGAAGGTCGCCGGCACACCTGCTTCGGCGAGGACACGCAGAACTTCGGGAGTGCGGTCGGACGGTCCATCGTCGAGGGTCAACGCGACGAGCTTGTCGTCGGTCTCGACCCGGTGCACGAGATCGCCGAAAAGCTGGTAGGTGCGCGAGTTCGAGAGCGTGTAGAGCCCGAGCACGGTGGCGATCACGAGCAGCACCGCGACGGCGACGGTGATCACGATGCGGAGGCGTCTCGTCATCGGTCCAGGCTGCCCCATCCGGAAATTCGATTGCGCTGCGGTGCCACCGGGTTCACCATCGGAATCTGTCGGAGCGGGACATGGGCCCCGCGCGCCACCATGAATCAGGAGTCACCGTGCACCCCGATGTCCTACCCGGAATCGAACCTCTGGCCGAGTACGGCTGGACTCCGCGGATTGCAGAACGCTTCGCGGACAGCGATATTCAGGGGACGCCGGGACGAATCGTGCGGGCCGGTCGCGGCCACAGCGAAGCCGTGACCTCCGCGGGCCCGCTGCGGGTGCGGTCGTCGGGTCATCGGGTCTGTACCGGCGACTGGGTGATCGTGCGCGAACCTGCCACCGACGGCGACACGGTCGGCACGGTCTGCGCCGTGCTGCCGCGTACCGGTGCGATCCGTCGCGCCGACGCGTCGGGGCGATCGGAGGAGCAGGTCCTCGCCGCAAACGTGGACACCGTCGTGGTGACGGCCGCGGCGGACACGCTCGATCTCGGCCGCGTGGAACGCCTGCTTGCCCTGGCCTGGGACAGTGGAGCTCAGCCGGTCGTCGCGCTCACGAAGGTCGACGTCACGACGGAACCGGTGTTCGAGCAGGTCGTGGCGCTCGCGCCCGGCGCGAACGTGGTCGAGGTGTGTGCACCGGAAGGGGCTGGGCTGAGCGAACTGCGCGACCGGATCCAGGGCACCGTCGTCTTCCTCGGGGCATCCGGTGCCGGGAAGTCGACGCTGGTCAACGCGTTGTGCGGCCGCGACATCCAGGCAACAGCGCCGGTGCGGCACGGCGACGGCAAGGGCCGGCACACCACCACCGATCGGGAGATGTTTCCGCTGGGAGACGGCATCACCCTCATCGATACACCGGGCCTGCGCGGGGTCGGAATGTGGGACGCCGATGCCGGTATCGCCGCGGTGTTCCCCGAGATCGACGATCTCGCGCAGCACTGCCGCTTCACGGACTGTGCGCACGAGACCGAGCCTGGATGTGCGGTCCGCGCTGCCGTCGAACAAGGCGACCTCGACGCGCGACGGGTGGAGAGCCACCGAAAGCTGCGCCGCGAGAACGAGTGGGTAGCGGCGCGTGCCGATGCGCGGTTGCGGCACGAGCGGAACCGGGAGGCCAAGGTGATCAGCCGAGCGATCCGGGCGTACTACCGCGACCGCTGATGCGCGGCATCGCCTGGTGCGTTTCACGGAGCGTGCGTCGGCGTTCTCATGATTTAGGATTGGTTTCCCACTTATTGGGCAGGTCGCCTAAGCTCGAGGCATGGGCAACGAAGAGGTCGTCTACACACACGGTCACGACGAGTCGGTGCTGCGCGGTCATCGCTGGCGCACGGCCGAGAACTCCGCCGCGTATCTGCTGCCGCACCTGCGGCCGGACATGACTCTCCTCGACGTCGGATGCGGTCCCGGGACGATCACCGCAGACTTCGCCGGGTTGGTCGCCGAGGTCACCGCCGTCGAAATGAACGACGAGGCCCTCGATCTCGCTCGAAAGGAGTTCACCCGGCGCGGGATCACCAATGCCGAGACGGTCGTCTCCGACATCCACACACTCGACTTCCCCGACGACACCTTCGATGTCGTCCACGCCCACCAGGTCCTGCAACACGTCGGCGACCCCGTGCAGGCGCTGCGCGAGATGGCTCGGGTCTGCAAGCCGGGCGGCATCGTCGCCGCCCGTGACGCCGACTACGGCACCTTCACCTGGTACCCGGAGAATCCCGAACTCGACCGGTGGCTGTCGCTCTACCACGACATCGCCCGCGCGAACGGTGGCGAACCCGACGCGGGGCGGCGTCTGCGGGCCTGGGCGCACGCCGCCGGCCTGGACGATGCGGTCACCACCGCGAGTACGTGGTGTTTCTCGTCCGACGAGGACCGCGAGTGGTGGGGCGGGTCGTGGGCCGACCGGGTTCTGAAGTCGAACTACGCCGACCGGGCCGTCGAACTGGGTCTCGCAACCGGCGACGACCTCGCACGTATCTCGGACGGCTGGCGTACCTGGGCTGCCGACAACGACGGTTGGTTTGCGCTGCTCCACAGCGAGATCCTGTGCCGCATAAGCGGGTAGCGCCGATGCTCTGAGCTCGGTGTAGAGGGCACAGAAATCACAGCGGGCAGACCCGTTGGGGTCGTGACGATCTCACAACCCCAACGGGTATCCGTCCCGATTCAGCCGTGACTACAGGAGGTTGGGCTCACCGGGATCGGCGAGTTCCGGATCCAAGTCGTACTTTTCGAGCGCTTCCGTAATTGCTCCGCTGGAACGAAGCTCGCTGATGTCGGCGTTCAGAGCGGTGGTGAGCTCAGGGGTGCTGTTGTTGGTCGGCCACGTCGCCTGTCCCGGTGCCGTCGAGGCCGTGACCCGAGAATCGGCGGGCGGCATGACGCCGGCGACTCCGGAAACACCCTCGGTCAACGCGTTGTACCCGAGACTGCTCATCACCACCGCGTCGAGCCGCCCGGCCTGCAGATCCTGAACCGCATCCTGGAATGTTTGGTACAGCTTGAAATTGTCGCCGAGCAACTTCTGGAAATCGTCGTCCCAGAGTCCTCCGGTGGAACCGCCGAGGCGGAGGTTGTCGCTGACCAGCTGCTGGATCGAGGTCACCGTGCCTCCCTTGGAAACGATCTCGAGTGCGTCCTTGTAGATCGGATCGGTCAGGGTCGTGACCGCTGCGCGCTCGGCCGTACGGTAGATGTCGCCGACCGTGATGTCGGCGCGGCCGGACTGCACCGCCGGGATGGTGGCAGCGTAGGAGCCGAGGGGAAGCACCTTGATTTCCAGGCACTCCCACTCGGCGATCTGCCGCAGCAATTCGCCCTCGATGCCCACGAGATTGCCGGAGCTGTCGGTATAGGCCGCCGGCTCGTAGGGGGCGAGGGCAACGGTCAGCTCGCCCTCGCTGACGGTGCTGAACTGATGTCGCGGAGTGCACTCCGCCGCACCGGCGCCGGCCGTCGAGGCCGAGTCGCCGGAGCCGCAGGCCCCGAGTGTCACGGCTGCCATCACCGCTGCGAGGGCGACGGCGCTGAGTTTTGCGGGCTTCATTCTCGTGATCCTTACTGGTGGAGCGTTGGACAGTGGAAAAGGTGTTCCTGGAGCGGCGCCATGGATGGCGTCAGGCGGCGGCCGCCACGTGACGCCCGAGCCGCTTTTCGAGTAGACGGACACCCGCCGCGCTCGGCAGGGTGATTGCGGCGTACATGAGTCCGGCGAGGCTGAGCACCTGCATGTACAGGAAGGTGCTGGCCCCGATTCCGTAGGCCTGGGCCATCAGTTCCGGCACCGCGATCGTGAACGCCAGGGACGTGCCTTGGAAGATCAAGATCGCGAAATTCAACAGCGGCGGGATCGCGATCCTGATGCCCTGAGGAACGATGACGTATCGGAGACGATCCGCTGTTCGTAGCCCGAGGGCACGCGCTGCATCTTGCTGCCCGTGCGGCACGGCCGCGAGTCCGGAACGGAAGATCTCGCTGGTGTAGGCAGCGGTGATCACGGCAATGCTCACCACCGCGGCCACGAAACTGCTGAACGTGATGTTCACCTGCGGCAGCCCGAAGTAGACGAGTTGGAGTACGACCAGCATCGGGGTGCCTCGTGCGATCTCGACGATTCCGACGCAGGCCCACCGCAGCGACCGGCCCTTGCTGCCGACACCGATCGCGAGCAACAGGCCCAGCGGCAGACCGACCGCCAGCCCTACGACTGCCAACCGGGCGCTCACCCAAAGTCCTTGCGCCAACGGGCCGATTTGCTGAGCCCAGTCGTGTAGCAGACCGCCGCCCATCACGCTACTGTCCATTTCTGATGCAACCATCGGTCGAGCCACCGTGAGAGAGCGGCGACGGGGAGGCTGAGGACTATGTACAGCCCGGCGGCCAAGGCGAAGATCGTCAGCCCTTTGTACGTGTTCTGCGCAGCGATCTGGGCGCGGTAGGTGATCTCGGCGACGCCGAGGGTCGATGCAATCGCGGTGTCCTTGAGCAGGCCGATCAGCAGAGTGGCCGTCGGCGGAATCGCGACTCTAGCCGCCTGCGGCACAGCAACGTCGAGGAACAGGCGTCGCTCCGACAGCCCGAGCGTCCGTCCGGCTTCCCACTGGCCTTTCGGGACCGCCGCGATCCCGGCGCGGTAGATCTCGGCCATCATCGCCGCAGTGAGGAGCCCGAGCCCGAGAACCGCTGCGGCGAACTGGGAGAAGCGGATTCCGGCTTGAGGAAGTGCGAAGTAGATGAGGAACAGCCAGGTGATCATCGGAATTCCACGGGCAAGGTCGATGATCATGACGGCGAGTCCACGCGTCAGACGGAACTGCGAACGACGCGCCAACACCAGAGGGACGCCGACTACGGCGCCGATCGCGAACGATGCGACCGTGAGTTCGAGGGTGAGAGGGATTCCTCCGACGAGGTCCCCGAACTGGTCCCAACCATTGCTATCGCTCATGGAGTGCCCCTAGGAACTGTTGTGTCCGTGCATGAGTCGGATTCCTGAGCACCTGTTCCGGCGGTCCGGACTCGATCGCCCGGCCATCGGCCATCACGAGGATACGATCGGAAACCTCTTCCGCGAAGTGCAGTTCGTGGGAGACGATCAGCATCGTCATCCCCTCGTCGGCGAGTTCCCGCATGACCGCGAGCACCTCCAGGCCCAGTTCGGGATCGAGCGCCGAAGTCGGCTCGTCGAACAACATGACCGAGGGGTCGAGTGCCAGCGCGCGGGCAATCGCGACGCGCTGCTGCTGGCCACCGGACAACCGTGTCGGATGCTGCGCCGCCTTGTCGGCGAGTCCGACGCGTTCGAGCAGGTCGAGTGAGCGGGCGTTCGCTTCCGCTTTGGAGCGTCCGAGCACACGAGTCTGGGCGAGTGAGACGTTCTGCAGCACGCTGAGGTGCGGGAACAGATTGAACGACTGGAACACCATCCCGACGCGGCGACGTAGCTCGGCGAGTTCCTTGCCTGCCACGGTCGTTCCGTCGGCACCACGTACCTGGATTCCGTCGACCACGATCTCTCCGGCGGTCGGTGCGTCGAGCAGGTTGATGCAGCGCAACAGACTGCTCTTGCCGGCTCCGCTGGGGCCGATGATCGCCAGAACCTCACCCCGTGCCACCGTGAGCGACACGTCGGTGACCGCGTAATCGTCGGTGAACTTCTTGCCGACGCCTCGGAGCACTACGGCGCCCGGTGAGGAGTCCACAGGCACAAGGTGATTCGGTCCGATGGCCGATGTGTGCGCTTCTGACATGTCCTATCCGGCTTTGTAGGGTTTCTCGGTCTGTTCGCTTCGTGCAGTGGGTTGTTCGTGCTGTCGTAACCGGCGTCGTGTCCTGGCCGGCTCACACGAGACACCTTCAGAACACGAAGTCGGGAAGAGTGCCGCTCCCGATCGCGGAAACGACTTCGGCTCCGGCGGTGGCGTACGCCCACTGGGCGGGATCGTGCAGCGTGTGAGTGCGGGCGTCACGCCAGTAGCGGTTCAGATTGAGTCGTTCGTCCGCGGCGCTGCCACCACACCATGCGAAGACCTCGCTGGAGATCTCGACAGCGAGTTCTGCCGCCAAGCCTTTGACCTGTTCTGCAGCGACCACCGCCGCCTGCATGTCGACATTCTTTTCGGTTCGAACCGCGTATTCGAGCAGTGATGCTGCGTGTGCGAGCAATGCCCTTCCCGCATGGACGCGGGCCGTTGCCGCGCCGACCGAGCGCTGGACGAGCGGATCGTCGCCGGCGTGCCGGAAGCCCCGTCCGGGCGCCGGTCGAGCACGCTCTGCAAGGAACCGCAGTCCGTCGGCCAGGGCACCCTCTGCAGTTCCGATGTCGATCGCTGCGTGTAACAGGCGACCCACGTAGTGGGTCGCGCGGCGGGACTCGGCCCCGGCCCAGGGACGGATCACGTGTGTGTCGGGTACGCGAACCGCGGCGAAGGTGACAGTGCCACTGCCTGTCGACCGCTGCCCCATGCCCGCCCAGTCGTCGGTCACGGTGATCCCGTCTCGCTCGGTCCTCGTGAACCCGAGCGACATTGTGTCGTCACTGCCGCGTACCGCGACCCCCAGCCAGCTCGATCCTGGTGCGCCGGTGCAGTAGTACTTGCTTCCATCCAGTTCCCAAGTGCCCTCGTCGGTTTGACGGAACAGTGTCGAATGCTGTGCGCCGTCGGCTGCGCCACGCTCCGCGATAGCGTTTCCTACGCGGCCGCCGGCGACGACATCAGGGAGGAGCACCGACTGCAACTCTGTTCCACCGTCGAGGAGCACCGCGTCGACCAATTGGAAGTGCGGCTGCAGTGTCTGCGCGACGGACGCATCGGCGGTTGCCAACAGCCGGATCACCTCGATCACAGCGCCGGCTCCTGCACCGGCGCCGCCCCACTCGACAGGTATTCCAGCAGCGAGTAGGCCGCTGGACGCCACTTGCTCGAGTGCTGCTGCGGGGTACCTGCCGGCGCGGTCACGTTCGGAAGCTGATGATCGCAGCTCGTCGGCCAGTTCCCGGGCAACGTCGAGTACATCTGCGTCTCCGCGCAACACCGCCGCTGAGCCGTCTCGGTCGAGAACCGGCGGCTTGTCGTCTACGTATGCAGAACTCATCGCTTCACTACTCCACCAGGCCGAGTTTGCGGAGCTCGGGGACGATCCCCTCGCCGACATGAAATGCTTCTTCGTCGCACGGATATCCGGACAAGATGAACTCGTCGATCCCCAGTTTCCGGTGGTACTCGGCGAGGCGGGACGCGACCTCTGCGTAGCTCCCGACGAGCGCCGTTCCGGCACCCGGTCGGACGAGTCCGATTCCCGCCCAGACGTTGGGGTAGATCTCGAGATTGTCGCGGTCCCCCTGATGCAGAGCGCGCATTCGCTGGAGCCCGACCGCACTCGACTGTGCTTGTGCGCGTTGCTGGTGCGCGATCGTCTCCGCGTCGACGTCGGCCAGCAGTGCGTCTGCCGCCTGCCAAGCCTCAGCGCTGGTCTCACGACCCACCACGTGGAAGCGGATTCCGAATCTCACCGACCGCCCCGCAGCGGCGGCCAACTCTCTGACGGTGTCGAGGTGGTCCGCGAGGTACTTCGTGGGGGGTTCTCCCCAAGTCAGGTACACGTCCGCGTGCTTTGCCGCAACCCGAAGTGCAGCATCGGATGAGCCGCCGAAGTAGATCTCCGGTCGCGTCGTCGGGGTGGGTATCGTCCCGCCTTCCACCCAGAGGTGATCCCCGCGAAAGTCGAAACCTGGACTGTCCCATACCCCTTTGAAGATTGTCAGAAACTCGTCGCAGCGGGCGTAGCGGCCGTCCTTGTCCAGCGGGTCCCCGAACCGCCGTTGCTCGACATCGCTGCCACCGGTGACGATGTTGATCAACAACCGTCCGTTGCTGTGGCGTTGAAAGGTGGCAGCTTGCCGAGCGGCCAGCGCCGGACTGATCGTTCCGGGCCTGAACGCGACGAGATATCGGAGCCGGCGGTGGATCTGGCTGAGCGCCGCAGTGCTGATCCACGCGTCTTCGCAGTAGGTGCCCGTCGGTGTCAGGACCGCATCGAAGCCGTTCGCTTCGGCCGCGCCGGCAACTGCGGAAAGGTACTCGAGGTCCGGTTTTCGTGTGCGGCCCAACTCCAGGTTGCCGCCGACCGCGACGGTGGTTCCGGACTCGTGCGGCGTGCGACCGTCGCCGTTGGTGGGGAGGTACCAGTGCAACTTGATGGACATCAGGTGACTCAGATCAGTACGCCGGCGGGAGGCAGGGTGCCGTTGAGCGTGTGGTTGCCGATGTGTACGTACTTCCAGCGCGCGGGGTCGTGCAGTGAGTGAACACGAACGTTTCGCCAGTGCCGGTCCAGGCCGTACTTCTCGTCGGTCGAACTTGTGCCGGCCAGTTCCAGGACGCCGGTAGCGATTTCCGGACCGAATTCCTGCGCGAGCGCCTTGGCCTCGGCAACGGCAAACGATGCGGCGGTCGCAGTCTCGTGGGTGAGCGGAGTCTCCTCGACCGCAGTCTGGACGGCGCCGGCCGCCCTCTCGAGCAGCGCCTCGAGCGCATGCAGGCGCGTCGTGAGTTCACCGAAACGGCGCTGGATATGCGGCTCCTCCGAGGCCGGTGCGTCGTTCCACTCGACCCAGGGACGGGTCTTGCTGCGTACGAAACCGGCTCCGTCCTCGAGTGCGGCACGGGCGATTCCCACGTCGATCGCAACATGGAGTGCCTGATCGAGAGGCGTGATCACCGACGCGGCAGGGCTTTTCGGGTTTTCCGGAGCTTCTCCGTAGTCGATCGCCCTGCCGTCCGGGATGAACACGGCATCGAACGTCACCGCGCCGCTGAAAGTGGTGCGCTGACCGAACGACGACCATTGGTCGAGGTCGAGCGTGAGCCCATCGGAATCGGGTGTGACGAAACCGAGGAGTCCGCCTCGGTCGCCGTACTTGGCGTCGACGCTGATGAGCCCGGCGCCGAGGGCGCCTGTTGCGTAGTACTTCTGGCCGGTGACGACCCACCCGCCACGGGCGTCGTCGCGCTCGGCGCGCGTGTTGCGGTTCCAGCCGTTCTTGGTGCCGCGCTCGGCAGATGCGTTACCGAGGTGCGCGCCGGCGAGCACCGTGTCGTAGATGAACCGACGTGTCGGCTCGTCCGCGTCGGTGCGGGCGCATTCGAGAAGCACGAAGTGGGCGAGAACGAGCTGAGCGACAGCCGGATCGGCGACGGCGATGCGGCGGAACACATCGATCACAGTCACGAAGTCGAGGCCGGAGCCGCCGTACTCTCGGGGGATCCAGATGCTGAGCAGCCCGGTCGAGGCGAGGTCGGCGAGTTCGGCCAGCGGCTTCGTCTTCAGTCGGTCACGCTCGATCGAACCCGGGCGGATGCGGTCCGCAAACTCGTCGGCAGCGGCGAGTGCCGCTTGCGCGTCTGCGAGCAGGGGAGGGGTGGAAATGGTCAGCGAAGTCACGTCCCGGACCATAGCAGACTAAAATGGTCTACTTAGTCAGGTACGAGCGCTCCTACTTATCGGCGATGGATCGGAATCTGTGGCCGACGCTCGGTGGAGGGAGCCGCCTTCCCTGACGGACGAACCAGGCATCCGAGTCTCTGATCAGGGAATATGTCGGATTCGACACCGGAATCCTCGGCCCCGATACCGATGGATCGGACGGCAATGAGCGAGCGGATTTCTACACCCATCCACACGCCGCGGCATTAAATATCATCCTGACGATAATTCTTCTGCCATGAAATTCGTCTGGCTAACGTTCCGGCTATGTCGTCCGCTCTTCAGTTCATTCGTAGCGACTCTCTCCAACCGGCACTTGGACGCGCTGATGCGCAGCCCGCGCTGCGGTCGGCGTCAGCCGCCGTGATTCCACTGGAGTTGGTCTACGACCGAACCGACCCGGACGCCGAGCAGGCATGGATCGAAGATATCTATCACTGCCCCGACACCGATCGCGTCTGGCTCTTGCTCATGCTGGGCGATGGTCAGGCAGCCGATCTGAAATTGCCGGAGGACAGTTTGGCCTGGCTCGACCTCCAGGTAGGTCAGATCGTGCTCGTGAAGCCCTTGGCCACAGCAGTCACCCCCGAGTTGGCTCATTTCGTTAGTGCGTGAGTCAGGACCCCGAAATCCGGTCGAGCAGGGCCTGCAGGTCGGCATCGACCTGCGGCGGGAAGGTGTGCCGGGTGCCGTTGATCGCGATGGTCGCCGA
>NZ_JALPTB010000025.1 GCF_023218075.1 Rhodococcus sp. HM1 | reverse complement strand
GTCGTCGATCATGACCGGCGAATTCGATTCGAGGGTACCCACATCGGCCATCTCGACGGTGAAGGTGTACGAGCCCTCCCCCCGGCCCGGTGTTCCCGGCAGGGGCAGCGAGTTCACCCCGTCCCACGCACAGCCGGACACCGTCGACGCGACAACTGCGGCAGCCAGGAGCATCGCGGGCGTACCCCGCAGGACGGCGGATGTTCGAGATCTCATCGCGGCGTTCCTCCTCCGGGAAGCAACAGGTCGAGCAGGCTCGACGCGGGCGTCGTCGCCGGGGCGTTCACTCCCCCGCCGGCCGGAAACAGGTGGGGTTCGGTGTAGATGAGGTTCTCGGGCCGCGCGGACGGTCCCTTCACCGGGTTGATCGGGGTCGGAAGATAGTTGAACGTCAGCTGATTCAGCAGTGGACCGAGGTACCGGACGCACTTGTCCGCCGATTCCTGCGAGGTCGAGTTCTCGACGGCGGCGATCCCGGCGCACACGAACTGGATCGGGTTCGAGAAGTTGTTGAGGACGAAAACCCCTGCCTCGGTGGCGGTATCGGGATTGTAGATGTTGTAGAAGTTGGCCATGCTCGTCGGGAAGATGTGCAGCAACTGTTCGACGTCGTCCTTGTTGTCCACCAGATTCTGCGTCACGTTCACCAGACGCTCGATCTGTTCACCGGCGCGGTCGCGGTTGTTCGCGACGAACCGCTGCACGTCACCGACCGCGACGGACAGGTTCGTCACCGCCGCGTCGAGGTCGGTGGTGTTGTCGTCGAGCACGCTGGTCAACGTAGCGAGCCGGTTCTCGAAACTGACGATCTGCACGTTGCTGTCCCGCAGGGTCGTCACGAAGGTCTGCAACGCCGCGACGATGTCCACGATGTCGCCGCTACCGTCGGCGAGAACCCTTCCGGCACCGGACAATTGCTCGATGGTACTGCGAAGCTTGTCGCCGTTGCCGGCGAGCGCGTCGGCGGTGCTGTCGACGAATCGTCCCACCGCACTGGACGAGAGATCGCCGTCCGGGCCGAGTTCCGCCGCGAGACGGGTGAGCTCGGTCTTGACCTCGTCCCACTCGACGGGAACCGCGGTGCGTTCGAGGGGGATCGTGGCGCCGTCGGCCATCGTCTCACCGGAGCTGCGGTACGCCGGGGACAACTGGACGTAGCGGGCCGCGACCAGGCTCTGGGCCACGATCACCGCGCTCGCGTCCGCGGGTATCGGGACACGCCGATCCACGGCCATCACGATCTCGGCGGTGGTACCGCGAGGCTCGATCGAGACGATGTGCCCCACCTCGACGCCCGCGACACGCACCCCGTCGCCCTCGTAGATCGCGGTGGCGGTCGTGAACACCGCACGGATCGTTCTGGGGCCGAACAGCTCTCGGTTCCCGATCGCGGAGGCGACGGCGATGCCGCAGACGAGAGCGGCTGCGGCGAGCAGAACGATCGTGCGGCGTGTCATCGCGGCTCCTGACCGGGGACGAGGAACACGGCCGGCGGATCGACGCCGAGGGCCTGGTCGACGAACGGTTGGATCATGTGCCCGTCGACGAGGTTGGCGACAAACGCGTTGTAGAACGGGCCGCCGGAGACGGCCTCGCCCTGGGTCAGTGCAACCTTCGCCAGTCCGGGCAGCGCCGCGGCGATGTTGTCCCGGTTCTCCTCGAGCAGCGCCGCTACGGAGTTCAGCCGGTCGAGCGTCGGGGCCAGTTCGGCCTCGTTGTCGGCGACCAGGCTCGACAACTGCTCGGACACCGCGGCGGTGTTCGCGAGCAGGTCCACGATCGCCTGCCGTCGTTCGGCGAGGACGGCGACCAGGGTGTTCGCGTCGAGGATCAGGGTGTTCACCTGCGCGCTGCGGTCGGCCAGGATGCCGGTGACATCGCGCGTCGCGGTGAGCAGGTCGCGCAGGGACTCGTTGCGGTCGTTGAGCGAGCGCGACAGTTCCGTCAGTCCGTCGAAGGTCGGGCCCAGCTGCGGCTCGATGCGCTCGAGGGTCGTGGACAGCAGGTCCAGGGAGCGGTTCACCGCGTCGGTGGCGATGCCGGACACGTTCGTCGTCAGGTCCCCGACCGCATCGGTGAGCGAATACGGCGACGACGTGCGGTCGGTGGGGATCACCTCGTTCGGGCGCAGCAGGCCCGGCCCGTCCGACACCAGTGTCAGGATCCGTTTGCCGAGCAACGAGCCGGTCTTGATGTGGGCGGTGGTGGCCGATCCGAGCCGCACCGACGAATCGACGGAGTACTCGACCAGCGCATCACCGTCGAGCAGCGACACCTTCGACACGGTGCCGACCTCGACGCCGGAGACGACGACGTCGTCGCCGGCCCGGAGCCCGCCGGCTTCGACGAATCTCGCGCGGTACGGCAGTGTGGTCGCCGCCGTGATGAACGCCTGCGCCTGCAGCCCCACGAGCAGGATGCACGTGATCAGGACGGTCCCGATGATGCCGTTGCGGATCAGGTTGGCAGATCGATAGCGCAGCATGTCAGGGAGCGCACCTTCCCGAGTCCTGTTCGATCCACGGCAACTGGACCGTCTCGCCGTTCTCGTCGGTCACCCGCACCGAGATGGCGCAGATGTAGTACTGGATGAAGTTTCCGTACGCGCCGACCCGCACGAGCTTGCGGAAGTTCTCGGGAGCTTTCTCGAGCGCGGAGTCGAGACGTTGCTTGTCGTCGTCGAGAAGTGTTGCGAGCCGCGCGAGTTCGTCGACGGTGCCCGCGAGCGGTGGCCGTGCCTGCGTGAGCAGGTCCGTCATCGACGCCGTGCCGGTGTCGAGGGCTTCGATCGCGGCACCGATGGGGTCGCGTTCCGCCGACAGTTCGCCCACGAGCCGTTCGAGGCGGTCGATCGTCGCGGTGAAATCGCCGCCGCTGTCGGACAGCGTGGTCATCACCCGGTTCAGGTTGTCGATCAGGCTCTGGACGATCTCGCTGTTCGTTGCGAGTTCGTTCGAGAACGACGACGTCCGCGCCAGCAGTGACTCGACGGTGCCGTCCTGACCCTGCAGGATCTGCAGCAACGACGACGTGAGTGCGTTGACCTCGGTCGGATCGACGCTGTCGATGACGGGTTTGAAACCGCCGAGCAACAGGTCGAGATCCAGGGCCGGTGCGGTCTGCTCGACCGGGATCTCGGCGCCGGCGGGGAGAACCTGCGACGACCCCGGTCCTTCGTGGAGCGCGAGATAGCGGTCCCCCACCAGGTTCAGGTACCGAACCGCCGCCGTCGTGCCGGTGGTGAGCACGAGGTCGCGGTCCGCGTCGAATGTCACCACGACCGAGTGGTCGTCGCGCAACGCCACGTCGGAGACGGTGCCGACCCGGATACCGGCGATCCGCACCGGGTCGCCGGAGCGCAGACCCGACGAATCCTCGAACACCGCCGAATAGGTGGTCGTCGCGCCGGTCCGGTACTCCCCGAAGACGAGGACGAGGAGGCCGGACAGCACCAGCATCACGGCGGCGAAGGCGCCGAATCGGAGGATCGGGCCGTTCCGGGTGCTCATCACGGCCCCCGGTCCGGTAGCGCGGGAAACAGGTTCCGCAGGGCGGGAATCGGGTTCGGCAGGGCCGGGATGCCGAACGGTACCGCGGGTGCCGGATCCGGCACTCCCGGTCCGGCGACCCGCCCGAGCAGCCCTTCCGACAGCCCTTCGACGGTGACCGCCTGCCGTCCGGAATCGAACGGATCGGCACCGACGTCGGCGACGACGAACGGCGGGCGGCCTTCGTACGGCACCGGCAGGACCGAACATTGGGGTCCACCGGAGGCGGCGACCTTCGGCAGGTCCTCCGGATACCGATACGGGTCGGTGCCCCACAGGAAGTTCGCGGACAGGCCGAGCCCTTCCACGTCCACCGGTTTCGAATCGGCGAGGAAGGCCAGGCCCGTCAGGGAACAGGTCAGCGCCTCGTTGTACTCGTCGGTGAGTGAAGTGGTCGGCACCAGCACATCGAGCAGCGTCGTCAGCCCGTCCCGATTCCGGGCGAGCACGGGCTGCCCGGCGCCGGACAGCCCGATCATCCCGAGGAGGAAGGCGTCGAGATTGTGTTCCTCGTCGACGACGGTGTCGCCGATGGATGCGGCGTTCGCACCGGTCGTAATCAGGTCGGGTGCGGTCTCCGCGTAGGTGGAAGCCACCGCCGGCGCCAGCGCGAGGTCCGTGACCAGCGCGGGCAGGGCCGGTTCGATCGCGCCGAGGACGGAGTCGAGGTCGACGAGCATCTGCCCGAACCGGTCACCGCGACCGTTCATCGCGGCGGCGACCGCGCCGAGAGTCTCGTTCAGCTTCTCCGGCTGTATCCGGTCGAGGACGTTCACGAGTTGTTCGAAGACGGTGTTGATTTCGACGGTGACGTGCTCCGATTCGAGAACCCGGCCCGCCTGCAGGGGCACCGGAGACGGGTCGTCCGGCGGGAGGAACTGCACGAACTTCGCTCCGAACACGGTGGTCGACGCGATGTCGACGGAGACGTTCGACGGGATCGCCTCCACCTGTGCGGGATCGAGCGCGAGGGTGATCTCCGCCAGGCCGTCGGGCCGGGCCGTGACGGAGTCCACCCTGCCGACCGTCACGTCGCGCATCTTCACCTTCGCGTCGGGATACATCACCAGCCCGGCGCGGGGCGAGAGCACGGTGACCCGCACACTGCCGGTGAAACGCCCGTCGAACAGGACGGCCGCACCGGCGACGATGGTGGCGAGCACCGCGATCGCCGCGAGCCCGGCGAGGGGCCGGAGCACCTTCGGTCCCATTTCCACCTCGCTATCCGGACAGGTTGAAGTTGCCGTTGGCGCCGTAGACCGCCAGCGAGACGAGCAGGGTGACCGAGACGACCGCGATGAGCGACGTGCGGACCGCGTTACCGACGGCGGTGCCGACCCCCGAGGGCCCACCGGCGGCGAAGAACCCGAAGTACGTGTGTATCAACAGGATTGTCAACGCCATGAGGAACGCCTGCAGGAAAGACCACAGCAGATCGATCGGATTCAGGAACGTCGCGAAGTAGTGGTCGTAGAGTCCGGCGGACTGACCGAGCAGGAACACGGTCGTGAATCGGCTCGCGAGGAACGAGGCGACGACGGCCAGTGCGTAGAGCGGGGTGATGGCGATCAAGCCTGCGACGATGCGCGTGCCGACGAGGTAGGCGATCGGTTCGATGCCCAGCGATTCGAGTGCGTCGATCTCCTCGTTGATCCGCATCGCGCCGAGTTGCGCGGTGGCGCCGGCACCGAAGGTCGCGGCGAGACCGATCCCGGCGACGACCGGCGCGGAGATCCGCACGTTGATGAACGCGGAGAGGAAGCCCGTGAGCGCTTCGATACCGATGTTCCCGAGCGAGCTGTACCCCTGCACCGCGAGGGTGCCGCCGGTCGCCAGGGTGAGAAACCCGACGATGACGACGGTCCCGCCGATCACCGCGAGAGTTCCTGCGCCCATGCTGGTTTCGGCGATCAGCCGCAGGGTTTCCCGTCGATACCGCCAGGCCGCGACGGGGGCGCCGACGAGAGCACGGACGTAGAAGATCGCGTGATCGCCGACCCGGCCGAGTCCGTCGACGGGACGCCGCAGCAGGGCGACCGTGCGCGCGTACTCGGAACTCGGAGGCACGTGTCGTCACCTGGCCGTCAGCTGGATTCCGATGGCCGTCACCACGACGTTGACCACGAACAGTGCCATGAACGCGTACACCACCGTTTCGTTCACGGCGTTTCCCACCGCTTTCGCACCGCCCGAGACCGTCAGCCCGCGATAGCACGCGACCAGTCCGGCGATGAGACCGAACAGCAGCGCCTTGACCGAGGAGATGATCACCTCGTCGATGCCGGTCAGCAGGGTGATTCCGGCGGCGAAGGCTCCGGGATTGACGTCCTGGACGAACACCGAGAAGGTGTAGCCGCCCATCACCCCGATGATGCAGACCAGTCCGTTGAGCAGCATCGCCACGAGACCGGACGCGAGCATCCGCGGTGTGACGAGCCGCTGGACGGGGTCGATTCCGAGAACCTCCATCGCGTCGATCTCCTCCCGGATCGTGCGCGAGCCGAGATCCGCGCACATCGCGGTCGCTCCCGCGCCCGCGACGATCAGCACGGTCACCATCGGGCCGACCTGCGTGACCGCACCGAATGCCGCACCCGCCCCGCTCAGGTCGGCGGCGCCGAGCTCGCGCAGGAGGATGTTGAGTGTGAAGCTCACGAGCACCGTGAACGGAATCGCCACGAGCAGGGTCGGCAGCAGGGACACCCGGACGACGAACCAGGACTGTTCCAGGAACTCACGTGCTTGAAAAGGCCTGCGGAACAAGAACTTCACCGCGTCGGCGGACATCGCGAACAGTCCCCCGACCGCACGAACCGGACCCGACCGATCGCCCGAGAGGAGGCCGCGTACCCATCCGCCCGGCACAGGCCACTCTCGTGGCGCGCCGGAGACACCACGTTCCCGGGATGATTCTCTGATTTCGGATCGCATCGTTGCCCCATCTGCGAACGATATTCTCGATTGCCGTAAAGCTTACAGTTGATTCGTCAGAACTCAAGGACCGAGGTTACGCGAGTTGCGAGCAACGCTTCTGGCGCACAACTGATCCCACGAACTGCACCGCTGCGGTGACAGCGTCCGGCGCTCACTTCACCACGACTGCAGCAAGATCCCGATCGAGCGAACGGGAGTACTCGGCGAAGACGTCACCGAGCGGGATCGTCCGATCGAGCAGCCACGAGATCTCCATTCCGTTGATGAACGCGATGATCTCGACCGCCCGCACCGACGCGTCGATGTCATCCCGGTACCGACCCGAACGCTGGTGAGTGCGAATCGTCTCGGCGACGATGTCGACGGACAGGCGCCACCTGTCGAGCAGCCGACCGTGCAGGGGTGCGTCCGGCATCAGGTTCTCGACCAGCATCACCACGAACGTCCCCACCAGCTCCGGCGACTGTTCGATGCGACAGGCCGTCTTCCGGATCTCCTCGGCCAGATCCCCGGCCGGATCGGCGCGCGCGTGATCGTCCGCGTCACGCGCGTCGAGTACCGCGTGCAGCAGTTGCTCCTTCGACGAGAAGTGGTACAGCAGACCGGCGGGGGTGACCCCGACCTCCTGCGCGATCTGCGCGAGCGTCGTACCGCGCCAGCCGTTGCGCGTGAGGATGCGCTGCGCGGCGGCGACGATCTGCAGCCGGCGATCCTCCCCTTTGGACAGGAGCGCGTCGTAGGACCTCGTGACCTGCACAGCACCCTCCGGTCGATGGTCGGACCCACGGGGGATCACGGGAATGCCGCACTCCGAAAACGCCGCATTCCGAAATCGTTGTCGTCTCGCACCTTTCAGGCCTCCCCGCCCCGATCCGGTGCTGGATGAGAATTCTACTCTCAGAATCAGAGAATAATGCTTGCATCGCAAGACTCGGAGCCCGACACTGGTAGCAGTCGATGAGATCGTTCCGACTGCAGTCCTGCCCAGCGCGCACGCGAATACGAATCCTCCGAAAGGTGGCAGACCTGTGACGACCAGCGCAGCCAGCGACATTCGATACGACCCGTACGACGTCGAGATCAATGCCGATCCCTACCCGATGTTCAAGCGTATCCGCGAAGAAGCGCCCCTCTACTACAACGAAACCCACGATTTCTACGCGCTGAGCCGCTTCTCGGACGTCAACCAGGGACTCGTCGACTACCAGACGTTCAGCTCCGCTCGCGGTGCGATTCTCGAACTCATCAAGGCGAACATCGCGATTCCGCCGGGCGTGCTGCTCTTCGAGGATCCGCCGATCCACGACATCCATCGAAAACTGCTGGCGCGGATGTTCACTCCGCGCAAGATCCAGGCACTCGAGCCGAAGATCCGCCAGTTCTGCGCCGAGGCGCTCGACCCCCATGTGGGATCGGGCCGGCTCGATTTCGTCGCCGATATCGGCGCACAGATGCCGATGCGGACGATCGGCATGCTCCTGGGCATTCCGGAGGAGGACCAGGAAGCCATCCGCGACTTCGCGAACGAGCAGATGCGGACCGAGGAAGGCGGTCGGATGAAGGCCGCATCCGACGGCATGGTCAGCGGTGACATCTTCGGCGCCTACATCGACTGGCGCGCCGAGTATCCGTCGGACGACATCATGACCGAATTGCTCGAGGTCGAGTTCGAGGACGAGACCGGAACGGTTCGCCGGCTGACCCGGGACGAACTCCTGACCTACGTGAACGTCGTATCCGGGGCCGGCAACGAGACCACCACGCGGCTCATCGGCTGGGCCGGCAAGGTGCTCGCCGAACACCCCGACCAGCGACGACAGCTCGTCGAGGATCCGACGCTGATCCCCGAGGCCATCGAGGAACTGCTGCGGTTCGAGCCGCCGGCACCGCATGTCGCGCGGTACGTGACCCGGGACGTCGAGTACCACGGCACCACCGTTCCCGAGGGCAGCGTGATGATGTTCCTGATCGGCGCCGCCAACCGCGATCACCGCCAGTTCGGTCCCGACAGCGACACATTCGACATCCATCGCGAGCCCCGCCAACATCTGACCTTCAGTGTCGGCACGCACTTCTGTCTCGGTTCGGCACTGGCCCGGCTCGAGGGCCGGGTCGCACTCGAGGAGATCCTGAAGCGCTTCCCCGAGTGGGAGGTCGACGTGGCGAACGCCGCGCTGTCGCCGACGTCGACGGTGCGCGGCTGGGACACACTGCCCACCGTCGTTCCCTGACGGCGGACAGCGAAACGCCGCCGATTCCGGCGGCGTTCCGTGGTGTCCGGGGTGCATCGTCCCGTCACCACACCGGTGTGCGCCCGAGGACACCGTCGCCTTCGAGCGCGACGATCTCCGCGTCGTCGAATCCGAGTTCGGTGAGGATCTCGTGATTGTGTTCGCCGAGCAGCGGTGCGCGGCGGACGTGGACGTCGGTCGGCCCTTCCGAGAATCGCGCCGCCATCGTGCTGTACCGCGCCGTGCCGAACACCGGATGGTCGAGTTCTTCGAAGAATCCCCGGTGCGCGAGCTGCGGTATCTCGCTCTGCCGGTGCGGTTGCATCACCTTCGCCACCGGCACACCGGCACCCCACAGCACCTCCACGATCTCGTCCGCCGTCCGGCTCCGGCACCACCGCGCCAGCTGGTCGTCCAGAAGATCGTGGTGGCGACGCCGTCCCTCGACGGTGCCGAGCTCGGGATCCGCCGCCCACCCGGGATCGCCCAGCGCAGTACGCAGGAACGACCATTGTTCGTCGGTTTCGACCGCGACGGCCACCCAGCAGTCGGGTCGCCCGAACTCGTCGAGCTCCTCGGTCCGGTACAGGTTCTGCGGCGCAGCGACCGGACCACGATTCCCGTCACGCTCGAGAAGCGTTCCGTACGCGGAGAACTCGATCCCCTGCTCCGCGGCGATGTTGAGCGCCGCATCGACCATCGGTGCCTCCACCAGTGCGCCCTCACCGGTGCGGCGGCGTTGTTCGAGCGCCACGAGGAGCCCCACGAGCGCATGGACACCGGCGTTCGGATCGCCGACCGAATAGGGTTCCACCGGATTCTGATCGCGATGACCGGTCAGCCAGCTCAGGCCCGAACAGTCCTCGATGACGTAGGCGAAGGCCGGGTTGTCGCGCCACGGACCGTCGAGGCCGAATCCCGGCATGCGAACCAGGATCGCGTCCGGACGCAGGGCACGAACCGTGCCGAAATCCAGCCCGATCTGGTCGAGTACACGTGGGGTGTAGTTCTCGACGATCACATCGCACGTCGCGATCAGCCGGCGGAGCACCTCACGACCACGTTCGGTGCGGAAATCCAGGGCCAGGCTCCGCTTGCCGGTGTTCAGGGCGGCGAAGATCGGCGACTTCTCCCACCAGTCGTCTTCGGAGACCGGCACTCCCGCGATCAGCCGGGTACCGTCCGGGCGCGACGCCGATTCCAGGTGGATGACATCGGCGCCGAGCATCGCGAGGACGTGGGTGCAGGAGGGTCCGGCCCAGAAACTCGTCATGTCCAGCACGCGCAGGCCGTCGAACGGCCGAACCGAACGAGAGCCGGCCGAACCGGCGGCGCCGTTGTCCGCCGGCCGCGGCGTCCCGATTCGCAGGCGCCGATCCCGCGTGTGTTCCCCGAGGGCGGGCGACGGTCGCGATCCGGGCAACGCGCCGGGCTCGATGCGGTACGGGCGAACCGGTTGGACGAAGTCTCCGCGGGGGTTGTCCGTGAACGTCCCCCGGATGCGGTAGTGACCGATTCCGGTGACGTTCTCCCCGTTGCCGACCGGACCGCTCGGAATCCGCAGGGCCGCGGCGAAGTCGAGGATCTCCTCGACGGACCGCTCCGCGATCCACGCCCGGATCTCCGGGGCCATCTTGATGGCCTGTTCGGTGATGGACAGCGGTGATTCCTCGTCGATCCATTCCGGGTGCCCCACCATGACGCACAGGTCGAACCACTGCTGCGCGGTTCCGCACCCCAGCGCGACCAGACCGTCCTGCGCGGTGGCCACCCCGGGAACGGTCAGCCGCCGCTCGGTGCGGAACGGGCGATCGAGTCCGTCGAAGAACGAGACCGGATGGTAGGTGAGACAGAGGATCTCGGTTTCGAGCATGGACACGTCGACGAGTTCTCCGTCGCCGGTGAGCCGGGTGCGTGCCCGCGATGCCAGCGTGGCCGCCGCGGCCGTCGCACCGGTCAGCCATTCCCCGATCCTGCCGCCGATGTGCACCGGTGCGCGGTCGGGAGCACCGCGCCCGAGCCCGATGATCCCGCCGGACCACGCCTGGACGGTGAATTCGGTGGCCGGCCGGTCGCTCCACGGGCCGTCCAGACCGAACGGGGTGATCGCGGTGACGGTCAGGTGCGGATACGCCTGCCGGAGTTGCTCGGGTCGCAGCGACGGGTGTTCGGCGACCGCCGATTCACGTGACCACACCACCGCGTCCGCGGTCTCGAGCAGCGCGTGGACCGTGTCGAGGTCGTCCTCCAGGTCGGGGTCCGCGACGACGCTGCGCTTGCCTCCCGCGAGGAACGCGAACAGGGCTCCGTCGCTGCCGGATTCGATCCGGGCGCCGGAGGCGCTCCAGGTCCGCAGCGGATCGCCGCCGGGTGGTTCGACCTTCACCACGTCGGCGCCGGCGTCGACCAGCATCTTCGTGCAGTAGGCACCGGCAATGCCGGTCGACAACTCGACCACGACGTATCCGCTCAGCGGTGCCGAGCCGGCCCCGCCTTCATCGTTCCCGTCCACGAATCCCTCGGTCCTCCTTCGGTCTCGACACACTGGGCCGTTCGGGCACCGTCACAGACCGAGGAAATCCATCACGTTCCCGCTGACGATGCGGGCCGCGGCGTCCGGGCCGACCGCGTCCACGACGGCGGCGAGAGACTTTTCCGAGTATCCGAACGTGCTCTCGTTGTGCGGGTAGTCGGACGACCACATGATCTTGTCGATTCCGATCTCGTCGGCCATCGACAGTCCCAGCGGATCCACCATGAACGAGGCCCACATGTTCTCGTCCCAGTAGTGCCGGATGTCGTGTTCGACGGGACGGTCGAGCATGTGCCGGAACGAGGCGAGCAGGTGCTCGGCGTCCTGGATGGCGGCCGGCACCCAGTTGATCCCGCCTTCGAACCAGCCGATCCGCAGTGCCGGATGACGATCGATGATGCCGCTGAAGATGTACTTGGCGAACATCTCCCGGAACGGGGCGACGTTGTGCATCATGCCGACCGCGACGCTGTTGACCTCGCACGGGCTCGACAGCGGCGCTTCGCCGATGTGGTGCGAGACCGGAACCCCGGACGCCTCGATCTCGTCCCAGACCGGGATCATCGCGGTGCTGGCGTAGTCGATCTGGTTGCCGTCGTTGTCCTTGCCCGCCGAGAGTGGGAGCAGGAAGGTCTTCAGGCCGAGGGACTTCAGTTCGGCAAGCGTGCGCCGGGCACCGTCCGCGTCCCACCAGTTGACGAGTCCGACCCCGTAGAACCGGCCGTTCGACCGCTCCTGCAGCTCGGCGATGTATTCGTTGTATATCCGGAAGGACAGTTCGCGAACTTCCTTGTCCGGGTAGAACAACAGCGCGAGGAGCGCATTGGGGAAGGCGAGCTCGACGTCGATGCCGTCCTCGCCGAGATCTCGAATCCGGGCTTCGAGGTTCGTGCTTCCGGACCCGTCCAGCGGGTCGTACTGCATGAGTACGTGACTGAAATCGCCCGGGAGGAAGGACTTTCCCTTACGCCCGAGCTGATACGCGCCTTCCTCGTACCAGACGCGCGGCGCCCGGTCCTTCATTTCTTCGGGAAATCGCTCGAAGAAGATGTCGTCGGCGAGCGAGATGTGGTTGTCGGCCGAGAAGACCTTCGTCCCGGCGGGCAATCCCACCCCGCCCGCGGCGTGACCGCGCCGGTCCTTCGGTGGACCGAATCCCTCGGGCGGATACAGCAACGAGCTCGTGTTCGGAACCGGCATCGTGACCCTCCGTTTCGGATCGATTGGTTCACACATTTCGCGACGCGACATCGGCGTGATGCCCGTCGAGTTTTCGTCGGACCGGACCGGTGATCACCACGCGACCGGCAGCGAGTAGACGCCGAACGCCAGACGATCGTGCTTGAATTCGACGTCCTCGAACGGAATCGCCAGGCGCAGAGTCGGAATACGGCGAAGCAGCGTGCTGTAGACGATCTGCAGCTCCGCCCGCGCGAGCTGCTGTCCGACGCACTGGTGCGGCCCGAACCCGAACCCGACGTGCAGGCGAGCCGGCCGGTGCACATCCAGCTTGTCCGGTTCGGGGAACGCCTTGGCATCCCAGTTGGCCGGTGCGAGGTCGACGATGATGCCCTCCCCCGCGCGGATCGTCTCGCCGGCGATCTCGATGTCCTCGACCGCGACGCGGCGCTGACCGTTCTGGATGATGCTCAGGTAGCGCAGCAGTTCCTCGACCGCGTTGGCCAGGACCTTCTTGTCGTCGGTGTCGCGGACGACGGCGAGCTGCTCGGGGTTGCGCAACAGCGCCAGTGTGCCGAGAGCGATCATGTTGGCGCTGGTTTCGTGCCCGGCGATGAGCAGCCCGGTGCCGAGCTGCGCAGCCTCCTTCATGCTGATCTCCCCGGCCCGGACGCGTTCGCCGAGTTCGGACACGACGTCCTCGGCGGGTGCGTCGATCTTCGCCTCGATCAGCTTGATGAGGTACTTCGCCAGCCCGGTCCGGCCTTCGGCGGCCTGCTCGGCGGTCGCGTACCGGTCGACCCCGATCGTGGCGTGTGCCTGGAAGAACTCGTGGTCCTCGTAGGGCACACCGAGCATCTCACTGATGACCAGGGACGGAACCGGGAGTGCGAGGGCCGTGACGAGATCCGCGGGCTGGGGGCCGGCGAGGATCGCGTCGATGTGCTCGTCGGTGATCCGCTGGATCGCGGGGCGCAGCGCGTCGACCCGCTTGAGCGTGAACGGCTTGGTGAGCATCCGCCGGAAGCGTGTGTGTTCCTCCCCGTCGGAGGTGAACACCGAGCGCGGGCGCTTGTGCACCGTCGAGAGCATGCCCTCGTTCCAGTGCGGGAAGCCCGGCTTGCGGTCGTCGACGCTGACGCGCGGATCGGACATCAGCTCCTTGAGTTCGGCATAGCCGGTGACCAGCCACGGCGTGCTGCCGTCCCAGATACGGACCCGGCTGAGCGGGCGCTGCGCGCCCATGTCCAGCACCTGCGGCGGAGGAGCGAACGGGCATTCCGCGGCCCGGTCCATCGGATACTCGGGAATGTCTGCGGCTGTGACGCTTTCGGGTCCTGCCAGCGTGTCGGACATCGCGCTCCTCGTGATCGGTCGTGGGGTCATTCCTCGATGCGGATGGCCAGTGCAGGGCACATCGACGCGGCCTCGCGCACACCGTCGGCGAGGTCCTCCGAAGGGCTGTCGTCGAGCAACACGACGATGCCGTCGTCCTCCCGCTGGTCGAACACCTCGTCGGCGTGCGCGACGCACTGCCCGGCGGCGATGCATCTGTCCTGGTCCACGTAGACCTTCATGGCGTCTTCCTTCGTGGGTACGTGTGGGCGGTGGCGCCCGAAACCGGAGGTCAGCCGGTCGTGACGGGTGCCAGCAACAGGCCGGTGATCGCGTCGATCAGGCTGGTGCCGGTCGCGGTCCAGTCGGAGCCGGTGCCACCGTCTGCGAGGGTGCGCTCGAGCTGGGCGCTCGTGTGCACGATGAGCAGGCGGGCCATCGCGAAGCGTTGACGGCGGACGTCGGGCGGCAGGTCCGGCAACGACCGTTCCAGTCCCGCGATGATGGTCAGCAGTGACCGGGAGGTCAGCGACTCCTCCGAGACCACGTCACGGAACGCGGGGTCGGGCATGAGCTGTGCACTGAATCGTGCGTACCACGTGGGATTTCCGAGCGAATCGAGATGCTCGGTCAGCGGGCGCACCAGGCAGGTCACCCAGTCCCGCACATCGGCGGAGTCGCCGACCTGCGCGACCATCTGATGGCAGAGTCGTTCGACGTGCGCGTTGTGCTTGCGCACGATGGCCCGGACCAGGTCGGCTTTGGTTCCGAAGTGGTATCCGACAGCGGCGTTGTTGCCCTGTCCGGCTTCCTCGCTGATCTGCCGATTGGAGACGGACGCGATGCCCCGTTCGGCGAACAACCGCTCGGCGGCCGCGAGAATCGCCCCCCGGGTCGCGCTGACACGCTCGGCGCGAGCTGTTCGATTCGCAGTGGTCATCGCATCCGCTCCTTGTGTGCCCCACCCAGCGAGGCGTCGGCTCTCGTTCCAGGTGAGGACGTTGCGATCGGGGGCGGCCACCCGAGCCATCACTCGGGTGGCCCCTCGATCCCATCCCCCGTGATCCCCGTCACAGTAAATCCGACGGGCACGGTTAAGTCAAGCAGTTGATTTAAATTGCCGATCCGCAGGCGTGATGCCCGCCGGTCTCCGCTCAGGACGTCGGCGTGGGAGCGGCCGGTGCGGGAGCAGGCTTCCTGCGCAACGGTTTTCCCGCGGTGGTGCCACCGTCGACGGGAAGCACCGTCCCGGTGAGATAACGTGAGCGATCCCCGGCGAAATACAGCGCGGCTTCGGCGACGTCCTCCGGGGTCCCGTCCCGTTCGAGCGGCCGATCCGTCTGCATCGAGGCACGAACCGCGCGCGTGAGCCGTTCACTGCGCTCGTCGGCCATCGCGCTCATGGACGTGGTGAGCAGGGCCGTGGGTATGCTGCCCGGCGCAATGCAGTTGACACGGATGTCGTACTGCGCCAATTCGATTGCCGCCGACTTCGTGAACTGGATGATCGCGGCCTTGGACGCCCGGTAGGTCATCACGCCACCGCCGGCCTGGATCCCGCCGATCGAGGACATGTTGACGATCGATCCGCCGCCGTGCTCGGCCATGAACGACGCCGCGTACCGAGTGCCTGCCATGACACCGAGCAGGTTCACTGCCATGACCCTGCCGAAGTCGGCGAGGTCGTCGTGAAGGAAACTCTTGTGCATCCTGCCCGGAATGCCGGCGTTGTTGCACATCACGTCGAGTCCGCCGAAGCGTTCGATCGCGAATTCGACCGTGGCCGCGACCTGCTCGATGTCCCCGACGTCGGTGTACCGGAACACCGACGCCGGGCCACAGGCTCGGACCAACTCCTCTGCGCGCTCACGTTCCACGTCCGCGACGACCACCCGAGCACCCTCGGCGACGTACCGCTCGACGATCGCGCGGCCGATCCCCGATGCTCCACCGGTGACGACGGCGACCTTGCCGGTCAGTTCGTTGACCATCGATTCGATTCCCTTTCGATTCGGAAGAGCGACCTGGACGCACATTCGCAGCGATCCGACCACCTCGGGAGCACCTCACATCGCCGAGACCGCAACGCCGCTGACATGCGCCGGCGCCGGAGGCTAATTCCACCTGCATCGATCCCTGGACGCGACGCAGAGCCCCACCGGCCGCGAGGGTACGGGAAAGAATGTTCCGGAGAACGGGGAATCCGGTCTTTCGCAGACATTCGACCGTGGACGGCACGACCTTCCGCTTCCCCGCCACCGAGACCATTCGCTGCGCGAACGAATATGGGACCGGCCACATTTCGGACTCCGCCGCCGAACCCGGACGGGGACGAATGTCCGAATCCTTGCCCGAGCTCCCGTATGCAGAGTATGATTCTCGTAAATCGGAATTATCATTCTGTTCCGAGGCAAAGGCGATTCAACCGGGGCATGCCCCACACAGATTCCTTTCACGACCGCGCGGCGGACATCCGCATTTCTCGGGGCAAACGACCGACACCGAGCAGCATCCTCCGGTTCCGTCCGGCGCCACGGCCGACGGCCCGAGAGACCACAGACACAGGAGGGAAAGATCGTGGGACGAGTTGAAGGCAAGGTTGCGTTCGTCACCGGCGCCGCGCGCGGACAGGGCCGGAGCCATGCGGTTCGCCTGGCCGAAGAGGGCGCGGACATCATCGCCGTCGACCTGTGCGAGGACATCCCGACGATCGGGTACGCGATGGCCCGCCCGGAGGATCTCGAGGAAACGGCCCGGCTCGTCGAGAAGACCGGACGCCGAATCGTGACCGCGCAGACGGACGTACGCGATGTGGCGCAGTTGCGTGCGGCGCTCGACGCCGGCATCGCCGAGTTCGGGAAGCTCGACATCGTCGTCGCGCAGGCCGGCGTCGCAGGAATGAAGGGTGAGCCTCAGATCCAGGCCTGGTGCGATGTCATCGATACCAACCTGATCGGCACGATCAATGCCATCCAGGTGTCGCTCCCCCATCTCGGCGACGGCGCGGCCATCGTCGCCACCGGGTCGACGGCGGCCCTCATGGACACCTCGAAGGTCGACAACCCGGGCGCCGACCTGGGCGGCATGGCCTACGTGCACTCGAAGCGGGCACTGACGCACTACGTCTACGACCTGGCCACCCACCTCGCGCCGCGCGGCATTCGCGCGAACGTCGTCCACCCGACGAACTGCAACACCGCGATGCTGCAGAGCGAGCCGATGTACCGCTCCTTCCGCCCCGACCTCGAGCACCCGACCCGCGTGGATGCCGAACCGGCCTTCGGGGTCCAGCAGGCGATGCGCATCCCGTACGTCGAACCCGAGGACATCAGCAACGCGATCGTCTACCTCGTCTCCGAGGAAGCCCGCTACGTCACCGGTGTGCAGTTGCGGGTGGACGGCGGCGGCTACCTCAAGTGGTACGACTACCACGTCTGATCTCCCCTGCTCATCTCCCCTGCGGGGCACGGATTCACGACAACTCGAAGGACAGGTCAATGAAGGTGAAAGTCGATTCGCAACGCTGCCAGGGTCATACGCTCTGCGCGATGAGCGCCCCGGGCGCCTTCGAACTGAGTGAGATCGACGGTCACGCGTCCGCGGTGTACGACCGGGTCCCGGCCGATCAGGAGGAGCAGGTGCGCGAGGCGGCACGATCGTGCCCCGAACAAGCCGTCTCCATCTCCTGACCCCGCCCGAACAGACGTGCGCCGTGAACCACGACCAACCGAGGGAAGCCACACCGTGACCACCGAGAACATCGTCACCGACGAAGATCGCAAGAAGAACCGATACCACTTCGACCGCCACACACCCGAGTACCGGCATCGGTTCGAATCGATCACCCAGGAGATGCACGAAACCTGCCCCGTCGCCTGGACGGACACCTACGACGGCCACTGGGTCGCGGCCGGCAGCGCCGCGGTCTTCGAACTGGCCCGCTGCCCGCACATCTCGAACGATCACGACATCAACAACGAACGCAAGGGCTACAAGGGCATCTCGATCCCGACCGCCCAGCGCGCGTCACTCGTGCGCGGCGGGATCCTGGAGATGGACGATCCCGAACACCGCGAATACCGTTCGGTGCTCAATCCCTATCTGTCGCCGGCCGCGGTGCAGCGGTGGAAGCCGTTCATCGACGAGGTCGTCCGCGCGAGCCTCGACGAGAAGATCGAGCAGGGCCGCATCGACTTCGTCGACGACCTCGCCAATGTCGTGCCCGCGGTACTGACCTTGGCGATGCTCGGAATTCCGTTGAAGCAGTGGTCGATCTACAGCGAACCGGTCCACGCGGCGGTGTACACACCGGAGAATTCGCCCGACGCCCCGCGCGTCGCCGAGATGCACCGGGCGATGGGACTGGACCTGCTCACCAACATGCACGAGATCCGCCAGAATCCGCGGCCGGGACTGGTCAACGCGCTCCTCGAACTGCGCATCGACGGTGAGCCCGCACCCGACCTCGAACTGCTCGGGATGCTGGGGCTGATCATCGGCGGCGGTTTCGACACCACGACGGCGCTCACCGCGCACGCCCTCGAATGGTTGTCCCGGAATCCCGAACAGCGCGACGAACTCAGCCGCGAACGTGACTCCCTACTCGACTCCGCGACCGAGGAGTTCCTGCGCTACTTCACCCCCGCCCCCGGTGACGGACGCACGATCGCGGCGGACTTCGAAGCGGCCGGCACCGAGTTCAAGGAAGGTGAGCGTCTGTGGCTGTCCTGGGCGATGGCCAACCGCGACCCGTCCCTGTTCCCCGAGCCGAACCGAATCATCATGGACCGCAAGGCCAATCGCCACTTCAGTTTCGGACTCGGGATCCATCGGTGCATCGGGTCCAATGTGGCGCGCACGGTGTTCAAGTCGATGGTGACCGCGGTCCTCGATCGCATGCCCGACTACCGGTGTGATCCGGAGGGCACCGTCCACTACGAGACGATCGGCGTCATCCAGGGCATGCGCAATCTGCCGGCCACCTTCACGCCGGGACCACGGCTGGGTCCCGGCCTCGACGAAACGCTCGAGAAGCTCCAGCGTCTGTGCGACGAGCAGCATCTCGCGGAGCCGGTGACCGTACGCCGCGACGCGGCAAAGATCGGTGACCCGCAGTGATCAACCGTCCGAACTGAACAAGCACACTGCCGCCGTCGCCTCGACCACTTCTCCGGAGATGGTCGAGGCGACGGCGGCGGGCGGGAATCGCCCGGCGGGCAGAAGGTCCGATCGCACACGAGGCCGCGACAGCCGTCCGGTGCAGAACGTCTCGGCGGCGGTCACGTCGGTTGCGCTCGCGCCTGCCGCGACGAGCGCCTGGGCCTTGAACGCCCTCGCAGCCAGACTCAGGCGGTGCTGCACGAGCCGCACCTCGCTGTCGAGCTCGGGCGGAATACGATCGCCCCACAGCGTCACTTCCGTGGGGTGGTGCCCCAGAGCGGCGTGGACCCCGTCCCGGACCCGGGTATCCGAGCTGTACAGGTCCGCCTCGACGGCGACGGTGTGCGGGTACAACCCTTTGCGGCGAGTCGTCAGGACGGATTCGAGATCACCCGTGCCCACCCCCAGGATCCGCAACGGGCGCGGATCCGATGCATCCTGAACGAAGACCGTGACGTTCCATCCGGCCATGACGCGATCGAACAGCCAACCGCCGGCGAACCGGACGACGTCCGCAGTGTTCAGCGCGACGACGTCGAGGCGGTATCGAGAGTCGACGGTTCCGGATTCCCCTGACGACCCGTTCTCTCCCGACCCCTCGCCCCCCGAGCCCTTCCGGTGAGCCGTGTCGAACTGCCGAGCTGTCATGGAAGTTCCTTTCTGCCTGACGAGACCGAATTACCGTGACGACCGAACGGTCCGACGCCTGCCGACAGACGCAGCGCACTCCATCGACCTCGGTGTCCCGGGTACTTCCGAACTGCATCCCCGCCGGTCCTCGGCGACATGCGCACCCCCGTGCGCGTCGCACGACAACGGTGTGGCACGGCAACCCCCCTGCGGACCGAGAACCTAGTAAACACACAGTAGGTTGGTTTGACAGATGTGACAAGGGTCTCATTCGAGACTGTTTCGGCACCTCGTCACGCCCGCGGCCGAGCCGACCCGGTCGCATACCAGGCCGGCTCCCGGGCAAGGTTGAAGCTCCAACCATAGCCCGCAACAACGCTTTACGAGCGTTCGAAAGCGGCAACGATGCCCATCGCCGGCGCAGCGCGGACAGACCGGAACTCGACCACCCTCCACCCGGCGGCACATCGGCCACCGCGCGGGAGGGGGCGTGCGGGACGGGCCGGTTCGCAGAGGGACCGTGTCCGGACGGTCGCCCACTCGTTCGACACCGACGTCCCACGAATAGAACTACAGCAGTGACACTTTCGACACGCACCTACAGCCGAATGACGGAACCGGGCGGGAGGTCGCACCTCGGTCACCGAGATTCATGCCCGATCACGTTGCTGTCCAATAATATTCGCGTACCGGTGCGCGTTCCGGTATCCGATGGGACCGTCCCCGACTGTGGCACATCACAGCACGAGTGCGATTCCCCGTGCGTTCCGGATCATTTCGTGCTGACATGTGGGATGTCGGCGAGACACATCCCTGGGGCCGGACGTTGACGCCGACCCCGAGAATGCGGAAGCGTACAGGCGGAACGCCCGTGCCGAGCCGAGGATCGCACGATGCTCGAAGCGAGCCCGGTGCTCGAGCCAAGGAGGTACACATGCCGGACCGCGCGCCGTCGTCGACCGACGCCGAGTCCCTGCTCCTCGCCGCCGAGGAAGCCGAAGCCGAAGCGGTCGCAGCCGAAGCTCGCGCTCGCGCCGCGCGCCTTCGTCGGCAGGCGCGCACGGCCGGTTCGGACGACTCCGGTGAAACAACCGAGGCGGAGTCGACCGAGGCCGGGAGCACAGGAACCGGCGGCCGCCGACGGACTCTCGCGGCCGTGGCCGCGAGCGCGGTGATCTGCACGGCCGTCGTGGCCTGCGCCTACATGCTCCGGCATCACGCCGGGGCGAGCGATCGAGACCGCCGCGCGGCGGAGTTCGAGGCAGCGGCACGGCAGGGTGTCGTCACCCTGACCACGCTCGATTTCGACAACGCCGACGCCGATGTTCAGCGGGTCCTCGACAACTCGACCGGTGAGTTCCACGACGACTTCCGGAACCGGGCCCAGGACTTCGTCGACGTCATCGAGCAGTCGAATGTCGCGACCGAGGGCACGGTCGACGCGGCCGCGGTGGAGTCGATGACCGACGACTCCGCGGTCGTGCTGGTCGCGGCGACCTCGAAGGTGACCAACGCGGCCGGTGCCGATCAGGAGCCGCGGGTGTGGCGGCTCAGCGTGACCGTCACCCGTGACGGTGATCGGCTGAAGATGTCGAAAGTGGAGTTCGTGCCGTGAACAACGACTTCGAGAATCCTCCCGCCGCCCGCGCGAGCACCCCGGCCGGGACGCTGCGGCGGCTCGTCTCCGGACGGACGGTGCTGTCGCTTCTCGCGATCGTGTCCGTCGCGGTCGCGTCGGGGCTGTACGTCGGCCTGTACCGGACGGATGCCCGCACCGGCGACGACGTGGCGCGCGCGGCGCTCGATGCCGCCACCGCCGGATCGGAGGCACTGCTGTCCTACTCTCCGGAGACGATCGATGCGGATCTCGAGACCGCCAAGTCGTATCTGACCGGGGACTTCCTCGCGTACTACACGGAGTTCACCGATCGGGTCGTCGCGCCGGCCGCGCGCGAGAAGTCGGTGACCGCGACCGCCTCGGTGGTGCGAGCGGCGGTCTCGGACCTGCAGGCGGATGCGGCCACCGTGCTGGTCTTCACGAATCAGGTGACCACGAGCGCCGACAGGCCCGATCCGACGGCGATGTCGAGCAGCGTGCTCGTGTCACTGACCGAGGTCGACGGCAGGTGGCTCATCTCCGCGTTCGATCCGGTGTGACCGGTCTGCTCATCCGGTGACGACGAGGCAGAACACATGGCCACCCGGGTCGCGGTAGGTGCGGAACGTCGGGCTCGGATTCGGTCCGATCACGCGGACCGCGCCGTGCTGCAGCGCCCAGCGTTCCGCGGCCTCGAGGTCGGTGACCTGCAGGTCGAGGTGGGCACGCAGAGGCACGGTCTCGGCGGGCCAACTCGGCGGGACGTGTCCGGGTGCCCGCTGGAACGCCAGTCCCCCTCCGGCCGGTGCCCGCAGCTGAACCCAGTCGTCGTCGGTGGCGTCGGAATCGAGTTCCCAACCCAGCAGCGCGGCGTAGAACGCGGCCAGACCGCGCGGGTCGGGAGTGTCGAGCACGAACACCTGCAGACCGATCTCGGGGCATGACATGCCGCCATGGTGCTCCCCCGCGCCGCCGGACCGCAGCTGTTCGGCAGAAGGGAGCGCTCCGGCGCCTCGCTACCGGACGCCCTCCGGGGCAACCTCCCGAAGCACATCGGCGAGCGCGCGATAGTCCTCGGCGCGCCCGCTCGACGAACGGAACACGAGGCCGATCGTGCGGCCCGGAACCGGTTCGGCGAACCGCGCGACCGCGAGATCGCCGGTGGCGCACTCGACCGCGACCGACGACGCCGGAATGAGCGTGACGCCGAGTCCGCCGGCGACGCAGCGCACGACCGTGGCGAGCGAGGTCGCCCGGGTGTCGCCGGAGAGCGGATGCGCGTCCACGGAGCGGCACAGGTCCAGAGTCTGGTCCCGAAGGCAGTGCCCCTCGTCGAGGAGCAGCAGCGGGAGTTCGTCGAGCACGGTCAGCGGTACGTCGTCCCGACCGGCGAGCGCGTGGTCCGGGGGGACGACGAGCACGAAGTCCTCGGCGTAGAGCGGTATCTCGATCAGGCCGGTCGATCCGGACGGCAGCGCGAGCACCGCGACGTCGAGGGTCCCGGCGCGCAGCGACTCGAGCAGCCGGGCCGTCTGGTCCTCGATGACGTGCAACGACAGCGACGGCATGCGGGTCCGCAGTTCGGGCAGCAGCGTCGGCAGCACGTAGGGCGCCACGGTGGGAATCAGGCCGAGACGCAGTGGTCCGGTCAGCGGATCGGTGACGCCCGCGGCGGCGGCGACGAACCCGTCGGCCGCGTCGACGATGGCCTTGGCCTGGCTCAGGAGGCGCGCACCGTCCGGAGTCACCAGCACGCGGCGGGTGCTGCGTTCGATCAACTGCACGCCGAGACCGGATTCCAGGGCCGCGAGACCCTGGGACAGCGTCGGCTGGCTCACGTGCAGGCGGGCAGCCGCCGTCCCGAAGTGACGGTGGGTCGCAACCGCGACGAAGGCACGGAGCTGCGACAGGGTCGGCTGATACTGCTGATCGGACACGCCTATGAGTATATCCCGACCGATAGATTTCCCTTTAGACTTGGTCGCGACGAACGAATACACCGGGGGTTACTGTTTCCTCCATGACGATTCAGGTCGGCGTCGTCCGGGTCTTCACCGACGACCGCGGAGAACACGGCAACCCACTCGGCATCGTGCTCGACCAGGACGTCGACGCCGCCGACCGCCAGCGGATCGCGGCCGAACTCGGCTACAGCGAGACGATCTTCGTCCGACCGCCCGGACCCGGCGGGACGCGCGCCCAGGCCCGAATCTTCACTCCCGCGAAGGAACTTCCGTTCGCCGGTCACCCCACGGTCGGATTGTCCTGGTGGCTCCGCGATCGCGGAACCCCGATCGACACCCTCGAGGTCCCGGCCGGGCCGGTCGCGGTGCGCTACGACGGGGATGTCACCTGGGTGGGTGCGCGTGCGGACTGGGCACCGCCGTTCGTACTCGATCAGCGGCCGGCCCCCGAAGACGTGGACCGGTGCAGCTCCGGCGACTTCGCCGATGCAGCCGAGTGGTACGTGTGGGCCTGGACCGGGGAAACGGCCGGAACCGTCCGGGCGCGGATGTTCGCACCCGCGTTCGGCATTCCCGAGGACGAGGCGACCGGAGCCGCCGCGGTCCGGCTCACCGCCCACCTCGGCCGGGACCTCGACATCACCCAGGGACGCGGATCGCGGATCCGGACGGCCTGGCTGTCGGACGGGCGCGTCGAGGTCGGCGGTCGCGTCGAACGCTGCGAGTCACGCTCCCTCGCCCGCTGACCGCCGCCCGGCCGCGAGATCCTCCTCGCTGAGGAGGACCTCGATTTCCCTCCCGAACTCGACTCCGGGTGCCAGCGGAAGGCGGTCCCCGCTCCAGAACCGACCCGGGTCGTACCAGTTGCTGCCCCGCCGCCGCTGTTCGAGCAGCCCCATCTCCTCCATCGTCATACCGACGACCTCGGCGCAGTAGGCGCTCTCGATGCCCACGTCCGACGGCTTCCGGAGCCGCGGCAGGCGACCGGCGAACCAGCGGCCCGTCAGTTTCGCGGTGGACGGGAACGGCGTGCCGTCGAGCCGCGCGATCGACCGCAGCAACTGGTCCTCCTGCTCCGGGCTGATCTGCGTGGAGATCTGCCGGAGCCAGCCCCGCTGCCCGTACCGGGCGCTCCACACCTGCACCGCACCGCGCAGATCGTGCAACTGCACGCCGCGCTGGTGCCGGCCGGTCCACATGTCGGGCAGGCTCTTTCCGAGCTCGGCGTGCCACATCAGCGGCGGCAGGTCATCGAGGACGACCGCCATCCCGACGTGATTGACCGGCGCGTTCGTCAACGCCTGGATCGCACGGTCGGCTCCGCTGCTGCCCCGGAAGATCCACAGGTCACCGGTGCGTGTGATCGCCACCGCCTCGTCGAGCGTGATCCGGGATCGTGTCGCGCTGTGCTCCATGCCCGACAGCCTTCCATGCCACGGTGACCGGCTCCCGCGACCGGTCCGGCCGGGGTGGCCGGGTAGGCGGGTGGGCCGGACGACAGACATCGTCGTCCCTTAGGGTCGGGGCCATGGCACTTCGGGGCAGGCAGTGGTGGAAGCTGGTCGGACTGGCCGGTGTGGTCGGCGTCGCGGCGACCGGCGCGGTCGCGGTGCGTGCCGAACGCAAGCGGCGGGGTTACACCCCGGACGAGGTGCGCTCGGTGCTGCACGAGCGGTATGCGCAGGCTACGGCCGCGCACGACTCCGCGGGCGAGGTACCGCTGACGGAGATTCCGGCGACAGCGGTCACCCGGCTGCGCCGGGCACTGCGCCGGCTGCTTCGCCGCCGCTGACGGATCGACCCTGGGGCGGGTCAGCCGAGTGCGACCGCGAATCCGTCGACGAGATCCTGGACCTGCTCGTCGGTCATGACGAACGCGGGCGAGATCTGCATCGCACCCTGACCCGCCGCGCGACCCGAAATACCTTGTGCGCGCAGCGCCTTCACGAATCCCGGCGCCTCGGTCGGGTCGGCGAGTTGAACCGCGGCGACCGCACCGAGACCGCTGCGGATCTCCGCCACGCGGGGGTGATCCGCGAGCGGTGCAAGCTTGGTGTGCAATGTCGTCTCGAGCCGCGCGGCCTCGTCGAGCAGCCCTTCGTTCTCGAGGATGTCGAGGTTCGCCAGGGCTGCCGCGGCCGACCCCGCGTGTCCGCCGTAGGTGTAGCCGTGGCGCCACCACACCCCCCCGGCGAAGAACGGCTCGGCCACCCGCGGAGCGACGAACACGGCGCCCATCGGCAGGTAGCCGGACGTCAGACCCTTTGCGGTGGTCATGATGTCGGGCTGCAGATCGAACCGTGACGACGCGAACCACGATCCACCGATGCGGCCGAATCCGGTGACCACCTCGTCGACGACGAACAGGATGTCGTGGTCGCGGCAGATGTCACGGATCTCGGTGAGGTAGCCCTCCGGCGGCAGGTACACCCCACCGGCGCCGATGATCGGTTCGGCGAAGAACGCGGCGATCGTGTCCGCACCGACGGACTCGATGAGCTCGAGCAGCGCCTTCGCGTCGTCCCACGGCACCGTCGCGGTGTCGTCCCACAACTGCCCGTAGCCCTCGCCGTTGACGGGGATCCCGGCCAGCGACGTGCCACCGATGTGCATGCCGTGATACGCCTTCTGCCGTCCGACGAGCAGCGTCTTGGTGGACCGGCCCATCTCCTGCCAGTAGCGGCGGGCCAGTTTCGCGGCGGTGTCGATCGAATCGGAGCCGCCGGAGGTGAAGAAGATCTTGCTGTCCGGGACGGGCGCGATCGCGGAGAGTCGTTCGGCGAGCGCGACCGTCGGCTCGAGCGCGAGATCCCCGAAGTTCGAGTAGTGCGCGACCTTTGCGAGCTGCGCGGCCACGGCCTCGCCGATCTCGGTGCGGCCGTGCCCGATGTTCGCGAACCACAGGCCCGCGGTCGCGTCCAGGTAGCGGGTGCCGGCGTCGTCCCAGATGTAGGCGCCCTCACCGCGAGCGACGACGAACGCTCCGTCGCGTTCGATCGCGCCCATGTCGGCAAATCCGTGCCACAACGCGCCCACGATCCACTCCCGTCCACGACCGTTCATGTCCGTCGGCCATCGTACGTACCGGCAACGATTCTGGCGTGCACGGCGCGCGTGCGCCACGCTGGAGTGCATGACCGGATTCCGGTTCTCCGTCAACGTACTCGGCATCGAGTCCCCGGAGGCCTTCGCACGGTCCTGCCGGGCCGTCGAGGAGGCCGGATACGACGCACTCTTCGCCGCGGATCACCTCGGGGTGCCGGCACCGTTCCCGACGCTGGTGGCCGCCGCGTACGCCACCGAGCGGTTGCGGGTGGGGACGCTGGTGCTCAACGCCGGGTTCTGGAATCCGGCGCTGCTCGCCCGCGAGATCGCCACGACCGACGCGCTCACCGGCGGGCGGCTCGAGGTCGGCCTCGGTGCGGGTCACATGAAATGGGAGTTCGAGTCCGCAGGCATCGTGTGGGAACCCTTCGGCGCCCGCGCCGACCGCCTCGAAGCGACCATCGCCGAACTGCGGCGACTCTTCGCGCATCCCGGCTACGAGCCACAGGCCGCGATGCGCGAGGCCTTCGGCATGCCGGTGCTGCGACCGGTCCAGCGGCACGGCTTCGGCGGTGAGGGTCCGCCGCTGATCGTCGGTGGCACCGGAGACCGGATCCTCGCGATCGCGGCGGCGCACGCGGACATCGTCGGTGTCGCCGGCGCGTACCAGGTGCGAGGCCGTCCCCCGGGCACCTTCCGGATCGGGTCGGCAACCGAAGCCGACGACCGCGTCCGGTTCGCGCGGGCCTGCGCCGGGCCGCGCGCCGACCACATCGAGTGGCACACCCTGCTCCAGCTGGTGCTCGAAACCGACGACCGGGAAGCGGCGGCGGCGTCCGTCGCGCACAGGCTCGGATTGCCGGTGGGCGACCTGCTCGACACCCCGTTCCTGCTGATCGGCACGGTCGAGGAGATGGCCGCGCAGATCCTGAACGCGCGCGACCGTTACGGCTTCACCCACTTCACGGTGCACGCCCCGTTCCGGGACGTCTTCGCGCGGGTGATCGCGCGGGTCCGGGAGACCGAGCGCCCACCCGCCCCGGCCGACTGACCGCTCGCCGTTCCCGAAGCGTGCCTGTGACGGGGCCCGACGATCGTGTTTCGCTAGGCTGTCTCTTCAGCATGTCCATCTCTCCCGCCCCGAACCGCCGCGACCTGAAGTCGGCCCTCGCCGAGGTGTCGCTCCGCGACGAACAACGTCTCCGCCGCAAGCTCGATCGCGCTCGCGGCGCCGACGCGCTCACCGCGATCGCCGCCGAGATCGAACGGGCCCGCATCCGCCTCGCCGAGCGGGCCGCCGCCGTCCCCGCGATCACCTATCCCGAGACGCTGCCGGTGTCGCAGCGCAAGGACGACATCGCGGCCGCGATCCGCGACCGGCAGGTGGTCGTCGTGGCCGGCGAGACCGGTTCGGGCAAGACCACGCAGATCCCGAAGATCTGCCTCGAACTCGGTCGCGGTGTGCGCGGGCTGATCGGGCACACCCAGCCGCGGCGCATCGCCGCGCGGGCGGTCGCCGAACGTCTCGCCGAGGAACTCGACACCGAACTGGGCGAGACCGTCGGCTACACGGTGCGCTTCACCGACCAGGTGTCGGACTCGACACTGGTCAAGCTCATGACCGACGGCATTCTGCTCGCCGAGATCCAGCGCGACCCGCTGCTGCGCCGCTACGACACCCTGATCATCGACGAGGCTCACGAGCGCAGCCTCAACATCGACTTCATCCTCGGCTACCTGCAGCAGCTGCTGCCCCGACGGCCCGATCTGAAGGTGATCATCACCTCGGCGACGATCGATCCGGAACGGTTCGCACGGCACTTCGCCGCCCCCGACGGGACCCCGGCACCGATCGTCGAGGTGTCGGGGCGGACGTTCCCGGTCGAGATCCGGTACCGGCCGCTCACGGTCGAGGTCGGCGATCAGCTGATCGACCGGGATCCCGTCGATGCGGTGTGCGAGGCGGTCGAGGAACTGCAGGCCGCCGGTGACGGCGACATCCTGGTGTTCCTCTCCGGTGAACGCGAGATCCGCGATACCGCCGACGCCCTGCGCGACCGCAAGCTGCGCAACACCGAGATCCTGCCGCTGTATGCGCGGTTGTCGGCGGCCGAGCAGCACAAGGTCTTCACCCCGCACACGGGCCGCCGGGTGGTGTTGTCCACCAACGTCGCCGAGACGTCGCTGACCGTCCCCGGTATCCGCTACGTCGTCGACCCCGGCACCGCGCGCATTTCGCGCTATTCGGTGCGGACCAAGGTGCAGCGGCTGCCTATCGAGGAGATCTCGCAGGCGTCGGCGCGGCAGCGGTCCGGTCGCTGTGGCCGCGTCGCCGACGGTATCTGCATCCGGCTGTACTCCGAGGAGGACTTCGAAGCCCGCCCGGAGTTCACCGAACCGGAGATCCTGCGCACCAACCTGGCGTCGGTGGTGCTGCAGATGACCGCGCTCGGTCTCGGCGACATCGCGTCGTTCCCGTTCGTCGAACCACCGGACCCGCGCGCGATCCGCGACGGCATCGCGCTGCTCGAAGAGCTCGGTGCCCTCGAGCCGGCCAAGCGCGACGAGCTGCCCAAGCTCACCGCGACCGGCCGCGAACTCGCGCGGCTGCCCGTCGACCCGCGGATGGCGCGGATGATCGTCGAGGGCCACCGCAACGGCTGTCTGCGCGAGGTGCTGATCATCGTGGCGGCGTTGTCGATCCAGGACGTGCGTGAACGTCCCGCCGAGTTCCAGCAGGCAGCCGACGAGAAGCACGCCCGCTTCGCGGTCGAGGGCTCCGATTTCCTGGCCTTCCTGCGCCTGTGGGACTATCTGAAGGAACAACGGAAAGCACTGTCGTCCAACCAGTTCCGGAAGATGTGCCGCAACGAGTTCCTGCACTGGCTGCGGATCCGCGAATGGCAGGACCTGCAGGGGCAGCTGCGTCAGATCACCCTGAACCTCGGCTGGGAGACCCGCCACCAGGACGTCTCCGAGGACTCGATCCACCAGTCGCTGCTCGCCGGTCTGCTCTCCCACGTCGGGCTGCGCGAGGGCGACAAGCGGGACTATCTCGGGGCGCGCGGTTCGCGTTTCGCGATCTTCCCCGGGTCGTCGCTGTTCAAGAAGCCACCGCGTTGGGTGATGGCCGCCGAACTCGTCGAAACGTCACGATTGTGGGCGCGCATGGCGGCGCGCATCGAGCCGGAATGGGTCGAGAAATTGGCCCCGCATCTGGTCAAACGCACGTATTCGGAGCCGCACTGGTCGATCAAACGCGAGGCGGCGATGGCCTACGAGCGCGTCACGCTCTACGGCATCCCTCTCGTGGCGCAACGCCCGGTGCAGTACGGCACGATCGATCGGGAGGTCTCGCGCGACCTGTTCATCCGGCACGCGCTGGTGCAGGGCGAATGGCGCACGCGGCACAAGTTCTTCCACGCCAACCGGGCGTTGCTCGAGGACGTCGAGGAACTCGAGCATCGTGCGCGGCGACGGGACATCCTCGTCGACGACGAAACGCTGTTCGCCTTCTACGACGAACGGGTCGGACCGAATGCCGTGTCGGCCAGGCATTTCGACACGTGGTGGAAGAAGGCGCGCCAGCAGGATCCCGAACTGCTGACGTTCACCCCGGAAACGGTCGTCAATCAGGACGCCGCCGCAGTGCTCGAGGGGGACTATCCCGACGCGTGGCGGCAGGGCGATGTGCAGTTCCCGCTCACCTACCAGTTCGAGCCGGGCACCGAACAGGACGGCGTGACCGCCCGCATCCCCGTGGCGTTGCTGGCCGGGATCCGCCCGGTCGGGTTCGACTGGCTCGTGCCGGGCATGCGTCACGAACTCGTGACGGCATTGATCAAGACCTTGCCGAAACAGCTTCGGCGCCAAGTTGTTCCGGCACCGGACTTCGCGGCGGCCGCGCTCGCGTCGGTCACCCCGCGCAGCGAGCCGCTCGTCAACGCGATGGCCCGCGAGTTGTCGCGGCTCGGGAACTGCCGCATCGAACCGAGCGATTTCGACGTCGCGGCCCTGCCCGAACATCTGCGGCTGACGTTCGCGGCGGTCGACGAGCGCGGGAAGGTCCTGGGGCACAGCAAGAGCCTGGCGGACCTGCGCAAGAAGCTGGCGGTGCGCGTCGACGCGGAGGTGGCGCGCGCTGCGTCGAGCACCGAACGCGCGCCGGCGCTGGTGTGGACGGCAGAGACGCTCGGCACGCTGCCGGAGACCGTGACGCGCACGGTCGGGAACCAGCAGGTGACCGGCTATCCGGCCCTGGTGAGCGAGGGGTCCGGTGTCGCGGTCCGAGTCCTGAGCACCCCGCAGGCACAACGCGCCGCGACCCGCACCGGCCTGCGGGCGCTGCTGCTGGCGGCGGTTCCGACGCAGGCGCGCGCCGCCACGTCGGGGCTGACCAACGCGGAACGTCTCGCGCTCGGCCGCAATCCGGACGGTTCGTTCGACGCGCTGCTCGAGGACTGCCGGGCCTGCGCCGTCGACGAACTGGTCGCGGCGCACGGCGCGCCGATCCGGACCCCCGAGGAATTCGAGGCGATGGTCAAGACGGTCCGGGCGCAGCTGCCCGGCCGGGTGTCGGCGCTGCTGAAGCTGGTGGTGCCGGCGCTGTCCCGGGCCCACGAGGTCGGGGTGCTGCTGGACCGGGTGCGCGGCGAGGCCGCCGACGATGTGCGGGAGCAACTGGCCTCGCTGCTGTTCGCGGGCTTCGTGACCGACCTCGGCAGTCGCCGTCTCGCGGACCTGCCGAGATATCTCGCCGCCGCAGCGCAGCGCCTCGAGGCACTTCCGGCGAGCGCCCACCGCGACGCCCAGGGCATGGACGTACTCGACCGGGTGTACGCCGAATACGATCGGCTGCTCGCCCGGCTGCCCGAGGAACGCCGGGCCGGCGCGGACGTGAACGAGGTGTACTGGTTGATCGAGGAGCTGCGGGTGAGCCTGTTCGCGCAGGGCCTTGGAACTCGGATCCCGGTGTCGGAGAAGCGAATCATGAAGGCCATCAGCGCGATTCGCTGAACGGTCGAGCACCGGCGCCGAGCCGTGCGCCGCACCGACACCCGCGAGGGTCAGTCCTCGCCGGGGTCGGTGCTGCGCCGCGCCTGATGCTCGCGCAGTTCCTTGATCTCGCGTTCGAAGTCCTCCGCCGAGCTGAAGCCCCGGTACACGGACGCAAATCGCAGATAGGCGACCTCGTCGAGGTCCCGGAGCGGGCCGAGGATGGCCAGACCGACTTCGTGGCTGGGCACCTCGGGAGAACCCTTGGCCCGCACCGCGTCCTCGACCTGCTGCGCCAGCAGGTTGAGCGCGTCGTTGTCGACCGCGCGACCCTGGCACGCGCGGGCGACGCCGCGCACGACCTTCTCGCGGCTGAACGGCTCGGTCACGCCGCTGCGCTTGACGACGGACAGCACCGCGGTTTCGACGGTGGTGAATCGGCGGCCGCATTCGGGACATGCCCGGCGCCGGCGGATCGCGGCGCCCTCATCGGCCTCGCGCGAATCGACGACCCGAGAATCCGGGTGCCGGCAGTACGGGCAATACATGTCGGTTCCTTCGTCGCTGCCGTGCGGGCCGCGACGTCGGCGTCGAACCGTCTTCCCGAGGTCATCCCCGCCCTGAGGTGGAGCTGCCCCGACGCGACCACACGGGGTGGTGTGGCTTACAGGAATCGACAATACCTGCCGGCCGGATTCGTCCCGGTCCGGTCCCCGGTCGAGCACGGCAGCTCACCCGCGGCCGACGACCGGAACGATGAGCTGCTGACCGGGACGCACCGTGGTGCCGGACAGCATGTTGAGCTCGGAGATCTGCTCCACTACCTGGACCGTGGCGGCGTCCGGGGCGATCCGGGCGGCGACGTCGGCGAGCGATTCGCCGATTCTGACGACCGCGACGTCGGTGCGCGGAACATGCGCCGCGACCTCGCTCGTCCGCAGGTACCCCACCGCGAGGATCGCGACGAGCGCGGTCGCAGTGAGGAGCACCGTCACCACCGTCTGCCGCACGGCCCGGGGGAACGACAGCGCCGCCGGGCGGGTGCGGTCGGTGCACGCGACGGGAGCCGCTGCCGGACGGCGGTATTCGATGTGTCCCGCATTCGGGCGGGGAAACGGCGGCCGGACCGGGAAGCGATAGATCCGGGCGTCCCGCTCGTGGGCGGGGTCGACCCGCATCGGGCCGGTCGTGAACTCGTTCCACTCGGTTCGGCGAACTGCTGCTGCACCCATCGGATCCTCCGTGCTCGACCGGTCGCGGTACTCGATCGGCTGCGCGAACTGCGCATTTCTCGCTCGATCGCTCAAGTGTTCGATCTATGTCGACCCTTCGTTCGATCAAAGGTTCGAAGAACATCTGTTCGAATTTCTACCACGCCATGATCGACTTGTCAGCTTTTCGAGCCGGAAATCTCGAACAGGTGTTTGATAACGCGCGCGAATGCGGATAGATTCGATACATCACAACCAGCACATCCGACACTCGACGCACGGAGGTCACGACCATGACGGACGCCAACTCCGCGAGCGGCCCCGCCCGGACGGTCGTCGCCGATTCGACGGCCGGGCTCACCGAGCGCCAGCGGCGCGTTCTCGAAGTGATCCGCGATTCGGTGGCCGAGCGAGGGTACCCGCCGAGCATCCGGGAGATCGGCGACGCTGTCGGGCTCAACTCCACGTCGTCCGTGGCCCATCAGCTGCGCACCCTCGAACGCAAGGGCTTCCTGCGGCGCGACGCCAACCGGCCGCGCGCCGTCGATGTCCGCGGCCTCGAGGACAGCGCGGTCACCCCCGACGACAGCACCGAGACCACCGCTCCCGCAACGTCGGCGGTACCGTCCGCGGCGATGGTGCCGGTCGTGGGCAGGATCGCGGCCGGTGGCCCGATCCTCGCCGAGGAGGCCGTCGAGGACGTCTTCCCGCTCCCCCGCGAACTCGTCGGCCAGGGATCGCTGTTCCTGCTCAAGGTCGTCGGCGAATCGATGATCGACGCCGCGATCTGCGACGGCGACTGGGTGGTCGTGCGCCAGCAGAACGTCGCCGAGAACGGCGACATCGTCGCTGCGATGCTCGACGGGGAAGCCACCGTGAAGACCTTCAAGCGAGTGAAGAAGGACGTGTGGCTCATGCCGCACAATCCGATGTTCGAACCGATCCCCGGCAACGACGCCGTCATCCTCGGCAAGGTCGTCACCGTGATCCGGAAGATCTGAGATCTCCCACAACGACATCGGGGCGGTACCGCGATTGCGGTACCGCCCCGATGTGGTTTTCCGGAAGGTCGCTCAGACGTTCAGCGAACGGCCGATGACCTCCTTCATGATCTCGTTGGTGCCGCCGTAGATCTTCTGCACGCGAGCATCCAGGTACGCCTTCGCGACCGGGTACTCACGCATGTAGCCGTAGCCGCCGTGCAACTGGAGGCACCGGTCGATGAGCTCGACCTGCTTGTCGGTGGTCCAGTACTTCGCCATCGCCGCCTCCGGCACGGTGAGCGTGCCGGCGTTGAGCGACTCGATGCACTTGTCGACGAACACGCGCGCGATCTGCGTCTCGGTGGCGAGTTCGGCCAGCTCGAACCGGGTGTTCTGGAACTTGCCGATGGACTTGCCGAACGCCTTGCGGTCGCGGCAGTACTGCAGGGTGTCCTCGAGGACCTGCTCCATGGCGGCCGCGGCGACCACCGCGATCGACAGGCGCTCCTGCGGGAGGTTCTGCATCAGGTAGATGAAGCCGAGGCCCTCTTCACCGAGCAGATTCGCGCCGGGCACGCGCACGTTGTCGAAGCTCAGCTCCGCGGTGTCCTGCGCGTCGAGACCGATCTTGTCGAGATTGCGGCCGCGCTCGAAACCGGGCATGCCGCGCTCGACGACGAGGAGCGAGAAGCCCTGGGCGCCCTTCTCGGGGTCGGTGCAGGCAACGACGATCACCAGGTCGGCGTTGATGCCGTTGGTGATGAACGTCTTGGAGCCGTTGAGGATCCAGTCGTCGCCGTCGCGCACCGCACGGGTCTTGATGCCCTGCAGGTCGCTACCGGTGCCGGGTTCGGTCATCGCGATGGCGGTGATGATCTCGCCGGAACAGAAGCCGGGCAGCCACCGCTGCTTCTGCTCCTCGTTCGCGAGGTTCAGCAGGTAGGGAGCCACGACGTCGTTGTGCAGCATGAAACCGACACCGCTGTAGCCGCCGCGGGTGGTCTCCTCGGTGAGCACGACGTTGTACCGGAAGTCGTCGACACCGCCTCCGCCGTACTCCTCGGGAACGGCCATGCCCAGAAAGCCCTGCGCCCCGGCCTTCTTCCAGACCTCACGGTCGACGATCTTGTCCTTCTCCCACTGCTCGTGGAAGGGTGCCACCTCCTGCTCGAGGAACTTCCGGTACGACTCGCGGAAGAGTTCGTGTTCGGGTTCGAAGAGGGTGCGTTCCATGTGCGCTCCTGTAGGTCACGGCGTACTTCGCCCTTACGGTAGGCAAGTACCACCTGTTGTGACGCTGACAGGAGCGAGCACGTTTTGTGACAGTTGTCGCCGGTGTGGAACGGCGGCAGGGTCACCCTCGGAGGTTCGCCAACTTCCGGAGGATCGGGTAGGCGACGAGGATGCCGATCGATCCCCATGCGATGCCGCCGAGTTCGACCGATCCGATCGACAGCGTCAGGTCGCCGATGCCCGCGACGAGCGCGGCAGCCACGACGGTGAGGTTCACCGGGTCGGTGAAGTCGACCTTCGCGTCCATCCAGATGCGGACGCCGAGGATGCCGATCAGGCCGTACAGGACCAGGGTCGCGCCGCCGAGCACGCCGTCCGGGACGGTGAAGACGAGTGCGCCGAATTTCGGGGAGAACGCCAGGACGACGGCGGTGGCCGCGGCAACCCAGTACGCGGCGGTCGAGTAGACGCGGGTGGCGGCCATGACCCCGATGTTCTCGGCGTAGGTCGTCGTGCCCGAGCCGCCCCCGAAGCCGGCGAGGGTCGTAGCCAGGCCGTCGGCGAACAGGGCATCGCCGGCGACGTCGTCGAGATTGCGTCCGGTCATCGCGGACACGGCCTTGACGTGGCCGACGTTCTCGGCGATCAGGACGATCACCACGGGCAGCGCGACCAGCACGACCGACAGCTGGAACGTGGGGCCGCGCAGTTCCGGAACCCCGAACCAGGCGGCGTCGCGCAGCGCCGTGAGCCGGTCGTCGGCCAGACCGCCGGTGACCGCGGCGAACACCCAGCCGATCACGACACCGACGAGGATGCCGAGCCGGCCGAGCAGGCCGGGACCGAGCACGGTGACCAGCAGGATCGAGACCAGGGTGATCGCGGCGATCAGCGGCTGCGCCTCGAACGAGCCGACGGCGGTGGGGGCCAGGTTCAGGCCGATGAGCGCGACGATCGCGCCGGTCACCACCGGCGGCATCACGGCGTCGATGACGCGGGCGCCGAGCGCCTTGACCACGAGCCCGACGACGGCGAGCAGCACGCCGACGGCGACGATGCCGCCCAGTTGCGCGGCGGGTCCATCGGCCGCCGACGCGGTGAGCGGGGCGATGAAGGCGAAGGACGAACCGAGGTAGCTGGGCACCCGGCCCCGCGTGATCAGCAGGAACAGCGCGGTGCCGATCCCGGAGAACAGCAGCGTCGTGGTGACCGGGAAACCGGTGATCGTCGGCACCAGCAAGGTGGCTCCGAACATGGCGATGACGTGCTGCATGCCGATGCCGACGGTCCGCGGCCAGGACAACCGTTCGTCCGGAGCAACGACCCCGCCGTGGGTGATGCGGCGGCCGTCACCGTGCAGTGTCCAGCCGACGCCCGCACGTACCCTCTTCGTGGTCTTCACCGGTTCGCTCACGAAACGGAATCGTAAGGCCAGGAAGGCGCGCCGCGCAGTGCTCAGCCCAGGATGCGGGTGACCGCCGCACGGGCGGACGCCGGATCCGCGGCGGCGACGGCCGCTTCGGCGGCCTCCCGGCACCGGTCGAGAGTGACCGTCGCGAGCCGGGCGCCGACCGCGCCGACCGCGGCCGCCGCGCACGACAGCGAGGTGACGCCGAGCCCGGCCAGTACGCAGCCGAGCAGCGGATCGGCGGCGGCCTCCCCGCACACTCCGACCGGTTTTCCGGCCGTCCGGCCGGCCTCCGCGGTCCGGGCGACGAGCGCGAGCACGGCCGGCTGCCACGGGTCGGTCAGCGCCGCGAGCTGCGGGGACATGCGGTCGGCGGCCATCGTGTACTGGCCGAGATCGTTGGTGCCGACGGACAGGAAGTCGACGTGCTCGAGCAGCCGGTCGGCGAGCAGTGCCGCGGCGGGCACCTCGATCATGACGCCCGGCACCATCTCCCGGGCCCGCACCAGCGCGGCGAACCGGGCGGCCTCGGCGACGGTCGCGATCATCGGGGCCATGACCCACGGCGACTGGCCGGTCCGCGCGGCCGCCTCGGCCACCGCGTCGAGTTGCCGCTCGACGATGCCGGGTGCGGTCGCCTCGATCCGGATGCCCCGCACACCGAGCGCCGGGTTGTGTTCGTCGGGATGGGTCACGAACCGCAGCGGCTTGTCGGACCCGGCGTCGAGGGTGCGCACGACGACCTTGCGCCCGGCATAGGCGGTGAGCACCTCCGCGTAGATGTCGGCCTGCTCGGCCACCGACGGTTCGACGTCCCGGTCCAGGAAGCACAGCTCGGTGCGGAACAGGCCGACTCCCTCGGCGGGGGTCTGCCGGGCTGCACGCGCGCCGGCACCGTCCTGCACGTTCGCGAGGATCGCGACCGGGTGGCCGTCGGCGGTGGCACCGGGGCCGGTCCAGGAGGCCACGCGGGCGCGTTCCTGCCGGTCCACCTCGACCGCCGCGCGTGCGGCCTCCGGGTCCGCATCCATGCGGATCTCGCCGGTGGAACCGTCGAGCAGGACGGCCGCGCCCGCCGGGATCGCGTCGAGTCCCGCCGCGGCGACCACGCACGGAATGCCCAGCTGGCGCGCGATGATCGCGGTGTGGCTCGTGGGTCCGCCCAGGGTGGTGGCCAGCCCGATGATGCGGGTGGGGTCCAGGCCGGCGGTATCGGCCGGGGCGAGGTCCTCGGCGAGCAGCACCGACGGCTCGTCGGGCAGCTGGATTCCCGGTTCCGGATGTCCGCTAAGTTCCGCGACGACGCGGTCGCGGATGTCGCGCAGGTCGGTGACCCGCTCGGCCATGAGCCCACCCAACTGCGCGAACATCGTCGCGAACTGCTCGGTGGTGTCGATCGCGGCGGCCACGGCGTCCGATCCGTTGCGGATCCTGCCGGTGGCGGCGCCGATCCAGGCGCGGTCCTCGGCGAGGCCGGCGTTGGCCAGCAGCACCTCGGCGGCGGCGCCGGAGGCGTGGGCGGCGCGGGCCCGCAACCTGTCGGCGACGACGCTCGCGGCGGCCGTGAACCGTTCCGCTTCGGCTGCGCGGGCGGTGTCGGGAACGCCCGCGTGCGCGGTGGGTAGTTCGGGGCGCGGCGCGGGGCGGATCGCCGGGCCGTAGGCCACACCGGGCACGACGGGGGTTCCGTGGACTTCGCGCACCGGCGAACCGTCTGCCACCGGCATCACGTTCTTCATGCTTCCTCCTCGCCACTGGCGGAGATCGATGTGATCGAGATTACTCCGGAGCATTGACATGTCAACACATACGGGCGTAAAACAACATAAAGCAACATTTTCCGCAGGCGACGAGGAGACCCGGTGTACGCAGAGGAACGGCAACAGGCGATCGGCGAGCTGATCGAGCGGCGCGGACGCATGTCCGTCGCCGAACTCGCCGGTCGGTACGGCGTCACGACCGAAACCGTCCGCCGCGATCTGGCCATGCTCGAACGGCTCGGCCACGTGCGGCGTGTCCACGGCGGCGCCATCCCCGCCGCATCCCTCACCGTCACCGAACCCGGCCTGGCGGAACGCGACCAGACCCGCGCCGGATTCAAGGACCGCATCGCCGCGGCCGCCACCCGATTCCTGCCGGAATCCGGCGGGAGCGTCGTCATCGACGCGGGAACCACGACCGGTCGCCTGGTCGCGGCCCTGCCCACCGACGTCGACCTCACCGTCGTGACGAACTCGGTACCCATCGCGGCACGGCTCGCCGGGCTCGGCTCCGTCCGGCTGCATCTGCTCGGCGGTCGCGTCCGCGGCGTCACGCAGGCCACCGTCGGCGAGGACGCGTTGCGCTACCTCGGCATGCTGCACGTCGACGTCGCCTTCATCGGTACCAACGCACTGTCCGCCGATCACGGCCTGTCGACGCCCGACGCGGACGAAGCCGCGGTGAAGCGCCGGATGGTCGAGGCCGCGGACCGCGTCGTCGTGGTCGCCGACTCCTCCAAGATCGGCCGGCGGCACCTGCTGAGTTTCGCTCCCCTCGCTGCCGTCGACGTCCTCGTCACCGACAGCGAGATCGACGAGACCGACCGAATCCAGCTCATGGAACAGGGAATCGAGGTGGTGACGGCGTGATCGTCACACTGACCGCCAATCCGAGCCTGGACCGCACGATCGCGCTGTCCGGCCCGCTCGTCCGAGGCGCCGTGCACCGCACCGCCGACGTGCTCGTCGACCCCGGAGGCAAGGGCATCAACGTCGCACGGGTCCTGCACGCCGCCGGCCACCCGGTTCTCGCGATCCTGCCGGGCAACCCGGGAGACCCACTCCTCGCCGCCCTCGAAACACACGGAATCGACTGCCTGGCAATAGAAACCGCATCGCTCGCACGAACCAACACCACCGTCGCCGAACCCGACGGCACCACTACGAAACTCAACGAACCCGGTAGTGCATACGGCCCCCGGACACGCGCGGAACTCCGGGCCGCCGTGGTCGCCCGGGCCGCCGGGGCGGACTGGACGGTGCTCTCCGGATCGCTGCCCCCGAGCGTTCCGGACGACTGGTACGCCGACCTGGTGTGTGCACTGCGCGCCACCGGAACCCGGATCGCGGTGGACACCTCAGAGGCGCCGCTGCTGGCACTCTCGGCGCGGTTCCCGGAGGCCGCACCGGATCTCGTCAAACCGAACTCCGACGAACTCGCCCAGCTCACCGGCGCCGATTCCGCGGCGCTCGAAGCCGCCGCGGCCGCCGGCGACACCGCTCCGGTGGTCGCGGCCGGGCGCAGCCTCGTCGCCCGCGGGGTCGGGGCGGTGCTGGCCACGCTGGGCGCCGCCGGTGCGGTGCTGGTCACCGCCGAGGGTGCGTGGCGGGCCGTGGCACCGGCGGTCACCGCCCGCAGCACGGTCGGCGCCGGCGATTCGTCGCTCGCCGGCTACCTCGTCGCCGAACGCAACGGTCTCGGCCCGGCCGACCGGCTCCGGCACGCCGTGGCGTACGGATGCGCCGCCGTCGCCCTGCCGGGCACCGCACTGCCCGGCCCGGACTCGGTCGATCCGGCCGCGGTGACCGTCACCGACCTCGATCCCCGCTCCGCGGTACTCCCCCACCACTCGTAAGGACCTGTCATGCCAGATACCGCACCCGCGATCATCGCCGCGGATCTCATCACGCTCGACGCCGATCTCGGCACCGACAAGGCCGCGGTGATCACCGCACTGGCCCAGCGGCTCACCGGAGCGGGCCGCGCCTCCGACGCCGACGCACTCGCGGCCGCCGCCCTGGCCCGGGAGGACAAGTCGGCGACCGGTCTTCCCGGAGGCCTGGCTATCCCGCACTGCCGGTCCGAGGCGGTCACCGCGGCGTCGCTCGGATTCGCGCGGCTGGCCCCGAAGGTCGACTTCGGTGCCCCCGACGGCCCCGCCGACCTCGTGTTCCTGATCGCCGCACCCGAAGGGGCCGGCGCCGAACACATGAAACTGCTGTCGTCGCTGGCCCGCGCGCTGGTCCGCCCCGAGTTCGTCGCGTCGCTGCGCGGCGCCGCCACCGAGGCGGACGTCATCGCCCTCGTCGAGGGCGTGTTGCCGCCACCACCCCAGCCGGCGCCGGAACCTGTGTCGGAACCCCGGCCGGAACCCGAAGCGGAGGCGGTGTCCTCCGACGCGGCCCCCACCGAACGCACGATCGTCGCGATCACCGCGTGCCCCACCGGCATCGCCCACACCTACATGGCCGCCGACGCCCTCACCGCAGCCGGGCAGCGCGCGGGCGTCACCGTCCGCGTCGAGACCCAGGGCTCGGCCGGCAGCACTCCCCTGCCGTCCGCGGCGATCGCCGCCGCGGACGCGGTCATCTTCGCGACCGACGTCGGCGTCAAGGGCCGCGAGCGCTTCGCCGGTAAGCCCGTGGTCGCGTCCGGCGTCAAGCGTGCGATCAACGAGCCCGACGCGATGATCGCCGAAGCGGTCCGTGCCGCAGCCGACCCGTCCACCGCGACCGTCGAGGCCGGTTCCGCTCCCGCGGATGCGGAGGAGACCCGGGGCGGCGAACTCGGCTGGGGCACCCGCATCCGGCAGATCCTGCTCACCGGCGTGAGCTACATGATCCCGTTCGTCGCGGCGGGTGGTCTGCTCATCGCGCTGGGATTCCTGCTCGGCGGGTACGACATCTCCGATTCGGCCGCCGATATCGTAGTGAACAACACCCTGTGGGACCTGCCGGCCGGCGGAGTCGCCACCTATCTCGGCGCGGTGCTGTTCCAGCTCGGGTCGCTGGCGTTCTCGTTCCTGGTGCCCGCCCTCGCCGGGTACATCGCCTTCGCGATCGCCGACCGCCCCGGCCTGGCACCCGGATTCACCGCCGGCGCGGTCGCGGTCTTCGTCGGCGCCGGGTTCATCGGCGGTCTCGTCGGCGGCATCATCGCCGGTTTCGCGGCCCTGTGGGTGGGACGGATCCCGCTACCGGTGTGGGCGCGCGGGCTCAAGCCCGTCGTGATCATCCCGCTGCTCGCCACGCTCATCGTCGGGGCGCTGATGTTCCTGGTGCTGGGCCGGCCGCTGGCCGCGATCACGACCGGGCTCACCGACTGGCTCAACGGCCTGTCCGGCGGCTCCGCCGTGATCCTCGGTGTGATCCTCGGCCTGATGATGTGCTTCGATCTCGGCGGCCCGGTCAACAAGGCCGCGTACGCGTTCGCGGTCGCCGGTTTGGCCGTCGACAACCACGCGTCGCTGCAGATCATGGCCGCGGTCATGGCCGCCGGCATGGTGCCGCCGCTGGCGATGGCGCTGTCCTCGACGCTGCGGCCGAAGCTCTACAGCACCGCGGAACGCGAGAACGGCAAGGCCGCATGGCTGCTCGGTGCGTCGTTCATCTCCGAAGGCGCTATCCCGTTCGCCGCGGCCGATCCGTTCCGCGTGATCCCGTCGATGATGGTCGGCGGCGCCGTGACCGGCGCGATCGTGATGGCGACCGATGTCACGCTCACTGCTCCGCACGGCGGCGTGTTCGTCATCTTCGCGATGGACCGGGTCCTGTGGTTCTTCGCCGCCCTCGCCGCCGGAACGATCGTCGGCGCCCTGTGCGTCACGCTCGCCAAGGAACTGAAGCGCCCAGCTCACCTGACCACGCCTGCTCCGGCACCGCAGCCGGTCGCCGCCTGACCCAGCCAACCCCGACTCGGCCCAACCCCGACTCGACCGATCGAAGGAGATCCCATGTCCAGCACCACCGTCACCGTCGGCTCGTCCATCGGCCTGCACGCCCGTCCCGCCGGGATCATCGCGGAGGCCGTCGTCGCGGCCGGTGTTCCCGTCACCCTCGCGGTCGACGGCGGCGAACCCGTCGACGCGGGCTCCGCGCTGATGATCATGACGCTCGGCGCCACCCAGGGAACGGCCGTCACCGTCAGCTGCGACGACGACGCCGTACTGGCGAAGATCGCGGAACTCGTGGTCGCCGACCTCGACGCCTGACCGGATGTCAGCGGCGCGAGGCCGGCCGGCCGCGAGCCGGTCGGCGTCGGCGGCGCCACCACCAGCCCGCCGCGGCCGCGAGAACCACCGCCGCGCCGGCTGCCGCGGCGGCTTCGGCGACCGCGACACTGCTCGTGCCGGACTCGGCGGTTTCCGGCGCCGCAAAGAGGCCGGTCACCCCGCGCCACACCCGGATCTGCGGCAGCGGACCGCCGTTCGACTCGGACGCCGTGAGCAGATCACCGTCCGGGGTGAACGCGACCGCTTCCCCCTGCGGCTCACCGGCGACCGGGATGCGCAGTTGCGGGCCCCCGGCCAGCGCCGCCACGAGGTCACCGTCCGGGGCATGGAACAGATACACGTCGGTGTAGGTGCGCACGGCCGCGACCGTGCCGTCGGCGCTGACCGCACCGCCGGTGATCAGGGTCGACGATCCGCCGGCGAGCGGTCCTCCAGGGGTGTCGGTGGGTCCGAGCCGGAGCACACCGACTTCCTCGAGCGGATTCGGGCCGGGCGACGCGAGATCCGTGAGGGTCTTCCCGTCCGCCGGCCGGTAGACGGTGCTCGCACCGAACAAGGCCTTCGACACGAACAAGGGCACGCCGTCGCGACCGATGAGCAGGGTCTCACCATCGCGGGCGCCGCTCGGGTAGGTCATCCGGTACAGGTCACCGGCACCGGTGGCGGGGTCGAGGGAGATCAGCGCGACGGTCTCCCGGCGTGCTGTGTTGTCGCCGGTGTCGGACAGCCAGAGCCGCCGATCCGGTCCGGCCGCAAGATCTTCCACGTCGTACGGGTCGACCGGTGCAGGGATGCGGCGCACGACCGAGCAGTCGTCACCGAGTTCGACGACCGACTCGTCCGCCCCCGCATCGGGTACCGCGAACAGGCGGCCGTCGAGCATCGCGAGTCCGGAAAGTTCCGCGAGTCCGGCGTCCGACGGGATGCACAACACCCCCTCCTGCACGTCCGCGATCGGCACGTCCTGCGCCTGGGCGCTCGCCGGTGCCGGTGCGGCGAGCACCGCGAGCACGATCGTCCCCGTGAGCGCCGCGAGCAGAACCGTCACCGCGACCGGCGCGGCCCCCACCCCCGTCCGCACTAGGCGGCGTACTCGACCAAGGCCGAGGCCAGTGCCTTCGGTACGCGGGCGTGGACGCGCGTGCCGTCCTCGCCGTGCGCGGATTCGAGGATCTGCCCGTCCGTGTGGATGCGGGCCAGCAGGTCTCCGCGCGTGTACGGCAGCATCACCTGGACCTCGACGTCCGGATCCTCGAGCAGTCCGGCGACCCGGTCGCGCAGCTCGTCGAGACCTTCGCCGGTGCGTGCCGACACGAAGATCGCGTCCGGAAGCAGCCCGCGCAGCTGCATCAGCATCACCGGATCGGCGGCGTCGATCTTGTTGACGACGATCAGTTCCGGCGGCGCGGGCGCATCGGATTCGCGCAGCACCTCGGTGACGACCTCGCGGACCGCCTTGATCTGCTCGGTAGGCATCGGGTCGGATCCGTCGACGACGTGCATCAGCAGATCCGCGTCCGCGACTTCCTCGAGGGTGGAACGGAACGCCTCGACGAGCTGGGTCGGCAGGTGCCGCACGAATCCGACGGTGTCGGTCAGCACGAACTCGCGCCCGTCCGGCAGCGCTGCGCGCCGGGTGGTCGGATCGAGGGTCGCGAACAAGGCGTTCTGCACCAGAACCCCGGAGCCGGTCAGCGCATTGAGCAGGCTCGACTTGCCGGCGTTGGTGTATCCGACGATCGCCACCGACGGAATGCGGTTGCGCAGCCGGCGGGTCCGCTTGGTGTCGCGGGCCGCCTTCATCGCCTTGATCTCGCGGCGCAGCTTCGCCATGCGTTCGCGGATGCGACGGCGATCGGTTTCGATCTTCGTCTCACCGGGGCCGCGCAGACCGACGCCGCCGTTGCTGCCGGCACGGCCACCGGCCTGCCGGGACATCGATTCACCCCAGCCGCGCAGTCGCGGCAGCATGTACTCCATCTGGGCGAGCGAGACCTGCGCCTTGCCTTCCCGGGAGGTGGCGTGCTGGGCGAAGATGTCGAGGATCAGGGCGGTCCGGTCGATGACCTTGACCTTGACGACCTTCTCCAGTGCGGTGAGCTGGGCCGGGGTGAGTTCACCGTCGCAGATGACGGTGTCGGCGCCGGTCGCGAGGACGACCTGCCGCAGCTCGTCGGCCTTGCCGGAGCCGATGTAGGTCGCGGCGTCGGGCTTGTCGCGACGCTGGATGAGGCCCTCGAGAACCTCGGAACCCGCGGTTTCCGCGAGTGCGGCGAGCTCGGCGAGACTCGCCTCGGCCTGGGCGGCGGTTCCGCCGGTCCACACGCCGACGAGCACCACTCGCTCCAGGCGGAGCTGGCGGTACTCGACTTCGGTGATGTCTTCGAGTTCGGTGGACAGACCGGCGACGCGGCGCAGTGCACTGCGATCCTCGAGCTGCATCTCTCCGACCGACGGGTCGTCGGTGGTCCATCCGTCGTATTCGGTGCGGTCCTCGGTCACGGACTCCCCGTTGCGCGGTGTCTTCGTCATACGCTGTGTGTTCGTCATACAAGATCCATGGTCCCACGCCACCGGAGTCCGTGCATTCGAGTTTTTCCCGGCATCGCGGACACGCCGGGATCCGGGGCGGACCCGCCGGATCTCAGGACAGGGCCGCCCACCAGGAATCGGCGATGGTTCCGGTCGCGACCAGCACGGACGGGCCGCGCAGGGACGCGCGCGAGTCCTCGATCCGCACCTCCACAGTGCCGCCGGGGATCCGCACCTGGACGCGGCCGGAGTCGGCGCCGTCGAAGCGCAGCGCGGCCATCGCCGCGGCGACGGTCCCGGTGCCGCACGACCGGGTCTCCCCCACGCCCCGCTCGTGGACGCGCATCTCGACCGCGCCCGAGGTGATGGGGGTGAGGAACTCGATGTTGACGCCGTGCGGGAAGAAGCCCGGATCGTAACCGGGCGCGGACAGGTCGAGCGCGGCCAGGCCGGTGCCCGCCAACTGCGGGTCGACGCATGCCAGGTGCGGATTGCCGACGTCGATGCCCAGACCCTTGTACACGCGGCCCTCGACGGTCGCGGCGGACTCTCCCAGCTCGCGGACGACACCCATGTCGACGGTGACCTCGCCGTCGACCGGGCCGGCCGCATGCACCTGCACGGGCTTGCCCCCGGCCCTGCTGCCGACCACGAAGTCGGTGCGGCTCTCCAGACCCTGGGCGCACAGGTAGTGCGCGAAGACCCGGACGCCGTTGCCGCACATCTCGGCGATCGAACCGTCGCCGTTGCGGTAGTCCATGAACCAGTCGTCGGCGCCGGTACCGTCGGGCAGTTCCGCGAGCACGCCGCGCTCGACGAGCGCCCCGGCCCGAGCGACCCGCAGAATGCCGTCGGCGCCGAGACCGCGGCGACGGTCGCACAGGGCGGCGACCCGCTCCGGCGCGAGGTCCAGCCGGGCGTCCGGATCGGGAAGAATCACGAAATCGTTCTCGGTGCCGTGCCCTTTGCTGAACTCCATGCCGGTCAGCTTATCGAGCCGCTCGTCGCGCCCACGACGCGCAGGGCCGCGGCCGTCAGGTCCGGGTCGGCGCCGTCGAGCCAGTGGACCCGTGGATCGCGGCGGAACCAGGATCGCTGCCGGCGGACGTACCGGCGAGTGCCGATGAAAGTGCGCTCGCGGGCATGCTCGAGGTCGCAGTCGCCGTCGAGGTACTCGAGCACCTGGGCGTAGCCGATGGCATGTTTCGCGGTCACCCCGTCGCGCAGCCCGTGGTCGAGCAGTCCGCGTACCTCGTCGACGAGTCCGCGCTCGAACATCAGGTCGGTGCGCCGCGCGATGCGCTCGTCGAGTTCGGTGGTCTCGCGGTCCACCCCGAGGATCACCGTGCCCCAGCGGGGCTCCCCCCGCTGCGGTTGCGATGCCGCGAACGGCCGGCCGGTCAGCTCGACCACCTCGAGCGCCCGCACCATGCGGCGCCCGTCGGTCGGCAGGATCGTCGCGGCCGCGACCGGGTCGGCCTGCTGCAGCGCGGCGTGCACGGCGGCGAGACCGCCCTCGGCGAGCACCGCCTCCCACTTCGCGCGGACCTGCGGGTCCGTCGCCGGGAACGCCCAGTCGTCGAGCAGGGCCTGCACGTACATCATCGAGCCGCCCACGATGATGGGGACGGCTCCGCGCGCACGGATCGCCTCGATGTCCGCGGTGGCGGCCTCCTGGTAGCGGGCGACGGTGGCGGTGTCGACCACGTCGAGCACGTCGAGCTGGTGGTGCGGAATGCTCCGGCGTTCGGCGACGGTCAGCTTCGCGGTACCGATGTCCATACCCCGGTACTGCTGCATGGCATCGATGTTGACGATCTCGCCGCCGAGCGCGCACGCCAGGTCCAGGCCCAGGTCGGATTTGCCGGTGGCGGTCGGGCCGACGACGGCGACGGGAACGGTCGCGCTCACGGTCGCCACGTCCCGACGTGATAGCCGACCCCGTACGGCGCGCCGCGGTAGACGATCTTCACCGCACTCGGTGCCGTGGTGAACGCACCGGCGAGAACCTGCCAGGCGGCGCGTCCGTCGAGGACGATCCCGGCGCACAGGTCCGGGTCGAGCGCGGCCAGCGCCGACGGATCCCCGGCGGCGAGTGCGGCAGCGAGGTCGGTTTCGACGGCCTCGGCACGCGCGTCGAACGCACCCGGTGCCTTGGCGGTCAGGGTCGCGGCCCCGTCGGCGATCACCAGCAGCCCACGGCGTTTGTCACCCTCGTCCAGCTCGGCCCGCAGCCGCTGCCCGAGCCCGGTGCACTCGTCCCGGCCCGCGTCGACGGGCACGACGTGGACCTCCGCGCGCACACCGGGGGCCGCCCGGCCGCGCAGCCATCCGGCGATCAGCGCGGGCAACGCCAGTTCCGGATCGGCCTCACCGGTCGCGTCGGGGCCGAGGCCCACACGGACGTCGGCGCCGTAGCCGCGGAACGTGCCGGATGCCGTCGCCGCGATCCGTTCGACGGCCCGGCCGGTCCCGACGACGACCCAGTCGGTGCAGTCGCCGATCTCGGAGACAGCGGCGAGCGCGGCGCTGCGCAGCTCGTCGGTCTCGTTCGCGGCAAGGCCGTTCAGCTCGGGCACGAGGAGGGGCGGGGACGGCACGAATACCGCAGCGGTCAGCACACGAGCCACGGTAGTCGACCGGACCGGGCGCCCCGCGAGGGCGCGACCTGTTTCAATAGTGGGCGGACGTCGTCGCGGGTGACCCCGCGGCGGACCTACGGATGAGCCATGCGACCAGGCAGCCGTGCCGCGCGGCAGAGATGAGGACCCGATGACCGACCCCAACGCACAGGACACGAGCGCAACTCGAGAATCCGGTGCCGTGCCGGCACCCGCGGCCCCGAAGCCGGCGCCCACGCCCGGTGCGCCGCGTCCCGGCGCGGAGCACACCCCGAAACCGCATCCGGTGCCCTCGCACGTGCATGCGGCGGCCCCGGCGGTGCCCGCGAGCGACCCGAGTCTGTTCGGCCGGGTGGACGAGGACGGCACCGCATGGGTGGTGACCTCCGCAGGCGAGCGGTGCATCGGTTCGTGGCAGGCCGGTGACGCGGCCGAGGGTCTCGCGCACTTCGGGCGCCGCTTCGACGATCTTGCGACCGAGGTCGCGATCCTCGAGTCCCGGCTCGCGTCGGGTTCCGGCGACGCGAAGAAGACGCGAGCCGCCGCGGAAGCGCTGGCGGAGTCGCTGCCGACCGCCGCGGTGATCGGCGACCTCGACGGGCTGGCCGCGCGTCTTGCGGCGATCGTCGCGGACTCGGAGAAGGCCGCGACGGCCGCCAAGCACGAGAAGGAGCACCAGCGGGCGGAGAACACGGCCCGCAAGGAGGCGCTCGCTGCGGAAGCGGAGAAGATCGGCGCCGAGTCCACCCAGTGGAAGGCCGCCGGCGACCGGTTGCGGGAGATCCTCGAGGAGTGGAAGACCATCCGGGGCGTGGACCGCAAGGTCGACGACGCGCTGTGGCGGCGCTACTCGAAGGCCCGCGAGGCGTTCAACCGCCGCCGCGGTGCGCATTTCGCCGAACTCGACCGTGAACGAGCCGCCGCGAAAGCCCGCAAGGAGGAACTCGTCGCGCGCGCCGAAGCGCTGCAAGATTCCACCGATTGGGGTGCGACCGCCGCGGCGTTCCGGGATCTGCTCACCGAGTGGAAGGCGGCCGGGCGGGCGCCCCGCGAGGCGGACGACCAGCTGTGGAAGCGTTTCAAGGGTGCGCAGGACGTGTTCTTCGCCGCCCGCAACGCCGCGAGCGCCGAGCGGGACGCGGAGTTCGAGGAGAACGCGCGGGCGAAGGAAGCGCTGCTCGCCGCCGCCTCGATCGATCCGTCCGGCGACATCGACGTCGCCCGCGCGCAGCTGCGGGAACTGCAGGACAAGTGGGAGCAGATCGGCAAGGTTCCGCGCGAGCGGATGCACGATCTCGAGTCCCGCCTGCGGGCGATCGAGAAGCGGGTGCACGAGGCCGCCGAGTCCGAATGGCGCCGCACCGACCCCGAAGCCCTGGCTCGCGCCGCGCAGTTCCGGGAGCGGGTGCGTCAGTTCGAGGAGCAGGCCGCGAAGGCGACCGCGGCCGGACGCGCGAAGGACGCGGAGAAGGCACTCGCGCAGGCGCAGCAGTGGCGCGAATGGGCCGACGCGGCCGAGGGTGCCATCGGCGAACGCTGACCGCAGTCACAGACAGAGAAACCCCGCATCACCGGAGACGGTGACGCGGGGTTTTCTGTCCTGATGCCGGAGGCTGTGAGCCGGAGGCCGAAGGGCGGGGTCGTTACGGGTTGTCGTCGGTGCCGAACAGTCCCTTGCGTTCCTCCTCGGCCCTGCGCTCCTCCTCGGCGGCGGCCCGGCGAAGCTCCGCTTCCGCCGCGAGCTGCAGCGAGGTGCGCGCCCACACGACCCGCGTCCAGTGGAAGGTCAGCAGCATGACCGCGAACCATCCGAGGACGAGGCCGATGCCCGGCCCGGAGGCCGTCGACTCGACGGGCAGCGTCTGCCGGGTCCAGATCGACAGCATGCCGAAGACGATGGAGACGGCGGATCCGGCCAGGGCCAGCCACGCGAGCACCCACTTGCGGGTGAGCAACGCCAGGATCGAGCACACCCCGCCGAAGACCAATGCCAGCCACACGAAGATGCGTGACGGCAGCGCGATGTCCTCGGCGACGGCGTCCTGCCCGAACGACAGGATCTCCCAGCCGTTGGCGGCTCCGGCGTGCGGCAGGCTGAAGGAGCCGAGCAGGAGCAGAACGCCGACGGCGACGACGACCGCCCGCGCGCCGGGATCGATCTCGCTCGCGATCTTGCGTTCGGCCTGTTCGAGGTCCCCGAGGACCTCGTCCATCGGGTCGTCCGCGCCGTCGTCGTGTGCGGCGCTCATGCGTCACATCCCATCTGTGTCGGAAGGGGTTCGGGAACCCCGATCTTCGGCAGTCCCAGTCCCACGCCGATCGGCGGGGTCTTGGGCATACGTCCTTGTTCGAAGTGGTCACCCGCCCGGGTGCGGCGGTGCGTCAGGATCGGGGTGTCGGCGACCAGGTGGTGCGGGGCCGCATCGCTGACGACGATCGTGACGATGTCGCCGGGACGCACCGCACCGTCGATGTTCCCCTCGGGGCGGAAGTGCACCAACCGGCCGTCGCGGGCGCGGCCGCTCATGCGGGCGGTCTCGGCGTCCTTGCGGCCTTCCCCGGCGGCCACCAGCAACTCGACCTCGGTGCCGACGAGCTTGCGGTTCTCCTCGAGGGTGATCCGTTCCTGCAGCGCGATCAGCCGTTCGTAGCGTTCCTGCACGACCGCCTTGGGAAGCTGGCCGTCCATCTCCGCGGCCGGGGTACCCGGACGCTTCGAGTACTGGAAGGTGAAGGCACTGGTGAAACGGGCCTTTTCCACCACGTCGAGGGTTTCCTGGAAGTCCTCTTCGGTTTCGCCCGGGAATCCGACGATGATGTCGGTGGTGATCGCCGCGTGCGGCATCGCGGCGCGCACCCGTTCGATGATCCCGAGGAACTTCTCCTTGCGGTACGAGCGCCGCATCGCGCGCAGGATGCGGTCGCTGCCGGACTGCAGCGGCATGTGCAGCTGGGGGCACACGTTGGGAGTCTGCGCCATGGCGTCGATCACGTCGTCGGTGAACTCCGCCGGATGGGGCGACGTGAACCGGACGCGCTCGAGACCCTCGATCTGCCCGCACGCGCGCAGCAGCGAAGCGAAGGCGCCGCGGTCGCGGGGCTGGTCCGGATCGGCGAAGGAGCGGCCGTACGAGTTCACGTTCTGGCCGAGCAGCGTCACCTCGAGCACGCCCTCGTCGACGAGTGCCTGGACCTCGGCCAGGATGTCGCCGGGCCGCCGGTCGACCTCCTTGCCGCGCAGCGACGGCACGATGCAGAAGGTGCACGTGTTGTTGCAGCCGACGGAGATCGATACCCACCCGGCGTAGGCGGACTCGCGCTTGGCCGGCAGGGTCGACGGGAACGCATCGAGCGACTCGAGGATCTCCACTTCGGCCTTGCGGTTGTGCCGCGCGCGGTCGAGCAGCGCCGGCAGGTTGCCGATGTTGTGGGTGCCGAACACCACATCGACCCAGGGCGCCTTCTTCACGACGATGTCGCGGTCCTTCTGGGCGAGGCAGCCGCCGACCGCGATCTGCATGTTCGGGTTCTCGTCCTTGACCGGACGCAGATGGCTCAGGTTGCCGTACAGCTTGTTGTCGGCGTTCTCCCGCACCGCACAGGTGTTGAAGACGACCAGGTCGGGCGAGCCGCCCGGGGCGACCTTCGCGAAGCCCGCCTCCTCCAGCAGACCGGACAGTCGCTCCGAATCGTGCACGTTCATCTGGCAGCCGTACGTGCGAACTTCGTACGTTCGGGCGCCGGCCGGGGAGTCGGAGATGGTTTCATCGTCGATCAATGACACGTCTCAGGGTAGCTCAGGCCCAGAACCGCGCCGTATCTGCCCTGGTCGGGCCGCAGCCCGCACCCGTGTCGCAAAAGTTCCGTTTCCTGCCGCGCGTCGTGCCTCAAAATCCGGTCCTGCGTGCCTGCCACCGCATAGGGTCCTGGACATGGCACCAGAGGCTGTCGATATGGAGAAGACCTCCACGCCGTCGATGATCTCGATGGCGAACGTGAACAAATATTTCGGGTCCCTGCACGTGCTGCAGAACATCGATCTGGAGATCCCGCGCGGCCAGGTGGTGATCGTGCTGGGGCCGTCGGGTTCCGGCAAGTCCACCCTGTGCCGCACCATCAACCGGCTCGAACCGATCGATTCCGGGCGGATCGAGGTCGACGGCAAGGTCCTGCCCGCGGAGGGCAAGGCACTCGCCGCCCTGCGTGCCGACGTGGGCATGGTGTTCCAGTCGTTCAACCTGTTCGCCCACAAGACGATCCTCGACAACGTCATGCTCGCGCCGCTGAAGGTCCGCAAGAAGAAGAAGGACGAGGCGAAGAAGGATGCGCTCGCGCTGCTCGAGCGGGTCGGTATCGCCAATCAGGCCGAGAAGTATCCGGCCCAGCTGTCCGGCGGCCAGCAGCAGCGCGTCGCCATCGCCCGCGCCCTGGCGATGAACCCCAAGGTGATGCTGTTCGACGAGCCCACCTCCGCGCTGGACCCCGAGATGGTCCAGGAGGTGCTCGACGTGATGACCTCCCTCGCGAAGGACGGCATGACGATGCTCGTCGTCACCCACGAGATGGGTTTCGCCCGCAAGGCCGGCGACCGCGTGCTGTTCATGGCGGACGGGCAGATCGTCGAGGACACCGACCCGAACACCTTCTTCACCGCCCCGAAGTCCGATCGCGCGAAGGACTTCCTCGGCAAGATCCTCAGCCACTGACCCGTCAGCCCCGATCACTGGAGGTAGTCCGAATGAAACTGTCCCGCACCGTCCGCCTGGGCCTCGGCGCGCTCGCCGTTGCGCTCGCCGCCACCGCGTGTGGCGGCGAGGAGCAGCGCAGCGCCCTCGAGTCCGCCCAGGCCGGGAATCTCACGATCGGCATCAAGTTCGACCAGCCGGGGCTCGGACTGCGCAACCCGGACGGCACCTTCAGCGGTTTCGACGTGGAGGTCGCCAAGTACGTCGCCGGTCAGCTCGGTGTCTCGGAGGAGAACATCACGTTCAAGGAGGCACCGTCCGCGCAGCGCGAGACGCTCATCCAGAACGGTGAGGTCGACTACATCGTCGCGACGTACTCGATCACCGATGCTCGCAAGGAGAAGGTCGACTTCGCCGGGCCGTACATGGTCACAGGGCAGTCGCTGCTCGTGCGGGCGGACAACACGGACATCACCGGACCCGAATCGCTCAACGGCGGCAAGAAGCTGTGCTCGGTTGCGGGCTCGACCCCGGCGCAGAACGTGAAGGACAAGTACGCGCAGGACGTGCAGCTGCAGGAATTCGACACGTACTCGGCCTGCGTCGAGGCGCTGCGCAACGGCGCGGTCGATGCGCTGACCACCGATGCGATCATCCTCGCCGGCTACGCGGCGCAGTCCCCGGGTGAGTTCAAGGTGGTCGGTGAACCGTTCACCACCGAGAACTACGGGATCGGTCTCGCCAAGGGCGACGAGGAGTCGCGGGCCCGCATCAACGACGCGATCCAGTCGATGCTCGATTCCGGAGCGTGGGAGGCTGCGTTCCAGTCCACGGTCGGCGCCTCCGGCCTACCGGTTCCGGAGCAGCCGACCATCGATCGTTACTGATCCGGTCGCGGCCGGACGATCACAGCCCGTTCGGGGCGGATCGTCCGGCCCGCGTCGCAGCTCGGGTGCGAGCTCGTCGCACAGTCTCGTCCATCGAATCCTGGAGTCCACCAGTGGATCTGTTGAACAAGTACGGCAGTCAACTGCTCGAGGCGTTCTGGACCACGATCCAGCTCACCGTTCTGTCCGCGATCGCCGCCCTGATTCTCGGCACGATTCTCGCCGCGATGCGGGTCTCCCCCATCCCGGTCGCGCGGGCGGTCGGAGCCGCGTACGTGACGATCTTCCGCAACACGCCGCTGACGCTGATCATCCTGTTCTGCCTGTTCGGCCTCTCGCAGACCCTGGGTGTCGCGCTCGCACCGACCGATTCACCGACCTTCTTGGTGGACAACAACTTCCGGCTCGCAGTTCTCGGCCTCAGCGTCTACACGGCGGCATTCGTCTGTGAATCACTGCGGTCCGGCATCAACACCGTCCACGTCGGGCAGTCGGAGGCGGGCCGCTCGCTGGGCCTGACGTTCGCGCAGAATCTGCGGCTGATCGTCCTACCCCAGGCGTTCCGCGCCGTCATCGCTCCGCTCGGCAGTGTGCTGATCGCCCTGACGAAGAACTCGACGATCGCCTCCGTGATCGGTGTGGCCGAGGCCTCGCTCCTGATGAAGTCGATGATCGAGACCGAAGCCGCGATCTTCCTCGTCGGTGGGATCTTCGCGCTCGGCTTCGTGATTCTCACCCTTCCCATGGGCCTGCTGTTCGGCTGGCTCGGAAAGCGTTACGAGGTGGCCCGATGAGCGCCCGCGCAACCGTCCTCTACGACGCGCCCGGCCCGCGGGCCCGCGCGACCTACCACGCGATCTCCGCGCTCGTCGTCGTCCTGCTCGTCGCTGCCGGGTACGTGGTGTACCGCGCCCTGGACAGCAAGGGGCAGCTGACCGCGGCCAAATGGGATCCGTTCCTCGAGTCGACGTCGTGGACGACCTATCTGCTGCCCGGTATCCGCGGCACCCTGATCGCCGCCGCGCTCTCCATCGTGTTCGCGCTGATTCTCGGGTTCGTGCTCGGCATCGGCCGGTTGTCCGATCATCGCTCGGTGCGCCTCGTGAGCGGCACCATCGTCGAACTGTTCCGGGCGGTGCCGGTGCTGATCCTGATGATCTTCCTGTACCAGATCTTCGCCGAATACCGGGTGTTCAAATCGTCCTATCTCGCGCTCGCCGCGGTGGTCACGGGCCTGACCCTGTACAACGGCTCGGTGATCGCGGAGCTGGTGCGCGCCGGCATCCGGTCCCTGCCACGCGGGCAGACCGAGGCGGCGAGCGCCCTGGGTATGCGAAAGAACCAGGTCATGCGCCTGATCCTGCTGCCGCAGGCCGTCACGGTGATGCTGCCGGCGATCATCTCGCAGATGGTGGTGGCACTGAAGGATTCGGCGCTCGGCTATCTGATCGGTTACGTCGAAGTGGTGCGGTCCGGTCAGCAGCTCGGCGCGGCCTTCGGCAACTATCTGCCGTCGCTGCTGGTGGTCGCCGCGATCATGATCGTGCTGAACAGTTCGCTGACGGTACTGGCCACCCGGGTCGAGAAGCAGCTGCGGGCCGGTCGCCGCAAGAAGGGCGCCGTGACACCCGAAGAGCCGCAAACCATCCCGGTGATGGCGGTTCCCGGCATGGACATCACCGGCGAGCAGAAACCGTGACGCGACCCGCGCGGCGGTGACCGGACCGCGTCAGACGTCCGCGAGACCGTCGGTGCCGGAGCCGAACTCGGCGAGTTCACTGCGCACCACGTCGAACGCCATACCCTGGGAATAGCCTCGTCGCGCCAGCATGCCGACCAGCCGGCGCACGAGTTTGTCCCGCTCGGCGGCGATCTCGCGTCGATCACCCTCGGTCGGCAGCGGCGGCTGGGTGCGCAGCTTCTTGCGTACGAGCTCGACGGCGCGCTCGCGTTCGTCGTCGCTGTCGATCTGGTCCAGCGCCTCCGCGGCATCCTGATGCCCGATTCCTTTGCGCCGCAGTTCGAGTGCGATCGCGCGTTTGCCCTTGCCGGCGTACAGGTGCCGGGACCGGACCCACTGCTGCGCGAAGTCCGCGTCGTCGACCAGGCCCACCGCGGCGAGCCGGTCCAGGGTGCGCTCGGCGATCTCGGCCGTGAACCCCTTCTCCGCGAGCTTCGTGGCCAGTTCGGCACGGCTGCGTGCCCGGTCCGTCAGCAGGCGCAGGCACACGTCCTTGGCCTGCGCCTCCGTGCCTCCTCCGGGTTCCGGGCGCGGACGTCGACGGCCCCGCCCGGATGAGGGGGCCGAGTGCGGGTCCGGAGTCGTGGGATCGTCCATGTCCGGCACGTTAGCGGGCCCCACCGACAGCGGCGGCCGAGCGGATCCACGTGATCCACGCCCCCTGTACGACGTCGGCGAGGTCGCGGTATCCCTGCGCGGACGGGTGCGCGCCGTCCCCCGCAGCCGCTTCCCGTATCCACGCGGTGTCGCCGTGAAGGTGCTCGAAGACCGGGCAGTACGGCACGTTCCGCTCGGCACACACCTCGGCGAACAGCCCGTCGAGGCGCCGGGTGCGTGCATTCTGCTGCTCGTCGGCAACCGGTGGCGGACCGACGACGAACACCGGCCAGCCACACGCGCGGGCGTCGTCGAGGATCGCGGTGAGGTTGGTCACCGAATCCGCGGGCGGCACCCGCGTCGAATCCTCTTGCTGCGCCGGGTCGTCCAGCAACGTCGTGTCGTTGACACCGAACGAGAGGACGAGGCGATTGTCGCACCCGTCCGGGAAGCGACGGCGGGCCTCGTCGAGCCAGCGGGCCCGGACATCGGCGGTCGTGTCGCGGCGGACCCCGAGGTTGTAGACGGTGACATCGACGTCGCCGAGCGCCGGCCGGGTGACATCGACGTCGCCGAGCGCCGGCCGGGTGACATCGACGTCGCCGAGCGCCGGCCGGGTGACATCGACGTCGCCGAGCGCCGGCCGAGCGCACTCGGCGAGCAGACCCGCCCAACCGCGGTGCGCGGGATCACCGACTCCCGCGACGAACGAATCACCGAAGAAACACAATCGAATCGGCCGCACGGTCATGGCGGCCATGATGCCAGGGTGGCGGGCCCGGTCGTCGACCGTGCCCGCCCCCCGCCGCAGGCGTGCGTCAGAAGTCGGCGGCTTCCTCGGCCTCGTCGGTGACCACGGCGCCGATACCGAGCTTCTCCTTGATCTTCTTCTCGATCTCGTCGCGGATGTCGGTGTTCTCGAGCAGGAACTTGCGCGCGTTCTCCTTGCCCTGGCCGAGCTGGTCGCCCTCGTAGGTGTACCAGGATCCGGACTTGCGAACGATGCCCTGCTCGACACCCATGTCGATGAGCGAGCCCTCCTTGGAGATGCCCTGACCGTAGAGGATGTCGAACTCGGCCTGCTTGAACGGCGGTGAAACCTTGTTCTTGACGACCTTGACGCGGGTGCGGTTACCGACGGCGTCGCCGCCGTCCTTGAGCGTCTCGATCCGCCGCACGTCCAGTCGGACGGAGGCGTAGAACTTCAGAGCCTTACCGCCCGTGGTGGTTTCGGGCGAGCCGAACATGACGCCGATCTTCTCGCGCAGCTGGTTGATGAAGATCGCGGTGGTGCCGGAGTTGTTGAGGGCACCGGTCATCTTGCGCAACGCCTGGCTCATGAGGCGGGCCTGCAGACCGACGTGGCTGTCGCCCATCTCGCCCTCGATCTCGGCGCGCGGCACGAGCGCCGCGACCGAGTCGACCACGATGATGTCGAGCGCGCCGGAGCGGATCAGCATGTCCGCGATCTCGAGCGCCTGCTCACCGGTGTCCGGCTGGGACACCAGCAGTGCGTCGGTGTCGACACCGAGCTTGCGGGCGTACTCCGGGTCGAGCGCGTGCTCGGCGTCGATGAACGCCGCGATGCCGCCGTTGGCCTGCGCGTTGGCCACCGCATGCAGCGCGACCGTCGTCTTACCCGAGGATTCCGGACCGTAGATCTCGACCACGCGGCCGCGCGGCAGACCGCCGATACCGAGTGCGACGTCGAGCGCGATCGATCCCGTCGGAATCACCGCGATCGGCTGGTGGGCCTCCTCCCCCAGTCGCATCACGGAGCCCTTGCCGAAGCTCTTGTCGATCTGCGCGAGGGCGAGCTCGAGCGCCTTCTCGCGGTCGTGTGCCTGTGCTGCCATCGTGGTCCCCTTCATCGAATCTCGTCTTGTTGTCGACGACGTTAGAGCCCGGTACCGACAAGTTCGTCGTGGCGACCGGTGAGCCGCCGGATCTGTGGATGGATCCGACGCCTGTGGACAACTACGCCACCGTGCACGACACCAGCATAGGCGAACAATTGTTCGAACGGTGCGTTCCGGCTCGTCGCGTCACCGGCGTGAGGGCGGAACGTCGAACTCCTCGCACATGGCCCGCCACACCTCTCGAGGCTCCTGACCTGCTTCGATCGCCTCGGCGGGGGTGAGACCGCCGAGCGAGAGAATCACGTGGTCGCGGAGCAACGCGTCGCCGTGGAGCTGCCCGAATTCGATCCGGACGAGCTCGTGGAATTCCGTCAATCGCATCCCGCCCACGGTAGTGGGCGCCGGCCGGTCGCGTCGAAGCGGTCGGGCTCAGGCAGTAGCCACGGTCCGGCAGACCTGCACCGGATCCTCGACCCGGCTCGCGGTCGCTGCGGCACTGCGGGCCGCCGCAGCGAAACGCTTCTCGCTCAGGATCGTCTCGACCGCGGTGAGCACAGCCACGGGGTCGAGCGGCCGCACCACCAGCGCGCTGCCCTGCCGGGCGGCCCGGTTGGCCAGTTCCCACTGGTCGCCGCCCCCGGGCACGATCACCGCGGGCACTCCGGCACTCAGCGCCTTCGCGAGCATCCCGTGACCGCCGCCGCACACCACCACGTCGGCCTGCCCGAGCAGCAGGTCCTGGCGGCCCCGCCCCGCGACCGCCCAGTCCGGCAGTTCCCCGTCGGCTCCGTCGAGCATGGTCGCCGCGACACGCATCCCGGTTCCGTCCAGAGCGGTGCACACGGCGTCGAGCATGCCCACGACACCGGTGGTCGCCGTGGACGGAGCCACCATCACCAGCGGGCCGGTGCCGGGGGGTGGGGCCAGCACGGTCTCGGTCGGTTCCCACAGCAGCGGACCCACGAGGTGCGCGTTCGCGGGCCAATCGGGTCGCGGCACCTCGAGCGCCGGCAGGGTCGCGATCAGGCGCGCGGCGGGTCCCGGGTCCTTTTCGGGCAGGCCGATGCCCATCCGCGCGGCGCCGCGTTCGCGTTCGCCCTGCCGCACGGAGCGGGCGGTCATGCGACGCAGCAGGGCATCCCGGACCCGGCCGCGGATCCCACGACCGGGCGCGAGACCGCTGCCGATAGGCGGCAGGCCGCGTGAGGGCAGGTACAGCGGATGCGGGGACAGCTCGATCCAGGGGATGCCGAGCCGTTCGGCGGCCATGCCGCCTCCGGCGGTGATGACGTCGGAGACGACCAGGTCCGGCAGCAGCGCGCTCAGGTCGGGCAGGATCTCGGTCGCGATGTGCGCGGCGCGGGCGTGGAGCTTGGCGCCGGCGTCGGCGTCGTCGTCGCCCGGCCGCGGATCCAGGCCTTTGAGCAGCGCGAACGTGACGCCGGGCAGGTCGGTACCCAGCCAGCGCTCGCCGGTGAACAGGATCGGATCGTCCCCCGCCTCCGCCAGGCGCCGGCACAGTTCGATCGCCGGGATCGCATGTCCGGCATCAGGTCCGGCCACCACCGCAACTCGCATCGCACCAGCCTGTCACATCGCGCGGGCCGCTCGGCCGGGACCGGTCAGGCGAGGCCGTGCTCGGCGAGCACGGACAGTGCCGCGTCGTGCGCCGCGGCCCGGTCCGCGGGGACGAGGCCGATGCGGGTACGCCGGTCGAGGATGTCGTCGGCGTCGAGTGCCCCCTCGTGGGTGACTGCGAACTCGAGTTCGGCGCGGCACACGTCCAGGCCGGGAGCGACGGGCGCGAGTCCCGCGGGATCGGCGGCGAGGAACGCCGCCTCGGTCCCGTAGCGACTCACCAGGGACACCGGCGCCGACAGCCGGGACAGCGCCGTCCGGTCCGCCGCCCCGACCAGCGCTATCCGGTGGGTGTTGCAGGGCCCGGCCGGCAATCCGGTGGCGGCGACGGCGGCGTCCACCGCGTCCTGCGCCATCTTCCGGTAGGTGGTCAGCTTGCCGCCGACGATGCCGATCGGACGGCCTTCGCCGCGGACGACCGCGTGCTTGCGGGACAGGTCCGCCGTGGCACCGTCCCCGTCGGGCGTGCGCAGGAGCGGACGCAGCCCGGAATAGGTGGCGAGCACGTCGTCGCGGGTCAGCGCGGTGGTGAGCGCCGAGTTGACGGTGTCGAGCAGGAAGTCGATCTCGCCGTCGGTCGCGTGCGGGACGTCGGGGATGTCGCCGGGGGCGTCCTCGTCGGTGAGGCCGAGGTAGATCCGCCCGAGCTGGGCGGGCAGGGCGAACACGAACCGGTTGGTCGCGCCCGGAACGGGAACGGTGAGCGCCGCGGAAGGGTGCCCGAGGGCGGCCGCGTCGAGGACCAGGTGGGTGCCGCGGCTGGGGCGCAGCGCGATCGAGGGATCGACGTGGCCGGCCCACACCCCCGCCGCGTTGATCACCGCGCGGGCCCGCACCGTCAGGTCTCCGCCGGTGATCTCGTCGTGCAGGACCGCCGTCTCGGCGGTGGCGGCGTACGCGGAGACGCGGGTGAGGATGCGCGCACCGAAGGTCGCGGCGGTGCGGGCGAGCGCGACGACGAGCCGGGCGTCGTCGACGAGTTGCCCGTCGTGGGCGAGCAGCCCGCCGCGGAGTCCGTCGCGACGCACCGCGGGGACGAGGGCGGCGGCACGGGCCGCTCCGACCCGGCGCGACCGCGGCAGCAGCGTCCCGGGAGTGCGGGCCGCCGCGCGCAGCGCGTCCCCGGCGAGGAAACCGGCCCGGACCAGCGCGGACTCGGCGCGGCCGAGGGACGGCAGCAGCGGGACCAGTTGCGGCATCGACCGGATCAGGTGCGGGGCGGTGACGGTCATGAGGATGCCGCGTTCGACCGCGCTCTCGTGTGCGATCCCGACGTTGCCGGTCGCGAGATAGCGCAGTCCGCCGTGGACGAGTTTCGAGCTCCACCGGCTGGTTCCGAACGCGAGGTCGTGACGTTCGACGAGGACGACGCTCAGCCCGCGGGCGGCGGCGTCGAGTGCGACCCCGGCGCCGGTCACCCCGCCGCCGATCACCAGCACGTCGACGGTGGGGTTGTCGGCGAGCCGGTCCAGGTCGCGGCGGCGGCGCACCGCGGAGAGCGCGCCGGGTCCGAGTCCGGTCACGGTGGTCCTCCCTGGGTGGGGGTCAGATAGGCGTCGACCGCGTGGCCGAGTTCGGCCAGCAACTGTTCGCGGGGTGTCGTGTCGGCGACCGCGCGCGCCGACTGGACCACCGACTGCGCGGTGAGCAGCACCATCACGGCGATCCGCCGCGGTTCGCCCTCGCGGATCGATCCGTCGCGTTGCCCCTCGACGATGCCGGCGGTCAGGGTGTCGAGCAGCATGCGCTGGCTGGTGCCGAGCCGGTCGACGATGTAGGTGGTGAGCACGTCCGGGTCGGTGTTCACGATCTTCCGGAACAGCGGATGGGCGCCGATCGCGTCGGCGGTGGTCACGACCGCCCGAACGAGCCGGGTCCGCGCCGGGCCACCGCCGGCCGCGTCGGGGACGACGCGCCGGATCTCGCGGGTGAGCAGGTCCGCGACGATCGCGCGGGTGTCGGGCCAGCGGCGGTAGACGGTCGGGCGGCTGACCCCCGCGCGGCGGGCAACCTCGGCGAGCGTCGTCCGCCGCAAACCGAAGTCGAGCATGCAGGAGTAGGCGGCGTCGAGGATCTGGTCCTCGATCCTGGCGGGCTCGCGCGGACCTGCGGTTCTCGAATCATCGTTACGGATCGACATCGTATGTAAAACTGTAACCCATGAACGCGCCTTTCACCCCGCAACATCCCGACGAAGCGCCGACGATGGCGTGGGACGCGTGGGGAACCGAGGACCGCCGCATCGAACTCTCCGCGCGGGTCCTCGACCTGCTCGAACAGGCACTCGGCGTCGACACCGGACGCGACCGCGTCCTCCCCGAAGCCGACGTGCGACTGAGTCCGGGCCGGCTACGCCCCGAACACCGCGACGAACTCGCCCGGATCGTCGGCCGCGACCACTTCGCCGACGACGACCGGACGCGGCTGCGGCACGCGGGCGGCAAGAGCACCCTCGACCTTCTGCGCCGACGCAGCCGCGCCGAGCAGGACGCGCCGGATGCGGTGCTGTTCCCGGGCAGCCACGAGGAGGTCGTCGCCGTGCTCTCCTACTGCTCGACGGAGGCGATCGCGGTGGTCCCGTTCGGCGGCGGCACCAGCGTCGTCGGCGGCGTGGATCCGGTGCGGGGGCGGTTCGAAGCGGTGGTCACGGTCGATCTGCGCCGCCTGACCGCGCTGACGAGCCTCGATCCGGTGTCCGGTCTGGCGACCCTGCAGGCCGGCGCGACCGGACCGCAGACCGAACAGCTGCTGGCCGCGCACGGCTTCTCGCTCGGTCACTTCCCTCAGAGTTACCGGCACGCGACTCTCGGCGGCTTCGCGGTCACCCGCTCGGCGGGCCAGGCGTCGGCCGGCTACGGGCGGTTCGAGGACATGGTCGACCATCTCGTCGTCGCCACCCCGCGCGGCACACTGCGCGCCGGACGGGCGCCGGCGTCCGCGGCCGGTCCCGACCTGCGCCGATTGTTCCTCGGCTCGGAGGGCACGCTCGGCATCGTCACCGAGGTGGGGGTGCGCATTCACCCCGTGCCCGCGACCACCGCGTTCCGGGCGTGGTCGTTTCCCGATTTCGCGACCGGCGCGGCGGCATTGCGCACACTCGCCGGGACCGGCGCCCTGCCGACGGTGCTCCGGCTGTCGGACGAGGCCGAAACCGGCATGAATCTCGCACTGCACGAGAACATCGGCGGTGACGCTCCCGGCGGCTGCCTCGCCGTGACCACCGTCGAGGGCAGCGAAGCGCACGTGCGGGCCCGTGCCGCCGAGGTCGCGGCGCTGCTCGCGGCGTCCGGCGGCACCGATCTGGGCGACGGTCCGGCCCGCGCCTGGCAGCACGGCCGGTTCGACGCACCGCATCTGCGCGACGCCCTGCTGCGGGTCGGGGCGCTCGCCGAAACCCTCGAGACCGCGACGACCTGGTCCAACCTGCTGTCCCTGCGCGCCTCCGTCACCGAGGCGCTCACCGCGGACCTGACCGCGCAGGGCACACCGCCGCTGGTGATGTGCCACATCTCCCACACCTATCCGACCGGCGCTTCGCTGTATTTCACGGTGGTGTGCGCCCAGTCCGACGACCCGATCGCGCAGTGGTCGCGGGCCAAGCGCGCCGCGGGCGACGCGATCGTCGCGGCGGGCGGCACAATCACCCATCACCACGCGGTCGGTCGCGACCACCTGCCGTGGCTGGAAGCGGAAGTCGGCGATCTGGGACTCGACGTGCTCGCCGCGGTGAAGAACGCGATCGACCCTCGCGGAATCCTCAGTCCTGGGAAGCTGATCGGGTGACCGGCACCGTCACCGCACTCACGAATCCGGCCGCCCGCGACCGGCGGTCCGCACACGTCCGCGCCGCAGCCCTGCACCGCCTGCGCGAGCGCGGGTTCGTCGTCACCGAGATCGCCGGCGACTCCCCCGCCGAATCCTCGGAACTGGCCGCGCGGGCCGTCGCGGACGGCACCGACGCGCTGGTGGTGATCGGCGGCGATGGCCTGGTGTTCCTGGCGTGGCAGGCGACAGCCGGCACCGGAATTCCGCTCGGCATCGTACCGGCCGGCACCGGCAACGACCACGCGCGCGCGCTCGGCATCCCCACCGATCCCGTCGCGGCCGCCGACGTGATCGTCGGCGGCCGTACCCGGACGATCGATCTCGGGCGCGCGACGCCGGTCGGGCTCCGGCCGCTGTGGTTCGGCACGGTGCTCGCCAGCGGGTTCGATTCCCTGGTCACCGACCGCGCGAATCGGATGCGGTGGCCGCGCGGGCACCTGCGCTACAACGCGGCGACCGTGGCCGAACTCGCGAACCTGAGACTGCTTCCCTATCGAATCACCTTGGACGGCAATACCTTCGACACCGAAGCCACGATGGTGTCGGTGGGCAACGCGTCGAGTTACGGCGGCGGGATGCGGATCGCACCGAACGCGCGGCTCGACGACGGCCTGTTCGACGTGGTCGTGGTGACCTCCGCGAGCCGGTCGCGGCTGCTGCGCCTGTTCCCGACGGTCTACCGCGGCACCCACGTCGACCTCGACGAGGTGACGGTGTACCGGGCGCGGTCGGTGCGGCTCGACTGCCCCGGCATCACCGCCTACGCCGACGGCGAGCGCGTCGGACCCCTGCCCGTCGACATCGAGGCCGTGCCCGACGCCGGCTGCGTGTTCGTTCCCTAGCCGAACGTGTACAGCTCGAATCCGGCGGCGTGGGTGGCGTCGAACCCCGGCAGCGGCCCCGACGCCATCGCCACCTGAGCCTGCGCCTGTTCCTCGACGGGCACATCGCTCAATGCCTCGAGGTAACGCCGGTGCGCGGCGAGCGAGGCCACCGCGACCTCGACCGTGTCGGTGACGTCCACCGCGTGCGTCGGCATCGTGGTGTTGACGGCGACCCATCGCACCCCGGTCCACGGTTCGAGTCCCTGTTCGGCCAACTCCGGGAAGATCCACTCGTTGGCGGCGTCGGAGACCGCGTCGAGCACGCTGAGCCCCAGCGCACGATGGTCGGCGCTGTTGAGAATCCCCGGGAACCAGGTGAGCCCGAAATTGCCGGTTACCACCATGTGCGGGCGGTGCCGCCGAATCGCGGCGGCGAGGTCGCGGCGCAGATCCGGTCCGGCGACGAGTGTGCCGTCGCGGTGACCGAGGAACTCGACCTGCTCGACACCGACGATCCGCGCCGATTCCCGTTCCTCCGCTTCGCGCAGCGGCCCGCACTCCTCCGGAGGCAGGCCGGCGATGCCCGCTTCGCCGCTGGTGGCCAGCACGTAGCGAATGTCCTTTCCCTGCCGGGTCCATCGCGCGACCGCCGCGGCCGCGCCGTATTCGATGTCGTCGGGATGCGCCGCGATCACCAGTCCGCGTTCCCAGTCCTCCGGTACCGATTCCATACGACCACTATCTGCGATGACGGTTCGGTGCGGGGGCACTCGCGCATACTGATGATCATGTCCTGGTCCGGTATCGCCGATGCGATGCTCGACGTACAGCTGATCACCACCGCAGCGGCCGTGACGTTCTGGTGTCTGACCGTGGTCGGGATCGCGGTACTCGTGGCGCGCAGGAGTCGACGCTGGACCGTCGTCGGCATCCCCGGCGCGATCGCGGCGACGCTGGTTCTGGTCGGACTCGCGGCGCTGCTGATCGAGAAGGTGTGGCGACCGTTCCCGGACCCCTTGCCGCACGCCGTGTACGCATGGTCCGCGACCGCCGTCCTGGCCGTCGCGCTGCTGATCGGCCGATGGCTGTTCCGGCGCCGGGAGCGCCGTCACATCCCGGTTGCAGTGGGCCTCGTCGTCGCGGCGGCACTGGTCGCCACCGCGGCGGCAGGCCAGATCAACCTCGTCTTCGACGCCTATCCGACCGTGCGATCCGCACTGGGCCTGTCCGTGTTCCGCACCGTTCCGCTCACCGAAGCGCAGGCCCGCACCGCGACGACTGTCACGGGCACGCCACTCTCGGCGCAGTGGTCACCGCCGCCCGACATGCCTTCCACCGGTGCCGTGGTGTCTGCACCGATCCCCGCCGCAACGTCCGGGTTCCCCGCACGTGAAGCGCGGATCTACCTGCCCCCGGCCTATTTCACCGATCCTCGCCCCGAACTTCCGGTTCTGGTCCTGCTGGCGGGGCAGCCCGGCAGTCCGGACGACTGGCTGGTCGGCGGCAGGCTGACACAGACGATGGACGCGTTCGCCGCGCAACACGACGGGCTCGCACCCGTGGTCGTGGTCGCGGACGGCACCGGCGGGCAGTTCGCCAATCCGCTGTGCATGGATTCGCGACTGGGCAACGCCGCGTCGTACCTGACCGTGGACGTGCCCGCCTGGGTGAAGCAGAACCTGCAGATCGACCAGGAGCCGCGGGCGTGGGCGATCGGCGGGTTGTCCTACGGCGGTACGTGTGCGCTGCAACTCGCGACCCTCCGGCCGGACGTGTATCCGACCTTCCTCGACATCTCCGGACAGGCCGAGCCCACCCTCGGTGATCGCGCCCGCACCGTGCAGGAGGCGTTCGGCGGCGACGACGCGGCCTTCGCCCGCAACAACCCGGCGGATCTGCTTGCACACAACCGCTATCCCGACAGCGCGGGTGCGTTCGTGGTGGGTCTCGACGACCGCGAGTACCGTGCGGGTGTCGAGCAGCTCACCGCCGCGGCACGCGCGGCCGGTATGGACGTGCACTTGACGGAACTGCCAGGGGGACACACGTTTTCACTGTGGTCCGCCGCACTGGAGAAGGAGATGCCGTGGCTGAGCCGGCGACTGGGTCTCACCTCGTGACCGCGCGGCGGGTGCTCGACGGGCCCGCCGGGCGCGCAGCGAGAGCACTGCGCCGCGCACCGGTATCGCTCGTGCTGCTGGCCGCGTTGTGGCTGCTCGGGATCCTGACCGGCGCCCTCCGGCACGGACCGTCCCCCGATCTCGCGCGATGGGTGTCGTCGGGGGTGGCGAGCTTCGAGAGCGGACATGTGTGGGTGCTGTGGACCTCGGGCCTGTTCGCGTCCGGCATCGTCGAGTACCTGCTGGTGACCGTCGTGATCCTGGCGGTGGCGGTACCGACGGAGAATCGCATCGGCAGCGTGCCGTTCGCCGCCGCCGCGGTCGTGACGCAGGGCATCGGTTCGGCGCTGGCGCTGCTGATCGCGTGGGTCGTGTCGACCGTCCCGAACACGTGGGGCCTCGAACTTCACGGTCATGTGATCGAGGATCCAGTCCCCTGGGTCCTGGGTACGCTGCTCGCGTCGACCTCGGTGATGAACACCCTGTGGCGCCGACGGATCCGGACGCTCGTGCTGGTGTTCCTGGTGACGGCCGCCCTGTTCGCCGGGCACCTGCAGGACGTGACGCGGCTGTGCGCGGCGGTGGCGGGCGTGGTTCTGGGGCCGTGGCTGTGCGGACGCTCCGCGCGGGGCCCGGCGCTCGGTGGCACCGTCCGCGAGCAACGCACGCTGGTCGCGCTGGTCGTGGCCGCGAGCGTGCTCGGTCCCGTGCTGGCCGCGTTCTCTCCGCACGCGATCGGACCGCTCTCGGCGCTGCGGATGCTGTTCGACCAGGTCCCCTATTCGGCGCGCGAACTGGTGGACGTGTGTGCCGACCCGGCGCTGCACGACGAATGCCGCAAGGGACAGCAGGCGCTGCGGCTGTCCGGGCTCGGACCGCTGGTGATGAACCTGATGCCGTCGATCGTGCTGCTCGTGTCCGCGGATGGGTTGCGCCGGGGACGACGCGCCGGGTGGCTGCTGTCGGTGTGGGCGCACGTCGCGCTGATCGCGGTCGCGGCCGCGAGCCTCGTCGCCGAGACCACCGAGCAGGACGCGACCCGGTCGTTGCTGTACGGGCAGCATCGGCACAGCTCGGTGTACATGGAACTGGCCCCGCTGCTGGCGCTGGTCGCGATCCTCGTGCTGCTGCTGGGGAGCCGACGACTGTTCCAGGTCCGTGCCCCACGCGGCACCTATGCCCCCGTGTGGTTGGGCACACTCGGCGCCGTCGTGGTCGCCGCACTCGTCTACGTCGGCGCCGGATCGCTGCTCGCCGACGGCTTCGATCGCGATCCGGGAGCATGGACCCTGCTGCGGGACATGCCGCGACGGCTGATCCCGCCGGTCTACCTCCAGCTGTTCGAACCGCCCGTGCTGCCGCTCACGTCCGCCGCGACCCTGCTGTTCGAGTGGGTCGGCGTCCTGGTGTGGGCGGTGTTCTGCGGGCTGATGCTGCGCAGCTTCCAGGTGCCGGCGCTCGGCTACGACGCCGACGCGCAGCGACGCGTCCGCGAACTGCTGCACTCGCCCGGCGGATCGTCCCTGTCGTGGATGACCACCTGGGGCGGCAACCACTACTGGTTCTCCTCCGACGGCAGGCACGCCGTCGCCTACCGGGTGCACTCCGGTGTCGCGCTCACCACCGGCGACCCGATCGGCGACCGCGACACCCTCGTCGCCGCCGTCGACGAATTCGCCTCGTACTGCGCCGAGAACGGCTGGACCCCGTGCCTGTACTCGGTCGGCGAGCCCACCGCGGCCATCGCCCGCGAGCACGGCTGGACGTGCCTGCAGGTCGCCGAGGAAACCGTGATCCGGCTCGAAGGGCTGGCCTTCTCCGGCAAGAAGTTCCAGGACGTGCGCACCGCCCTCAACCGGGCCCGCAAGGACGGCGTCACCGCCGAATGGACGACCCTGCACGACGCGCCGCTGGCCGTCGTCGAGCAGATCGTGGCGATCTCCGAGGAATGGGTCGCCGACAAGGGCCTGCCGGAGATGGGGTTCACGCTCGGCGGTCTCGAGGAACTCCGCGACCCCGAGGTCCGGCTGCTGCTCGCGATCGACGGCGACCGGCACGTCCACGCCATCACCTCGTGGATGCCGGTCTACCGCGACGGCACCGTCGTCGCGCTGACCCTCGACTTCATGCGGCGTCGCTCCGACGGTTTCCGCCCATCGATGGAGTTCCTCATCGCGTCGGCCGCGTTGTCTGCCCAGCAGGAGGGACTCGAGTACCTGAGCCTGTCCGGTGCGCCCCTGGCCGCGGCCGGACGGACCGACGCGGTGGACCGCACGGCACTCGACGCGCTGCTCGAGATGCTCGGGCGCACCCTCGAACCGGTCTACGGGTTCCGGTCGCTGCTCGCGTTCAAGTCCAAGTTCCAGCCCGAGTACCGGCCCCTGTACATGGTCTTCCCGGATCCCGCCGCGCTGCCCGCGATCGGCGTCGCGGTCGGACGCGCCTACCTTCCCGACGTCTCGCTCGGGCAAGGGCGGCGCCTGCTCACCCGGTTGCTGCGCAGGTGACAGGCTCGGACCGCTGTGGGCGACAGGCGCGGAGCGCCGTGGATCAGACCTTCATGATGTCGTCGTGCTTGTCACCCGCAATCGCCTTGTAGATCAGATATCCGCCGAAGATGATCGCGCTCACCACGAGAATCCCGAACAAGTGCTCGAACAGGGCGCCGAACAACGCCAGGCCGATCCACACCAGCGCCACCACACCCACGATCTTCCAGAACATCGCCTTCTCCTGACTCGATTGGCATTTCTCACTGCCGTACACCACGATCCTGACAGTCCCAGACCGGAAAAACACCAGGTCAGAGCACAAATCAGGGAAAGATGGGGGGAATCCCCGAGCCGCCGGCCGCCACGTCGGGGTCACTCCCGGAGCGGGGTGGTGACGCACAGCACGCACAAGGCACATAGGCTCGACGCGTTCCCACCCATGTGAAGAAGGCTGAGAAATCGTGTCGTCGACCCGTCGCATTCCCGCCCGCGACCTGGCGCAGATCGCCGTGTTCGCTGCTCTGATCATCGCGCTCGGGCTTCCCGGGCAGATCACCATCGGATCGTCGGGTGTGCCGATCACGCTGCAGACCCTCGGAGTGATGCTCGCCGGGGCACTGCTCGGTGCCCGCAAGGGTGTGCTGTCCGTCGCGACGGTCATCGTGCTGGGTCTTGCGCTTCCCGTGCTCGCCGGCGGTCGCACGACCCTCACGTCCCTGGCCTCCCCCACCGCCGGCTTCCTGATCGGCTGGATTCCCGCCGTCGCGGTCATCGGCTGGCTGTCCGCGCGGATGCTGCCGCGCTACCGGGTGGTGCCCGGTGTCGCGATCAACGTGCTGGGCGGGATCGTGGTGCTGTACGCCTTCGGCATCGCCGGGATGCTGCTGCGCACCGACCTGACCTTCTGGGCCGCGCTGAGCGCCAACGTGACGTTCCTGCCCGGCGACCTGCTCAAGGCCGTCGTCGCAGCCGCCGTTGCGGCGCAGGTGCACCGCGCCTACCCCGGCCTGATCGCGTCGCGCGTGGCGGCGAAGCCCGCCGGCGATCTCGCCCACTGACCGTCCGTCGATGAGCGAGATCCGCTTCGATTCGGTCCGACACGCCTACGGCGAGCGGGTCGTGCTCGACGGCATCGACGTGATCCTCACCGAAAGGCGGATCGGGATCGTCGGGGCCAACGGCAGCGGCAAATCGACGCTGGCCCGCATGATCAACGGTCTCGTCGTTCCCACCTCCGGCACGGTCACCGTCGACGGCCTGGACACCGCACGCAAGGGCCGCGAGGTGCGGCGACGCGTCGGATTCGTGTTCACCGATCCCGACCACCAGATCGTCATGCCGACCGTCGCCGAGGATGTGGACTTCTCGTTGCGGCGCAGCGGACTCGGCAAAGCCGAACGCGCCGAACGGGTCCGGCGGGTGCTCGGCGACTTCGGCCTCGGCGGGCACCACGACCACCCCAGCCACCTGCTGTCGGGAGGCCAGAAGCAGATGCTGGCGCTGGCCGCGATCATGGTCACCGACCCGCAGGTCCTCGTCGCGGACGAGCCGACCACCCTGCTCGATCTCCGCAATACCAGGCTGATCTCGCAGACGTTCGCGAACCTCGAACAGCAGTTGATCGTCGTGACCCACCAGCTGGATCTGCTCACCGACTTCGATCGGGTGCTCGTCGTCGACGGCGGCCGGATCGTCGCCGACGACGCGCCCGGCCCGGCCGTCGACTTCTACCGGACCCTGGTCGCATCATGACGACGCTGGGCCTCTACCACCCGGCGACCACGCCGCTGCACCGCCTCCCGGCGGGACCGAAGCTCGTCGTCACCGCGGCGGCCATCGTCGCGCTGACGTTGTGGATCGACCGGCCGTGGCAGGTGCTGCCCGTCGCCGCCGCCGTGGCCGGGCTCTACGCCATGGCGCGGATTCCGGTCCGGCTCGCCGTCGTCCAGTTGCGTCCGTTGCTGTGGATGCTCGCGTTCATCGGTGTGTTCCAGGTCGTGGTCGCGGGCTGGGAACGCGCGGTGGTGGTGTGCGGTTCGCTGCTGCTCGCGGTCGCGCTCGCGGCGCTGGTGACGCTCACGACCCGCGTGACGGACATGCTGGACGCGATCGTTGCGGGCCTGGGGCCGTTGCGCCGGGTCGGTGTGAATCCGGAGCGGATCGGCCTCGTGCTGGTCATGACCATCCGCTGCATCCCCCTGCTCGGTGAGCTGGTGACACAGGTGAGCGACGCGCGCAAGGCCCGCGGCCTGGGCTTCTCGTTGCGCGCCCTGGTGGTTCCGGTCGTCGTGGGCGCCCTGCGGTCCGCGGATGCGATGGGCGAAGCACTCTCCGCGCGGGGCGTGGACGACTAGGCGTAGTTCCTAGGGCCGGAACCGCTGCTGGATCCGGTCGACGTCCTGCCACGACTGGGCCCAGCCCTCGAAGCGATCGGACGCGGAGATCAATTCGGCGCGCTGCTGCTCGAGCACGGCCATGGGCCGGCTGCCCTCGGGCGCCCCGGCGAGCCGCGCGGCGGCCGCCACGAGTTCCTCGAACTGATCGACACCGGTCTCGAGACGGTGACCGGCCGCGGCGAGCGCCGGTCCGAGCTGCGCCGCGGCCGCGGCGCTCCCACGTGCTGCGGATTCGAGCGCGACGACGTCGACCGCGACGGCCTCGAGCGCGGACGACGCGGCCCGAGCGGCCTCGCCGATCTCGTCGAGATCCTCGGCGACGACCGCCTGGGACCGGGCGAGGACCCCGAGCAGATGCGCCAGGCTCCGCTCGTTGCTGGCCAGTCGCGCCATGGGTGCGCGTGCGACGGAACCGTCCGACGGCAACGCGCGCCGACGCGGAGGAGCCGGCGGGATGGGCACCGCATCGAGGCGTCGCACCTTCCGTACCGCCAGAACCGCGGGAACCGCGAGCGCCGCGGTGGTGCCGCCGGTCGCGACGATCGTCCAGTCCGGGGCGGACGCGGCGACCAGCGTGGCGGTGCCGACGCCCCACATGCCGGTGGCGGCCCCGAAGATTCGGGCTCTGCGGCGGGCCCGCCGCTTCTTCCGCCGCAGCCGGGCGGACGGATCACGCCAGCGGCGCGCCGCTTCGACGACACCGTCGGCGGCTTCCCTGAGCGCGGCAACGGCCGGGGCGGGAACGTTCCCGACCCGGCCGTTGCCCGGAGTGCTCATGTCTGGATCACATCCGACTGTCGACTACTGCGTTCCCGCTGCACCGGCGGCCGGCGGTTCCTTCGCGGTGTTCACGGCCGGCGTGGAGGTACCGGCGGCACCACCGGGGAGCGCCTCGCCCTTCATCGATGCGCGGATCTGCTCGAGCCGGCTGTGCCCGGCCATCTGGATCGTCGCCTGCTGGACCTCGAGCATGCGGCCCTGCACCGAATTCTGGGCGAGCTCGGCCGAGCCCAAGGCGTCGGCGTAACGCCGCTCGATCTTCTCGCGCACGGCGTCGAGGCTCGGGGTGGTGCCGGGAGCCGACAGGGTCGAGTCCATCGAGCGCAGCGACTCGCTGACCCGTTCCTGCATCTTCGCCTGCTCGAGCTGGCTGAGCAGCTTGGTGCGCTCGGCGACCTTCTGCTGCAGGGCCATCGCGTTCTGCTCGACGGCCTTCTTCGCCTGCGCCGCGGCCTGCAGCGACTGGTCGTGCAGCACCTTGAGGTCCTCGACGGACTGCTCGGCGGTCACGAGCTGGGCCGCAAACGCCTCGGCGGCGTTCGTGTACTGGATGGCCTTCTCGGTGTCGCCGGCGGCGGTGGCCTGGTCGGCCATGAGCACGGCCTGACGGGCACTGGCGTTGAGCTTCTCGACCTCGTCCAGCTGACGGTTGAGCTTCATCTCGAGCTGCCGCTGGTTGCCGATGACGGACGCAGCCTGCTGGGACAGGGCCTGGTGCTGACGCTGGGCATCCTCGATCGCCTGCTGAATCTGGACCTTCGGATCGGCCTTCTCATCGATCTTGGAGTTGAAAAGCGCCATGAGGTACTTCCAACCCTTGACGAACGGATTAGCCATGGGTGTGATCCTGCCTCCATCTGGTACGCCGCGCCGAACGCGACCCGGTGCGCGGCCCTCGCGCACCGATTCGGACCGCCGCACCTTCACCGTTCATCGGGCGGTCCCACCTGTCGTGTCCCGGGCCACCCCCCGGTGGTGACCCGAAAAAGTCTGTCGCTTTCGTCCGCATCCGGCAAGCCGGCGCGGTCGTGATCCATGTTAGGCGGCAGCCAGCGCCCGCGTCGCAGGTGGCGGAATCACCACGCGGGTGTCCTGCGCAATTCGCGCGGCCGGATCCCCGGCAGGACCGTGGACGGCCACACCGGAATCGAGGGGTGCCGCCGCAGCGGCATCCTTCCGATCGCGATGCGGTGCCGCATCCGCCAGCGACTCGCTGACGTCGAACAGCACGTCGGACAGCGGCACCTCGAGCGCGTCGCAGATTGCCGCGAGGAGTTCGCTCGACGCTTCCTTGCGTCCGCGTTCGATCTCCGAGAGGTAGCCGAGGCTGACCCGCGCACTGCTCGACACCTCGCGCAGAGTGCGACTCTGCGACACACGGGTGCGCCGAAGGCTGTCACCGATTGCCTCACGCAACAACAGAGCCATCGCGTCCTCCTCGTCCGTCGTGCCTTATCCCGGACAACGCGTAACCGCGCCGCCGGGTTCCCGCGGTCGCGACACCGTGCACCGAAACCGCGGTGAGCAGACACTACAACGCCGAGTCCAATGTCAGGCGCCCGAGTAGCCCCGACACGGCGGCGTCCACCGCACCGAGCCGGATGGACCATCGGTCGCCGTGCACCGCAGGGCATGTCACGGTGGTGCCGTCGGGGCCACAGATCCCCAGAAAAAGGGTGCCCGGCGGGTGCCCGTCCTGATCGTCGGGGCCGGCGACCCCGGTCAGTCCGACACCCCACGTCGCACCGCAGCGTTCCGCAGCGCCCTCGGCGAGTGCTGCAGCGGTCGACTCGGCGACCGGACCGTCCCGCCCGAGGCGCTCGGTGTCGACGCCGGCGAGCGATGCCTTCAGATCGGTCGCGTACACGACGAGACCACCGCGCAACACCGCGCTGGCTCCGGGCACACCGGCGATCGTGGCCGAGAGCAGGCCCGCAGTGAGCGATTCGGCGGTCGCGACGGTCTGCCCTCGCTCGACGAGGGCGGCAACGAGGTCTGCGGCCCGGGTGGCGGCGACGAGAGGATCCGGCGCGGCGGCCATCTACGCTTCGGCTCCGCCCAGGTCGTCGCGGTGATGCTGGTCGTCGCGGTGATGCTGTGCCTCCGTGCGGACGCCCGCGCGCAACCGTGCCGCCTGGACTACATAGTCGATGCCGGTACCCACGGTCAACAGCACTGCCAGCGCCATCAGCGCGACCGCGAACGGCATCACGGCGTCCGGCAAAGGCAGCAGGTACACCCCGATCGCGAGGGTCTGCACGAGAGTCTTGGCCTTGCCGCCGCGGCTGGCGGGGATCACCGCGTGCCGGAGCACCGCGAATCGCAGTGCCGTGATACCGAGTTCGCGGGCGGCGATGATTCCGGTCACCCACCAGGACAGGTCGCCGAGGACCGACAGGCCGACGAGTGCGGCACCGATCAGCGCCTTGTCCGCGATCGGGTCGGCGAGCTTGCCGAAATCCGTGACCAGACCTCGACGACGGGCGAGCTGACCGTCGACGCGATCGGTGATCGCGGCGATCGCGAACACCGCCGTGGCCGCGATGCGCCAACGGGTCTCGTGACCGTCGCCGACGAACAGCAGCACGAGGAACACCGGCACCAGCGCGATCCGCAGCATGGTGAGGATGTTCGCGATGTTCCACAGCGGCACCGGCTCGTGGGCGGTGCCGGCGTGCGGTCCCGGCGCGGCGCCGCTACCGGCCCCGGCGACATGGGGACGGGGCGTGCTCATGCGGACCTCCGGGTGCAACGTCGTGAAGTACCGGAAGTCGGCACAGGTCGGGCCGGTGGACGTAGTTCCCCCGGAATCTGGGATGAACTCGACGATCCGACCGGCACGTGACCCACAATATCGTTCCGAGCACCCGCTACTGTTCACCGCATGACTTCTCCGACGCCCGATCACGAACACGCCGACCGGATCATCGTGCGCCGTGCTCGAACGTCGGACGTTCCGGAGATCAAGCGTCTCATCGACATCTATGCAGGTCGCATCCTGCTCGAGAAGAACCTCGTGACCCTGTACGAGTCGGTGCAGGAGTTCTGGGTGGCCGAATCGGGTGGCGAGGTCATCGGCTGCGGCGCGCTGCACGTGCTGTGGGCGGATCTCGGCGAGGTGCGCACGGTCGCGGTGGATCCGCGGGTCAAGGGGCGCGGCGCCGGACATCTCGTGGTGGCCAAACTCATCGAGGTCGCGCGAGAACTCGAGCTCGACCGGCTCTTCGTGCTCACGTTCGAGGTGGAGTTCTTCGGCCGGCACGGATTCGCCGAGATCGAGGGCACCCCCGTCACCGCCGAGGTCTACGCCGAAATGTGCCGGTCGTACGATACCGGCGTCGCCGAGTTCCTGGATCTGAGCTACGTCAAACCCAACACACTCGGCAACACGCGGATGCTGCTCACGCTCTGAGCGGCTCCGGAGCACACCCCGAACCCGAAGCGAGGAACCCATGCCCCTGTTCGCCGTCGAATACACCTACTCCGACGCCACCGTCGCCGCACGCGACAAGCACCGCCCGACGCACCGCAGCTGGCTGAGCGACCTCGTCGACGCGGGCACGGTCGTGGCGACGGGCCCGTGGGTGGACGGTTCGGGCGCCCTGATCCTCATCGACGTCGCCGACGAGGCTGCCGCGCACGAACTGATGGCACAGGACCCGTTCGCGCAGCGCAACCTCGTCGACGCCGTCCGCATCACCGGTTGGCAGCCGGTGATGGGCGTGTTCAACGCCTGACGGTCACCGCACGTTCTCGGTTTCGGAGCTCTCCACGGCCTCGGCCTTCCGGGCGTCGCTGCGGTTCTTGAGCAGGCTCAGGACGGTCGTCACGACGAGCACCCCGATGATCACCGCCAACGACAGGCTCGTGGAGATCTCCGGGACCGCGACGTGCTCCCCGCCGTTGACGAACGGCAGCGTGTTCTCGTGCAGCGCGTGCAGCACAAGCTTGAGGCCGATGAACGCCAAGATGATCGACAGGCCGTACGACAGGTACACGAGGCGGTCCAGCAGGCCGCCGATGAGGAAGAACAGCTGACGTAGGCCCATCAGGGCGAACGCGTTCGCCGTGAACACCAGGTACGGCTCCTGGGTGAGGCCGTAGATCGCCGGGATGGAGTCGAGGGCGAACAGCACGTCGGCGAAGCCGATGGCGAGCAGCGCGAGCATGAGCGGCGTGACCATGCGCTTGCCGTCGATCCGGGTGACCAGACGGTCGCCGTCGTAGTGCTCGGTGGTGGGAACGACCTTGCGCACCAGCTTCACGATGCGGCCCTCGTCGGGCTTGGTGTCCTCGTCCTTGTTGTGGTCGATGATCAGCTTGACCGCGGTGTACAGCAGGAAGACGCCGAACAGGTAGAACACCCAGCTGTAGGCGTTGATCGCCGCGGCACCGACCGCGATGAACGCGCCGCGCATCGCCAGGGCCAGGACGATGCCGATGGTGAGCACCTTCTGCTGATATTCGCGGGGGATCGCGAAGGTCGCCATGATCACCACGAACACGAACAGGTTGTCGACCGACAGCGCCTTCTCGGTGACGTAGCCGGCGAAGTACTCGCCGCCGTACTGCGGTCCCCACAGCGCGAAGACCACGACGCCGAACAGGATCGCGATGCCGATGAAGACGGCGGACCAGAATCCGGATTCACGCAGCGAGGGGGCGTGCGGGGTACGGACGTGGGAGACGAAGTCGAACACGAAGAGCGCGGCGATGACCGCGATCGTGACGAGCCACACCAGGGGTGTCACATGCATGGGGCTGAATTCCTCCGGTAGACCTGAAAGGGCACCGGAGGTCTCTCCCGCCTGCACAGGTGCAGACCGACAGTCCCGGAGCGGCAACGCTGCCGTACGTGTTGACGGAACTGTCGCGGATCACGGGGATACTCCCCTCCACAACGTGGTCCATTCAACCACACTCGCAGCCCGGGGCCGTATCAGTCCTGGTCGGAGCCGTTCTCCCCGTCTCCACCGCCCCCACGGATGGAGTACAGCAGGCCCTCGAGTTCGTCCGGCTTGACCAGCACCTCGCGGGCCTTCGACCCTTCGCTCGGGCCGACCACACCGCGGGTCTCCATCAGGTCCATGAGCCGGCCGGCCTTCGCGAAACCGACGCGCAGCTTGCGCTGCAGCATCGACGTCGAGCCGAACTGGCTGGACACCACCAGTTCCACGGCCTGGAGGAACACGTCGAGGTCGTCGCCGATGTCGGGGTCGACGTCCTTCTTCTCCCCCGCCTTCTGCGTCGTGACGCCCTCGGTGTACTCGGGTTCGGCCTGGTTCTTGGTGAAGTCGACGACCGCGGCGATCTCTTCGTCGGTGATGAACGCACCCTGCAGGCGTTGCGGTTTGCCCGCCCCCATCGGCAGGAACAGACCGTCGCCCATACCGATGAGCTTCTCGGCGCCGGGCTGGTCGAGGATGACGCGCGAGTCCGTGAGCGACGAGGTCGCGAACGCCAGCCGGGACGGCACGTTCGTCTTGATCAGGCCCGTGACGACGTCCACGGACGGTCGCTGCGTGGCCAGCACGAGGTGGATACCGGCGGCGCGGGCCTTCTGCGTGATCCGCACGATCGACTCCTCGACCTCACGCGGCGCGGTCATCATCAGGTCGGCGAGCTCGTCGACGATCGCCAGGATGTACGGATACGGGCGGTACACGCGTTCACTGCCGAGCGGCGCGGTGATCTCCCCGGAGCGCACCTTGGCGTTGAAGTCGTCGATGTGCCGCACCCGGTTGGCCTGCATGTCCTGGTAGCGCTGCTCCATCTCCTCGACGAGCCACGCCAGCGCGGCCGCCGCCTTCTTCGGCTGCGTGATGATGGGCGTGATGAGGTGCGGGATGCCCTCGTACGGCGTCAACTCGACCATCTTGGGGTCGATGAGGATCATCCGCACGTCCTCCGGGGTCGCCCGGATCAACAGCGACACCAGCATCGAGTTGACGAAGCTGGACTTACCGGAACCGGTGGAACCGGCCACCAGCAGGTGCGGCATCTTCGCCAGGTTGGCGTGCACGAAGTCGCCCTCGATGTCCTTGCCGAGGCCGATCACCAGCGGATGCCGATCCTTGCGGGTGCTCGGGGCGGCGAGCACGTCGGCCAGCCGGACCAGTTCGCGGTCCGAGTTGGGCACCTCGATGCCCACCGCGGACTTGCCCGGGATCGGGGCGAGCAACCGCACGTTGTCGGTCGCGACGGCGTACGCGATGTTGCGCGCCAGCGCGGTGATCTTCTCGACCTTGACGCCGGGACCCAGTTCGACCTCGTAGCGGGTGACGGTCGGACCGCGGGTGAACCCGGTGACCGCCGCGTCGATCTTGAACTGTTCGAGGACCTCGGTGATCGAGTCGATCATCTGGTCGTTCGCGGACGAGCGCGTCTTCGGCGGGTCGCCCTGGATGAGCAGCCCGATCGACGGCAGCGTGTAGTCGCCTTCGACGACCCGCTCCGGCACCATCGCGTCGAGTTCGTCGGCCTCGTCGACGGCCGGCGTCGGCAGCGGGGTGGGCTTCGGGGTCGGCTTGGGCCTGGTCCGCTGTTTGGGCGGTTCCGGCGTCGGTTCCGGTTCCGGTTCGGGTTCGGGAGCGGGCGGCGCCTCGAACGGCTTCGTCGCGGGCGCGTCCCACAGCGGCAGCACCTCGGTGCGGGCGTTGCCGTCGAATTCGTCGGTCGGGTAGTTCTCGGCCGGGGTGCGGCGCCGTCGCGGGCGGCGTTCGGTGGGATAGCCGTCGGCGTCGAACAGCGTCGGGTCGTGGTCGTCGTACGGCGGTTCGTCACGGCCGAAGTCGTCGTGGGGGTCGTACTCGTCGTAGTCGCCGTATTCGTCGTCGGCGCGATACGACAACCCGAAGTAGTCGCGGAAGAGACCGGGCAGTTCACGCACGGTGGTGCCGGTGATGAGCAGGATCCCGAACCCGGCGGCCAGCACCATCAGCGGCACCGAGAGCCAGACGGTCAGGCCCGAGGTGAGCGGCCCGCCGACCGCGCCGCCGACGAACCCGGCGCCCTGCGATCGGCCTTCGGGGGTGGTGGGCGATCCGGATGCGATGTGCCACAGCCCGAGTGCCGGGAGCCCGACCAGCAGCCCGCCGAGGATCAGGCGGGGGCGGATCTCGGGTCGCGGCTCGGTGCGCATGAGCACCACGGCGATACCGATCGCGACGAGCGGCAGCACTGCGCTGGCACCACCGGTGACCGCGCGCACCCCGGATTCGACCCAGCCGCCGACCGGGCCGCCGACCCCGAACCACACGCTGCCCGCCACGACCAGGCCGAGTGCGATCAGTCCGAGCGCGATGCCGTCGCGGCGGTGACCGTGTTCGATGTCGCCGGCCTTGCCCATCGTGCGGATGGTGGCGCCGACGCCGCGAGCGATCATGAACCAGCCGGCGCTGATCCCGCGCCCGAGGGAGTCGAGCACGCCGGGGCCCCGACGTCCGGACGCCGAGGTTCGAGAGGGCGCGGCGACGCGGGCCGGACGCGTGGATGCGGCCGAACGCCGCGCCGGGGTCCGGGTGGACGACGCCGAGGACCGGCGCTTGGTGGCGCCGGTCTTCGCGGTGCCCGCCTTCGCGGTTCCACTCTTGGCCGCGCCGCTGCGCGACGATCCGCTCTTCGAGGAACCGCCGGACCGGCTCGCACCGGCGCTGCCGGAGCGGCTCGAGGTCCCGGCCGAGCCGCGCGCTGTCGCCTTCGACCGGGAGGTCGTGGACGATCCGCGACTGCTCGACTTTCCTGCCATACCCGTCAGGTTAGCCGCTCGGTCCCCATCCGAACCATCCGCAACACCGGCACCACGTCGCGGTTCATGTCACAGGACACGCCGTGACCTGGGTATTCACCGTCACACGCCGCGAGCCGAGGCCGTGATCTCGTCGAGGTCGCGGGGCTCGCCGTCCGTCTCCAGCCGCACCTGGTCGCGACCGAACGCGTGCAGCAGCAGTTCCGCCGGTTCGCCGCGCAGCACGACGGTGCGCGGGCCTCGTTTCCGCACGGTGGCGCGCGTGCCGTCGGGGCGTTCGAAGACGACGCTGACATCGCTGCCGCGGTAGCTGCGCCGGCCGATCTGCCGGGCCAGCCGCCACAGGTGCTCTTGATCGTCGGCGGGCAGCACCCGCGGCTCCCAGCCGTCGACGGCGCGCCGGACGTCCTCGTGGTGGACGAACATCTCCCCCGCGTTCGCGACCGCGTCGACCAGGAACAACGGGGACCACATCGGCGGCCCGGACTCGATGTCCGCGAGCAGGTACGCCCACGGCCGGTCGGTGGCCGACTTGCGCACCTTCTCGGTGTGGTCCGCGAGCTGCGGCAGAAGGATGCCGGGCATCGAGTCGATCCGGCGCTCGCGCACCAGCAGGTGCGCGGCGAGATCCCGTGTCGTCCAGTCCCCGCAGAGGGTGGGCGCGTCGGGACCGACCTCCGACATCGTGCGGACCAGGGCTGCTCGTTCGCGTTTGGCCAGGCTCACGGCGCCGACGGTACACGGCGCGCCCGACACCGTCATCGCTCCCGGCGGGCGACCCGCGGTCGGTGGACACGGGCCGCCCGAAGATCACTCCGGTGCTGTCACCGCGATGACGGTCGGCACGATCATCGGCCGGCGGCGGTAGGTCTCGGACACCCAGCGCCCGACCACACGCCGGATGGCCTGTGCGATGCGGTGGGTCTCGTTGATGCCTTCCGCGGCGAGTTCGTCGAGCGTCTTGTCGACGAGCCGGGCGGCCTCGGACAGGGCCGTGGGGTCGTCGGAGAATCCGCGTCCCGACACCTCGGGGGAACTGACCGCACGGCCGGTGGCCGAGTCGACGGCGACCGAGATCGAGATGAAGCCGCCCTCGCCGAGGATGAGCCGGTCCGACAGGGTCGATTCGCCGACGTCGCCGACGGACAGACCGTCGACGTACACGTGGCCGACGGGGATCTGCCCGACGATCTCGGCGAGACCGTCGACCATGTCGACGACGACACCGTCCTCCGCGAGGACGATCCGCTCGGGCGGCACACCGGTGGCTTCGGCGAGCTTCGCGTTGGCGCGCAGGTGCCGCCATTCGCCGTGGACGGGCATCGCGTTGGTCGGGCGCACCGCGTTGTACAGGTACAGCAACTCACCGGCCGATGCGTGGCCGGAGACGTGGACCTTCGCGTTCTGCTGGGTGACGACGGTCGCGCCGCGCTTGGCGAGTCCGTTGACGACCGCGAACACCGAGTTCTCGTTGCCGGGGATCAGCGACGACGCCAGCACGACGAGGTCGTCGGCGCGGATGTTGATCTGCCGGTGCTCGCCGCGGGCCATGCGTGAGAGGGCCGAGAGCGGTTCGCCCTGGGATCCCGTCGAGACCAGGACGAGGCGGTTGCCCGGCAGGCTCGCCGCGGTGTCCAGGTCGACGACGAGGCCGTCGGGCACCTGCAGGTACCCGAGGTCCTGGGCGATCTGCATGTTGCGGACCATCGAGCGGCCGACGAACGCGATCCGCCGGTTGTACCGGGCGGCGACGTCGACGACCTGCTGGATGCGATGGACGTGGCTGGCGAACGAGGCGACGATGACGCGGTTGGTGGCCTTGCCGATGACGCCGTCGAGCACGCCGCCGATCTCGCGTTCGGGGGTGACGAAACCCGGCACCTCGGCATTGGTGGAGTCGACGAGGAACAGGTCGACGCCTTCGTCGCCGAGTCGCGAGAACCCGGCCAGGTCGGTGAGCCGGTTGTCCAGGGGCAACTGGTCGAGCTTGATGTCGCCGGTGTGCAGGACGAGACCGGCGTCGGTGCGGATCGCGACGGCGATCGCGTCGGGAATCGAGTGGTTGACCGCGAAGTACTCGCACTCGAAGGGGCCGTGCGTGGTGCTCTCCCCCTCGGTGACCTCGACGAGCACGGGCCGCTGCCGGTGCTCGCGGCATTTCGCCGCGACCAGCGCCAACGTGAACTTGGAGCCGACCACCGGAATGTCGGGGCGCAGACGCAGCAGGAACGGCACCGCGCCGATGTGATCTTCGTGACCGTGCGTCAGCACGATCGCTTCGACGTCGTCCATCCGGTTCTCGATGTACCGGAAGTCGGGCAGGATCAGGTCGACGCCGGGCTGCTGATCCTCGGGGAACAGCACGCCGCAGTCGACGATCAGGATCTTGCCCTGGTGCTCGAAGACCGTCATGTTGCGGCCGATCTCGCCGATACCGCCGAGCGCGACGACCCTCAGGCCCTTCGCGGGCGCCTTGGGCGGTGCGCCCAGACGCATAGTCGGATCGACCGGCTGACGCAGGTCGGGTCGCTGGGTCGCCGCAGAGGTCTGCGG